>NZ_JACYHE010000035.1 GCF_021696945.1 Streptomyces sp. JJ36
TCGCGGTGCGATGCGGGGTCGGGGCCCTGCACGGGGGTGTGGCTTCGCGGCCGGGGTGGCTGGGCATGCGTGCCGGGCACGCATGCCCCGCCACCCCGGCCGCGAAGCCGGCCGCGACCCCGCGGTCGCCGTGCCGCGTCCGGGCCCCCCTCAGCTCACCCCGTGGTCAGGAAGAAGGTCACCGCGGCGGCGCCCGCCAGGGCCGGCACGAGGATCTCGTACGCCCAGCGCACCTCGACCGGGCCGGGCTCGGCCGGGGACTCGCCGTCCTCGCCGTGGGCGAGGGCGAGCCCCCGCAGTTCGTCGATGGCCTGGTCGGACGGGGCCCGCTTCTCCTTGCGGTCGGCGTCGGAGGGCAGGGTCTTCCCGAAGCCGAGGAAGCCGCTGCTGGAGGGCGCGTGCCCGGCGCGCACCCGGGCGTTGTGCCGCTGCACGGACTTACGTTGCCGCAGGGAGACGGGGATGGCCCAGAGCTGGAACTTGCGGCCCTCGGCGATCAGCTCGCTGCTGTAGCCGGCCTGCACCGACTCCACGGCGGGCCACGGCACGGTGATGGTGCGCAGCGGGTTCCGCACCCGGATGCGCCGGCGGGAGGCGAAGACGGCCGGGCGCAGCGTGTACGCCACGACGAGCGGCGTGAAGAGCAGCAGCCCGGAGAGGGCGGCCCAGGGGGTGCGCCCGGTGCCGTTCAGCACCGCGTCGGAGACCAGCCAGAGCGCGAGGGCGAGCAGCAGCACCCCGCCGGTCATCGCGGAGGGCGACCGGTAGCAGCGATCGGCGTATCCCGCGGCCGCGGGGTCCTGGGAGCCGGTCCCGGCTCCGGAGCCGGAGCCGGCGGGATCGGGGGCGGCGTCGGAGCCGCGGGGCTGGCGCGTCATGAGGGAGATTGTGCCGGACCGTCCGGATGCCGGACATTGCGGTCCGGCATCGATCTGCGGCGGGCCTCTTCAGAGGAAACTACGCGTGTAGATATGGTGCTCTGGTGACCATGCCTACTGCGCTGACCGCTCCCGCCGCCGGGGCCGTGCCCCCGGACGCGAGCCCCGATGTGACCGGGTCCGACGCCGCGCTGCGCCGCTACCTCCACGGCCTGCCGGGCGTGGACGCCGTGGGCCTGGAGGCCCGCGCGGCGACGCTCGGCACCCGTTCGATCAAGACCTCCGCCAAGGCGTACGCCCTCGACCTGGCGATCTCCATGATCGACCTGACGACCCTGGAGGGTGCCGACACCCCGGGCAAGGTCCGGTCCCTCTGCGCCAAGGGCGCCAACCCGGACCCGACGGACCGTACGACGCCCCGGGTCGCGGCGATCTGCGTCTACCCGGACATGGTGCCGGTGGCGCGGGAGGCGCTCGCCGGGACGGGGATCGCGGTGGCGTCCGTGGCGACGGCCTTCCCCGCCGGGCGCGCCGGCCTGGAGGTGAAGCTCGCCGACACCCGGGAGGCGGTGGCCGCCGGGGCCGACGAGATCGACATGGTGATCGACCGCGGCGCCTTCCTCGCCGGCCGGTATCTCCAGGTGTACGAGGAGATCCGCGCCGTGCGCGAGGCGTGCGCTCGCCCGGACGGCTCCGCCGCCCACCTCAAGGTGATCTTCGAGAACGGCGAGCTGGCGACGTACGACAACATCCGGCGGGCCTCCTGGCTGGCCATGCTGGCGGGCGCCCACTTCATCAAGACGTCGACCGGGAAGGTCGCGGTCAACGCCACCCTGCCGAACACCCTGCTGATGCTGGAGGCGGTGCGCGACTTCCGCGCGGCGACCGGCCGGCAGGTCGGGGTGAAGCCGGCCGGCGGCATCCGCACCACCAAGGACGCGCTCAAGTACCTGGTGGTGGTGAACGAGACGGCGGGCGAGGACTGGCTCACCCCGGAGTGGTTCCGCTTCGGCGCCTCCAGCCTCCTCAACGACCTGCTGATGCAGCGCCAGAAGCTGCGGACCGGGAGCTACTCCGGTCCCGACTACGTGACGGTGGACTGATACCGATGGCGGCATTCGACTACGCACCCGCTCCCCAGTCCCGCTCGGTCGTCGACATCGCACCGGGCTACGGCCTCTTCGTCGACGGCGAGTTCCGCGAGGCGGCCGGCGGCAAGGTCTTCAAGACGGTCGCGCCCGCCACCGAGGAGGTGCTCTCGGAGGTCGCGCAGGCGAGCGCCGAGGACGTGGACGCGGCCGTCCGCGCGGCCCGCAAGGCGTTCTCCGGCTGGTCCGCGCTGCCCGGCGCCGAGCGGGCGAAGTACCTGTTCCGGATCGCCCGGCTGATCCAGGAGCGCTCCCGCGAGCTGGCGGTGCTGGAGACGCTGGACAACGGCAAGCCGATCCGGGAGACCCGGGACGCCGACCTGCCGCAGGTGGCGGCGCACTTCTTCTACCACGCCGGCTGGGCGGACAAGCTGGCGCACGCCGGATACGGCCCCGACCCGAAGCCGCTGGGCGTGGCCGGGCAGGTCATCCCGTGGAACTTCCCGCTGCTCATGCTGGCCTGGAAGATCGCCCCGGCGCTGGCCACCGGCAACACGGTGGTGCTCAAGCCGGCCGAGACCACCCCGCTCTCCGCGCTGTTCTTCGCCGACATCTGCCGGCAGGCCGGGCTGCCCCGCGGCGTGGTCAACATCGTCACCGGGGACGGCCGTACGGGCGCCGAGCTGGTCGCCCACGAGGGCGTGGACAAGGTGGCGTTCACCGGCTCCACGGAGGTCGGCAAGGAGATCGCCCGTACGGTCGCGGGCACCCGCAAGAAGCTCACCCTGGAGCTGGGCGGCAAGGGCGCCAACATCGTCTTCGAGGACGCCCCGCTCGACCAGGCCGTCGAGGGCATCGTCAACGGCATCTACTTCAACCAGGGCCAGGTCTGCTGCGCCGGGTCCCGGCTGCTGGTGCAGGAGTCGGTGGCCGAGGAGCTGCTGGCCGCGCTGAAGCGGCGGCTGGCGACGCTGCGGGTCGGCGACCCGCTGGACAAGAACACCGACGTGGGCGCCATCAACTCCGCCGAGCAGCTCGCCCGGATCACCGAGCTGGCCGAGGCCGGCGAGGCGGAGGGCGCCGAGCGCTGGTCGCCGGAGTGCACGCTGCCGGACCACGGCTACTGGTTCGCGCCGACGCTCTTCACCGGCGTCACCCAGGCGCACCGGATCGCCCGGGAGGAGATCTTCGGACCCGTGCTCTCGGTGCTGACCTTCCGCACCCCCGACGAGGCGGTGGCCAAGGCGAACAACACGCCCTACGGCCTCTCGGCCGGCATCTGGACGGAGAAGGGCTCCCGCATCCTGCGGATGGCGCAGGAGCTGCGCGCGGGAGTGATCTGGTCCAACACCTTCAACAAGTTCGACCCGGCCTCGCCCTTCGGCGGTTACAAGGAGTCGGGCTTCGGCCGCGAGGGCGGCCGCCACGGTCTGGAGGCCTACCTCGATGTCTGACGCACGGCTGAGTGTCCTCAAGACGTACAAGCTCTTCGTCGGGGGGAAGTTCCCGCGGTCCGAGAGCGGACGGGTGTACGAGGTGACCGACTCCAAGGGGAAGTGGCTGGCCAACGCGCCGGAAGCGTCCCGCAAGGACGCGCGGGACGCGGTCGTGGCCGCGCGCAAGGCGTTCGGCGGCTGGTCCGGCGCCACGGCGTACAACCGCGGGCAGATCCTCTACCGCGTCGCGGAGATGCTGGAGGGCCGGCGCGAGCAGTTCACCGCCGAGGTGGCCGCCGCGGAGGGCCTGTCGAAGGCGAAGGCGGCCGCGCGGGTGGACGCCGCCGTGGACCGCTGGGTCTGGTACGCGGGCTGGTCCGACAAGGTCGCGCAGGTGGCGGGCGGGGCCAACCCGGTCGCCGGGCCCTACTTCAACCTCTCCTCCCCCGAACCGACCGGCGTGGTGGCCGTGCTGGCGCCGCAGGAGTCCTCGTTCCTCGGTCTGGTCTCGGTGCTGGCGCCGGTGATCGTCACCGGGAACACCGCGGTCGTGGTCGCCTCCGAGCGGGCGCCGCTGCCCGCGCTCTCCCTCGCCGAGGTGCTGGCCACCTCGGACGTGCCGGGCGGCGTGGTGAACGTCCTGGCGGGCCGTACGGCGGAGATCGCACCGTCGCTCGCGGCGCACCAGGACGTCAACGCGATCGACCTTGCGGGCGCCGCGGGGGCCGCCGGCGGCGGGAGCGACGGGCACGACGGACACGACGGAAACACAGACCTCGGCCGGGAGCTGGAGGTCGCGGCGGCCGGCAACCTCAAGCGGGTACTGCGGCCGGACACGGCCCCGGACTGGTCCGCCGACCCGGGCACGGAGCGGCTGTTCGCCTTCCTGGAGACCAAGACGGTCTGGCACCCCGTCGGCGCCTGAGCGCACCCCCGGACCGGCCGCGGGCCGGGGCATGCGGCGGCCGTCCCCGCCGCACCGCCTGCACTGTCCGCACGGCCGCACGCCGTCGCGGCGGAGTCCCTCTGTCCGCCGCGACGGCGACCGCCGTGGCGCCGGGAGCGGCGGAGGGGGCCGGCCGCTTCCCCGGTGCGCCACATCCACCCGGAAGGGTGGACTGCCCAGCCCCGTACGACGACTCGTACGGGTGAGTCCTGCCCGGCCGACGGGCCCGCGGCCTCAGGGCAGCAGGCCCCGGGTGAGGGGCAGCTCGCGCAGCGAGGCGCCGTCCGCGACCGGGCCGGTGAGCTGCTGGGTGCCGACTGCCGGGAAGTCGGCGACCTGCGTGCCGAGGCCGTTGTCCAGCGGGTCGGAGCCGGTGCCGGACAGCGGGTCGAGCTGCATGCGGGTCAGCGTGAGATACGCGCTGCCCACGCCGTAGGTGACCGCGTCCTGCACCGCCCCGGAGGGGTCGTGCACCAGATCGGTGTCGGCGGTGCCGAGCGGGGTCGCCACCCGGCTGGGTTCGGCGGCGCTCGCGGCCGTACCGCCCGCGGCCAGCGCGGCTCCCGCCGCGGACAGGGTCAGCCCGAAGCGCAGCAGCGCGGGCGCGCGGCGGGGGGACGTGTCACGTGCGTGACGCGGGCGAGAGTTCACGGATGCCACCTGCCTCATCGAGTAGTCGGGCGCGCACACAGAGTAGCGCCTCGTGGTGACTCGCGCGGACACTGCCGTCCCGTGGGGGACACGGCACGGACGGGCCCGGCCCGCCCCGGCGTGCGACCTTGGGAAGGGAGGGCGGGAGCGGACCGCGCCGGCCGCCGCCCCGGCCGGCGGCCGCACGCCCGGCCCGAGCAGGCGCTGGGAGGACCCCGATGAGCGAGCCCGAGTTCGTCTACGTCATCTACGTCCAGACCACCGCACAGCGGCTGTACGAGGCGCTCACCGACCCGGAGTTCGTCAAGGTCTACATGGGCGACACCGGCCCGCGCTCGACGTGGGAGGTGGGCGCCCCGGTGCTCTGGAAGTCCGAGCCGGAGGGCGAGTTCGAGGAGCTCGGCCAACGGGTGCTGGAGGCTGTGCCGGGGCGGCGGCTGGCGTACACCTGGCACACCCTCCAGCCCCGGCACCGGGAGATGTTCGCCTGGACCTCGGACGAGGAGTTCGAGGAGGCGCGCCGGGAACGTTCCCGGGTCGCCTTCGACATCGAGCAGGCCGAGGTGCACGGGCTGGGCGTCAAGCTGACGATCACCCACGACGGCTTCCGCAGCCCGGAGAGCCGGATGCTCCAAGGGGTACGCGAGGGCTGGGTGATGATCGCCTCCGCGCTCAAGACGATGCTGGAGGGCGGCAGGCTGGTGCACGAGGACTGAGCGTCCGCCACCGGCGCGCGCCCGCGCCTCCCGCGTCCTACGGCGCGCCCGGGGCGTACCGGGCGGGTGCCGCACGTCACCCGGCGCGGGCGTACCGGGACGGTTCCCGGCAGGCGGGGATGCGCGACAATGGCGTCTCGTGACCGAACGCGCCCTCCCCGACCGCCCCGGCCCGCACGGCAGCTCCCACGGCGGGCCCGGTGCCGCTCCGCTCGCCCGTGTCATCCTGCTCACCGGCCCCTCCGGCTCCGGCAAGAGCCGCCTCGCGGCCCGCACCGGACTGCCCGTGCTGCGGCTGGACGACTTCTACAAGGAGGCCGGCGACCCGACGCTCCCCCGGCTGCCCGGCGGCGCCACCGACTGGGACCACCCGGAGTCCTGGGACGCGGACGCGGCCGCCGCGGCGGTACGTGCCCTCTGCGAGCACGGGCGCACGGCGGTGCCGGTCTACGACATCGGCACCAGCTCCCGCACCGGGGTCGCCGACTTCGCGCTGGACGGGGCGCCGCTGCTGCTCGCGGAGGGCATCTTCGCCGCGGACATCGCCGCCCGCTGCGCCGCGCTCGGCCTGCTGGCCGACGCGATATGCCTGCGCGGCCGCCCCTTCACCACCTTCCGGCGGCGGCTGCTGCGGGACGTGCGGGAGAGCCGCAAACCGGTGCCGTTCCTGGTACGCCGCGGCTGGAGCCTGATGCGTGCGGAGGGCTCCATCGTGGCGCGGCACCGGACGCTCGGGGCGCACCCCTGTGCCCGCGACGAGGCGCTGGGACGGATCGACGGGCTCCGGCAGGCGCACCCGGCGGTCCGCTGCTGAGCCGGTGCGCGGCCCACCGGGCCGGGTAGCGGAGGCGCCGCAGCACCCGGCTGGGCGCGGCGGCGGCCCACGCCAGGGCGCGGCGCACGCCCCGCAGAGCACAGCGCTCCCACCGCGGACTGCACACCCCGCAGACTGCACCCACCGCTGAGCGCTGCACGGACGGCCGGACCGCCCCGCACACACGACAGCGGGCCCGGTCGGACCCCCCGGCCGACCGGACCACGCTCCCCCGGCCCGGGCCCGGGGACACCCCTGCCCCGGGCCTGCGGGCCCTGACGGGGTCCCCCGACCCCGTCTCCCCCGTGTCCCCCCGCCCCCCTGGGGCCCTCCCCTGGCCCCCCTCCCCGTTCCCCCGTTCCCCCCGGGGTCCTGCGCTCAGGCGACCAGTTCGCCGAAGCACTCCTCCTCGTCCCGGCCGAAGCTCAGCGCCTCGTCGCCGCGCAGCCGGCGCAGCGACCGCCAGATGCTGCTCTTCACCGTGCCCACGCTGATGTCCAGGATCTCCGCGATCTCCGGGTCCGTACGGCCCTCGTAGTACCGCAGCACCAGCATCGTGCGCTGGAGTTCGGGCAGCCGGGCCAGCGCCTGCCACAGGACCGCGCGCAGCTCGGTGCCGCGCATCGCGTCGTGGTCGGCGGAAGGCGTCTCCGGCAGCTCCTCCGTCGGGTACTCGTTCAGCTTGCGGCGCCGCCAGGCGCTGATGTGCAGGTTGGTCATGGTGCGCCGCAGGTAGCCGCCGACGGCGGCCTTGTCGCTGATCCGGTCCCAGGCGCGGTAGGTGGAGAACAGCGCGCTCTGCAGCAGGTCCTCGGCCTCGTGGCGGTCGCCGGTCAGGTGGTAGGCGGTGGCGTACAGGGAGGCGCGCCGCTCCCGCACGTAGGCGGTGAACGCCGCTTCGGCGTCCCCGGCCTCCGTCGCGGCCCCGCGGCGCTCCCCCGGAGCCTCCCCGTACGTACCGCTCCCCCGTCCCCCCGTGCGGGCCTCGCCCGCGAGGTCCTCGACGGGCGCGATGTGCGCGGCCCGCCGGCGCCCGGTGCCGCGAGCGCACCCCCGCCCGCTCACGGCACCGGACTTCTCCGCGACCCGGGGCGAGGGAACCGACGAGGAGTGCAGACGCGTGTGAAGTACTGCGCTCTTGGTGGTGCCGTGCAGCGTGTTCATCGCGCGCCCCCTTCGTGGACCGACCCGGTCGCTTTGCTTGACGGGGACCACACTGCCGGGCCAGTTTCATCGCCGGGTCCCCCGACTGTCACAGGCCTGTCACAGGGGCCCCGGGCCGCCGCGCGCCGCCCGGCACGGGCCGGGCGGGGCCCTCCCCGGATGTGCGGGGACCTCGCGCTCGAAGTCCCGGGCCCCCATGGGACAGAATGGCGCGCGTGCCTTTCCTGTTGCTGATCGAGGACGATGACGCGGTGCGTACCGCCCTGGAGATGAGCCTCTCCCGCCAGGGCCACCGCGTGGTGACCGCTGCGTCGGGCGAGGAGGGTCTGAAGCTGCTGCGCGAGCAGCGCCCCGACCTGATCGTGCTGGACGTCATGCTCCCCGGCATCGACGGCTTCGAGGTGTGCCGCCGCATCCGGCGCACGGACCAGTTGCCGATCATCCTGCTGACCGCGCGCAGCGACGACATCGACGTGGTGGTGGGCCTGGAGTCCGGGGCCGACGACTACGTGGTGAAGCCCGTGCAGGGGCGGGTGCTCGACGCCCGCATCCGCGCGGTGATGCGCCGGGGCGAACGCGAGGCGAACGACTCGGCGACCTTCGGCTCACTGGTCATCGACCGTTCGGCGATGACCGTGACGAAGAACGGCGAGGACCTCCAGCTCACCCCGACCGAGCTGCGGTTGCTGCTGGAGCTCAGCAGACGCCCGGGGCAGGCGCTCTCCCGCCAGCAGCTTCTGCGGCTGGTCTGGGAGCACGACTACCTGGGCGACTCGCGGCTGGTGGACGCCTGTGTGCAGCGGCTCCGCGCGAAGGTCGAGGACGTGCCCTCGTCCCCGACCCTGATCCGCACCGTGCGCGGGGTGGGATACCGGCTGGACCCGCCGGCGTGAGCGCCGTGAGCGGGGGACACGGCGCGGACGGACCACGGCCGATCGGAAGGTGTCAGTGAAGGAAGCACGGTCGTCCCGGCCGGGCGGCTGGCTGGCGGGGGTGCTGCCGACGCTGCGGCTGCGGCTGGCGGTGGTCTTCGCACTGGTCGCCCTGACCGCCGCCGTCTCGGCGTCCGGCATCGCGTACTGGATCAACCGCGACGCCGTCCTGACCCGGGCGCAGAACGCCGCCCTGAACGACTTCCGCCAGGCCATGGAGGACCACGCCGGCCGGCTGCCGGCCGGCTACGACTGCGGGCAGCTCCGCGACGCCGCTGCCCGGATGGCGGACACCACGCAGAACTACCAGGTCGTGCTGATCGGCGGGACGCGGGCCGGGGAGCGCTGCACGGCCCTCGCCGGCGCCGGCGACTTCACCCTGGCCGACGTGCCGGAGGCGCTGCGCCGGGCGGTCGGCGAGCGGCGCGAGGTGGACTCGGCCAATCCGTATCCGTACCACCTCTACTGGCAGCGGATCATCCGGGACGACGACCCCTATCTGGTCGGCGGGGCCAAGCTGATGGGCGACGGTCCCACCCCCTCCGGCTATCTGCTCAAGTCGCTGGTGCCGGAGCGGGACGACCTCAACTCGCTGGCCTGGTCGCTGGGGATCGCCACCGCACTCGCCCTGCTCGGCGCGATGCTGCTGGCGCAGGCCGCCGCCTCCACCGTGCTGCGCCCCGTGCGGCGGCTCGGCGACGCGGCCCGGCGGCTCGGCGAGGGCAAGCTGGACACCCGGCTGCGGGTCTCCGGGACGGACGAACTGGCGCAGCTCTCCCGTACGTTCAACGAGACGGCGGAGTCCCTGGAGCACCGGGTGGCCGAGCTGAGCGCCCGGGAGGCCGCCTCCCGGCGCTTCGTCGCCGACATGTCGCACGAGCTGCGCACCCCGCTGACCGCGATCTCCGCGGTGACCGAGGTGCTGGAGGAGGAGCAGGAGAACCTCGACCCGATGATCGCGCCCGCGGTGCAGCTCGTGGTGAGCGAGACCCGCCGGCTCGGCGACCTGGTGGAGAACCTGATGGAGGTGACCCGCTTCGACGCGGGCACCGCGAAGCTGGTGCTGGACGACGTCGACGTGGCCGACCAGGTCACCGCCTGTATCGACGCCCGCGCCTGGCTGGACGCGGTCGAGCTGGACGCGGACCGCGGCCTCATGGCGCGGCTCGACCCGCGGCGGCTGGACGTCATCCTGGCCAACCTGATCGGCAACGCCCTGAAGCACGGCGGCTCGCCGGTGCGGGTGTCGGTGCGGACGGGGCGGTCCGCCTCCGGGGCGGACGAGCTGCTGGTGGAGGTCGCCGACCACGGCCCGGGCATCCCGGAGGACGTGCTGCCGCACGTCTTCGACCGCTTCTACAAGGCGAGCGCCTCCCGGCCGCGTTCGGAGGGGAGCGGGCTCGGGCTGTCGATCGCCATGGAGAACGCGATGATCCACGGCGGCACCATCACGGCGCGGAACGGCACGGAGCCCGGCATCGGAGCCGTCTTCACCCTGCGGCTGCCCCGGGACGCCAGCGAGCTGACGGAGGAGAGCGAGCGCACGGAGGACGCCGGGCGGAAGGCCCGCGGCGCGGGCGGCCGGAGCGGCGCCGGGCCCGCCGGCGGCGGCCCGGGCCCCGGCGACCGTCCGGGAGACGGCGGGGACGGCGACGGCTCCGCCGGTACGGAGAACCGGGACGGCGCGCCCCGGGAGGGCGGGACGGCTCCGGACCGGCCGGACGCCGGGCCGAGCCAGGGTGCCGGTCATGCCGGGCCCGACGGGCCGGGCCCGGATGCCGGGCCGGACCCGCAGGGCGGGGAGGACGGCCCGGGCCGGGACGAGCGCGAGGACGGCGAAGGAGAAGGTGGACGATGAGGACGGCACCGGCACGCGGGAGGCCGGGCCGCGGCCGTACCGCGGCACGCGCCGCGGCCCTGCTCGCCACGGGGATGCTGGCCGCGGGCTGCGGCATCCGCGCCACCTCGGTCCCGGTGGACGCCGGCGCGGCGCCCTCCCGGGACTCCTGCGCGGTGGCGGAGGACGCCCGCTCGCCCGCGCTCGGCGAGGCCACGGCGGTGCCGGTGCACCTCGTGTGCAGCTCCCGGGTCACGGCCGTCGAGCGGTCCGTCGAGCTGCCCGAGCGGCGGGTCGCCGTGGCCCGCACGCTCCTCGGCGAGCTCACGGAGCAGCCGGGGGCCGAGGAGGCGGCGGCCGGCTTCGAGAGCCGGGTGCCCGCAGGGCTGACGGTGACGGGCCCGGCGGAGGGCGACCCGGAGGAGACGCTGCGGCTGAGCGAGCCACCCGACGGGCTGCCGCCGTTCGCGCTGGCGCAGCTCGTGTGCACCTGGGCCGGGTCCGCCGCGGCCGGCGGGCGCGACTCGGTGGCGCTGGGCGGGCCCGCAGACGGCGGCGGGGAGCCGCCGCGGCGGTACACCTGCGACACCGATCTGCGCTCGGACCCGGAGACCGCGGCGACGGCAGGCACGCCGCTGTCCTCCCCCGCGCCGGAGTGAGGTGAGTCGCAGCCGGGGCGGCCGGTGCGCGGAACCGGCGCCACCGGCAGCGGCGTCCTTCCCCGCGTGCACCGTCATGACCACAGCGGCGGCGTCTCCGCATCCCGTGTCCGCGCGGCGGCCTCCCTCCTTCTCGGCGTTCACCTGCTCGTCGTCGGCTGGCTGATGCTGCGGCCCCGTTCGGTGGCGTGGGTCGCTCCCGCGAACCTGCGGCCGTTCACCACCATCCGTGCCGATCTGGCTGCCGGGCCGCAGGCCGCGCTGGAGGCGATCGGCGGCGGGCTGCTGCTGCTCGCGCCCCTGGGCGTGCTGCTGCCGCTGGTGGCGGGCCGGCTGCACCGGCCGCTGCCGGGGACGGCGGCGCGCACGGTGCTGGGGGGCGTGCTGGCCTCTCTCGCGCTGGCCGTGGTGCGCAGCGGGGTGCCGGAGCTGATCGTGGACGTGGACGCCGTGATGCTGAACGCCGCCGGGGTGGCGCTGGCGCACGTGCTGTTCTATCCGCTGCTGCGGGCCCGGCTGCGCCGGGTGGTGGAGCCACCGCCGCACGCGGGGCGACGGACGGAGGAGATCCGGGTCGAACTCCGGGAGGAGGCCCCGCAGGGGCGTACCCCGAGAGCTCCCAGGGTCGGGATCGCCCCGTAGTCCGACGCTTCGCCCGCTTGATGCTTCTACGGTGGATTTCACCGCAGCCGTTCCTGGAAACCCGGAAGCGGCGACGAACGTACCGAGCGAAGGAGTACGGAGATGGCCGCTCTCACCCGCCCCCGCGAAGGCCGGATGATCGCCGGCGTGTGCGCGGGCCTCGCGAACCGCTTCGGCACCACGGCGACGACGATGCGGGTGCTCTTCGTGGCCTCGTGTCTGCTGCCGGGCCCGCAGTTCCTGCTCTATCTGGCGCTGTGGATCCTGCTGCCGAACGACGACCGGAAGACCGCCTGGCAGCGGACGGCCTGAGGCTGCCGGGAGCCGTTCGCAGGGGACAGGAGACCGGAGGGCCGTGCGCCGGGGCGCACGGCCCTCGTCCGCGGTGCCGTGCGCCCTCGCGGACCGTCGGTCCCGGTGTCCGGGCTCAGTCGAGCGGCAGCCCGCCCAGCAGGTTCGGGACGTGCAGGGTGCCGGTGTCCGGGTCGGCGGGGAGGCCCAGCCGGTCGAAGGTGCCGGCCGCCAGAGTGCCGACCGGCAGTCCCTGTGGAGCCTCCTCCGTGGCGGCCTCGTCCTCGGCGGACGCCTTCTCGGCGGACCCCTTCTTGGCCTTCCCTGCCTTCTCGCCCTTCCCGGATTTCCCGGCCTTCTCGCCCTTCCCGGACTTCGTGTCCTCGGTGGGGAGCGGGCCCTCGGTCAGCACGTCCGTCGGCAGTGCGTTGCCCGTGACCTGGCCGACCACGGGGAGCCCGCCGAGCAGCTCGCCCTGCGGGGTCGCGGCCTGACCGGTCTCGGCTGCCATGCCCGGGGAGACGACCTGCTCCGGGCGGGTGGGCATCCGGCCGATGGAGCCGCTCTTGCCGGTCGCGTCCTGCACGGCCGGGTTGGCCAGCACCTGGCCGCCGGCGGTCTCCACGCTCTCGGTGACGCCACCGGCGTGGGCGGCGCCCGCGCCGGTGGCGGCGAACGCCGCACCGAGCGCGGTGACGCCGAGGGTCTTCATCGTTCCGTGCTTCATCAGGGCACCTGTGTCCTCACTGACGGGGAGTTGGGGAGGCCCGGCGAACGTAGCCAGCCGCGGGGACCCCCGCAAACAGCGCGAAAGGGGCGCACGATGCGTGTCGCGGGCACCGCCCGCGCGCCCGCGCCGGGGCGCGGACGGGACCCGCACCGGCCCGGCGTCGCCGAGGAATCCGCAGGTCGGACGGGGAGCCCGGGACGTCAGTCGGCGGCACCCCGGAACAGCCAGGCGGACTTCAGCGCGGCGTAACCCGGCTTGATCACCTCGTTGATCATCGCGAGACGTTCATCGAAAGGGATGAACGCAGACTTCATCGCATTGACGGTGAACCACTGCATGTCGTCCAGCGTGTAGCGGAAGGTCTCCACCAGGTGCTCGAACTCCCGGCTCATGCTGGTGCCGCTCATCAGGCGGTTGTCGGTGTTCACCGTGGCCCGGAAGTGCAGCCGCCGCAGCAGCCCGATCGGGTGCTCGGCGTAGGAGGCGGCGGCGCCCGTCTGCAGGTTCGACGACGGGCACAGCTCCAGCGGGATGCGCTTGTCACGCACGTAGGACGCCAGCCGGCCCAGCTTGACGCCGCCGTCGTCGGCCACCTGGATGTCGTCGATGATCCGCACGCCGTGCCCGAGCCGGTCCGCGCCGCACCACTGGAGCGCCTGCCAGATCGAAGGCAGCCCGAAGGCCTCGCCGGCGTGGATGGTGAAGTGGTTGTTCTCCCGCTTCAGGTACTCGAAGGCGTCCAGGTGGCGGGTGGGCGGGTAGCCCGCCTCGGCGCCCGCGATGTCGAAGCCCACCACGCCCAGGTCGCGGTAGCGGTTGGCGAGCTCGGCGATCTCCAGCGCGCGAGCCGCGTGCCGCATGGCGGTGAGCAGCGCGCCGACGCGGATGCGGTGCCCGGCGGCGCGGGCCCGCCGCTCACCCTCGCGGAAGCCCTCGTTGACGGCCTCCACGACCTCCTCCAGGGTCAGCCCGCCCTGCAGGTGCTGCTCGGGCGCGTAGCGGACCTCGGCGTAGACGACGCCGTCCGCGGCCAGGTCCTCGGCGCACTCGGCGGCGACCCGGGTGAGGGCGTTCCGGGTCTGCATGACGGCGCAGGTGTGGGCGAAGGTCTCCAGATAGCGCTCCAGCGACCCCGAGTCGGCGGCCTCGCGGAACCAGGTGTCCAGGCGCTCCGCGTCCTCGGCCTCGGGCAGCCCGTCGTAGCCGGTCTCCCGGGCGAGCTCGATGATCGTGGCCGGGCGCAGCCCGCCGTCCAGGTGGTCGTGGAGGAGGACCTTGGGAGCGCGCCTGATCTGTTCCGGGGTGGGGATGGTGGCTGTTGCTGTGCTCTCGCTCGTCATCTCCGCACTGTAGCTCCTACGCGCGTAGATCGCCACGGCGAAACGGGCCGCGACACCCACCCGTACGACCCGGCCCGCGCCCGGTGCTTCGATACGGAAAGGTGATGCACGGCACGCGCCGTACACCCGTGCTTCTGCCATGGTTCTGCCGTGACTCAGCAAGCGTTGCCGGACCGAGTGCCGGATCGGGAAGCCAGGTTGGGGAGGGCGCGGGGCGAGGAGCGCTCGGTCCACGGAGTCGTGCTGCTGCTACCGGGCGGCACCGCGCACAGCGTGCGCCGGCGCTCGCCGCGCGCCGCAGCCGCGGTGCTGCCCCTCGCCCGCCGGCTGGCGCGCGCCGGGCGCGGGGACTCCCTCGTCACCCATGTCGTGCACTACCGCTTCCACGGCTGGAACGGCGCGGCCGCGCACACCGCCCGCGACGCCGAGTGGGCCGTCGACGAGGTGGTGCGCCGCTACGGCGACGTCCCGGTGTGCCTCCTCGGTACGGACGTGGGCGCCCGCGCCGCACTGCACGCCGCCGGCCACCCGGCCGTCACGGCGGTGCTCGCACTGGCGCCGTGGCTGCCCGGCGCCCCCGCGGAGGCCGGGAACGCCGGGGACGCCGGGAACGCCCGGACGGCCGGCGGGCCGCCCGGGGACGCCACCCGCCCCGCCCCGGCGGAGGAGGAGCCCATCGACCAGCTCGCGGGCCGTCAGGTGCTGTTCGTCCACGGCACCGACGACGTGCGCACCGACCCGGAGCTCTCCTTCCGGCTCGCCGAGCGGGCGAAGCGGCGCGACCCCGGCGTGTGCCGCTTCGAGGTGCACTCCGACGGCCACACCCTTTCCCAGCACCGTTCCGAAGTGGCCGCGCTGGCCGAGGACTTCGTGCTGGGGACGCTGGGCGACCGGCCGTTCTCCCGCCCGCTCACGGACGCCTTCGCCGCTCCCCCGCCGCTGGGCCTGCGGATGCCGCTGGCGGCCGGCTTCGGCCGCTCGCTGCGCGGCTGACCGGGTGGCCGCCCGTACCGTCCGCACCCGGCGCCGCGGACCGTGCGGCACACGGGCGCAGGAGGCGGTCGGTACGGGACCGTGACGCGGGCGGGGCGCCGCGGGGAAGCTCAGTCCAGCAGGCTCCCGCGGCGGCTCAGCAGGAAACGGCGGAAGGCCGCCACGGGTGCGGTCTCCGGGGCGCCGTCGCGCCAGGCGAGCCCGATCTCCCGGCTCGCGCGCGGCGCGGTGACGGTCAGTTCGTGGACGCCCGGGCGCGGGATCGCCGGGGGCGGCAGCAGCGCCACCCCCAGGCCGGCGGCGACGAGTCCGCGGATCGTCTCCGCCTCCTCGCCCTCGAAGGCGATGCGCGGCCGGAACCCGGCCTGGGTGCACAGCGCTTCGAGGATGCGCCGCATGCCGTAGCCGGGCTCCAGGGTGACGAAGGGCTCCTCGGCGGCCTCGGCCAGCCGGATGCGCCTGCGGGACGCCAGCCGGTGGTCGTCCGGCACCACCAGCCGGAGCCGCTGCTCGTCCAGCCGCCGGGCCGCCAGCCCGCGCGCGGCCAGCTCGGCCGGGTCCGGGATGGGCGAGGTGAGGCAGAGGTCCAGTTCGCCGGCGGCCAGCCGCTCCAGCATCGCCTCGCCGTAGGTCTGGACGAGCGAGAAGCGCACCCGGGGGTGGTCGGCGCGGAAGGCGCGGAGCAGGCCCGGCACCGTCTCCCAGCCGAGGGTGTGCAGAAAACCGAAGGCCACCTTGCCGGTCGCCGGGTCCGCGTCGGCGCGTACGGACTCGGCGGCCTGTTCGACGGCGGCGAGGGCGCGTTCCGCGGACTCCAGGAACGTACGGCCGGCCGGGGTGAGGGAGACGGCGCGGCCGTGCCGGGCGAAGAGGGCGACGCCCAGGTCCTCCTCCAGCCGGGCCAGGCCGCGGCTGAGCGTGGACTGCGGCACGCCGAGCTCCTGCGCGGCACGGGTGACGTGCTCGTGACGGGCGACGGCGGCGAAGTGGGCGAGCCGCGGGGTGAGGGCGGAGCCCCAGTCGGCGGGCGGACGGGCCCCCGCGTGCGCGGAGTGCGCGGGGCGCGTGCCGGCCGGCCCGCCCGCCACGCCACGGCGCCGCGGGGCGCCGTCACGGGACGCCGGGGCACGTCCCCGGGACGTCACGGACGTCACAGGGCTGTCTTTCTCGTTGCGGGACGGTGACACGCAAGGCTCTCAGCTCGACTGATGCAGGGCAGGAACGATTCTCGCAGATTTGCGCATTGGACGCATGAGTCGCGCCGCCGTACGTTCGAGGCATGCCTTCTGCTGATACCAGGGCGTCCACCGGGGGAGTGGGCGCCGCCTCCGACGTTCCCGCCTCCGGCCGCGTGTCCCGCTCCGCACCCCGTGCCACCTCCGGTGCCGGCGCCTCCGGCGCGGCTGCCGGTTCCGGCGTTCCCGCCGATCCCACCGTGTCGACCGAGTCGACCAAGCTGCGGCCCGGCGACCCCGGATACCGCCGCCTGAGCCTGGCGCTCTTCGCCGCCGGGCTGGTCGCCTTCGGACTGCTCTACTCCACCCAGGCGCTGCTGCCCGCGCTCTCCGCGGACCTGGGTGTCACCGCCGGCCGCGCGAGCTGGACGGTCTCCGGCGCCACCCTCGGGCTGGCGTGCGCCGTGCTGCCGCTGAGCGTGCTCTCCGAGCGCTTCGGCCGCCGCCGGGTGATGACCCTCTCCCTGACCCTCGCGGTGGGCCTGGCGCTGCTGATGCCGCTGGCGCCCTCGCTGGGCTGGCTGATCGCGCTGCGGGTGGCGCAGGGCGTGGCCCTCGCGGGCGTGCCCGCCTCGGCGATGGCCTTCCTCGCCGAGGAGGTGCGGGCCCGCGCGCTGGTCGGCGCGATCGGCCTGTTCGTCGCCGGCAACAGCATCGGCGGCATGAGCGGCCGCATCATCACCGGCTGGGCCACCGAGGCCTGGGGCTGGCGCGCCGGGCTGCTGGTGCTGGGCGGCGCCGCCGCGCTCTGCGCGGTCGCCTACCGCCTGCTGGTGCCCCGCCCGCGGCACTTCCGGCCGGCCTCGGTCCGCCCGCGGGCGGTGGCCCGCACGGTGCGGGAGCAGCTCGCGAACCCGCTGCTGCTCCGGCTCTACGCCATCGGCATGCTCTTCATGACCGTCTTCGGCGCGGTCTACACCGTCGTCGGCTACCGCCTGGTCCATCAGCCGTTCGGGCTCTCCCAGGGGCTGGCCGGGTCGATCTTCGTGATCTACCTGGTGGGCACGGTCTCCTCCGCGGCGGCCGGCACGCTCCACGCCCGGCTGGGCCGGCGCGGCGCGCTCTACCTGGCGATCGGCACCACGGCCACCGGTCTGCTGCTGTCGCTCGCGGAGAACCTGCTCGCGGTGGCCGGCGGCCTGGTGCTGATCACCGCCGGCTTCTTCGCGGGGCACGCGGTCGCCTCCGGGTCAGTGAGCCGTACGGCGACCACCGGCCGCGCGCAGGCTTCCGCGCTCTACCAGATGGCGTACTACCTGGGCAGTTCGCTGGGCGGCGCGCTGGGCGCCTTCGCCTACGCTGCGGCGGGCTGGCCGGCCACGGCCGCCTTCGCGCTCACCGCGCTGGTGGCGGCGGCGGGCATCACGCTGTACGCCACCCGCCGCGCGGTCGCCGAGCGCCGCGCGGTGGCCCTGGCGGCCGCCGGGCGCTGAACTCCCGGGTTCGGGGCCGCGTCACGGCCCCGCACCCGGCCCGTCCGCCTGTCCACCCGTCAGCCCGCCGGGAAGCTCCCCGTGTCGAGCTCCAGGCCGAAGGGCTCCGGAATCCGGAGCGTCCGCCCGAACTCCACGGAGTCGAGCACCCGGTAGGTGCTGTCCTCGGGCTCCCCGAAGAGGGTGGCGGTGGGCTTCCCCGAGTGCCACGGGTCGAGCAGCAGATACAGCTCCACGCCCGCCTGCGCATAGCCGTGGACCTTGCTGATGCGGTCGTGGTTGGCGTTGTCGCGGGAGGTGATCTCCACGACGAGCCTCGCCTCCCCGGCAGGGATGCGGTTCCCCGGGGCTTCGAGGGCGGTGCTCGGGACGACGGCGAGATCCGGGATGTAGAGCCCGGCGGAGTCCGGGACGGACAGGCCTCGGGTCTGAACGATCTCCCACTCGTCCGGGAGCGTGCGGTAGAGCAGCCGCTGGAGGCGGGCAGCCGTCAGGTTGTGCGCGTTCGCGGGCGGGGGTGCCACGGTGACGATCCCCTCGATGATCTCCACCTTGCAGCCCTCGGGCGCGTCCGTGTCCTCCCACATACGGACGGCGTCGTCCCAGCCGAAGCCGTCGTCCGGCCGGTAGTCGACGGGGAGTGCGGTCATGGCGGTCTCCTATCGGTGCGTCACCGGCACCATCATGCCGAACGGCGCCGGGGGCGAGCCACCGGCGCCGTTCACCCGAACGAGAGATCCGCAGGTCAGGCGATCCGGTCCAGCACCACCGACTCCGGCACGTCCACCGGCCCGGCGCCGATCTCGTAGCCCCCCTCCAGCGCGGCGAGGGCGTAGTCGAACTTCTCCGGCGTGTCCGTGTGCAGGGTCAGCAGCGGGGCCCCGGCCGTGATCCGGTCGCCCGGCCGGGCGTGCAGCTCGACGCCCGCACCGGCCTGCACGGGGTCCTCCTTGCGGGCGCGGCCGGCTCCCAGCCGCCAGGCGGCGAGCCCGACGGCGTACGCGTCCAGGGAGCGCAGCACCCCGGAGTCGCCGGCGCGGACGATGTGCTGTTCGCGGGCGACCGGCAGCGGGGCGTCCGGGTCGCCGCCCTGGGCGGCGATCATGCGGCGCCAGACGTCCATCGCGGAGCCGTCCGCGAGGGCCTTGGCCGGGTCGGCGTCCGGCAGGCCCGCGGCGGCCAGCATCTCCCGTGCCAGCGCGAGGGTCAGTTCGACCACGTCCGCCGGGCCGCCGCCGGCCAGCACCTCCAGCGACTCGCGGACCTCCAGGGCGTTGCCCGCAGTCCGGCCGAGCGGGGTGGACATGTCGGTGAGCAGCGCCACGGTGCGCACGCCGTGGTCCGTCCCCAGACCGACCATGGTGGCGGCCAGCTCCCGGGCGTCGTCGAGGTTCTTCATGAAGGCGCCGGAGCCGACCTTGACGTCGAGCACCAGCGAACCGGTGCCCTCGGCGATCTTCTTGCTCATGATGGAGCTGGCGATGAGCGGCACGGACTCCACGGTGCCGGTGACGTCGCGCAGCGCGTAGAGCTTCTTGTCGGCCGGGGCGAGCCCCTCCCCGGCGGCGCAGACGACGGCGCCGGCCGAGTCGAGCTGGGAGAGCATCTCGGCGTTGCTCAGCGAGGCGCGCCAGCCGGGGATCGACTCCAGCTTGTCCAGGGTGCCGCCGGTGTGGCCGAGACCGCGCCCGGAGAGCTGCGGGACGGCGGCGCCGCAGGCCGCGACGAGCGGGGCCAGGGGCAGGGTGATCTTGTCGCCGACGCCGCCGGTGGAGTGCTTGTCGGCGGTCGGCCGGGCGAGCGTGGAGAAGTCCATCCGCTCGCCGGAGGCGATCATCGCGGCGGTCCAGCGGGCGACCTCCGCACGGGTCATGCCGTTCAGCAGGATCGCCATGGCGAGTGCGGACATCTGTTCGTCGGCGACCGCGCCGCGGGTGTAGGCGTCGATGACCCAGTCGATCTGCTCGTCGCTCAGGGGGTGCCCGTCGCGCTTGGTGCGGATGACGGAGATGGCGTCCATGAGGGGCGGTCCTTCGTTCGTGCGAGAACTGTTGGGGTGCAGGGGCCGGGTGGGCGGGAGCGGAACTGCCCGGGTAGGCGGGAGCGGAACTGCCCGGGTAGGCGGGAGCGGAACTGCCCGGGTGGGCGGGAGCGGAACTGCCCGGGTGGGCGGGAGCGGAACGGCCCGGGTGGGCGGGAGCCGGGCCGCCGTACGGGGACCCGTCCCGGAGGGCGGAAGGCGACGCCCGGCCGGCCGCGGGCCGGTGGCCCGCGGCCGGTCAGCGGTCCAGGTCCGCCGGGCCGAACGCGTCGGGCAGCAGCTCGGCGAGCGTACGGACGCCCCCGGCGGTGTCGACCAGCAGGCCCGGACCGCCGTGTTCCCAGAGGAGCTGGCGGCAGCGGCCGCACGGCATCAGCAGCGCGCCGTGCCGGTCGCAGCAGGTGAAGGCGGTCAGCCGGCCGCCGCCGGTGGCGTGCAGCGCGGAGACCAGACCGCACTCGGCGCAGAGGGCGACGCCGTAGGCGGCGTTCTCGACGTTGCAGCCGGTCACCGTGCGGCCGTCGTCGGCCAGCGCGGCCGCGCCGACCGGGAAGCCGGAGTAGGGGGCGTAGGCCCGGGTCATGGCGTCCCGGGCCTGCTCCCGCAGGGCTTCCCAGTCGACGGCGGGGTCCGCTCCGGGGGGCGGGCTCACGTGCCCTGCCCCTTCCGGTAGGGCTTGCCGATGGTCTTCGGCACCCGTAGCCGCTGCGTCGCCAGGCACAGCACCAGCAGGGTGGTGAGGTACGGGCTGGCCTCGACGAGCTCGCGGGGCACGGTGTCGGTGGTCGCGTACCAGAGGGCGACCAGCACGCCGGAGGCCATGGCCACCATCGCGGACGTCCGCGAGCCCTTGTACAGCTTCCACAGGCCGTAGCCCACCAGGAGTACCGCGAACACGAGCAGCAGGGCGTGGATCGTCGGGCCGCCGCCGCGGAGCTGGGTGCCGTCCATGAACCCGAAGATACCCGCGCCCATGGCGACACCGCCCGGACGCCAGTTGCCGAAGATCATCGTGGCGAGGCCGATGTAGCCGCGACCGCCGGTCTGACCCTCCTGGTAGTAATGCACGTAGAGGGCGAGGAAGGCGCCGCCGAGCCCGGCGAGGGCGCCGGAGACGGTGATCGCCGCGTACTTGTACCGGTAGACGTTCACGCCCAGCGACTCCGCGGCGACGGGGTTCTCACCGCAGGAACGCAGCCGCAGGCCGAAGGAGGAGCGCCACAGCACGAAGAAGGTGAGGACGAACAGCCCGGCGGCGAGCAGCGTCAGCCAGGACACGCTGTCCACGGCTGCGCGCGCGATGCCGGCCGCGTCCGACAGGAAGAACCAGTCCTGCCTCTCCAGCGAGCCCAGCCAGTCGGCCAGCAGGGGCACCGAGAACTGCGACATGTCGTCGATCTTGGGCGACTGCCGGTCGTTCCCGCCGACCGCCGCGGCCTCGCTGCCCGGCGCCGCGAACCACAGCTTCGCGAGGAACTGGGTGAGTCCGAGGGCGAGGATATTCACGGCCACACCCGAGACGATGTGGTCCACGCCGAACGTGACGGTGGCCAGAGCGTGGATCAGGCCGCCGAGCGCACCGCCGAGCAGGCCGGCGACGACGGCCGCCCAGGGCCCGTACTGCCAGCCGATCCAGCCGGCGGCGAAGGTGCCCATCACCATCATGCCCTCGAGGCCGATGTTGATCACGCCGGCCCGTTCGGACCACAGCCCGCCGAGGCCGGCGAGGCCGATGGGCACCGCCCAGCTCAGGGCGGTGGAGTAGACGCCGAAACCGGTGATGCCCTCGACGCCGGTGATCACACGCAGCGCCGACAGCAGCAGCAGACCCCCGGCGATGATCAGCAGGATCCAGGGCCAGGTCAGCCTGCGGCGCTGCTTCCGTGCGCTCTGCGCGCGACCGCGCTCGGTCAGCGACTCCGAGAACTTGGCGGAGAGGTTCGTGCTCACGCGGACACCTCCGCCTTGTCGTTGTTCCGGGCGTTCCGGGCCTGCTTGGCGAGCTGCTCGCCGACGGCGCGCTGCTGACGGCGGAGGCCGTAGCGCCGGACGAGTTCGTAGGCGATGACCACGCAGAGGACGATGACGCCCTTCATGACCTCGACGGTCTCCTGCGCGTAGTCCTCGAGCTGGATGTAGGCGCCGGTACGGTCGAGGAAGCCCCACAGCAGCGCGGCGAAGGCCATGCCCACGGCGTTGTTACGGCCGAGCAGGGCGAGGGCGATGCCGGTGAAGCCGATGCCGGTGGGGAAGTCGTTGCCGTAGTTGTGCGCCTCGCCCAGCAGGATGGGCATGCCCACCAGGCCGGCTGCGGCGCCGGAGAGGACCATCGAGGTGACGACCATCCGCTTGACGTCGACTCCGCTGGCCTGGGCGGCCGTCTCGGAGCCGCCGACCGCACGCAGGTCGAAGCCGAAGCGGGTGCGGTTGAGCATGAACCAGTAGCCGAAGCCGACGGCCGCGGCGATGAAGACGAAGCCGTTGATCTCGTCGGGGGTCGTCGGCAGGAAGAAGATGTGGCTGGACTCGGGGATGTCCGGCGTGTGGAAGATGTTGCCGTCCTTCACCGCCAGCCGGCCCTCCTGCAGGAAGTAGCCGATGAGCGAGGCCGCGATGAAGTTGAGCATGATCGTGGTGATGACCTCGCTGACGCCCCGGGTCACCTTGAGGAAGCCCGCGATGCCGGACCACACCGCGCCGACCACCACCGCGATGAGCAGGATGAGCGGGATCTGCACCACGCCGGGCAGCGTCAGCGCGCCGCCCACGACCGCGGCGAAGAACGCGGCGATGCGGTACTGGCCGTCGACACCGATGTTGAAGAGGTTCATCCGGAAGCCGATGGCCACGGCCAGCGCGGACAGGTAGTACGGGATCGCCTTGTTGATGATCCAGACCTGGCTGTCGCTCTTGGAGCCGTAGTCCACCATCAGCGTGTAGGCGCCGATGGGGTCCTTGCCGGTCGCCAGCATGATCAGCGAGGTGATGACGAGCGCGGCGACGAGTGCCAGGACCGGAGCGGCGATGCCGAGTATCAGCCGGTTCTTGTCGATCTTCAGGGACTTCACCGCTGGTCGCCCTCCTCGCCGGTCTCGTCCTCCACACCCGTGGCGGAGCCGCTGCCGGATGCCTCGAGGTGGCCGCTGGCGGCGCCGGTCATGGCGGAGCCCAGCTCCTCGGGGGTGATGGTGGCGGGGTCCGCGTCCGCGACCAGCCGGCCGCGGTACATCACCCGCAGGGTGTCGGAGAGCCCGATCAGCTCGTCCAGGTCGGCGGAGATGAGCAGCACCGCGAGGCCCTCGTGGCGGGCCTCGCGTATCTGGTCCCAGATCTGCGCCTGCGCGCCGACGTCCACGCCGCGGGTGGGGTGGGCGGCGATGAGCAGCTTGGGGTGGTGGCTCATCTCCCGGCCGACGATCAGCTTCTGCTGGTTGCCGCCGGAGAGGCTGGCCGCGGTGACCTCGATGCCGGGCGTCCGGACGTCGTAGTCGGTGACGATGCGCTCGGTGTCCTTGCGGGCGGCTGCGATGTCGAGGACGCCGAGGGGCCCGCCCTTGCTGTTCGGGGCCTCGGTGACGTGGCCCAGCATGCGGTTCTCCCACAGCGGGGAGGCGAGCAGCAGGCCGTGCCGGTGACGGTCCTCGGGGATGTAGCCGATGCCGCCCTCGCGCCGGGCGCGGGTGGGGCGGTGGGAGATGTCCTCGCCGTCGAGGGTGACGGTGCCGCCGTCCGGGTCGCGCAGGCCCATCACGGCCTCGACCAGCTCGGCCTGCCCGTTGCCCTCGACACCGGCGACGCCCAGCACCTCGCCCTTGTGGATGGTGAAGGTGATGCCGTCGAGCACGGCGCGGACGCCGCCGTCCGGGTCGGTGGCGGAGAGGTGCAGGTCCTCGACCTTCAGCATCTCCACGTCGGTGACGGTGGACTCGCGGGTCTCCGGGGACGGCAGCTCACTGCCGACCATGAGTTCGGCGAGCTGCTTGGGGGTGGTCTCGTCCGGCTGCACGGCGGCGACCGTGGTGCCGCGCCGGATCACCGTGATGTCGTCGGCGACGGTGAGCACCTCGCCCAGCTTGTGCGAGATGAAGATGACGGTGAGGCCCTCGGCCTTGAGTTCGCGCAGGTTGTCGAAGAGCGCGTCGACCTCCTGCGGCACGAGCACGGCCGTCGGCTCGTCGAGGATGAGCGTCCGGGCGCCTCGGTAGAGGACCTTGAGGATCTCCAGGCGCTGCCGGTCGGCGACGCCGAGCTCCTCGACGAGCACGTCCGGGCGTATCGCCAGGCCGTACGCGTCGGACAGCTCCATGATCTTCTTGCGGGCGCCGCCGCCGATGCCGTACAGCTTCTCGGCGCCGAGGACGACGTTCTCCTGCACCGTGAGGTTGTCGGCGAGCATGAAGTGCTGGTGCACCATGCCGATGCCGCGCGCGATGGCGTCGGCCGGGGTGCGGAAGGAGACCTTCTCGCCGTCGACGGTGATGGTGCCCTCGTCCGGCGGCTGCATGCCGTAGAGGATCTTCATCAGGGTGGACTTGCCGGCGCCGTTCTCCCCGACGAGGGCGTGCACGGTGCCGCGGCGGACGGTGATGTCGATGTCGTGGTTGGCCACGACACCCGGGAACCGTTTGGTGATGCCGTGGAGCTCCACGGCCGGCGCGGCGCCTGCTGGGGTCACGCTGCCGGCCGGCGGGCTGCTGCTGGACGCTTGGATGACGCACTCTCCTCGAGGGGACCGGGCGAAGGAGTGAAGGATGGGGCGGAAGTGACGGTATCGCGTGACCGTCGCGCTACGCGCGTAGCATCCCCCCGAGAAAGCGGGCCCGGAGCGGAGGGTGCCGCTGCACCCTCCACGCCGGGCCCACGCCATGCGGGCCTGCCGGCCCGTCAGCGGCGGACCCGCTTACTTCGCGGGGGTCTCGCTGACCGTGACCTCGCCGCTGACGATCTTCTTCTTGGCCTCTTCGATCTTCGGCATGATGTCGTCGATGAAGCCGCCGGACGTGGCGAGGGAGACGCCGTCCTCCTTGAGCGTGTAGGCGTTCACACCGGTGAGCGGCTTGCCCTCCTCGACGCTCTTGATCAGGTCGAAGACGGCGACGTCGACGTTCTTCACCACCGAGGTCATGATGACGTCCTTGTACTCCGCCAGACCGGGCTGCTGGTACTGGTCGGAGTCGACACCGATCGCCCAGGCGTCACCGTGGTCGTGGATCGCCTCGATCGAACCCGCGCCGGACTGGCCGGCAGCGGTGTAGATGATGTCGATGCCGCGGTCCAGCATCCCCTTCGCCTTCTCCTTGGCGGCGGCGGGGTCGTTGAAGCCCTTGTCGTTGTTCGGGTACAGGTACTCCGAGGTGACCTTGACCTTCTTGTCGGTCGCCTTGACGCCCTGCTCGAAGCCCGCCTGGAACTTCTGGATCAGCGCGTTGTTCACACCGCCGATGAAGCCGACCTTGTCGGTCTTGGTCTTCAGCGCGGCGGCGACGCCGGCGAGGTAGGAACCCTCGTGCTCGGAGAAGACCATGCTGTCGACGTTCGGCGCCTCGACCACGGAGTCGACCAGACCGAAGGTCGTGTCCGGGAACTTCTTGGCGATCTTCTCGATCGACGCCCCGTAGCTGAAGCCGACGCCGATGACCGGGTCGTAGCCCTGCTGGGCGAGGTTGGTGAGGCGCTGCTCGCGGTCGGCCTCGGTCTCGTTGTTGCTCGCGGTGAGCATCTCGACGTTGACGCCGAGCTCCTCCTTGGCCTTGTCGGCACCGCGGGCGGCGGACTCGTTGAAGGAGTGGTCGTCACGACCGCCGACATCGAAGGCCAGGCCGACGCCCTTCTCCTTCTTCTCACCCTTGTTCGCCTCGGTGGAGCTCTCGCCGCACGCGGTGGCCGTCAGCGCGAGGGCCGCGGTGGCGCTGACCGCGGCTGCAATCTTGGATATCCGACGCAAGAGGACGTTCCCTTCGTCTCCCGGAAGCGCCTCTTCCCGGCGCTGGATGTTCCGGGCCAGATTAACGCGCGTAGATTCCAGGTAAAGGGCTCCTGGACGGCCGTTACCGGATCGGTGTCAAGCAGGCCTCACCACGCCCTTGCGCCCCCTCCCCCGGCCGAGCCCGGCCCTCACCCGGGAGCACGAAACCGCAGGCCACAGGGGTACGTCACCGCTGGGGGCCGGGTCCGTCACGGGACGACCACGGGGCGTGCGGGAGCTGGGTGGCCGGCGGAGGGTGGATGGCGGGTGCGCCAATACGGGGGCGCGCGCGTGCGGCCACGGTGCCGGGGTCGCGCGGGGCGCCTCCCGGGTGCCGCTTGCCGGTGGTTGCGGTCACTGCTTGGCGGGCTACGAGGGGAGGGGTGGTGGGTGCCGGGCGCGTTCAGGGTGCCGGTGGCGGGTGGCGTGGTCGGCCGGGGTCAACCCGCCTGCGACGGGGCCGGGCGGCATGACCAGGTCGGTAAGCCGGAGACGGGCGTGCCCTGGCGGGCTGCTGCCGCGTGGTGGCTTGGGTTTCGTCTTCTCGCTCCGCTCGTGTCACGTGCGTGGCACTGCGGCGTTCGCCTGCGGGCCGTTCCGGAGTGGGGGTGCGCGGCGCGACCGGTGAGGATGCGGGCGGCTCCGGGGCGGGATCACCCCCTTGCCCGCGCGGCCGGTCGGGGCGCCGGAGGCCCGCCCGCGTCGTGATCTTGTACTGGTCCACTTGCGGAATGCCCCCTATGCCCCTTTCCTTGGCGGGGTCGCCTCGCTGCGGGCCGGGGTGTAAGGGTCTCAGTGGGCGGCTTCTACTGCGATCTTGTACTGGTCCACGGTAATCCCAAAATCCGGCGATTTTTTGGGCTTACCGTGGACCAGTACAAGATCATCCGGGAATCGTCAGGGGTGGTTTCCAGAGGCGGCCCTTACACCCCTGACCCGGGGGCACTTGCCGGGGGACAGGCCCGGCAAGCGCCAGGCCGTGGCGCACCCCAGGCGGGGCGCCGGAGGCCCGGCCCTTCCGAGAGGCCTCAGGCCGAGCAGCCGATCCGGCCCCTCGTCGGCCCGCCAGGCCGTGGGGCAGCCCGCGCAGACCGGGCGGCGGATGCGCCTCGCCAGGTCGCAGCCCGCGTGCCCGCTCGGCCTACCGACTGGCCGCCGGGCGCACCCCCGCTCCGGAACGGCCCGCAGACGAATCGCGCAGTGCCACGCACGTGGAACGAGCGGAGCGAGAAGACGAAACCCCAGGCACAGCGCGGCAGCAGCCCGCCACAGTGCGCCCGTCACCGGCTACCGACCGCCCCGCCGCCCGGCCCCGTCACAGACGGGTGAACCCAGCCGACCGCGCCACCCGCGCCCGCAGCATGAACGCGCCCCGGCAAGGCACCCCTCCCCCCGTAGCCCGCCACGCAGTAACAGCAACCACGAGGCCGACCCGCACCCGGCAGACCGGGGGACCGCCCCGGCCGCGACGCCACCCCCGCGCTGCGTCGCCCCACCCCTGCCGTCAGGCCGGCGGGCGTCCCGGGTGCAGCAGGGCCGCGGCCGTGAAGAGCTCCACCCCGACGCGGATGGCGCTCTCGTCCGCGTCGAAGTCGCCCTGGTGCAGGTCGCGGTGGCCGCGCTCACCCGCCGCCCGGACGCCGAGCCGGGCCATGGCGCCGGGGACGTGCTCCAGGTACCAGGAGAAGTCCTCGCCGCCGAGGCTCTGCTCGGTCGGCTCCACCGCCTTGGGCCCGTACCGGGCCACCATCGCGTCGTTCAGCAGGTCGGTGGAGGCCGACTCGTTCACCACGGGCGGCACTCCGCGGACGTAGTCGATCTCGGTCTTGGCCCGGTGCACCGTGGCCACCTCGTCGATCGCTGCGTGCACCAGGTCGGGCGCCGCCCGCCAGGTCGGCAGGTCCAGGCAGCGCACCGTGCCGGAGAGCTCCGCGCGCTGCGGGACGACGTTGCAGGCGTGCCCCGTCTCCAGCCGGCCCCAGGTCAGCGCGAGTCCGGACCGGGTGTCGACCCGTCTCGACAGCACCGCGGGCACCTCGGTGGCCACCTTGGCGGCGGCCGTGACCAGATCCGTGGTCAGGTGCGGGCGGGCGGTGTGGCCGCCCGGGCCGACGAGGCCGATCTCCAGCCGGTCGCAGGCCGAGGTGATGGGCCCGGGACGCAGCCCGATCCTCCCGGCGTCCACCCGCGGGTCGCAGTGCACCGCCAGGATGCGCCCGACACCGTCCAGCACTCCGCACTCCATGGCGTCCGTCGCCCCGCCGGGCAGCACCTCCTCCGCGGGCTGGAAGATCAGCCGCACCGGACGCGGCAGCAGGTCGCGGCGGGCCAGGTCGGCCAGCACCAGGCCGGCGCCGAGCACCACCGCGGTGTGCACATCGTGTCCGCAGGCGTGTGCGCGGTCGGCGACGGTGGACCGGTACGGCACGGTCTTGGTGTCCGGGATGGGCAGCGCGTCGATGTCCGCGCGGAGGGCCAGCGCGTCCCCGCCGACCTCGCCCCCGATGTCGCACACCAGTCCGGTCCCCACGGCGAGCACCCGGGGCTCCAGCCCCGCCTGCTCCAGCCGCGCCTTGACCGCCGCGGTCGTACGGAACTCCTGGTGCCCCAGCTCCGGATGCATGTGAAGATCGCGGCGGAAGGCGACGAGCTCTTCACAGAGCGTCTCCGGCAGTGTGCCGGGCAGAACTGGCATACCAGCGGACGCTGCCGCCGGCTCCGGGGACAGGAGACGGTTCATGTCCGGAGCGTAGGCCCATCCGGGCGGCAACTGACAGTTGATCACGAAAATTTCATCCCCGCCGGTGATAGAAACTACGCTGTGCGGCGGTTACGCACACTCTCCGTTGGGTATCTCTCTACGCTTACCCGCGCACCATCCCTGCCGGGGTACCTCCGTGACCGGCACTCGACACCTGCCGCCCGTCCCCGCCGGGCCGCCGGCGAGACGCCTCCCCCACGGCCCTCCCCCCAGGGCAGCCCGCCCGACAGCGGCCACCCGACCCCACCCCGTACGAGGCTCGGGCGCGGAGGCCGCGCCACTGCGGCCTCCATATGTGAGCGACGGCGGCCGACTGGACCCGTCGGGGCCCACTCGCCGGGCCACCAGCCCCAAGGTGGTGGCCATCCCGTCAATCTAGGGCGTTCGCTTCGGCAAGGTTGTGTTCGATCATCCCTCGGAAAAAGTCAGGAAAGCTCCCGTACCTTTCGACTTCCCCGCCCGCAAGCCAGATGACTGGTGCAGATTCCCTCGAGCCGCTACCGCAGGGCATAACCAGAATGTCGACATCTGTCCTTGATGCGCCGATGGGAATCAATCGACTGGAGCCACCTCGCCTGATGTCAATTTCGCCTTCAATCACACGCACCAATTCCTCGGCCTCAACGTAGGCAGTAGTACCGAATTCCGCCGTCCCAAAGAGGTCGATATCCTGCAGAATGGCAGGCCAGCCGTCCGCACGTCTCAGGAAATCTGCATGATCAGCGTCCAAGGGGCAGCCGGTAACAGCAGTGACCCGATCGATCCCTTCTGACGTCGCCGGGAGCCTTGGCGCCCCATGGCGCCACACCCCATCCCGATCGCTCGCAGCCAACCGTTGCTTGGCCGCGACCATGTGCGCGAAGAGAACGGTCCAATCAGCCACGTGACCCCTCATTCACCGTGCACGCCCCACGTGTCACCACACCCACTGCACGAAACCGAGAGCCAAAGGCTCACTGCCGACGCTCCCACAGAGCCCACCGCACAGCGTGCTCGTCCTGGAAGAGTTCACTGAAGGTTCTCCATATGAAAACCCTTGAACTTGCAGACCCCCACCATTGCTCCGTGTACCCGGAGGCGTGAGAGATTTTCCCTAGCGACTCGCAATAAGCCGCAGCGTCTGCAATATCTGCCGCCCCGCCTCCAGCATCCAGGACCCAGTCAGAACTTTTGCACTCAGCATGGAGAGCATCAGATTCGATCATATGGTGCACAGAGGGAAACACGGGCAGGTACTTACCCTCATGTTCTCCCGGGAACATGAATTGCACCTTTCCTTGCTCGTCAACCCATACTCCGAAGGGCTGAGCCACCGAGTGCTCCAGGAGCGAGATCGCAGGAAATTCATCGTCCGGGTCCAGGTCTAGCTCCGGCCAGAAAGTGACCTTCTCTTCGAACGACCATGAGGCACTAAAGTACGTCAGGCCAGCCAACTCCGCCTGAAGATGCTCCAGGAGCTTCAGACACTGCGTAGCCCTAAACTCCCCGAACATGCCCCGAGCCGCTGTTCGCACATCCGGGCCCGGATCAGCGATCGCCGCTTCGACAAAACTCGCGGACCGGCACAAAAAGGCGGTCGCACTTTCCGAAAGATTTCGGGTCAGCACCTCGCTAATCACGGACACACACCCCTAACGTGCGGACGAGATACCGAACCTCGACAGGACGCGTGCACATTGAGCGCAGGGGCTCATAACGGCACCGTCCCAGACCCGGCCCACCCGCTTTGACAGGATTCCCATAGTCGTCACTCGAGAGCCCGTAGGGTCGAATCCCATATTTAGCACCTGATTAAGACAATGCATTTCGCTGCACCGGCCGTTCGTCACATCAAGATCTATGAATGCCTGCCGAAGAGTTCGATGGACGGCGCCTTGATACCCAGCTCTTCCGTGTGTCACGACAATTAGCCCTGACGGCGTAGTGGTGTGCATCTCCGAGATCGTGCCAGGACGCTTTTTCTTGGTAGCTTCCTCTTTGATCACGCTACGACGCTCATCGAGCCTGTCTACAACGTCCGCATCGCCGCAGTTGTGGACGAGGACCGGGGCGTTCCCCGCCAGCACATAGTACGTGTGCTACGCGGCACCCCTCTACCTGCTTCTTCGCTGGTCAGAGAGGGTTGTGCCTTCCGCTGGCGTCCGTGGTTGTGCGGGGAGATCCGTGGGTGTTGCCGTCGCTACTGCCGTCAGGGGGCGCGGGCGGCGGGTGCGGCGGGCGGGCCTGTTACTGCCATGCGCCTGGTTCGGCTCGGAGGGTGGCGCGGGTGGTGCGGTGATAGAAGTCGTGGCCGGTGGCGGCGCAATGTTCGGCGATCCAGCGGGTGAGTTCGTCCTCGGTGTGCACTGCGCCGGAGGTGACGCCGCAGTCGTGGTCTTCGCCGGTGACGCAGACGGCCTCGAAGGTGGGCAGGGTCATGGGGTCCACGACGGCGGTCACGTGGTATTCGCGGAAGCGGTAGCGCTTGCGGGCCGACGTGCCGGTCGTTGCGGTGTCAGGCATGCTCGGCTGCCTCTTCCTGTGGGTCCGGGATGCGCCGTCCGCGCGATTCAGCAACGCGGAGCGCGTCGGTGAGGGCTTCGGCCAGTCGGTTGGCGAGCCAGCGGTACTCGGTGGCCGACAGGGCTCGTGCGCCGGGGGCCAGGACTTCGCGGGCGTGTTCCAGCAGTTCTTCGCCCATGCCGAGTTGGACGGCTTCGATGGTGTCGGCGAGGGTGGACAGGTAGCCCCTGCCGTCGGTGCTCAGGTAGCAGGGCTTCCCGTCCGGGGTGGTCCACGGCAGTAAGCGGGGGCCGGCCAAGCCCGTTGCCGCGTCGTACAGCTCCCTGCGGCGCATGCGGTCCGCGTCGCTTCTGGGCTTGGTCACCGTGCACCCCCGGTCGGGTCGCTGATAGGGACACGGTGACCGTAGGAGCTGGCTGGCCATCACTCCACGTATGGGCCAGGGCAGTTTGCGACGCAGAGTGTGCGAAGTGCTGCGCTGCGTGGTAGCTATCCGACGACGCCCAGGTAGGAGGCCATGTCGCGCATCTCGGCGGTGAGGGTGCGCTTGCGCTTCTTCAGGATCTCCTGCATGGTCACGGCGGCTACGTGTTGGTGCCTGAGCCATTGGGGGGATGCTCGGCGTACTCCGGTCAGCTCGTCCATCGCCGCGGCCAGGTCGCCGGTGCGGGCGTGGGCGCGTGCCACGTCCATGCGGTGGCGGTTCCAGTTGTCGTCACTGGGCCGCCCTGTGCTCTTCCATACCTTGGGCGACAGGGCGTCCTCGCCGGCCTTGCGTACGACGGTGCGCGCGTCGCCCACGATCATGGCGTCCACGACGCCCTTCATGCCGACGGTCAGCGGGCCGAAGGTCGTCCAGTGCCGGAAGAACGAGCCGGTGTGCTCCCGCCCTACCGCCGATGCCGCTGTGGTAGCCACGCGGTGATAGTGACGGGCCTCCTGGGGGCGGTTGTTGCGGCCTGCGGCAGCCGCAGCCCGTAGGGCCAGCCAGCCCCATGCCGCGCGCTCGTCGGGGGTCGCCTTGGAAAGCCTCGGCTCGATCATGTCGGCGGTCTGGGTGGCCAGGTGCTCGGCCTCGTCCAGGCGGCCCTGGCGCAGCAGCAGCCAGCACATGCCGATCACGCCGGACGCTGCGGTCAGAATGTCTGCGACGCGGCGGGCGTCGGTGATCGCCCCGGACAGGGCGGTGTAAGCGAGGTCGTATTGGCGGACCTGCGTGAGGTAGCGGCCGGCCAGTTGCAGGGCTTCGGCTCGGGCCAGAAGCGCCTGGCGGTGTTCCTCGCCGTTGTCGTAGTAGGCGACCGCGCTGTTGGCGTCCCGTAGTAGTCCGGGGAGTTGGAGGCGACGCTCTTGTAACTGTCGGAGTGGTACAGCACCGCCCCGTCATGCACCGCCCGGCGGAAGCGGCGCACGTTGGGCTCCTCCTCGCCGGCCTCACCGCCCGGGTCGGCCAGCCCCACCGGCGGAGTCAGGGTGGCTCGCAGCTCGATGAGGTTGACGCGGTTCGCGTCCTCGGCGCGGCCCACCGGTTGCGGGGCGTCCGGGGCCAGCAGCGTTGCCGTGGTCACCTCCAGTGCGCGGGCGAGGCTGTGCAGCGTCTCCATGCGGACCGTTCCGCCCTGCTCGACCTTGCGCACCGTGCCCGGTGACACGCCTGCGGCGTGGGCCAGTTCCTCCTGGCTCATCCCGGCCCGACGCCGGTACTTGCGGACGTTGTCCGCCAGCTCCGTGAGTTCCGTAGCCATCTGCTCACCACCTCCAGCGCCACGGTACGCCGGACGGGCGCGTCAACCGGTGGCTATCCGGCAGATACCCGCCAGGGAGGGATCACCCACTCAGCGCGACGCGGGCAGCGTGGGGCCGGGCCTCCGGCAGAGCCGGCCTGAGCGGGAGGGGTCCCTCGTCGGTCGGGCAGCTTCGCGGGACCAGGGTTCCCCGGGGGCCGCCAAGGCTCACCCCGTGACGCGTGCGCTCGGCCTTGGCGGCCCCCGGGGGTTCCTGGTACGCCTCCGGTGACCGGGCGACGAGGGACCCCACCCGCGCCCCGCGACCACTCACCACGACGGAACCGCACCCGACATTCGTCCCCGATGCTCCTCGGAGGGAGGGCCGGGGTCTGGGGCAGAGCCCCAGGTGGCTTCGCTGTGCTGGCTGTTGCGCGCCCGGACCGGCGGGGCCGACGGCGAGCGGGGCGGAGACAGGAGCGGGCGGCGGCCCCGCAGGGCCGGAGCGCGCGCGGCCCGCGTCAGCGGGTCGCCTTGATCAAGTAAAGAAACTCTGAACAGCTCTCCGCGTGCTGCGCGTCCGGCCCGGCCGCCACCGCTGTTGCCTCCGCCCGCCGAGCAGATCGCCGAGCGGACGGTCAGCAGCGTCGGCGGCTTCATGATCGCCGGACAGCGCATCCAGCTCGGCCGCGGCTATGCCCACCAGGTCGTCACCGCCCACCTGAGCGAAGACACCATCCGCATCTTCCACGGCCAAGAGCTGATCACCGCCGTCCCCCGCGTCACCAGGAAGGATGTGGTCGTCCGCAAGTCCGGCGAACACAACCGCCGGAAGATCGTCTAGGACAGACGTCAAGCATCACCCGACGCCAGCCCGTCAATCATCTACTGAGACTCGACAACCCCGTGCCGACCCCATGCCGCGCGTTCTGCCGCTGCGCCGTGTGCGGCCGGTTCAGCGTCGACGTCTACCTTCGTTCAGCCGGTCGTGCAGGCGCTGGGCCTTGGCGGCGGCCTCTTCGGGCGTGTAGTTGCCGCTGAGGCGCTTGCGCTGCTCCATGACGGCACGCATGGCATCACGGTGGGCTGTGGCGGCTTCGTACTCGGTGCTGGCCTTGGCGAACCGCTCCTCAGCGGCGGCGAGTTCGGCGGCTACCTCGTCGTCGGTCTTGCCGCTGAGCCGCACCGCCTCCTCGTCCGCCCGGCGCTCGCCCTCCGAGGCCCGCGATACCTTGCCGTCCGCCGTCGCGACACCGCCCTGGACGGTCCCGCCAACGATGAGCCGGCCAACAACGACGGCTACGACCCGCCGCCGTGCGGAGCCATCGTCCGCTGACGTTGCCGTCAACTACTGCCGTCAGACCGCCCCGAAAAGCCGCAGCAGCCCTCTCCGGAAAAAACGGCGGGGGGCTACTTTCTTGCGCACTCTTTGGTTAGCCGTCCGTACACTCAGGCCAACGAGAAGACGGAATTCAGACTCCGGTTCCTCGATTGACCAGGAAGCCCGAATATCCCATCATTGACCACTCCCCTCACCTGCAAGCAGGGCCCGGAGACGCCTAACCTCTTCCACAAGGCGCGGCACAGCCTCCCGCGCCATTGCGATGAAGGCCGCGTTCTCGTCCCAGCGTTCGTCGCCAGAATCGACGTATCGCGGATGCTGAACCAAAGTTGCGGCAATCATGTCTCGATGATCAAAGTTCGGCCACCTCTCGGCAGCACCAGTGTCGGGAGCCGTGCTCACCGCCACAAGATTCATGGCGGAGTCATCGTCCAAGGTCCTAACGAACCAAGGCGCCGGAGTGGCCGCAGAGCACAACTCCTCGATCTCCTCGAGTTCATCTTCACGCATGTAGCCACCTTCTACCAGCCTGTTTACCCGGTCTGGGGTGCCCCGCAAGCCAGCAAGCACGGGGCACCCCAAACAGCATGATCAACTAATATCGCTCACTCGAATATCCGAGCCTTTCGATATTTTTATAGAACCTCTTGTCGTTTGTGATGATCGACAATCCATCCTGTATCGCCGAATGCAAGACCGAAGCGTCGTCGTCGGCAATCATCGGATTGAAGGACTTACCCTTCCACATGCCCCTGAGGCGAGCCTGGAGTGAAGCAACGCCTTCGCTGGTGGAAGCCGGTCCCATGCGTCCTCCCCGCTCCGACAACCAGCTACCAATGGCATCTGCCGAGTGTCCACCTTCGAGTAGTTCACGATGAGCAGTCGGCGACAGCACCGGGGCACGCCCCGCCAAGGCGGCATCTACTTCAGCGGTCTTTGCGCCCGAGAGGGCATCCGTCACTGCATTCGTGTCGACTGCCACCTCGCCGCAATTGTGAACGAGGACCGGCGTAGCGCCCGCCAGCACATAGTAAGTGTGGAGGTCGGTGACCGTCAGGTTGTGGACGGTGGCCTGCTGGGTCCAGCGGGCGACCGCGGTGACCTGGACGAGGGTGCCGGCGCCGGTGCGGAGCCAGTCGCCGCGCTGGAGGTCGGTGGCGTCGGTCCACTCGTCGGGACCTTCGACCCAGAAGGGGTGGCCGTCCGTCGCAGTGACGGTCTCGGCGTCGGCCGCGTCACCGTCACCCGGGGTGGCGTCGATCGTGATCTCGACGAGGTGCTTGCTGCCCTTGCCGAGGATCTCGGCGGTGACGGTCTCGACCGAGGTCTCGCCGGTTTCGGGGTCGGTGGCCACGACCTTGTCGCCCAGCTTCACGTCCTCGATGGGCTTGCTGGTCCCGTCGGCCATCAGGACGAGGGTTCCGGGCTTGAAGCTGTTGACCTCGCAGGAATCCCCGGCGGTCTCTTCCTTACCCTTCTTCTTCTTGCTCGCTTTGAGTTTCGCGCGGGCCTTTCCGAGTTTGTCCTTGGCTTTGGCTACGCCTTTCTTCGCTGCCTTGACCGCCCGTTCGGCCTGGGCTATGTATTTGTCCGCGTTCATCAGGTCGTCGATCAGGCCTGACACCCGCTTGATGAGCTTGCGTCCCTTGTTGAAGTTGAAGATGTACTTGACGACGATCTTGCCTGCCGCCTTGGCGACGAAGCCCGCGCCCCCGACGAGGCTGAGGAAGGTCTCGACACAGGCACCGACGTCGCCGCTGGACAGGCAGTCCATGGGCGCGTCGAGGCCGGTCAGCTCCAGGGCGATCTTGCCGAGCTCACGGACGGCGTTCGAGGTCGTCTGACGCGCGTCGTGCAGGTTGCTCTGCGCCTGGGAGAGAGTGTCCTGCGCGTCGTTGACGTTGCGCTTCTCGCCCGTCAGCGGGTCCTTGTTGGACACGTCCGGGACGCCGCCGGTGCAGTTCTTGATGGTCCCGTTCGCGCACCCGGGGACGATCAGGCCCGTCGGGTCCGAGAGGGTGACGGGGCTGTTGTTCGCGTACGCGTAGCCGTTGACCTGTTGTGGCCGGGTGTGGTCGATGATCGGGTCGACGGAGATGAACTTGCCGAGATCCGGGTCGTACTCGCGCGCCCCGATGTGGGTCAGGCCGGTCTGTTCGTCGATCGTGCCGCCGACGAAGCCCTTTTCGCCCGGCCACTCGGCCGGCTTCGCACCGCGCGGGTTGCCGTACGGCATCATGCGGCGCTGGTTGACGGTGCCCGTGGCCCCGTCGATGGCCAGCTGCGCCGTGCCGTGGTGGTCTCCGGCGAAGAAGGAGAGCTTTCCGTCATCGGTGCGGATCGCGACGGTCTGCCCGGCGAACGAGTAGTAGCGGGTGGCCTTCACCTCCGAGCTGCCCGTGGGCTGGTGCAGTTCCATCCCGGGCAGGTAGACGGTGGTGCCTTGAGCGTCGCGACGCACGACGCGACTGCCGCCCGCGTCATAGAGGTAGGTGGCTTCGGTGCCGTCTGCTTCGACGGTCTTGGTCAGTTTGCCCTCGGAGTTCCAGGTGAGCTGCTGCGTGTTGCCGCCGACGACCCGTTCGGTGGTGTTTCCCGTGGCGTCGTAGGAGTAGCTGTATCCACGGGTGACGGTGCCTTCGGTCTCCCGGACCGAGGTCACCGCGTGCGGGCCGGCTCCGTTCTCGCCGTACGTGTAGGTGCGGGTGATGTCCTGCGCCGGGTCCAGCCCGACGTCGTGGCGGACTTCCTGCGTACGGTTGCCGATGGCGTCCACCGACCAGGACGTCCAGTACGGCGCGGGCCCGCCCAGCGCCGACTCGCCCGGAGCCGCGGAACACGCCGACGGACGCGACCCGCCCAGGGCTCCTCCGACCGTGCCTGATCCGGTGGCCGAGGTGGTGGTCGCCGCCGGGGTCCAGGCCTCGCTCAGGCGCTGCCTGGAGTCGTAGGCGAAGCACTGGACGTCCGGGGCCGCCCCGGCGGTGTCGGAGATGGACAGGACGTTTCCGGCCTGGTCGTAGCTGTACTGGGCCGACTTGACCGCGCCGGTGACGTTCTCGATGTCGACAGTGGCCTTCTTGAGCCGCTCGGTGCCCTTCTCGTAGTCGAAGGTCTGCCAGATCGAGGGGCCGTCGGTGGCCGACATCTGCAGCTGGAGGAGCTGGCTGGTGGTGGAGTAGACGGCGTCGTCGACGTACGACGTCTTGCCGACCATGGAGACCGGGCGCTGCAGCTCGTCGTACGCCAGGGCCACGGCCTCGGACGACAGGCCGCCGGCGGCGGGCATGCCGTACCCGCTGATCGTTCCGTCCCGGCGGTAGCTCGTCGTGAAGGTGTAGACGCCGGCCAGCGCGCCTTCCGAGTCCGGGACCGAGTAGGCGGTCTTCAGCGGCTGGTAGAAGGCGTTGACGCCCTGGATCACGGTGGCGAAGTAGTCGCCGCTCCCGGTGTAGCGGAAGGTGGCCCACGCCTTGCCGAGCCGGCCCTCCCGGTCGTACCGGGTCTCGGTCAGCTTGGTGCCGGTGTTCGGCTCGCCCTCCCAGGTGGAGACCTGGCGTCCGAGGAGGTCGTACACGGTCGAGATCGTCTTGCCGCGAGCGTCTGTTGTCGCGACCGGCTGGTCGAGTTCGTCGTACTCGATCGTGGTCGTACCGCTGTCGGGATCGATGGTCTTGATCTTGCGGTCGAGCTGGTCGTACTCGTTGGTCCAGACGTTGCCCTCCGAGTCTGTGACCGTCTCCAACTGGCCGGAGGGCGTGTAGGTGTACTGGGTGGAGGTGTAGCCCGCTCCGGGGCCGGTGCCGCCGGGCGTGCCGCCTTCCCAGTGGCGGAGCTCCACCATCTGCCCGGCCGCGTCGGTGATGGCCGTCGTGGGCGTCCCGCCCGCCGGCGGGTCGGTGTGTACCCGGTCGCCCTCGTGGGAGTAGGTGGTACGCCACTGCTCGACGCCGGACACCAGGCTGATCTCGGCCGTCTTCCGGCCGAGTGCGTCGTACTCGAAGGCCGTCTGGGCGCCGACCTCACCGTCGTTGACGATCAGCAGTTCGTCGACCGGAGCCCCGGTCGCGTTGTAGGTCTCGTTGGTCTGCTTCACCTTGCCGGTGGAGCCGTAGAAGACGTCCGCCACCATGCGGGTGCCGTCGGGGCCTTCCGTCTGCTCCTGCCGGGGCCGCAGCAGGGAGTCGTAGAGCTTCCACTCCGTCCCGTACTCCCCGGTGCCCTCGAGCTTCTCCGTCTTGATGGCGACCGGCTTGTCCTGCCGGATCAGGTAGGAGTACGTGATGCTCGGTGTCTGGGTCCGGGCACGGTCCGCGAGCCAGTAGGACGTGACGCGCCCGAAGGAGTCGTAGGCGACCTCCGTGCGCTTGCCGTTGGCGTCGATCTTCACCTTCGGCTTGCCCCAGGCCGGTGCGAAGACCGTCGTGTAGGCGTGCCCGAGGGCGTTGGTGATCTTCGACTCGGTCGTCAGGCCGTCGGTCTGGGTGTAGGTCGCCGTGCCCGTCGCGCCCGAGGCGTCGGTCTGTGTGGTCGGCCGGCCGTGGGCGTCGTAGGTCGTGGTCCCCGTGGTCTGGTACTGGGGCTGTCCGTCGACGTAGCCCGTCAGCCGCTGTACCTCGGTGACGTCGCCCTTGGTGGGGGCGTCGCCCACCGCGCCGCCGTCGTAGGCGACCCGCTCGTCGTCGAGGACCTGCGTGGCCCGGTCCGGGGTGTCCCCGCAGCGGACCGACACGGCTTCGCTCCGCGACGGCAGGTCGTAGATGTTCGCCGACGGGTTGTCCGCGTACCACAGACGGGTACAGCTGTCGTCCTCGGTCGTGGACAGGTCGCCGAGGTCGTCGGTGCGGAGCAGCCGCCCGGTGTCCGTCTCCGTGTCGTAGGTGTCGATCGACTTGGTGGTCCGCCAGGAGCCGTCGGCGACCTTGGTGTAACCACGTGTGACGTCGGCGGCGACCACCGTGGCGCGGGAGGTGTGCCACGGCTTGGTCTGGGTGGCGGTGACGTGCTTCCAGGGCTCGCTGATGCTCTTGGCGACGACCGCGCCCTCGGCATAGGTCTGCGCCTCGACCGGGAAGCCGGTGTACGCCTCGTGTCCCGTGTAGGTCTTCCCGGTGGAGTCGGTGACCGTCTCGGTGCGTGTACCGCCGCCCGGCAGCTTGTCGCCGTCCAGGCCCTGAAGGAAGGTGTAGTCGACACGGGTCTGCGGCGTCCCCTCACCGCCACTGGTCACGGTCACGTCGCCGTATCCCTGCCACTGCCCCCAGGTGAGGAACTTCTCCGGGGTGATGCCGTCGGGCGCGGCGTGACGCCACCCGGCCGGGCCGTTGTAGTCGTAGCGCGTGACCATGTCGTCGCCACCGCCGGTGCGGTCGGTCTGCACGACTTCGGCGACGACGTACTTGTGGAACCAGTCGGTGATCGGGTCGATGTGCCCGGGTGGTGCCCACTTGACCGGGTAGCAGCGTTTGGTGGACTCCCCCGGTGCGGGGAGCGCGGTGGGCGAGCACTCGGTCGACGCATAGTTGACGTCGAGTTGCGCTCCGGTTTCGGAGAGCACGGTGGTGAGCCGGTACCGGTGGAAGGCGTCGATGTTGTCGCCGTCCTTGTCCACCCGGTTCGGCTTGGCGACACCGTAGAGCTTGACCGAGGGGGTGGTCAGGGTTGTTTCACCGGCACGGCCTTCGTGGGTGATCGAGGCGAGCCACAGCGACGTGGAGTCGTCGCCGTTGTCGAGAAGCTTGTGTTCCAGCAGCCACGCGTCGACGTCCTCGTAGGCGGTGCCCTTCCTCATCTGTGTGGTGACCGCGGTGAGGCGCTTGGTGGTCCAGAAGGACGCGACAGCCTGGGTCGAGTCGCAGTGCGTGCCGGCCTTGCACTGCAGGTCGATCGGTACGTCCGGCCAGTGGGAGGCGTTCGCTTCGGTCCGCTTGCTCGGCGCGCAGTCGAAGTCGGCAGTCGGCAGGCACCGTTCCTTCACGGTGAACTTCACCCGCGCGGGTGCCGGGGTGCTGTACACCTCGTTGTGGCGCTGCCCGTAGTCGATCCGCTTGAGGTAGCCGCCGCGGTGGTAGGCCGTGCCGTCGACGTCGGTCTTGCCGTTCAGGGCGTAGTGGTTGGTCTCCGCCCCGTAGAAGTAGGACATGACGTTGCCGTGGGTGTCCTTGACGTAGTCGAGGTTCCACCGCCACGCCTGCCGGCAGTGCGCCTGGCTGAACGTGCTGTCGTAGCAGGGCTCGCCGGCGTCGTCCCCGAACACCGGAGCGGTCCAGGTCGACGAGGTGGTCTCGTCACCGCTGCTCCATCCCGGCAGACGGTTGCGTCCGTAGTGGTACTCCGTACCGTCGGTCGTGGTGACGACCCAGTACTCGCCGTTGTCATCACCGTTCACCGCTCCGTCACGCTTCTCGACCCGCGCGCCGTTCTCCCCGGTCAGGTGCCACTCACCGGTGTCGTCGTCCTTGATCAGCTGGGACGAGCTTCCGTTGAGGAGAATGGTGGCGTTGTCGTACGCCCAGCACTGTTCCGCGGAGTTCTCGTGCCCGTCTTCCGCGCACGCCTTGTAGCTTCGCTCGATGTACCCGGGTTCGAGTCCGAAGCCCTCGCCGATCCAGGAGCCCTGTGTGTTGGTCGCCGCGGTGCGACCGTCCACAGTCTGGGAGCTGTAGCTGAGCGCGAGGGACGGCGCCAGGCCCCCCGGCACGGGGACGCTGCGGAAGGGGTAGTTCCAGGCGAACGCGCCGGACGACGTGGAGACGTTCCACTCGGCGGATGGTGACAGCTGGGTCGCCTTGTAGTCACCCTTGTCGGACGAGGGACCGGACGCGAGGGCCAGGAGTGTGGTCGCCTCGCCGGACTGCGTGGTCACTCCCTCGCGCGCAGGGTTCGCGGTGACCTGTGCCGACACGGTCTGCTCGCCGCCGTCGTTCTGAGTCTGCAGAGCGCGGGGCAGTTCGGGACAGTCCTCGGTACCGGGTGCGGCGTGGGTCGCGCATTCCGGGAGCTGTACCAGTCGCAGACGCGATCCGTAGGAACCGCCGTACGCCTCGTCGAACGCCGAGTAGTCCACGGTCAGGCCGACCCTGCCCGGCTTCTCCACACCGTCGGCCCGGGAGACGTTGAGGACGGCCGCAACGCCCAGCCGCTCGGCGGCCTTGCGGCCGAGAGTGGTCACCCGCACTTGTCGTGGCGCGTCCTCACCGGAGCCGGTCGCCGAGACGGAGACCGGCAGTCCCCCGGCCTTCGCCTTGCTGCCCACGGCGACCTCGGCGCTGCCGTCCGCCGGCCATTCTGCCGAGGCGAGCCTGCGGACGGCGGCTTCCTCGGTGGTGTCCTCGGGACGTGGTGGCGCCCCGGCCTGTCGGCCGTTCGCCGGTTCGGCGCTGTCGGGGACACCGGGCCTGTCCGGCCCGCCCAGCCCCTCCAGCGGTATCAGCTGGGAGCCGACAGCGAGCAGCGCGACGCTCACCGCCGGCACGAGCAGGTGTCTGAGTCGTGCCGGGAAGAGGTCGGCGAGCGACCGACTGCGCAGGCCCTTCACGAGAACTCCCTTGGGCGACAGGACGGTTTACGGGGACGGGGCCGGGGGCCTCGGCGGCGGCACCCCGTCCCGGACGGCGGCGTTTACAGATCGGGGTCGGGCGTGAGCTCGAACATGCGGCTGACACCCACGGCATCGACTGCGCCGGCATACACACGCACTTCGTCGAGCGCGCCGGCGAAGTAGGCACTGCCTCCGCTCGCGGCGGAACGCCCCACCTGGAAACCACCGGTGGCGGGCCAGAGCGTGTCGTCCTCGGCGCGGGCGGTCGAGGTGAGCTCGCCGTCGACGTAGAGGCGCAACTCGTTGCCGAAAGCGTCATAAACGACGGCGAGGTGCTGCCCGAAGCCGCCCGTCACCGGTAGTTGCTGGTCGTCGGTGACCACGGTGACCTCGGCGTCGGCGGAGTCGGTCTGCGCCACGGAGAGCTCCCACTGGCCGGTGGTCGCCTGGTACCGCACATCGACGCGGTCCGCGAGGGTTCCGGGGAGGGACAACACCGTCTGGGACGCCTGCGGGTCCAGGGTCGTCAGCTTCGCGCGTGCGGCGACGGTGAAGCTGCTCTCCCCCGTCACCGGCGGCGATGTCGTGGCTGCCCAGTCTCCGGCGCCGTCCAGCGCGAGGTGACCAGTGCCCGAGAGGGCCGGCTCGTCGAACAGCGGGTCCTGCGGCTGGTAGATCGCGGCGTCACCCTGCAGTGAGAGCGGTTCGCCCCCGGACTCGACGTTCGCCGACGAACCACTGGAGGCGTCGTCCAGCGGCCAGTAGCCCTTGCGCTTCGGCCGGACGGTCATGAGTTCTGCGACCTGGGCCTGCGGCAGCACCCGGTCGAAGGCCCGCACCCCGGCGAGGTCGCCGGTGAAGTGGCCCCGGTAGCCGGACTTCGCCATGGCACGGCCGATCTGCAGTGCCCCGTGTGAGGTCCATTCCGAGCGACGCTTGGCGGTGGCCTGGAGCTGGTCGTTGACGTAGAGCTTCATCTCGGGCCCGCCGGTGGCGTGGGCGTCGTAGACACCGGTGAGCAGGACCCACTGGTCGAGCACCACCGTCACGTCTGCGGTGGCCGCCCAGTCGCCGAGCGCAGTCACGTCGGAGTCGGGCATCGCGAACTGCCACGCCTCGGCCGTCGCGTCATAACCGAGGCGGAAACCCGGCCTGCCGCTGCCGTCCTGGCTGACGACGGCCATGTCACCGTCGAGTGCGGTGGGCCGCGCCCATGCACTGACGCTGAAGCTCTCCCGGGTGTCCAGCACGGTCGCCTCTGCGTCGAGGTAGGCGTTCGCGCTACCGTCGAGGCGCACCGCTGAGTCGATCTTTCCTCCCGGACCGGTACGGCCGAACTCCACGCCCGAGCCGGGCGTCGCGGGGTAGTCCAGCGACTCGTCATGCGCGACGTCGCTGCCTGCGGGGTCGGCGAGATTCCACTGGCCGACCACCGGCCTTCCCTCGGTGACCAGGAACTCGTACTGGGCGGGCACGCTGGCATTCCCAGCGTGGTCGAACGACGTCACCGTCACCCAGTGACGTCCGGCCGATGCCGGGGTCCAGGTCACCGACGAGGTACCTCCCGCGGAGGCGGGGGTGGCCGTCTTCGCCGGAGCGCCGTCGAAGCTGTACTCGTACGAGACGACGTCGTCGTCGGGAAGGCTGTCGTCGGGGTCGGGCGCGAAGGTGAAGGTCCCCGCCGTACCGACACCGTGGTGCCACACCTCGTCGTCCGGGTACTTCTCGGAGGTGACCGCTGGGGCTCCGGGACGGGTGGAGTCGTAGACGATCTCGCACCGCTGAGGAGTGCCGGACCAGCTCCAGTCTCCCCACGAGTCACCGTCGTAGGCGCGGGCCGACCAGTAGATGACCGAGCCGTCCTGGAGGTCGTCAGTGACCTCGTCGTTCATCCGCACCCGGAAGGCCGTCCCCTCGTTGGGAGCCTTGTAGCTGGTGCTCTCCCGGTAGGACCGCTCCGTCCCGTCCGCAGCCGTCCAGACCACCTCGAACTGCATCTTCACCTTGTCGGTGCGGGAGGAGGTGTGGTCCGGATCGCGCGCCTCAGCGCTCAGCAGCGGGAGCTCGTTGGTGTAGGGCCGCCCGGATCCCCAGACGCACTTGCCTCCCGGGCTCGAGGACATGTCCCGGTGGTCGACCTGCTTGGGCGGCGTGTTGTACTGCACCTTCAGGTACGCGTTGCCGCATACCCGCTTCCAGCCACTGTAGGAACTCTCGTCGCCGGCCCGGAGCCCCAGGGATATGCGCGACCAGCCGCCGTCGGCGGCCGCCTGGATCTCGCTGGTGAGCTCCCCGCCCTCGAAATGCAGGTTGGCCTGGCTGGAGCAGCCGGTGGGGTAGATCTTCCTGTCCACCGTCGTCAGGTGATCGTTCCAGTCGTCCGAGGTGTTGCCCCAGTCGCTGGAGGAGGTCACGTTGTAGCCGGCACCGCCGAGCCGGTACAGCCGGATGGGCTCAGCCGTCGCGTCCGCCCAGTAGACGTGGGCGACGCGTGCCGAGAAGGTGGCCTTCACGATCTGCTTCTGGTCGTAGAACGAGGTGGGCATCGTGAACAGGAGCCGGCGCACCCCGACGTCGGCGCACCCACTCGGGTTGTAGTTCGCCGGGCACTTCCCGACGCCCGCGTCACCGCCGTACTTCCAGTCCTGCTCGTTCGGGCTGGCGGACATCACGGACGTCCACGCAGAGCGCGAGGTGGTACGCGGAGTGGGATCGATGACCACGGGGTACACCGTCTCGGCGCCGGTGAGAAGCTCGGGCTCCGGCGCGAGTGTCAGCCGGCCGTTCCCCACATCCAACTGCACCGGAGCCTGCCTGCTGCCCGGGCCGGGCCCGTCCGTGAGCACGAGGTTCTGTGACGTGTCGGCGGCCGGCCTGGTCTGCGGGGCGTCAATCAACGCCCTCGCCTGCGTCCCGCTGGTGCCTGTCCGTGCGGGGGCCGAGTCCCACATCACGGCACGCCCCGCCTCCAGCACGGTGCCGCCGACCTGTGCGTCCTCGGCGCGCAGGCCGCCTTCGGGCGTCTTCTCCAGGGTGAGCCCCTCGGTGTCCACACCGTATTCGATCGTGGCCAGAGCGGGGTTGGAGGCAGCCTCTTCGGTCTTCACGACGAGCATGTGCGCAAAACCGTCGGGTTCGGCACGCACCACCAAGTCGACGCCTGACATGACCTCGGGGTAGGTGGCGGTGTCGCCCTGCACGGTCGGCGAGGGCAACGAGTCGCCCAGCCAGGTGAGCGCGTACTCCCGGCCTGTACGGACCATGCGGGCGAAGGGGCCGTCTCCTCCGTCCGAGAACGAGAGACCGATGGTGGCAGCCTTCGGCGCCCAGCTTCCATCCGGCCGCTGCACCAGTGTGGCGTCGACGGGGACCCACGTGCCGTCACGAACCGCACGTACGGGGTTCGTGTACTCGTACGCGGTGAAGGAGCCGTCCGGGTTGGCGAAGACGGAACGGCGTTCCTGACGGAGCGTGGCGACTTCCACGGGCTCTTCGTTGGCTGCGGCAGCGGCCTGCGCTTGGCCCTCCGTCTGCTGGACGGGCGCGTATTCGACCGCGGACGCCTCCTGGGGCGCCGAGGCGGCGCTTCCCGCAAGGACGGTGTCGTCGGAAGAGGACGGCAGCACACTGCCGGAGGTCAGCAGGGCGGTCAGGGCGCCGATGACCGTCGCCACTCGCAGGGCGCCGCGCCCACTGCGCCTCGCACTGTTGTTCACGAGCCTGTTTCCCCACGTGGTGTGGTCGGAGGTGCTGTGGGCGTCATGTCTGCGGGTCTTCACAGGACCACCGCCCCGAATGCGGTGCCGCCCGCCGGGACGCCGTCCTGTCCGGGCGTCCACGACGTGACGATTGCGGCGCCGCCGTCGAGGATGTTGCCCCAGGGCACGGAGTGCGCAGCGCGGTCGGTGTCCGGGCCGTAGGGCACGCCGACGTAGAGGCTGTTCCCCTTCGCGCGGATACTGGTGCCGAGGTACTCGTGTGCATCCGCCTGGCCGGGCAGGCCGACCGTCCCCGGCTCCACGACCACTTCGTGGTCGCCTGGAGCGCCGAGCAGGGGGAACACTTCGATCGACCCCGCGTCCTGCGTCTCGTCGATGTCTTCGCCGGGGATCCCCACGGCCAGCAGCGCGGTATCGGTGGACCCGGGAGCGCCGGGGTCGCGGTTCACGGCGGTGATCTGCTGGCCGAAGTAGTCGCCGTCCTCTCCGACCCCGGTGACCCCCGCAACCGACTGATGGATGTCCTCGAGTTGCACCACCTGGCCTGCGGCGGTGACATGGAGGGACACCACCCGCCCGGCGTCCTCTCCGGTCGACGTGTCCTCGTAGGGGACCCCCACCACGACGATGGAGTCGCCGGGTGCGTCACCGCCGTACGGCACGACGGTGAGAGAAGTGGCGAAGCGGTCGCCCGGTTCCTCAGCTCCGTTGATCCCCGGGGTGCTCTGGTCGATGCCGGCGACTGTGGTGGGCAAGCCGTTGCTGTCGACGGTGTGGCTGAGGATCACCACGTTGCCCGCGAAGCCGTTCTCACCGGGCCTGCCGAGGGCGATGTGTCGGGGAGAGGCGGCCACGGCGAACCCCAACCGGTCGTCCTGCTCCGAGGGATTCGGCATCCCGGTCTTGTCCTGGTGGATGGCGGCGTCGACGCCGTTCCGGATGTAGTGGGCGGACCCGGCATCGACGACATCTCCGATGTCCTCGCCGGGGACACCCATCAGCAGGTACGGCTCACCGGACGCCGTGTCGCCGGCAGCGACCGAGTAGCCGAACGTGTCGCCGGCTTCGGCTACCGAATTGCCCACCGTGCCGCCGCCCGAGCCCTGCACGTACTCGGTGACGCTCGGCCCGCTGTTCAGACCGCCTTCGGCTCCGTAGACGACGTGGACAGCGCCGGCGTCCGCCTCGGTGCCGATGTCCTCATAAGGCGTGCCCACGACGAGGTCGCTGCAGCCGTCGGAGTTGAGGTCGCCCACGGCGATGGCCTGGCCGTAACGGTCGCCCTTCTCCGGGACGCCGGGGATGCCGGCCGACTCCTGGGTGAGGTTCACCACCTCGCCGTCGCCGTAGACGATGTGGAGCGCGCCCGCTTCCGTCACGCCGGCGACGGTCGCTTCCGGGTCGGCGACGACAGCATCGCGGGCGCCATCCCCATTGAAGTCCGGGGAGACCGAGCTGGAGCAACCTGCGGCGAGAGCCGGTGCCGAGCCGGTGGCGCTCAGTCCCGTGGCGACGAGGAACACCGCCATACTCCATGCCACATGTCTGCGCCGCATTCCCACCCTGGTCACTACTGCCTTCCACCCCTCGATGACCACTGTGGCCGACGATCTTGAAGCCTTCACCAGGTATTCACAAGAGGTCATGTCGGACATCTGGACCGATCGGCCATCACGGAATCATCACGATCAGCGGGCGCTCGTCATCGCATTCGCCACAGGAAGCACCCATGTCTGCACGATGCATGCACCTTCCGTACACTCGCTGCGCCCCTGCACGTCAGTCCGCTCCGCACACCGGGGCGCTGGCCGGTCCCGAGCGAGTGGAGTCGACTGCGCATGTCCGAGCGGAACCCCGATGTCACCGTGGTCGTCGGCGCGTACAACGCCATGCCCTACCTGACGCGGTGCATCACCTCGGTCACGGCGCAGAGTCTCGGGGCGGATCGTGTGGAGATCGTGGCGGTCGACGACGGGTCGACGGACGCGACCGGGCCGGAGCTCGAACGGCTGGCGGACGCCTACCCCGGGTCGATGACCGTGATCCACCAGGAGAACTCGGGCGGCCCCGCCGCACCGCGGAACGCCGGGCTGGACCGGGCGCGCGGGCGCTACGTCTTCTTCCTGGACGCCGACGACCACCTGGGCGACGAAGCCCTGGAACGCATGGTGGCGGCAGGCGACGACAACGCGTCGGACGTGGTGCTGGGGCGCATGGTCGGTGTGGGCGGCCGCACTGCGCCGGCGCGCATGTTCCGGCGGAACCAGCCGCGCACCACGGTGTTCGACTCCCGGGTCTACTGGACGCTCAATCCGCTGAAACTCTTCCGGCGCGAGCTGATAGAACGACTGGGACTGCGTTTCCGCACCGACCTGACCATCGGGGAGGACCAGCCGTTCACGGCCACCGCCTACCTGCACGCGCAGGCGATATCCGTTGTCGCGGACTATGACTGCGTGTACTGGGTGGCCCGGGAGGACGGCGCGAACATCACCAGCGTGGTGCAGGACACCGAGTCCCGGCTGGCCTTCCTCACCGCGATGACGGAACTGGTCTGCGAGCACACCGAGCCCGGTGCGGGGCGCGACCTCCTGCTGAGCCGGCACCTCAGCATCGATCTGCGCGAGACCCTGCGGCACCTGGCCCGCGAGCCGGACCGGGGCCTCAGGCAGAAGCACCTGAGAACGCTGCAGGACGTGCTCGCCTTCTCGTACGGCGAGGGCGTCAAGGCCCGGCTCGCCGCCGGCGACAGGCTGCGGTGTCACCTGGTCGAGGAGGGCGAACTCGACGCTCTCGTCTCCGTGGTGGAGGACGAGATCGCGCGGGGGACGACGAGCTACGGCATAGCGATACCCGCGTCCGGGATGGCGCGGCCCCTCACGACGGTGGTCGAGGACGGGCGGGTGTATGCCCGCTATCCGCATTTCAGGGACCCGGAGCTGCCCCTCCCGGACGACCTGTACGACGTGACGGACGAGCTGAAGGCGAGGCACCGGCTCGACACCTGTGCGGCGCACGGGGGACGGATCACCCTGACCGGCCACGCCTGTCTGACGCCGCTCGGCACGCGGCAGCCCTGCACCGAGGTCGTGCTGCGGGAGCGGGGCGAGGAGCGGGAGTTCCGGGTGCCGGTCGAGGCGACCCGAACGCCGGGACTCGGCAGCGGCACGGAGGGGGACGACGGCGACCACAGCCGCGCGGGGTTCGTCGCGACGATCGACCCCGCTACGGCGGCCGAGGGCGACCGGCTGCCGGACGGCCTGTGGGACGTCTCGCTGGACGTCGGTTCGGAGGGCGTCACCAGACGCATACGACTCGGCGCCCGGCGTCTTCCGGGGGTCGCGTCCGCGCCGGTGACGCAGGTGCTGCGGGACCCCGCCGGGGACTCCGTCTTCGCGGCGACCTCCTACTTCACGGTGCAGGGCAATCTGACGCTCGACATCGGCGAGCGGAAGCACCGGCTCCTCCCGCTGCTGGCGGCCGGCCAGGTCGGCTGGTCGGCCGAACGCGGGACGGCCCTGGTGGTGGACGGGCGCTGCGAGGTGGCGGACCTCCCCGCCGGGGCCCTGGTGCTGCGGGCGGTGAGCACCGCGGACGGCGCGGTGGTCTCCGTCCCGGCGGAGACCACGGAGGGCGGGGGGTTCCGCGCCCGGCTGCCGTTGAGCGGTCTGAAGGGGGACTGGCGCCTGTCGCTCCGGCTGGGCGAGGGGCGGACGTCGTGGTCGCTGCCGGTGCCGCCGGACGGCGGGCTGTCACCGGCGCGGTGGCGCCGGTACGGGCTTCCCTGGTACGCGAAGGAGGTCCCCGGCGACGGGGAGGCGTTCGTCCTGCGGGTGGCGCGGGTGGACCCGGGCGCGGGGCTCCGGCGGCGCCTGAAGCGGTAGCCCGGGGTCCGGGCACGCGCTACGGGTTACCGCGTGTGCGGGAGGCGGGTGACGGCGGGGGCGGTGGTGGTGACGCCGGAGAGGAAGCCCTGGGCGCGGGGCGAGGCGGAGTCGGTGAGCCAGGCCGGGTCGATGTCGCAGACGGCGACCTGCACCGGGGTGCCCGCCAGGGCCAGCGGCAGGGTGTGCACGACGGTCGAGGGGAAGCTCAGGATGGTCCGCCCGATGGGGCCGCGGCGCGCGACGAGTTCCAGCGGCAGGTCGGGCCGGACGATCTCCATGCCGGTCTCCTCGGTGACCCGGTGCAGCTTCTCGGTGCTCTCCCGGCGGTGCGCGAAGTAGCGGGTGGCGCCGTGCGTACGGGCGAGGGAGCGCACCGCCTGGAGGTAGCGGTCGAGGTCGACCACGCCGGTCTCCACGAGCGAGGTGCCGACCAGGTCCGTGCCCCCGGTGAGCCGGGGCGGGCCGAAGCGGGCGCGGGTCCAGGCGAAGTCGTTGACGCCGGCGGTGACCCCGAGTTCGGCGACGGCCTTCTCGACCGGCATCGAGCTGAAGATCTCGACCCGGCGGGAGCCGGACGGGGTGAGCCGGGAGCGGGCCCGGCGGGAGACCGGGGCGAAGAGGGCGGCGCCGGGGCCGCCGGAGCCGCTGCGGTGCCAGCGGGTGAGGCGTTCGCCGCGGGCGAGCTGCTGCACGAACTCCATGGTCGCGGTGCCGTCGTCGACCACCACGACCTCGGGGGCGGTGGTGAGGGTGAGCAGGAGCTGCACATAGCGGGAGAACGGGTCGCCTATGACGACCCGGGAGGCGCGGCGGAGGGGGCGGGCGAGTGCCCCGACGGTCTTCAGCGGGGCGGCGCCGCCGCGGGCCTCCGCCCACTGCACGGTGTGGCCCTCGTCCCGGGCCAGCTCCGCCACCCGGCGGAGCTGGCCCCGGGTCATCGGGTCCACGGGCGGGAGCACCACGACGGTCATCGGCGGTACGGCGGGCGCGCCCGCGGAGCCGGTGCCGGTGCCGTGACCAGGGCCGGTGCCGGTGCCCGTGCCGTGGGACCCGGGCCTCCCGGGCAGGGAGGCCGGAAGGCCGGAACTCGCGGAGCTCGCTGAGTCCGGGGCCCCGGGGCCCGACTCCGCGGACATGGAGCCGGCAGCGCCGGAACCCTCGGAACCCGGGCCCCCGGAGCCGCCGCCCCCGGGTGCGGCGCCCGCCGTTCCGGGAGGGCGCCGCGTCGCCGGGTGGAGGGCGCTGGTGTACGCCCATTCGAGCACGTTGAGGAACTGCACCGGGCTCTCGACGAAGGCCAGGGTGTCCACCGGGCCCGCCTCGCCGAGGCGCCCCGTGGCCGCGGACGCCGGAGCCGTGCCCGGTGCCGCGCCGGACAGGCCGGCCCCCGCCCCGGGGGCGCCCGTGCCGGGGCCCGGGCCCACCGCACCGGGGTGCGGCGGCGCCGCGCCCGGCGGCGGCCCGCCGGGGGTGTGCCGCGGGTCCGGTTCGGGGGCTCTGACGGTGTCTCTCAACGTGCTCCGCCGATCAGACCGTGGCGGGCCGGCTGTCCGCGTCCTGCTCCTCGGTCTCGGCGACGACGCCCTTGACCCGGCGGAGCTTCTTCATCGGGGCCAGCTCGCTCTCGTACACCTTCTTCACGCCGTCACCGAGCGACTCCTCGATGGTGCGGATGTCGCGGACCAGCCGCTGCAGGCCGCCGGGCTCCACGGAGGCGGCCTGGTCGGAGCCCCACATGGCGCGGTCCAGGGTGATGTGGCGCTCGACGAACGTGGCGCCGAGGGCGACGGCGGCGAGGGTGGTCTGGAGACCGGTCTCGTGGCCGCTGTAGCCGATCGGCACGTTCGGGAACTCGTTCTGCAGGGTGTGGATCATCCGCAGGTTGAGCTCCTCGGCCTTGGCCGGGTAGGTCGAGGTGGCGTGGCAGAGCAGGATGTTCTCGCTGCCGAGCACCTCGACGGCGTGCCGGATCTGCTTGGGCGTCGACATGCCGGTGGAGAGCACGATCGTGCGGCCGGTGGCGCGCAGCGTGCGCAGCAGCTCGTCGTCGGTGAGCGAGGCGGAGGCCACCTTGTGCGCGGGGATGTCGAACTTCTCCAGGAAGGCGACGGCCTCGGTGTCCCAGGGCGAGGCGAACCAGTGGATGCCCTTCTTCCTGCAGTGCTCGTCGATCGCCCGGTAGCCCTCCTCGTCGAACTCCACGCGGTGGCGGTAGTCGATGTAGGTCATCCGGCCCCAGGGGGTGTCGCGCTCGATGTCCCACTGGTCGCGCGGGGTGCAGATCTCGGGCGTCCGCTTCTGGAACTTGACCGCGTCGCAGCCGGCCTCCACGGCGGCGTCGATGAGCGCGAAGGCGTTCTCCAGCTCACCGTTGTGGTTGATGCCGATCTCGCCCGTGACGTAGACGGGGTGGCCGGGGCCGACGAGCTTGTCGCCGAGGGCGCGGGTGCGGGGGCTGGTCGTCATGATCAAGCGTCTTTCTGGTTGACGGGCTGCTACAGGGAGGGGCCGAGGATCCACGAGGCGATCTCGCGGATCGCGCCCGCACCACCTGGTGCGGCGGTGACCGCGCGGGCTGCGCCGCGTACGACGTCGTGTGCGCTGCCGACCGCGACGGGCCAGCCGACGAGGCCGAAGCAGGGCAGGTCGTTGACGTCGTTTCCGACGTAGAGCACGCGCTCCGGCGCGATGCCCTGTTCCTCGCACCACTGCTTGAGGGCGAGGTCCTTCCGGTCGACGCCGTGCAGCACGGGGATCCGGAGCTTCCGTGCGCGGGCGGCGACGACCGGGTTCTGTTCCGCGGACAGGATGAGCAGCTTCAGCTCGTCGCGGCGGAGCGCGGCGATGCCGAGGCCGTCGCCGCGGTGCACCGCGACGAACTCCCGTCCCTCGGAGTCGACGAGCACCCGGTCGTCGGTCTGGGTGCCGTCGAAGTCGAGAACGACCGCGTCGATGTCCTCCCGGCGCGGCCGGGGCGCGGGTGCGCCGTCCGCGCCGGCGTCGTCCAGCAGCGGCGCGAGGGCGCGGGCGCGCGCCAGGTCGTGCGGGTCGTCGACCTCCAGCACCCGCGCGGGGTCCGTACGGACCAGGTCGGTACGGCCGAAGAAGCGGTGCCCGGCCTTGCGGAACCCGGCGGCGTCCATGGCGTACGCGGCGCCGGTCTCCAGCAGGTCCTGCGGGCGGTCCTGGCGGCGCGGCCGGAACGACTTGTCGTGGTTGACGCCGTACCCGCCGGCGGGCGCGGCGCTCCGCCCGGGCGCCTGCTCCGGCGCCTGCTCCGGGTCCGCGTCGTCGCGCCAGACGAAACCGTGGAAGGGGGCGACGGTCAGCGCGCTGTCGGCGCCGTTCCGTACGACGGCGGCGCAGACGCCCTGGACGTCCTCCGCGGTGAGGAACGGGCTGGTGCACTGCACCAGCAGCACCACGTCCACGGTCCGCCCGTGCCGGGCCTCGTGGGTGTCCATGGCGTGCAGCACGGCGGCCTCGCTGGTGGCCAGGTCGCCGGCGATGTCCGCCGGGCGCTCGACGACCTCGGCGCCGGCCGCCCGGGCCGCGGCGGCGATCGCCTGGTCGTCGGTGGAGACGGCGACGTCGGTGACCAGGCCGGCGCCGCGGCAGGCCGCGACGGCGCGGGCGACCAGCGGGCGGCCGCCGACCTCGGCGAGGTTCTTCGCGGGAACGCCCTTGGAGCCGCCCCGGGCGGGGATGACCGCGAGGACGCGGCGGCCGCCGTCGGGCACGACGGAGACGCCGGGGCCGGCGGCGGGGGCCGCGGCGGCGTCCGGGCTGCCCGCGTCCGCTCCGGCGGGTCTGCCCGCGTCCCCTCTGCCCGCGTCTCCGCCCGCGTCCGGTCCGGCAGGTCTGCCCGCGTCCGGCCCGCCGGCGCCGGTGGCTCGTCCGCCCGTACCGGTGTCCCGTGCGGTCTCCGTGCGGGCCATGGTTGCTCCCTTCGCGGCCGGTGCGGCCGGTGCGGCCGCCGGGGCGGCCTGAGGTGGTGCGTCCCGGGGCGTGCGCGGCGGCCCGCCGGGACCTGGCTGGGCTGCGGCTCCGGCGTCCGGGCCGGGGACCGCGGGGTGGTGCGGGGCGGGGCCGGTCACAGGTCCCCCATGCGCCGGATGACCGGCGCGACCCGCTGGACGCCGTGCCGGTAGGCGCCGCGCGCGGCCTCGCGGACGGCGTTGCGCACCGCCCGGCGGACGCCGGAGTCGTCGGCGGCGTCCGCGGCGCCGGGCCGCGGGCTGCCGTCGGGGCGCAGGCCGTAGCGGGCGAGGATGCCGGGCAGGTAGCCGGGCGCGGTGGCCGGCGTGTAGTAGGGGGCGGGCCGCGGGAGGGTGTCCCGCGCGGCCAGCTCGGCGACGCGCGCCCGGGCGGCGTCGAAGGCGGCGGCGTAGCCGCCGTGCGGGTGGACGCCCTGCCGGGCGGTCCACTCCGGGTCGGCCTTGGGCAGGTGACCGGAGTCGAGCTCGTCCCAGGAGGCGAAGCAGCCGGAGCCGAGGAAGTGGTGGTTGCCCAGGGCCTCGCGGACGCCGAGGTCGGTGAGGACGGCGGTCGGCACGGAGCGGTGCAGGGACTCCAGCGCGGCGGTGGAGCTGACGGTGACCAGCAGGTCGGTGCGGTCCAGCACCTCGCCCATGTGCCCGTAGACGAGCCGGCAGTTGGGCGGCAGCCCGCCCGGGAGCTTGGCTGCCAGCCGCTGGTAGGGCTGCTCCTCGATGTGGGTGGTGTGCTCGCCCGGCTTGCTGCGGAGCTTGATGAGCACCTCGCGTCGGGGGTGGATACGGGCGTGCTCGGTGGCGCGGCGCAGCAGGTAGGCGCGGTCGGCGCGGCCGGCCGGCACGGAGGGCTGCACGGCGAAGGTCACGGTGAAGGGGCGCTCCTGGGCGCCGACCCCCGCGGCGGCCGGGTCTCCCGGGTGTCCCGCTCCTGCCCGGCCTGGCACGGCGGCCCGTACGGCCTCGGGGGTGGCGCCGTCCAGGAAGGGCAGCGCGCACTCGACGACGCTGCCGGCGTCGGCGCCGACGCCCTCGTACACCTCCCGGAAACGCTTCGCGTCGTGCCGGGAGTTGGCCAGCACCACGTCGGCGCCGTGCCGCAGCAGCAGCCCGTCGGAGAGCTTCTCGTAGACGATGCCGACATAGCCGGTGACCAGCACCGGACGCCGGACCTCGGTGTCCTCGCCGGCCCCGGCGTCGCCGTCCGGGGCGAGGGCGCGGGCCAGTCCGTGCAGCATGGCCTGCACGGCGCCGCCGACGCAGGAGAGCACCACCATGTCGTACGCGTCCCGCCGCGCCGCCGCGTGGACGAACTCCGCGCTGGTGACCTCGCGGAGGGTGTCCACCTCCACGCCCACCTCGGCGAGCTGGCGGGGCGTGGGGGTCGCGCGGCCCCGCAGCAGCAGGCCGTCGATCCGGGCGTCGGGGGCGAGGCGGCGCGCGGTGAGCGCTCCCCACTTCCAGCGGGTGTCCGAATCGGCGAGCACGGCGACCCGTGCGGGGTGTGGAACAGAAGATGGCACGTATAGGACGCTAGGAAGGCATTCCGATTCGCGGCCGAACGCCACTACAACAGACGGTTAACAGCACCCCGACGAAATCCCAACCGGTCCGTCGCGCAGGGTAATTAACGATTCCGCCACGCCGCGTTCACCTGGGAGTACGGCACCGGTCACAACGGATGCCGGAGGGCCGTCTACCGTCTCGCAGGTGGTTAAGCTCTCCGTCATCGTGCCGTTCTACAACGTGCAGTCGTACGCCCAGGACGCGCTGCGCAGCCTACGCGCCAACAGCCGTCCGGACTTCGAGTTCCTGCTGGTCGACGACTGCTCGACCGATGGGACCCCCGAGATCCTGGAGCGCGCCGGGCGCGACCTCCCGGGCGCCCGGCTCATCAGACACGAGCAGAACGGCGGGCTCGCCACCGCGCGGAACACCGGCCTGGACGCCGCCACGGGCGAGTACGTCACCTTCCTGGACGGCGACGACTGGCTGGCCCCGGGGTACTACCCGGAGCTGCTCGCCGCCGCCGAGGAGCTGGGCTGCGACTTCCTGCGCACCGACCATGTCCAGTGCACCGGGCGCGGCCGTACGCTCGCCCGGGTCCCGCACGGCCGCCGCGGCGAGGTGCTGCGCCCGCGGGACGCCATCCTCCCGGCCGACCGCACGACCTCCGTGGACTACGCCTACGCCTGGGCGGGCATCTACCACCGCCGGCTGCTGGACGACGGCCTGCTCCACTTCCGGCACGGGCTGCGCACGGCGGAGGACCGGCCGTGGATCTGGCGGCTGCACCGCGAGGCGCGGTCGTTCGCCGTGGTGGGGATGCTGGGCGTCTTCTACCGGAGGGGCGTGGCCTCCTCCCTGACCCAGATCGGGGACGTGCGGCAGCTCGACTTCATCCGGGCCTTCGACCAGGTGATCGAGGAGACCTCCCGGGACCCGGACGCCGACGTGCTGTTGCCGAAGGCCGTGCGCACCTACTGCGCCATCATCTCCCACCATCTCACCAGCGGAAGGTTCGAACCCCAGGTGGCCCGTACGCTCCGCCGGCTCAGCGCCGCCGCGCTCCGCCGGCTGCCCTCGCACGTCCTCGACGGCGCGCTGGACTCGATGGACGTGCAGCGCGCCTCCCGGCTGCGCCGGCTGCGCCGGCGTCCCGTCACCGGTGGGGAGGCGGCCGCCTGATGCGTACGCAGCTCTTCTACGCCTCCACGCTCTACGGCGCCGCGACGCTGGCCGCCGCCCTGGACGCGGGCCGCTTCGCCCCGGCGGACCAGCGGCTGCTGCTGGTGAGCAACAACGCCGCCACTCCGGAGACCACGCCCGCCCTGGACCGGATGCCGGGCTTCGAACGGCTGCGGGGCCGCTTCGACCGGGTGCTCTCCTGGAACGAGACCATCCGCCCCTTCCACCCGGGCGGCTGGTCGCCCCGGAACGACGACGTGCCGCTCTGGGAACGGCATCTGCGCTCCCTCTGGGGGCTCGGCGAGCAGCGCGGCGACACCGTCGAGCTGGTCGTGGAGTCGATCCAGGTCGACCCGGCGCTGGCGCTGTGCCGGCTCTTCCCGGACGCGCCGGTGCACGTCTACGCCGACGGGCTGATGAGCTACGGCCCCACCCGCAACAAGCTGGACCCGCTGGTCGGCACCCGGGTGCGCCGGCTGCTCCACCCGGATCTGCTGCCGGGGCTGGAGCCGCTGCTGCTGACCGAGTTCGGCGTGGCGCCGGAGACCGTGCCGTCCGGTGCGTTCACGGCGGTGCTGGCGGAACTGGCCGAGGACCTGCCGCCGACGGTCGCGGAGGTCGTGGCGGAGGCGCCGGGCGGCGCGCTGCTGCTCGGCCAGTACCTCTCGGCGCTGGACATCCTCTCCGCCGAGGAGGAGGAGCAGCTCCATGTGCGGATGCTGCGGGGCGCGGCGGCGCTCGGGCACCGCCGGGTGGTGTTCAAGCCGCATCCGGTGGCGCCCGCCCGCTTCTCCCGGGCCCTGGAGAAGGAGGCGGGCGAGCTGGGCGTGGAGCTGCGGGTGATCGCGGCGCCGGTGCTCGCGGAGGTGCTGTACGCGCGGATGCGCCCGGCGCTGGTGGCGGGCTGCTTCTCCACCGCGCTGCTGACCGCGAGCGCCTGCTACGGGCTGCCGGTGGCGCGGACCGGCACGGAGCTGCTGCTGGAACGGCTGGCCCCGTACCAGAACAGCAACCGCGTGCCGGTCACGCTGGTGGACGCGCTGCTGCCGGACCTGGCGGACCCGGCCGCCGTACGCGCCTGGACCCCGCCGGACGAGGAGCGGCTGGCGGGCGAGGTCTCCGGGCTGGTGCGGACGGTCGGCTACTGCATGCAGTCGCAGATCCACCCGGGCCTGCGCCCGGAGGCGGAGCGCTATCTGTCGACCCGGCTGACCGCGAGCACCTGGCGGTACTTCAAGAAGCGCCGGCTGACCTCACTGGCGTTGCCGGGTGCCGTGCCGTCGCAGCTCGCCTTCCTGCCGCGGAACCCCACGGTGCGCCGGGTGGCGCGCCGGGCCCGGGCGCTGAAGCGGGCGGCGCGGCGCTGAGCCCCGCGCGGCGGGCGGCCGGGGCCGCCG
>NZ_JACYHE010000036.1 GCF_021696945.1 Streptomyces sp. JJ36
GGCGGAGCCCGGGCGGGCCGGGCCGTCCGGTGCCGGTCCGGGCGTGCCCGGGCCGCCGGCGGCGGGCGGCTTCGGGCCGCCCGCCCCGGCGTACGCCCCGGACGACCCCGCCGGAGAACCGGGGCCGCAGAGCGGGCGGGGCCGTTTCCGGGTGGCCGCCGCGGCCGCCACCGGCACCCCGCCCGGCGCCACCCGTGGGCGCCAGGTGAGCTGCACGCTGGTGCTCTCCGTGGCGGGTGCGCTGGTCGCGGTGCTGCTCGCCGCGACCGTCGTGTTCGACCTGCTGCCCGGCGGGGAGCGGGGTGACACCGCCCGGCCCCCGGCCTCCGACGGGCCGACGGCCTCCGGTGCACCCTCCGCCGAGCCCACCTCCGAGGACTCGGAGGGCTCGACCGGCGGGGCGGACGGCGGGGACGACGAGCCCGCCGTCCCCGAGGACTTCCTCGGCACCTGGAAGGGCTCCCTGACCACGGACAGCGGACTCCCCGCCGGCACCATGGAACTCACCATCGAGCAGGGCGCCGAGGGCGAGAAGGTCGCCTCCGGCACGGTCACCCTGCTGAGCCTGGTCTGCCCGGCGGAGTGGACGCTCACCTCGGCCACCGGGAGCAAGCTCGTGATGGACACCTCCGTCACCCGGCAGACCCCCGGGTGCACCGGCGGCACGGACGAGTGGTTCACCCTCCGTGAGGACGGCACGCTCCGCTACGAGGCCCGGGACGAGGCGGGCGGCAACCCCACCGGGACGCTGCGCAAGATCGGCTGATCCACCTGGCGTACGCTGGAGCGGTCGTTGCCGCCACCCGAAGGGACGTCACGGTGCCCGAGCACGCCGAGTGGAAGTCCGTACTCGACCGCGCCGCCGACGGCGGGCGGGTCACCCCGCAGGAGGCGCTCGACCTCTACCGTTCCGCCCCCCTGCACGCGCTCGGCCGGGCGGCCGACGCGGTGCGCCGCCGGCGCTACGCCGGCACCGAGCACATCGCGACGTACATCATCGAGCGGAACATCAACTACACCAACTCCTGTGTGACGGCGTGCAAGTTCTGCGCCTTCTACGCCTCACCGAAGAGCGACCAGGTGTGGGTCCGGGACCTGGACGACATCCTGCGGCGCTGTGCCGAGACGGTGGAGCTGGGCGGCACCCAGATCATGTTCCAGGGCGGCCACCACCCCGACTTCGGCGTGGAGTACTACGAGAAGCACTTCGCCGCCATCAAGAAGGAGTTCCCGCAGCTCGTCATCCACTCGCTGGGCGCCTCCGAGGTGGAGCACATGGCGCGGATCTCCGGGGTGAGCCCGGAGGAGGCGATCCGCCGTATCCACGACGCCGGGCTGGACTCCTTCGCCGGTGCCGGCGCCGAGCTGCTGCCCGAGCGGGCCCGGAAGGCCATCGCCCCGCTGAAGGAGTCCGGCGAGCGCTGGCTGGAGATCATGGAGACCGCCCACCGGCTGGGTGTGGAGTCCACCTCCACCATGCTGATGGGCACCGGCGAGACCAACGCGGAGCGGATCGAGCACCTGCGGATGATCCGGGACGTGCAGGACCGCACCGGCGGCTTCCGCGCCTTCATCCCGTACACCTACCAGCCGGAGAACAACACCCTGAAGGGGCAGACGCAGGCCACCCTCTTCGAGTACCTGCGCATGATCGCCGTTGCCCGGATCTTCCTGGACAACGTCGCGCACATCCAGGGCTCCTGGCTGACCACCGGCAAGGAGGTCGGCCAGCTCTCGCTGCACTACGGCGCGGACGACCTGGGCTCGGTGATGCTGGAGGAGAACGTCGTCTCCTCCGCGGGCGCCCGGCACCGCTCCGACCAGATGGAGCTCATCGAGCTGATCCGCGCGGCCGACCGGGTGCCGGCACAGCGCAGCACCACCTACGAGCACCTGGTGGTGCACGACGACCCGGCGCAGGACCCGGTGGACGACCGGGTGGTCTCGCACTTCTCCTCCACCGCCCTCGACGGCGGCAGCGCCCACCCCGAGCTCAAGCTCGTCGACACGGTCTGACCGGCCCCCCTCCACCCGGCCGCCCGGCCCCACGCCGCCGGGCGCGTCAACCGGCATGGCGGCCGTCCCTCCCGTCGAGTGAGGGTACGGTCGTTTCAGGGACCACGGCACGTGTGTCGTCCACGCTTGCGCCCATGGGAGTAGTGATGACCCGCGAACGGCAGGAGCAGGCCACTCCGGACACCTGGATGAGCCCGCCGGAGGGCGGCTGGCGCTACGACCAGGTCAGGGAACTGGATCTCCCCTTCGACTGGGAGCTGGTGGACGGAGAGATCGTGCCCCGAGGGATGACGCACTTCTGGCATGACCGTGTGCGCAACAGGCTCTTCCTTGCCCTGAGCAAGGCAGAAAGGGCCCCGTACACGGCAGATGTCGAACGCTGCGTCATGCTCGACGAGCACACGGTGATCAAGCCGGACCTCGTCGTCTACGACAAGACCGGCCTGGACGTCTTCACCCTGGAATGCCTGCCGGTGTCGCAGGTGCGTCTGGTGGTGGAGGTCGTCTCGCCCGGCTCGCGCAGCGAGGACCGGTTCCGCAAGCCCGGGATACTCGCCGAGGTGGGCGTGCCGTACTACTGGCGCGTCGAGCGGGGCGAGGAGGGGGTGCCCGTGGTGCACGAGTTCTGGCGGCACCACGAGGCCGGGACGCTCGCGCCGCCGGATCACCCCACCCACCGCCTGCGGCTGAAGACCGACGTGCCGTTCCCCGTCGCCGTGGACCTGGCGGAGCTGGTCGAGCTCTGAGGACCCCGCCCCGCCGGAGGCGTGCCCCGGCCGCCGGGGGCCGGGGCGGGGCGGGACAATGGTCGTGTGACCCGAGCATCCCTGGAGAAGCAGCCGCACGAAGTCGCCGCGATGTTCGACGACGTGGCGGCGCGCTACGACCTCACCAACGACGTGCTGTCGCTCGGCCAGGCCCGGCTCTGGCGGCGAGCCGTGGCACGGGCCGTCGACGCCCGGCCGGGCGAGCGGGTGCTGGACCTCGCCGCCGGTACGGGCACCTCCTCGCTGCCGTTCACCGGCGCCGGCGCGTACACCGTGCCCTGCGACTTCTCCACCGGCATGCTCGCCGAGGGGCGCCGCCGCCACCCCCGGTTGCCGTTCACCGCGGGGGACGCCACCCGGCTGCCCTTCCGGGACGGCGTCTTCGACGCCGTCACCATCTCCTTCGGGCTGCGGAACGTGCAGGACACGGACGCCGCGCTGGCCGAGACGCTGCGGGTGACCCGGCCCGGCGGGCGGGTGGTCGTCTGCGAGTTCAGCCACCCGGCCTGGGCGCCCTTCCGCACCGTCTACACGGAGTACCTGATGCGGGCGCTGCCCCGGGTCGCCGAGGCGGTCTCCAGCAGCCCGGACGCGTACGTCTACCTCGCCGAGTCCATCCGCGCCTGGCCGGACCAGCCGGCGCTGGCCCGGCGGCTCCAGGCCGCCGGCTGGTCCCGGGTGGCCTGGCGTAACCTCAGCGGCGGGGTGGTCGCCCTGCACCGCGCCTGGCGCCCGGCGTAGCGGCTCCGCACCGCCGGCGCGGGCCGCCTGCCCGGAACCCCGCCGTCCCGGCATGCCCGCAACCTGCCTGCCGGGGCCGTGCCCGGGGCCGGCACCGGGCGACGCGACCCCGGCCGCGCGGCGTCCGTGCGGGCCCGTCCGGCCCGGCGCGGGGCGTCCTCCTAGACTGGGCGTGTCCAGCGCCCGGCACGGCCGGCACGCGCCACACCGAGTCTTGCGGGAGACCGTCGTGACCGAGCCCCAGACGAAGGCAGCCTCCGAGCACCACGCCGACGTGATCGTGGTCGGCGCCGGGCCGGCCGGGTCCACCACGGCCTACCACCTCGCCCGCTCCGGCCTCGACGTGCTCCTGCTGGAGAAGACGGCCTTCCCGCGGGAGAAGGTGTGCGGCGACGGCCTGACGCCGCGCGCGGTGAAGCAGCTCGCGGGGATGGGCGTCGACATCTCCGAGGAGGCCGGCTGGCTGCGGAACAAGGGCCTGCGGATCATCGGGGGCGGTCAGCGGCTCCAGCTCGACTGGCCCGAGCTGGCCAGCTACCCGGACTACGGACTGGTCCGCAAGCGGGACGACTTCGACCTCCAGCTCGCCCGCCAGGCGGAGAAGGCCGGGGCCCGGCTGCACGAGCGGTGCAACGTCGGCGAGCCGCTCCTCGACGACCGTACGGGCCGGATCATCGGCGTGCAGGCGAAACTCGGCGAGGAGCGTACCCCGGTGACCTTCCGGGCGCCGCTGGTGGTCGCCGCCGACGGCAACTCCACCCGGCTGTCCCTCAAGATGGGCCTGCACCGCCGGGACGACCGCCCGATGGGCGTCGCGGTGCGCACCTACTTCACCTCGCCCCGGCACGACGACGACTACCTGGAGTCCTGGCTGGAGCTCTGGGACCGCCGGGGCCCGGAGGACCGGCTGCTGCCCGGCTACGGCTGGATCTTCGGCATGGGCGACGGCACCTCCAACGTGGGGCTGGGCGTGCTCAACACCTCCGCGGCCTTCAAGGACCTGGACTGGCGTGAGGTGCTCAAGGCCTGGTGCGCCTCCATGCCCGAGGACTGGGGCTACACCCCGGAGAACATGACGGGCCCGATCCGCGGCGCCGCGCTGCCGATGGCCTTCAACCGGCAGCCGCACTACACCCGCGGTCTGCTGCTGGTCGGCGACGCCGGCGGCCTGGTGAACCCGTTCAACGGCGAGGGCATCGCGTACGCCATGGAGTCCGGGGAGATCGCCGCGCAGGTCGTGGTGCAGGCGCAGGCCCGCAGCACCCCCTCCCAGCGGGAGCTGGCGCTGCGCTCCTACCCGCGGGTGCTCAAGGACACCTACGGCGGCTACTACACCCTGGGCCGCGCCTTCGTGAAGCTCATCGGCAACCCGAAGGTGATGAAGCTGGCGACGGAGCGCGGGCTGAGCCACCCGGTGCTGATGCGCTTCACCCTCAAGATGCTGGCCAATCTCACGGACCCCACGGGCGGGGACGCCATGGACCGCATCATCAACGGGCTCTCCAAGGTGGCGCCCAAGGCCTGAGGGGCCACCGCCCGGCGGGTCCGTGCGACGGGCCCGGACAGAGCGACGGGCCCCGGACGCGAAGGCGTCCGGGACCCGTCGTGGCTGTGCGGTGCCGGGGCGCGACTGCGGCGCGGCGGTCGTGATACGGCGTCAGCGCGGCGTCACAGGACGCGGGTCGCGCCGTCCGGCGGCCAGTCGGAGACGTTCTGCACCACGACGCCCTTGGAGGGGTTCGCCGCGTCGATGTACTGGCCGCCGCCGACGTAGACGGCCACGTGGTGGGCGCTGCCCGCGCCGCCCCAGTAGAGGATGTCGCCGGGCTGCGCCTGGCTCACGGACACCTGGGTGCCGGCGGCCGACTGGCCCTGCGAGACGCGCGGCAGGCTGACGCCGATCTGCCGGAACGCGGTCTGCACCAGTCCGGAGCAGTCGTACGCGCTCGGCCCGGAGGCGCCCATCACGTACGCCTTGCCGACCTGGGCGCGCAGGAAGCCGACCAGTTCGCCGACGCTGCCGGTGGCTGCGACGTCGATCTCGGTGCGGGGTGCCGCGCGGGACGCCCGCTCCTCCTCGGCGGCGGCCCGGGCACGGGCCTCGGCCTTGCGGCGGGCCTCCGCCTTGCGGTGGGCCTCGGCCTCGGCCTTCGCCTTCTTCTGGGCGGCGATCTCGGCGGCCTCCTCGGCCGCCCTGTCCCGTGCGGCCGCCAGGTCGTAGCGGGCGGCGGAGGTCTGGAGTGCCTGCGCGGTCCGCTCGGTGCCGGCCGTGAGGTCGGCGGCGAGCGTGGGGACCGTGGGGATCTCTGCGGTCGTCTCGGCGGCGGTCTCGCCGGCGCCGTCGGCACCGTGCGCGGAGGAGGGCGTGGCGCCCGAGGTCACCGCGATGGTGCTGAGCACGCCACCGGCGACTCCGGCGCGCCAGGCGGCCTGACGGCCGCTGCGCACCCGGGGCTTCCGGTGGCTGGGTATGACTGCGTTCGGGGACATGGGAACTGGCTATCAGGGGGCCCGGGTTCCCTTCAATTGGGGTGGGATGCGCCACACTCGTCGGCTACCGGGCCTGTTGGGGGGATTCGGAGCCCTCCGTGCACCCCGGAGGGCGGCCTTCCGCGCCCGACTACGCGGCCATACCCAGGGAGTTGTCCGGGAGGTCCGGATTGCGTCTTCGGCTTATCACGCGACGGTAACGCGCGCAACGACGGCGGATCGCGGCGGCCCGGGGGCGTGGTGCACCTCACGTGGCGGTGTCGCACCGTCAGGTGGAGGTGCCCGAAGTGCCCCTGCAAAGCGGTCATTCCGCCGTTAACGGAGCATCGGCGGACGCACTGCCCGCCGCGTCGTGGTGCCGCCCCGTCCACGGCGGGCGGCGCGCCGGCCGCACGGGGGCGTGCGGCCGGCGCGCCGTCAGGAGCGGGTGGCGGCCGGTCACCGGCCGGACTGCAGCGCTCCCCAGGTCTCGTCGCCGACGAGGCCGTCCACGCCCAGTCCGCGGCCGGTCTGGTAGTCGCGGACGGCTTCCTCGGTCTTCGGGCCGAAGAGCCCGTCGGTCTCGACGGTGCGGCCGAGGGCGGCGGTCAGGGCCCGCTGGAGCCGGGTCACCGCGGCGCCCGAGTCGCCGTTCTGCAGCAGCGGTGTGGACCCGGCGGAGAGCAGCGCCGTCCAGGTGCGCTTTCCGACGACGCCGTCGGCGGTCAGTCCGCGGTCGCTCTGGAAGGAGCGCACGGCGGCGTCGGTGGCGGGCCCGAAGATCCCGTCCACGCTGCCGGCGTCGAAGCCCTGCGCGTTCAGCAGGTACTGGGCCGCCTTCACCTGGTCGTTCCGGTCACCCTCGCGCAGGGTGTCGTAGGAGGGGAAGCTCAGCCGGGGCGTGACCTCGCCGCTGCCGCCGACGAGTTCCATGTAGTAGTCCCAGTCCCAGTACGGCCCGGGGTCGGTGTGGTCGTTGCCCGGCACCTCGTGGTGGCCGACGACGTGCGCCCGGTCCTTCGGGATGCCGTACTCGTCGCACAGGTGGCGGGTGAGCGCGGCGGAGGAGCGGTACATGGCGTCGGTGAACCAGGTCGGGTCGTCGACGTACCCCTCGTGCTCGATGCCGACGGAGTAGGGGTTGCCGGAGCGGGCGTGCCAGGCGGTGTCCCGGTCCCGCACCATCTGCGTCACCTCGCCGTCCGAGGAGCGCACCACGTAGTGGGCGCTCACGTCGGAGGAGGGGTTCTGGAACCAGCTGATGGTCCCGGCGTAGCTGCCCTGGGTGACGTGGACGACGACGGTGGTGATCGAGGAGGCGCGGCCGGAGGAGTAGTTGCTGGGGTCGGCCGGCACCCAGCGGGCCGGCGGGTAGTCGGCGCTCTGCAGGGCCGCGCCGTCACCGGAGCCGTCCAGGGAGGGCACCGCGGCGTACCGGCCGCGCTCGGGGTCGACCGGGCGCGGGCGCACGGTGACCCGCTCGCCGGCGGGGGTGTGGGCGCTGACGCCGTCCGCGAGGAAGCGGTAGACGGTGTCGGCGTAGAGCCGGGCGGTGCGCGGGTCCTCGGCGCCGCCGTAGCGGGCCACGGCCGGGTACCAGGCGTCCGGGTCGCGGCGCTCGGCGCCGGTCAGGCCCAGCGCCCGGGCGTGGTCGGCGAGCACGGCGGCGCCGCCCCGGATGTTGGCCACGGTGTCCCGGCGGAGCACGGAGCGCGGGGTGCCGGTCAGCTCGGCGGCCCGTTCCAGGCTGTGCTGTCCGGGGTTGTCGGCCAGGTGCATCACGCCGTAGCCGTTGGCGTGGCTGGGACGCCCGTCGTGGCCGTCCAGATGCGTCTCGCCGTACCCGACGGCGACCAGCAGGTCGCGCGGGACCCGGTACTCCTCGGCGGCCTCCGTGAAGGCGTGGTTCATCGTGGGGGGTTCCGCGGGCGCGGGGGCGGCCTGCGCGCTCTGGCCGGTGAGGACCAGGGCGGCGGCCAGCCCGCCGAGAGCGACGGAGCGGAGCCGCCGCCACAGCGGGGTTCCTCTGGACATCGGTGACCTCCTGCGGGGGTCTCGTGGGGGTGAGCCCGGCCGGTGGACGGCACTGTCGAGGGCATGTCAAACATGCGGGTCGCGCGTGACGCACGTCAACCAGCGGTGCCCAGGAAAGAAAGAGCCACAGGAGCAGACCACTGAAGCGTCCCCCGCGGGTGGCGGCGAGGCCCCGGAGGATGCGCTTCCGTCTTGTGCCGGCGTTCACGACCGGCGCCCTCCCGTCCGTGCGCGCGAGGGGCGCCCCCGGTCGCCGGGCCGCTCGCCGCGGGCGGTGCGAGTAGCACGCGGAGCTGTCCAGCGCGAATTTGCCATCGCATTATGCTGGGTGCTAAGGGGACCTGCTGCACGGCAGGTCAGGCGCCTTGGGACGTCACCGTTGGTGATGGCTTCAGAGCTTCGCGTATGAAGATCGCCAGATGTGTGACCGGGTGATCCGCCGCCGGGTGGTGAAGATCACAAAGTCGTTGTCGTACCCCGTGTCGCAGATCACAGAGCCGCAGGCATAGGATGCCCTTCGCCAGGGCTTGTGAACTGCCTCACATAGGAGCGATCTTCCTGACGTGGGGGCGACCGGAAGGAGCGAGGAGCGGTGAACGCGTACGCGCCCATCCTTGTGCTGGGGGGCCTGGGAGCGGCCTTTGCGATCTTCTCCGTGGTGATGGCCTCGATCATCGGCCCCAAGCGCTACAACCGGGCCAAGCTCGAGGCCTACGAGTGCGGGATCGAGCCGACTCCCCAGCCGTCCGGCGGCGGCCGCTTCCCGATCAAGTACTACCTGACGGCGATGCTGTTCATCGTCTTCGACATCGAAATCGTCTTCCTCTACCCCTGGGCGGTCACCTTCGACGCCCTGGGGCTTTTCGGGCTCGTGGAGATGCTGCTCTTCGTGCTCACCGTCTTCGTCGCCTACGCCTACGTGTGGCGGCGCGGCGGCCTGGAATGGGACTAGGGGCGTAGAGAAATGGGACTCGAAGAGAAACTGCCGAGCGGCTTTCTGCTCTCCACCGTCGAGCAGGCCGCCGGGTGGGTCCGCAAGTCGTCGATGTTCCCGGCGACCTTCGGACTCGCCTGCTGTGCCATCGAGATGATGACGACAGGCGCGGGCCGCTACGACCTGGCCCGCTTCGGCATGGAGGTCTTCCGCGGCTCACCCCGCCAGGCGGATCTCATGATCGTGGCAGGGCGGGTCAGCCAGAAGATGGCCCCGGTGCTGCGTCAGGTCTACGACCAGATGCCCAACCCGAAGTGGGTCATCTCCATGGGCGTGTGCGCCTCCTCCGGCGGGATGTTCAACAACTACGCGATCGTGCAGGGCGTCGATCACATCGTCCCCGTGGACATCTACCTGCCCGGCTGCCCGCCGCGCCCGGAGATGCTGATGGACTCCATCCTCAAGCTCCACGAGCACGTCAAGAACGAGAAGCTCGGCGTGAACCGCGAGCGCGCGGCCCGCGAGGCGGAGGAGGCGGCGAAGCGTGCGCTTCCGACGATCGAGATGAAGGGGCTGCTGCGGTGAGCGCATCGAGTGAGCAGAACGGGCACAACCCCGACCAGGACGTGAACGCGAACAACCTCCCCGGGCAGCGCGGGGACGCCGGCGAGGTCATCGGCGTACGCCGCGGGATGTTCGGCCCCAGCGCCGGCGGCGACACCTCCGGCTACGGCGGTCTGGTCCGTACGGTGCGGCTGCCCGGTGCGGCCCAGCGCCCGTACGGCGGCTGGTTCGACGAGGTGGCCGACGAGCTGGAGGGTGCCCTGGAGGAGCAGGGGCTCGCCCCCGAGGAGGCGCTGGAAAAGACGGTCGTCGACCGCGAGCAGCTCACCTTCCACGTGGCCCGGGAGCACCTGCGGCAGGTCGCCCGCACCCTGCGGGACGACCCGGCGCTGCGCTTCGAGATGTGCACCGGCGTCAGCGGGGTGCACTTCCCCGGCGACGAGGGCCGCGAGCTGCACGCCGTCTACCACCTGCGCTCGCTCACCCACAACCGGATGATCCGGCTGGAGGTGAGCGCGCCCGACGCGGACCCGCGCATCCCGTCGATCGTGGAGGTCTACCCGACCAACGACTGGCACGAGCGGGAGACCTACGACTTCTTCGGCATCGTCTTCGACGGCCACCCCGCCCTGACGCGGATCATGATGCCCGACGACTGGCAGGGCCATCCGCAGCGCAAGGACTACCCCCTCGGCGGCATCCCCGTCGAGTACAAGGGCGCCCAGATCCCGGCTCCCGACCAGCGGAGGTCGTACAGCTGATGTCCACTGCACACGCACCCCACGCGACGGCCGGCGCCCGTGAGACCACCGAGGGCACCGTCTACGACGTCACCGGCGGCGACTGGGACGAGCTCGCCTCGGCGGCCGCCCGCAGCGACGACGAGCGGATCATCGTCAACATGGGTCCGCAGCACCCGTCCACGCACGGCGTGCTCCGGCTCATCCTGGAGATCGACGGCGAGACCGTCACCGAGGCCCGCTGCGGCATCGGCTACCTGCACACCGGCATCGAGAAGAACCTCGAGTACCGCACCTGGACCCAGGGCACGACCTTCGTGACGCGCATGGACTACCTCATGCCGCTGCACAACGAGGCGGCCTACTGCCTGGCGGTGGAGAAGCTGCTCGGCATCGAGGACGACGTGCCGCAGCGGGCGAACGTCATCCGGGTGCTGCTGATGGAGCTCAACCGGATCTCCTCGCACCTGGTCTACCTCGCCACCGGCGGCATGGAGCTGGGCGCCACCACCGTCGCCATCTCCGGCTTCCGGGACCGCGAGATGATCCTGGACCTCTTCGAGCTGATCACCGGCCTGCGGATGAACCACGCGTACATCCGGCCCGGCGGTCTCTCCCAGGACCTGCCGCCCGGCAGCATGGACGCGCTCCGCGAGTTCGTGAAGAAGTTCAAGAAGAACCTGCCGGAGTACGACAAGCTCGCCGTCGGCAACCCGGTCTACAAGGCCCGGCTCAAGGACATCGGCTACCTCGACCTGGCCGGCTGCATGGCGCTCGGCGCCACCGGGCCCATCCTGCGCTCCGCCGGCCTGCCGTTCGACCTGCGCAAGGCCCAGCCGTACTGCGGCTACGAGACCTACGACTTCGACGTCCCCACCACCGACACCTGCGACTCCTACGGGCGCTTCCTGCTCCGCATCGAGGAGATGCGGGAATCCCTGAGGATCGTCGAGCAGTGCCTCGACCGGCTGGAGCCCGGGCCCGTGATGGTGGCCGACAAGAAGATCGCCTGGCCCGCCCAACTGGCCCTCGGCCCGGACGGGCTGGGCAACTCCCTGGACCACATCCGGAAGATCATGGGCACCTCCATGGAGGCCCTGATCCACCACTTCAAGCTGGTCACGGAGGGCTTCCGGGTGCCGCCGGGGCAGGCGTACGCGGCCGTGGAGTCCCCCAAGGGCGAGCTGGGCGTGCACGCCGTGAGCGACGGCGGCACCCGCCCCTACCGGGTGCACTTCCGCGACCCGTCCTTCACCAACCTCCAGTGCATGGCGGCGATGTGCGAGGGCGGCCAGGTCGCCGACGTCATCGTCGCCGTCGCGTCCATCGACCCCGTGATGGGAGGCGTCGACCGATGACCGACGTAGAGCTGGGCATCCCCGGGATGCCCGCCCCCGACTACCCGTCGGACGTACGGGCGCGGCTGGAGCAGGACGCGAAGGAGATCATCGGCCGCTATCCGGACAGCCGCTCCGCGCTGCTGCCGCTGCTGCACCTGGTGCAGTCCGAGGACGGTCACGTCACCCGCACCGGCCAGCGGTTCTGCGCCGAGATGCTGGGCCTCACCACCGCCGAGGTGAACGCCGTCGCGACCTTCTACACCATGTACCGGCGGAAGCAGGGCGGCGACTACCAGGTCGGCGTCTGCACCAACACGCTCTGCGCGGTGATGGGCGGCGACGCCATCTTCGCCGAGCTCCAGGAGCACCTCGGCGTCGGGAACGGCGAGACCACCGGCGACGGCAGGGTGACCCTGGAGCACATCGAGTGCAACGCGGCCTGCGACTACGCGCCCGTGGTGATGGTCAACTGGGAGTTCTTCGACAACCAGGACCCCGCCTCCGCCAAGCGTCTGGTGGACGACCTGCGGGCCGGCCGCGAGGTGCGGCCCACCCGTGGCGCCCCGCTGTGCAGCTTCAAGGAGACCTCCCGCATCCTCGCCGGCTTCCCCGACGAGCGCCCCGGCGCCGTCGAGGCCACCGGCGGCGCGGGACCGGCCTCGCTGGCCGGGCTGCGGCTGGCCAAGGGCGAGGCGGAGTCCCCGGCCCGGGTGGTCGCGCCGCGCGGCGCGGGCGGCGACGAGGGCGGGGACGTGCCGGGCCCCGGCGCCCGTACCACCGGCGAGGAGCGGGCCACCCACCCGAGCTCGCACGACGCGCCGCAGGCCACCGCGCCCGCCGACCCGGCGCACCCCAGCGGACCGGTCACCGAGGAGGACCAGTGAGGACCACCGAGTCGCCCGAGAAGCTGCTGGCCCCGGTGCTCTCGGCCTTCTGGGACCAGCCGGAGTCGTGGACGCTGGAGACCTACCGGCGGCACGACGGCTACCAGGGCCTGCGCAAGGCGCTGGCGATGGACCCGGACGACCTCATCGCCTACGTCAAGGACTCGGGCCTGCGCGGCCGCGGCGGCGCCGGCTTCCCCACCGGCATGAAGTGGCAGTTCATCCCGCAGGGTGACGGCAAGCCGCACTACCTCGTCGTCAACGCCGACGAGTCGGAGCCCGGCACCTGCAAGGACATCCCGCTGCTCTACGCCAACCCGCACTCCCTCCTGGAGGGCATCGCGATCGCCTGCCACGCGATCCGCTCCGACCACGCCTTCATCTACCTCCGCGGCGAGGTCGTCCCCGTGCTCCGCCGGCTCCACCTGGCGGTGCGCGAGGCCTACGAGGCGGGCTACTTCGGCAAGGACGCCCTCGGGCCGGGCAAGGACCTCGAGGTCACCGTGCACGCCGGCGCCGGCGCCTACATCTGCGGCGAGGAGACCGCGCTGCTCGACTCCCTGGAGGGGCGCCGCGGCCAGCCCCGGCTGCGTCCCCCCTTCCCGGCCGTCGCCGGTCTCTACGCCTGCCCCACCGTGGTGAACAACGTCGAGTCCATCGCCTCGGTTCCCGCCCTGCTGCACCGCGGCAAGGAGTGGTTCCGCTCGATGGGCAGCGAGAAGTCCCCGGGCTTCACGCTCTACTCGCTCAGCGGCCATGTCGCCCGGCCGGGCCAGTACGAGGCGCCGCTCGGCGTCACGCTGCGGCAGCTCCTGGAGATGAGCGGCGGCATGCGGCCCGGCCACCGGCTGAAGTTCTGGACGCCCGGCGGCTCCTCCACCCCGCTGCTCACCGATGAGCACCTGGACGTCCCGCTGGACTACGAGGGCGTCGGCGAGGCCGGCTCCATGCTCGGCACCAAGGCCCTGCAGTGCTTCGACGAGACCACCTGCGTGGTCCGGGCGGTGACCCGCTGGACCGAGTTCTACGCCCACGAGTCCTGCGGCAAGTGCACCCCCTGCCGGGAGGGCACGTACTGGCTGGTCCAGCTTCTCCGCGACATCGAGGCCGGCAAGGCAGGCCAGGCCGACCTCGACAAGATCGCCGACATCGCCGACAACATCAACGGCAAGTCCTTCTGCGCCCTCGGCGACGGCGCCGCGTCCCCGATCTTCTCCTCGCTGAAGTACTTCCGCGAGGAGTACGAGCAGCACATCGGCGGCCGGGGCTGCCCCTTCGACCCCGCCCGGTCCACCGCGTGGGCCGACGCGCAGAACCCGCACATGGAGGTGTCCGCATGACCGTGGCGCCCGGGCCCGCGCGGGGCCGCGGCTTCGCCGCCGGCCGCCCCGCGGGCCGCGCACCGCTGAGCAGCCCGTCCCACCCGGAGGTGCAGGCATGACCGTCACGTCCTCTTCCGCACCCTCCGGCGGGGGGAACGCGGTGCCCCCGGCCGAGGAGATGGTCTCGCTGACCATCGACGGCGCGGAGATCAGCGTGCCCAAGGGCACCCTGGTGATCCGCGCGGCGGAGCAGCTCGGCATCGAGATCCCGCGGTTCTGCGACCACCCGCTGCTGGACCCGGCGGGCGCCTGCCGGCAGTGCATCGTGGAGGTCGAGGGCCAGCGCAAGCCGATGGCCTCCTGCACCATCACCTGCACCGACGGCATGGTGGTGCGCACCCAGCTCACCTCCCCGGTGGCGGAGAAGGCCCAGCGCGGCGTGATGGAGCTGCTGCTCATCAACCACCCGCTGGACTGCCCGGTCTGCGACAAGGGGGGCGAGTGCCCGCTGCAGAACCAGGCCATGTCCGCCGGGCAGGCCGACAGTCGTTTCGAGGGCCGCAAGCGCACCTTCGAGAAGCCGGTGCCGATCTCCACCCAGGTGCTGCTGGACCGCGAGCGCTGTGTGCTCTGCGCGCGCTGCACCCGCTTCTCGAACCAGATCGCGGGCGACCCGATGATCGAGCTGCTGGAGCGCGGCGCCCTCCAGCAGGTGGGCACCGGCGAGGACGAGCCCTTCGAGTCCTACTTCTCCGGCAACACCATCCAGATCTGCCCGGTCGGCGCCCTCACCTCCGCCGCCTACCGCTTCCGCTCCCGCCCCTTCGACCTGGTCTCCTCGCCCGGCGTGTGCGAGCACTGCGCCGGCGGCTGCGCCATCCGTACGGACCACCGGCGCGGCAAGGTGATGCGCCGGCTGGCCGCCGAGGACCCGGAGGTCAACGAGGAGTGGGTGTGCGACAAGGGCCGCTTCGGCTTCCGCTACGCCCAGCGCCCGGACCGGCTCACCACCCCGCTGGTGCGGAACGCGGAGACCGGTGAGCTGGAGCCGGCGAGCTGGCCGGAGGCGCTGGAGGCCGCGGCCCGCGGGCTGGCCGGCTCCTGGGGCCGTACCGGTGTGCTGACCGGCGGCCGGCTGACTGTCGAGGACGCCTACGCCTACGCGAAGTTCGCCCGGGTCGCGCTCGGCACCCACGACGTGGACTTCCGGGCCCGGGCACACTCCGCCGAGGAGGCTGCCTTCCTCGCCGCGCACGTCGCCGGGCGCGGCCGGGACCTGGACGGCACCGGGCTCACCTACACCGCGCTGGAGCAGGCGCCCGCCGTGCTGCTGGCCGGTTTCGAGGCCGAGGAGGAGGCCCCCGGCGTCTTCCTGCGGCTGCGCAAGGCGATGCGGAAGCACGGCCAGCGCACCTGGTCGCTCGCCCCGTACGCCACCCGGGGCCTGGAGAAGGCCGGCGGCACCCTGCTGCCCGCCGCGCCCGGCACCGAGACCGAGTGGCTGGACGCGCTGGCGGGCGGCGTCGGGCTGGAGGGCGACGGCGAGCAGGCGGCCGAGGCGCTGCGCCAGGAGGGCGCGGTGCTGCTGGTCGGCGAGCGGCTGGCCACCGTGCCGGGCGCGCTGACCGCCGCCGTACGGGCCGCCACCGCCACCGGGGCCACCCTTGTGTGGATCCCGCGCCGGGCCGGGGAGCGCGGGGCGCTGGAGGCCGGCGCCCTGCCGACCCTGCTGCCCGGCGCCCGCCCGCTGGACGACGCCCGTGCCCGGGAGCAGGTCGAGCGGGTCTGGGGCATCGGCACGCTGCCGTTCGGGCAGGGCCGGGACACCGCGGGCATCGTGGAGGCGGCCGCCTCCGGCGAGCTGACCGCGCTGGTGGTCGGCGGCGTGGAGCTCGCCGACCTGCCGGACCCGGCCCGCGCGGCCGAGGCACTGGACACGGCCGGCTTCCTGGTCAGCCTGGAGCTGCGGCCCTCCGCGGTCACCGCCCGGGCCGACGTGGTGCTGCCGGTGGCCGCCGCGGCCGAGAAGTCCGGCACCTATCTCGACTGGGAGGGCCGTGCGCGCCCCTTCGAGGCCGCGCTGAAGCCCGACCAGATGACCCGGCGGCACGTCCAGTCCGACGGCCGGGTGCTGCACATGCTCGCCGACGCCCTCGCCGCCCGCGCCGAGGCCGACGGCGGCTCCGCCGCGGCGCCGCTGGGGCTGCCGGACGTGTGGGCCGCGCGCCGCGAACTCGACCGGCTCGGCGGCTGGGACGGGCCCCGCCCCGCCGCCCCGATGGAGCGGGCGCGGCCGCTGCCGCAGCCCGGCGCGGGCCGCGCGGTGCTCGCCGGGCACCGGCTGCTGCTGGACCAGGGCCGGCTCCAGGAGGGCGACGAGGCGCTGGCCGGCACCCGGCACGCCGCGCTCGCCCGGCTCTCCGCGGCCACCGCCGCGCAGGCCGGCGTCCGGGACGGCGATCTGCTGGCCGTCGAGGGCCCGCGGGGCTCGGTGAGCTTCCCGCTGCGGGTCACGGAGATGCCGGACCACGTGGTCTGGCTGCCGCTCAACTCGGCCGGGGACGGCGTCACCGCCGACACCGGCGCGCTCCCCGGCGACCTCGTACGGATCGGTCCGGACGGGCCCGGCGACGGGCCGCAGGACGCCCCCGGCGGGCAGGACGCACAGGAGGTGGAGGCGTGACGCAGGGCACCGGCCCGCAGGGCTTCGAGGGGGCGCTCGCCGCCGCGGACCTGTCGGCCTTCGGCACCGACCCGTGGTGGCTCATCGGGATCAAGGCGGTCTTCTGCTTCGCCTTCCTGATGGTCACCGTGCTGCTCTCCATCGTCTTCGAGCGGAAGATCCTCGCCTGGATGCAGCGCCGGGTCGGCCCCAACCGCCACGGGCCGTGGGGCATGCTCCAGTCCCTGGCGGACGGCATCAAGCTGATGCTGAAGGAGGACGTGATCGTCCGGGGCGCCGACAAGGCGGTCTATCTGCTGGCCCCGATCGTCGGCGCGATCCCCGCCTTCATGGCGTTCGCGGTGATCCCCTTCGGCCCGGCGGGCAACGAGGTCTCCATCTTCGGCACCCGCACCGCCATGCAGCTCACCGATCTCCCGGTGGCGGTCCTCTACATCCTGGCCACCAGCTCCATCGCCGCCTACGGCGTGGTGCTGGCCGGCTGGTCCTCCGGCTCCACCTACCCGCTGCTCGGCGGTGTGCGGGCCACCGCCCAGGTGATCAGCTACGAGGTCGCGATGGGCCTCAGCTTCGCGGCGGTCTTCCTGCACTCCGGGTCGATGTCCACCTCGGCCATCGTCGACGCGCAGGACGAACGCTGGTTCGCGGTGCTGCTGCCGGTGTCGTTCCTCATCTATCTGGTGTCGATGGTCGGCGAGGCGCACCGTGCGCCGTTCGACATGCCGGAGTCCGAGGGCGATCTGGTCGGCGGCTTCAACACCGAGTACTCGTCGATCAAGTTCGCGATGTTCATGCTCGCCGAGTACATCCACATGGTCACCGTCTCCGCCCTCGCGGTCACCCTGTTCCTGGGCGGCTGGCGGGCCCCGGCGCCGCTCTCCACCTGGTGGGAGGGGGCGAACCACGGCTGGTGGCCGCTGCTCTGGTTCACCGTCAAGATGAGCGTGCTGCTCTTCGGCTTCATCTGGCTCCGGGCCACGCTGCCGCGGGTCCGCTACGACCAGTTCATGAAGCTGGGCTGGAAGGTGCTCATCCCGGTCGCCATGGTCTGGCTGATGCTGGTCGCCGCCGTCCGGGCCATGCGGAACGAGAACTACTCCTTCACCGACATCATCTACTGGGTCGGCGGCGGCGTGATCGCGCTGCTGCTCCTCTCCTTCCTGATCGACGTCTTCCGCGAGCGTGCGGAGAAGGCCGAGGAGGCGCGGAAGCGGGCGGAGGCCCCGCCGGACACCGCGTTCGACCCGATGGCGGGCGGCTACCCCGTGCCGCCGCTGCCCGGACAGACCCTCCCGCCCGTGCCGCGGCGCCGCTCCCGTGCGGACCGCACGCTCGTCGGCACGGCGGCCGAGACCGAGGGCGCCCAGGACGGGACCAACGAAGGAAGGGAGGCCGACGGTGCCTGACAACCCCGTGGCCGGCTTCGGCGTGACCTTCAAGGCCATGTTCAAGAAGCGGCTGACCGAGCAGTACCCGGAGTACAAGAAGCCCACCGCGCCGCGCTTCCACGGCCGTCACCAGCTCAACCGGCACCCGGACGGGCTGGAGAAGTGCGTGGGCTGCGAGCTGTGCGCCTGGGCGTGCCCGGCGGACGCCATCTACGTGGAGGGCGCGGACAACACCGACGAGGAGCGTTACTCGCCGGGCGAGCGGTACGGCCGCGTCTACCAGATCAACTACCTGCGCTGCATCCTGTGCGGGCTCTGCGTGGAGGCGTGCCCGACCCGTGCGCTGACCATGACCAACGAGTACGAGCTCGCCGACGACTCGCGGGAGTCGCTCATCTACACCAAGGAGGAGCTGCTCGCGGGCCTGGAGGAGGGCATGGTCGACACCCCGCACGCGATCCACCCGGGGATGACCGAGAAGGACTACTACAGCGGCCTGGTCAGCGAGGCCGCCCCCGGCACGGTCCAGCAGGAGGCGCACTCCAGGACCCCGCTGAACGAGCCGCCGCAGGCCGCGAAGGAGACCTACGGTCCCGACGAGCCCGCTGCCGCGGCGGCCGCCGCGCACGGCGCGGCAGCCCCCGGCGGCTCGGCGGAGGGCGAGGCCGCGGGCGGCGTCGACGGCGCCGGGGAGGCCCACCGATGACGTACGCAGACCTGGCGGCGACCACCACCTCCACCGGCGAGGCGCTGCAGTTCTGGGTGCTGGGCACGGTCGCCGTGCTCGGCGCCCTGGGCACGGTCCTCATGAAGCGGGCCGTGCACTCCGCGCTCTGCCTCGCCGGGACCATGATCGTCCTGGCGGTCTTCTATCTCGCCAACGGCGCCTACTTCCTCGGCATCGTGCAGATCGTCGTCTACACCGGTGCCGTGATGATGCTCTTCCTCTTCGTGCTGATGCTGGTCGGTGTCACCGCCGCCGACTCGCTGCGGGAGACCATCAAGGGCCAGCGGTGGATGGCCGCCCTCTGCGGCCTCGGCTTCGGCATCCTGCTGCTCGGCGGGCTGGGCAACGCCTCGGTCTCCACCTTCACCGGGCTGGCCGAGGCCAACGCGGGCGGCAACGTGCAGGGCCTGGCCCGGCTGGTCTTCACCGACTACGTCTTCGCCTTCGAGCTCACCGGGGCCCTGCTGGTGACCGCGGCCGTCGCCGCCATGGTGCTCACGCACCGCGAGCGGACCGAACGCCGCGGCACCCAGCGGGAGCTGGCCGAGCAGCGGGTGCGCGAGGGCAAGCACCTCCCGCCGCTGCCCGCCCCCGGCGTCTACGCCCGGCACAACGCCGTGGACCTGCCCGGCCTGCTGCCGGACGGCACCCCGTCCGAGCTGACCGTCAACCCGACGCTGCGCAGCCGGGGCCAGGTCCGGGACGTCTCCCGGCAGGCGCTGGCCGACCTGGCCGCCCTGGAGCGGCGGGCCGAGCAGCACCTGGAACGCGCCCACCCGGTCGAGCCCGCGGAGCCGGAGGGCCCGGACGCCCCGGAGGGCCGGGACGCGAACGGGCCGGGCCGGACGGCCGGCGATCGCGACGGTGACAAGGAGAACGCCCAGTGAATCCGGTCAACTACCTCTACCTCGCCGGGCTGCTCTTCACCATCGGGGCCACCGGCGTGCTGATCCGGCGGAACGCCATCGTCGTCTTCATGTGCGTCGAGCTGATGCTGAACGCGAGCAACCTCGCCCTGGTCGGCTTCTCCCGGCTGCACGGCAACCTCGACGGGCAGATCATGGCGTTCTTCACCATGGTCGTCGCCGCCGCCGAGGTCGTGGTCGGCCTGGCGATCATCGTGACGCTCTACCGCTCCCGCCACTCGGCCTCGGTCGACGACGCCAGCCTGATGAAGCTGTAAGGAGTACGGACCAGTGGAATCACTCATCGGGCTGCTCGTCGGCGCCCCGCTGCTCGGTGCGGCCGTCCTGCTCTGCGGCGGCCGCCGGCTCGACCGCACCGGACACTGGCTGGGCACCGCCCTGGCCGGCGCGTCCTTCGCGATCGGGCTGGTGCTCTTCGCGGAGATGCTGAGCAGGGACGCCGAGGACCGCGCCCTGCACCAGCACCTCTTCAGCTGGATCCCGGTCGGCGGCTTTCAGGCGGACGTCGCCTTCCAGCTCGACCAGCTCTCCATGACCTTCGTCCTGCTGATCACCGGGGTCGGCTCGCTGATCCACCTCTACTCCGTCGGCTACATGGAGCACGACGAGCGGCGCCGGCGCTTCTTCGGTTATCTCAACCTCTTCCTCGCGGCGATGCTCCTGCTGGTGCTCGCCGACAACTACCTGCTGCTGTACGTCGGCTGGGAGGGCGTCGGTCTCGCCTCCTACCTGCTGATCGGCTTCTGGCAGCACAAGCCCAGCGCGGCCACCGCCGCCAAGAAGGCGTTCCTGGTGAACCGGGTCGGCGATGTCGGCCTCTCCATCGCGATCATGGTCATGTTCACCACCTTCGGCACCTTCGCCTTCGAACCGGTGCTGACCTCGGTGGGGGAGACCGGCGAGGGCACCCTGACGGCCATCGGCCTGATGCTGCTGCTCGCCGCCTGCGGCAAGTCGGCCCAGGTGCCGCTGCAGTCCTGGCTCGGCGACGCGATGGAGGGCCCGACCCCGGTCTCCGCCCTCATCCACGCCGCGACCATGGTGACCGCGGGCGTCTACCTCATCACCCGGTCCGCGGACATCTTCAACGCCGCCCCGGACGCCCAGCTCGCGGTGGTCACGGTCGGCGCGGTCACGCTGCTCTTCGGTGCCATCGTCGGGTGTGCCAAGGACGACATCAAGAAGGCGCTGGCCGGCTCGACCATGTCGCAGATCGGCTACATGATGCTGGCCGCCGGGCTCGGCCCGATCGGCTACGCCTTCGCCATCATGCACCTGGTCACCCACGGCTTCTTCAAGGCCGGGCTGTTCCTCGGCGCGGGGTCGGTGATGCACGGGATGAACGACGAGGTGGACATGCGCCGCTACGGCGGCCTGCGGAAGTACATGCCGGTCACCTTCGTCACCTTCGGACTCGGCTATCTGGCGATCATCGGGTTCCCGCCCCTGTCCGGCTTCTTCTCCAAGGACCTGATCATCGAGGCGGCCTTCGCCAAGGGCGGCACCCAGGGCTGGATCCTGGGCTCCTGCGCGCTGCTGGGCGCGGCCCTCACCGCGTACTACATGACGCGGGTGATGGTGCTGACCTTCTTCGGGGAGGAGCGCTGGCGGAACCGGCCGACGCCGTCGCCCGAGGCGTCGGACGTGGAGCCGGCGGCGCAGCACCGCGGCGAGCACGCCGAGCCGCACCCGCACGAGTCGCCGAAGACCATGACGATCCCCATGATCGTGCTGGCCTTCGGTTCGGTCTTCGCGGGCTTCTTCTTCGACCTGAACGAGGCCTTCGTGCACTGGCTGGAGCCGGTCACCGACTTCGAGCACGGTCACCCGCCGGTGTCGGCCTTCACCGTCACCACCGCCACCGTGGTGGCGCTGCTCATCGGTGCGGGCACCGCCGTGGCCCAGTACGGCCGCCGCCCGGTCCCGGCGACCGCCCCGCGCGGCAGCCTGCTCACCCGGGCGGCCCGGCGCGACCTGCTCCAGGACGACTTCAACCACGTGGCGCTGGTCAAGCCCGGCGAGTACCTGACGCGCGGCCTGGTCTACCTCGACCACAAGCTCGTCGACGGTGTGGTCAACGGCACCGCCGCCGCCTTCGGCGGCGCGTCCGGACGGCTGCGCCGGGTCCAGAACGGTTTCGCCCGCTCGTACGCGGTCTCGATGTTCGGCGGTGCGGCGGTGCTCGTCGCCGCCACCCTGCTGATGAGGGCGGTCTGAGATGTCATTTCCCCTGCTGACGGTCACGGCCGCGGTCCCGGCGATCGGTGCGATCGCCACCGCCGCCGTGCCCGCCGCCAAGCGCACCACGGCGAAGTGGCTGGCGCTGTTCACCTCGCTGGCGACGGTCGTGCTGGCCGCCGCCGTGCTGGTCCGCTTCGACCCGGGAGGCGACCGCTACCAGCTCACCGAGTCGCACGCGTGGATCGCCGACTTCGGCGTCCGCTACGAGCTGGGCGTGGACGGCATCGGCGCCGTGCTGGTGGCGCTGACCGCGGTGCTCATCCCGTTCGTCATCCTGGCCGGCTGGCACGACGCCGACCTCCGGGAGGGTGAGGAGCCCCGCGGCCGGTGGCGGCCCACCCAGGGCTTCTTCGCCCTGATCCTGGCCGTCGAGGCGATGGTGATCCTCTCCTTCCTGGCCACGGACGTCTTCCTCTTCTACATCTTCTTCGAGGCCATGCTCATCCCGATGTACTTCCTCATCGGGGGCTTCGGGGACCGTGCCCACGAGCACGGCGAGGAGGAGGCGGCGCGGCAGCGCAGCTACGCCGCGGTGAAGTTCCTCCTCTACAACCTGGCCGGCGGCCTCATCATGCTGGCCGCCGTCATCGGGCTGTACGCGGTCACCGCCGACCAGCTCGACGCCGGCACCTTCTCCCTGCAGGCCATCACCGAGGCGCGCGCCGCCGGCGAGCTGGACATGGCCACCAGCACCGAGCGGCTGCTCTTCCTCGGCTTCTTCTTCGCCTTCGCGGTGAAGGCGCCGCTGTGGCCGCTGCACACCTGGCTGCCCAACGCGATGGGCGAGTCCACCGCGCCGGTGGCCGTGCTCATCACCGCGGTGGTCGACAAGGTCGGCACCTTCGCGATGCTCCGCTTCTGCCTCGGCCTCTTCCCCGGCGCGAGCGAGTGGGCCACCCCGGTGGTGCTGGCGCTGGCGCTGGTCAGCATCGTCTACGGCGCCCTGCTGGCGGTCGGCCAGCGGGACATCAAGCGGCTGATCGCCTACGCGTCCATCTCCCACTTCGGCTTCATCATCATGGGCATCTTCGCGATGACCTCGCAGGGCCAGGGCGGCGCCACGCTCTACATGGTCAACCACGGCCTCTCGACGGCCGCCCTGATGCTGGTCGCCGGCTTCCTGATCTCGCGGCGCGGCTCCCGGCTCATCGCGGACTACGGCGGCGTGCAGAAGGTGGCCCCGGTGCTGGCCGGCACCTTCCTGGTGGGCGGCCTGGCGACGCTGTCGCTGCCCGGGCTGGCGCCGTTCGTCAGCGAGTTCCTGGTGCTGGTCGGCACCTTCAGCCGGTATCCGGTGGTGGGTGTCATCGCCACCGCGGGCATCGTGCTCGCCGCGCTCTACGTCCTGGTGCTCTACCAGCGCACGATGACCGGCCCGGTGCGGGCCGAGGTCCGCCGGATGCCGGACCTGCGGGTCCGGGAGCTGGCCGTGGCGGCACCGCTGATCGCCCTGCTCATCTTCCTCGGCGTCTTCCCGAAGCCGCTGACGGAGATCGTCAATCCCGCCGTCGAGCACACCCTCTCGGACGTGCGGAAGGAAGACCCTGCTCCGGAGGTGGAGGCGGCCAAGTGAGCGTGAGCCAGAGCACCACACACGCCGTCCACGGTCTGTGGACGCTGGGGGCGGAGTCCCCCGAGAAGATCCCGACCCCGCACTTCGAGTACGCCCAGCTCTCCCCGATGCTGATCGTGCTCGGCGCCGCGCTGGTCGGGGTCCTCATCGAGGCGTTCGCGCCCCGCCGGGCCCGCTACGGCGCCCAGTTGCTGGTCGCCGTCGCCGGTCTGGCCTCCGCCTTCGCGGCGGTGGTCGCCCTGGCGCTGGGCGGGCACGGCACCACCGAGGCGCAGATCGCCGCCATGGGGGCGATCGCCGTGGACGGCCCGGCCCTCTTCCTGCAGGGCACCATCCTGCTGGTCGGGCTGGTGGCCGCGTTCACCTTCGCGGAGCGCAGGCTGGACCCGGTCGCGCACGGCCGGCGGGTCGACTCCTTCACCCCGCAGGCGGCGGCCACCCCGGGCGGCCCGGCCGAGGAACAGGCGCTCAAGGCGGGCTTCACCACCACCGAGGTCTTCCCGCTCGCCCTGTTCGCGATCGCCGGCATGCTGATCTTCCCGGCGGCCAACGACCTGCTGACCCTCTTCGTGGCGCTGGAGGTCTTCTCCCTCCCGCTCTACATCCTCTGCGCGCTGGCCCGCCGCAACCGCCTGCTCTCGCAGGAGGCGGCGGTGAAGTACTTCCTGCTGGGCGCCTTCTCCTCCGCCTTCCTGCTGTTCGGCATCGCGCTGCTGTACGGCTACGCGGGCGCGGTGGACTACGCCGGCATCGCCCGGGTCATCGGCAACGCCGAGACCACCACCACCCCGGCGCTCGCGGAGACCACGGGCAACGACGCGCTGCTGCTGGTCGGCGGCGCGATGGTGCTGATGGGCCTGCTCTTCAAGGTCGGCGCGGTGCCGTTCCACATGTGGACCCCGGACGTCTACCAGGGCGCTCCGACCCCGGTCACCGGCTTCATGGCGGCGGCCACCAAGGTGGCGGCCTTCGGCGCGCTGCTGCGGCTGCTCTACGTGGTGCTGCCGGGGCTGCGCTGGGACTGGGAGCCGGTGCTGTGGGGCGTCGCCATCGTCACCATGCTGGGCGGCGCGATCGTGGCCATCACCCAGACCGACATCAAGCGGCTGCTGGCCTACTCCTCGATCGCGCACGCCGGCTTCATCCTCGCCGGTGTCATCGCGACCTCGGAGGACGGCGTCTCCTCTGTGCTGTTCTACCTGGGCGCCTACTCGTTCGTGACGCTGGGCGCGTTCGCGGTGGTGACCCTGGTGCGGGACGCCGGCGGCGAGGCCACCCACCTGTCGAAGTGGGCCGGGCTGGGGCGGCGTTCGCCGCTGGTGGCCGCGGTCTTCGCGGTGTTCCTGCTGGCCTTCGCGGGCATCCCGCTGACCTCCGGCTTCGCCGGGAAGTTCGCGGTGTTCAAGGCCGCGGCGGAGAGCGGCGCGGGCGCGCTGGTGGTGGTCGGTGTGATCGCCTCCGCCATCGCCGCGTTCTTCTACGTCCGTGTCATCGTGCTGATGTTCTTCAGCGAGCCCAAGGCGGACGGGCCCAGCGTCGCGGTGCCCAGCCCGCTCACGGTCACCGCCATCACCGTCGGCGTCGTGGTGACCCTGGTGCTGGGCGTCGCCCCGCAGTACTTCCTGGACCTGGCGAGCCAGGCCGGGGTGTTCGTGCGGTAGCCGCTTCTGCCGAAGCCCTCACCCGGCGGCGGGCGTACGCGTATCGTCGCCGGGTGCGGGGCCGGGCGGCGCCCGGGGGGACTCCGCACCGTACGGAGGGACGAGGGGAGCTGGGGGGCAGCAGCATGGCCGGTACGGTCAGGGTCGAGCTCGACCGGGTCGTCCACGACTACCGGCGCGGAGAACAGACCGTCCGCGCCCTGAACCAGGTGTCCTTGTCCCTCGAGGCCGGGCGGTGCGTCTCGGTGCTGGGCCCCTCCGGCTCGGGCAAGAGCACGATGCTCCACCTCATGGGGGCCCTGGACACCCCCACGGAGGGCCGGGTGCTGCTGGACGGCACCGACCTCGGCGCGCTGGGCGACGACCGGCTCTCCGACCTGCGTCGCGCCCGCGTCGGCTTCGTCTTCCAGTTCTTCCACCTGCTGCCCGCGCTCACCGCGTGGGAGAACGTCGCCGTGCCCCGGCTGCTCGGCGGCGAGCCGCTGGGCGCCGTCCGCGACGAGGCCGTCGCGCTGCTGGAGCGGGTGGGCCTCGGGACCCGCACCGACCACCGCCCGCAGGAGATGTCCGGCGGGCAGATGCAGCGGGTCGCCATCGCCCGCGCCCTGGTGATGGACCCCGCGATCATCCTCGCCGACGAACCCACCGGCAACGTCGACACCCGCACCGGCGAGGAACTCCTCGACCTGCTCACCGGCCTCGCACACGACGGCTCCGGACGGGCCGTGGTGATGGTCACGCACAGCATGGACGCCGCGTTACGCAGCGACCGGGCGGTACTCCTCACCGACGGCGCGGTGGTGGCCGACGGCGCGCCGCAGGACGTGGTCGCGACCTACGCCGGGCAGGGAGGCGCGCGGTGACCGGGCCCCGCGTGGTGCTCGCCCGGCTCCGGCTGTTCCACCTCCGCACGCTGCGCACCCGTCCCGGCCGCAGCCTGCTCTCGCTCGGCGTGATCACCGTCTCCGCCGCCCTCATCGTCTCCGTCCTCGGCATCTACGGCTCGGTCAGCGGCTCCGCCGGAAGGCTCGCCGAACGCCTCTCCGGGCGCGCCGAACTGGAGATCACCGGGCGCACCGACGGCGGGCTGGACCCGTCGGTGCTGCGGCGGGCCGCGGAGACCGAGGGCGTCGCGGCCGCCGTGCCGCTGGTCCGCACCCCGGTGCTGCTGGACGGCGAACGAGTGCTGCTGCTGGGCACCGACGCCTCCGCCGCCGCGCTGGACAGCACCCTCGCCGCGGTGGTGCGGAAGGCCGGCGCGGAGGCCCGGCCGGGCGGCGACGCGGTGCTGGCGGGGCCCGGCCTGGCGGCCCCGCCGGGCGGCGAACGGATCACCGTGCAGGCGATGACCGGCGAGCAGCACACCGTACGCCTCGCCGGCACCCTGGAGGGCGGCCCCGCCCGGCGGGTCAACAGCGGCGACTACCTGCTGGCGCCGCTACCGCTCGCCCAGCGGCTCGGCGGGCTGGACGGGCGGTTGCAGTCGGTGCTGATCGTCCCCGAGGCGGGCACCGGACGGGACACCCTGGAGCGGGAACTCTCCACCGCACTGGGCCCGCAGGCGTACGTGGCGGACACCTCCTTCCGCGCCGAGCAGGCCGCGGAGGCCACGGCCATGGTGCGCAACGTGACGCTGCTGGTGGCCTTCATCGCCCTGGTCGTGGCGGGCTTCCTGGTCTTCAACACGATGAACATGGCGGCCGCCGAACGCCGTTCCGAGCTGGCCGCGCTGCGCGCCCTGGGTGCCCGGCGGCGGCCGCTGACGCGGGACTTCCTGCTGGAGGCCGCACTGCTGGCGGCGCTCGGCGCCGCCCTGGGGAGCGCGCTCGGCCGGCTGCTGGCCGGGGCCGGCATCGACGCGCTGCCCCCGGTGGTCACCGACGCGGTGGACGCGCGGATCGAGCTCGCGATGCCCGCGACGGCCGTCCCGGCGGCGCTGGTGGCCTGCGTCGCCGCCGGGCTGGCCTCCGCCTGGCCGGCGGCCCGCCGGGTCTCCCGGGTGCAGCCGGTGGAGGCGCTGCGCACCGCCGACCCGGTGACGGAGCGCGCGGAGCCCGCCCGCAGCCCACGCCGGATGGCGGCGCTCACCGCGGGTCTGGTGCTGGCCGCGCTGGCCTTCGTGGTCGCGGCCGCCTTCGACGACACCCGCTCCTTCGGCGCGACCAGCCTCTTCGTGCTGGGCGTGCTGCTGGTGGCGTACGCCCTGACCCGGCAGCTCGTCCGGGCGGCCTCCTGGCTCGCCGGGCGGTTCGGCGCCCCCGGCCGGATCGCCGCCTCCGCGGTGGAGCGGGCGCCGCGCCGGGTGTGGGCGACGGGCATGACGGTCTGCCTGGCGGTCGCGATCGGCGCGGCCACCACGGGCTCCTCGCAGAACACCGTGGCGGCGGCCTCGGAGAACGTCTCGACGCTGGCCGACACCGATGTCATGGTGCAGCGCGCCGCGGAGGACGTGCTGCCCGTCCGCCCGCTGCTGCCGCGGGAGACCGGACGCGAGCTGGCGGCCGTGGACGGCGTGGCCCGGGCCGTCCCCGGCCAGTTCACCTTCCTGCACCTGGACGGCGACCGGGTGCTGCTCCAGGGCGTCGGCGGGCGCAGCAACTCCACCGCCTACCGGCTGGCCGCCCCCGAGGCGCGGAAGGCCCTCCGGGAGGGCACCGGCGCCGTGGTCTCCACCGGCTTCGCCCGGGACCACGGCCTGGCCGCGGGCGACGTGCTGCGGCTGCCCACCCCGCACGGCGAGCAGCGGGTGCGGATCGTGGACGTGGTGGACTACGTGTCCCTGGGCGCCGGGCTGGTCGCCGTCTCGCTGGACCGGCTCGGCGCGTGGTTCGGGCCGGACGGCGCCTCCTTCTACGAGGTGCAGACGGCGGACGGCGCCCCGGTGACGGAGGTGCGGCGGCGGCTGGAGGAGTGGGCCGGCCGGCAGCCGTACCCGGTGCACGTGCTGACCGGTGCGGAGTCCGTCGCCGCCACCGAGTCCGCGGTGCGCCAGGTCGGGGCGCTGGCCCTGGTCCTCCAGTGGATCATCGCCGGTGTGGCGGCGCTGGCCCTGCTGAACACCCTGATGCTCGCCGTCGTCGAGCGCCGCCGCGAGCTGGGCATCCTGCGCGCACTGGGCGGCAGCCGGCGGTACGTCCGCCGGGTGATCCTCGCCGAGGCGGCGGCGGTGAGCGTCGTCGGCGGGGCCGCCGGCCTGCTGGTCGGCACGGTGCTGCACGCCCTGTCGACCGCCGTGATGGCGGACGCGCTCGCGCTGGACATCCCGTTCGCGCCCGCCCCGGCCGCGGTGGCGCTGGCCGGCGGCGCGATCGTCGTCGCGCTGGCCGGCGCGCTGCCGCCGGCCCGGCGGGCGGGGCGGCTCGACGTGGTGCAGGCGATCGGCTACGAGTGACGAGCGGAGTGCGGACGAATGCGTGACAGCGAGGTGCCGGGACCCCGGCCCCACCAGATCCCGGCCCTGCTGCGGCTGGCCGTCAGCGACCCGCTGCGGTCCATGCGGCAGACGGTCGCGCGGTACGGCGACGTGGTGCGGCTCCCGATCGCCCCGGGCCGCAGCATCCACCTCTTCTGCCGCCCGGAGCACGCCGAGCATGTGCTGGTGGCGCAGCAGCAGCGGTACGGCAAGGCGTTCACCTACCGGCCGCTGCGCGAGTGGATCGGGCTCGGCCTGATCACCAGCGACGGCGAGCTGTGGGAGCGGCAGCGGCGGCTGATCCAGCCGCTCTTCTCGCACCGCCGGGTGCTGGGCCTCCAGCCGCTGATGGCCGAGGCGGTCTCCCGCACCCTGGACTCCTGGGACCGGCTGCCGGACGGCAGCGTGCTGGAGGCCACCGAGGCGATGAGCGGGCTGACCATCGACATCGTCGGTGCGACGCTCTTCGGCGCGGACCTCTCCGGCGACAAGGACCGCGTCTACCACGCCGTCGAGTCCCTCCAGCACGCCGTGACCCGGGTGGTGAAGAACCCGTTGACCTGGGTGGCGCCCCGGCTGGCCTACCGCACCACGCCCGGCTACCGGGAGTGGGACCACGCCAAGTCGGTGATCGACGCCGTGGTCGCCCGGGTCATCGCCGCCCGCCGTGCCCGGGACCGCGGGGACGAGGGCCGCGACCTGCTGGACGCGCTGCTCGACGCCCGCTACGAGGACGGCTCGGCGATCGGCGACCGGCAGCTCCGGGACGAGATCGTCACCTTCTTCATGGCCGGGCACGAGACCAGCGCCAACTCGCTGGCCTGGACGCTCTACCTGCTCTCCACCGCGCCCGCGGTCCGCGAGCGGCTGGAGGAGGAGGTGGACACGGTGCTCGCCGGCCGCGTACCCGGCCCGGAGGACCTGGACAAGCTGGTGTGGACGAAGGCCGTGCTGAGCGAGTCCCTGCGGCTCTACCCGCCGGTGTGGACGGTCGAGCGGGACGCCGAGGCCGAGGACGAGGTCGGGGGCGTACGGGTGCGCCCGGGCAGCACCGTGATCGTGCCGCCGTACCTGGTGCACCGGCACCCGGCGGTCTGGCCGAACGCCGAGGCGTTCGACCCGGAGCGCTTCCTGCCGGAGCGGGCCGCGGGCCGGCACCGCTACGCCTACATCCCCTTCGGCGGCGGGCGGCGGATGTGTGTCGGCAACGCGTTCGCACTGATCGAGGTGGTGCTGGCGCTGGCGATGATCACCCAGCGGTACCGGCTGAACCTGCTGCCGGGATTCGACCCGGCGGCGAAGTTCACCGTCACCATGCGGCCGCTGCACGCGATGGCGATGTCGCTGCACCGGCGCGGGTGAGCCGGGCGGTGGCGGTGCGGGACGGCGCGCGCGGCCGCGGTGCTGGTGCCGGAAGCCGGTCCCGGCATGGGCCGGCGCGGCGGTGGACGCGGTGGCTGCGGCGAGGGGGCGCCGGGGCGGTGGACGCGGCGGGCGCGAGGCCCGGGACGTACGGCAGGTGGGGCGGCGCGAGCAGGACGCGCCGGGCGAGCAGGGCGCGCGGGATGCACAGGAGCGGTGGGAGGAGCACGACATGACGGGGAGCAGCGGCGGCGCCGGAGCGGCCACGGCGGCGCGGGACGGGCGCGGGCACGCCGGGCGGCGGCCGCCCGGCCCCGGCCGGGCGGAGACACCGCGGGTGCTGGCGGCGCTCGCCCGCGACCCGCTGGCGGCCGGCCTCGGCCTCTACCGCCGGTACGGCGATCTGGTGCGGGTGCCGCTGCTGCGCGGGGACCGCGCGCTCTTCGTGCTCTCCCACCCGGACCACGCGGAGCACGTCTTCGTCACCCGCCACGCCGACTACCCGAAGTCGGTGACCTACCGGCCGCTGCGGGAGTTCCTCGGCGACGGCCTGGTCACCAGCGAGGGCGCGCTGTGGGAGCGGCAGCGGCGGCTGATCCAGCCGCTCTTCTCGCACCGCCGGGTCGCCGCCTTCCACCCGGTGATGGTGCGGAACGTACGGCGCATGCTGGACGACTGGGACCGCCGCGCCCCCGGCGACGTGGTGGACGTCTCCGAGGCGATGAGCCTGCTGACGCTGAACATCGTGGGCGAGGCGCTGTTCGGGGCCGACCTGCGCGGGCCCGGCGCCCGCGTCTCCCCCTCGGTGACCGCCATGCAGGACTTCGCGGTCACCGCCATGCGCAACCCGCTGCTGCTCCGGGCACCCCGCCTCGGCCTGCGGACCACCCCCGGTTACCGGAAGTGGGCCGCGGCGGTGCGGGCGGTGGACGAGGTCGTCGCCACCGTGATCGCCGCCCGGCGCGCGGGCGGCACGCGGGACTCCGCCGGGCCCGACCTGCTGGACGCGCTGCTCGACGCCCGGCACGAGGACGGCACCGCACTGGGCGACCGGCAGCTCCGCGACGAGATCGTCACCTTCCTGATGGCCGGGCACGAGACCAGCGCCACCGCCCTGGTGTGGGCCCTGTATCTGCTGGCCACCCATCCCGCGGCCCGGCAGCGGCTGGAGGAGGAGGTGGACACCGTGCTCGCCGGCCGGGACCCGGGTCCGGAGGACCTGGACGGGCTGGTGTGGACGAAGGCCGTGCTGTGCGAGGCCCTGCGCCTCTACCCGCCGTTCTGGACCCTGGAGCGGGACGCGCTGCGGGACGACGAGATCGACGGGGTGCGGGTGCCCGCGGGCAGCACGGTGGCCGTGCCGCCCTATCTGGTCCACCGGCACCCGGACTTCTGGGAGAACCCGGAGGGCTTCGACCCCGGGCGGTTCCTGCCGGGACGCGGGGCCGGGCGGCACCGCCACGCCTTCATCCCGTTCGGCGGCGGGCGGCGCGGGTGCGTGGGCAACGCCTTCGCGATGACGGAGACCGTGGTGGTGATCGCGATGCTGGCGCAGGGCCGGCGGCTCGACGTGCCCTCCGGGGGTGTGCCCGCCGTACAGCCCACCGTGACGCTCCGGCCGCGGGGCGGCCTGCACATGGTCCTCCGCCGCCGCTGACCGGGCCCGGTCCCGCCCCGGGCGGGCCGCCGACGGCGCGCGGCCCGTCCGCGGGGCGGACGGGCCGGGGCGGCGGGTGCGGGCGGCCGGTCAGGGCCAGGGCAGGTCCAGCACGTGCGGCAGCCCCAGGCGGTAGCGGACGTCGTCCGCGGTGCGCAGCAGGCGGAACTCCGGCGGCACGTACAGCCCGTGCACCGGGCAGGCGTCGGCGTCCGACCCCGCCTCCTCCAGCAGGGCGTTCACCGCGCGCTTCCCGGTCTCGTTGGCGCCCTCCATGGTGGCGCAGCTCAGGGTGTTCCGTACGTAGTCCGAGGCGAGGAAGAGGTTCGGGACCGCGGTGGCCGGCTCGGGGCGGTCGTTCCAGGCGCCCACCGAGGAGACGGTCAGCGGCTCGTCGTTCTCCGCGGTGCCGCCCTCCCCGCCGGGGAAGGTGATCGCCGGGTCGAGGTGCCAGGAGCGGATGTGCGCTTCCGGCAGCACCTCGCGCCCGGTGTCCTCCAGCGCCGCCCGCATCTGGGCCAGGGTCTCCGCGGCGATCTCCTCGCGGGTGCACTCGCGGGCGGGCTTGCCGTAGAGGACGCCCGGCGTGTCCCAGCGGGCGATGTTCACCGAGAAGCAGTCGTGGACGGTCCCGTCCCCGTAGCCGGCGGGGAGGTCGCGGGCCCAGTTCTGGGCCTGGCTGATGGAGACCAGCGCCCAGGGGGAGTCCAGGTAGTCGACGAAGCCGTTGATCACGGGGGTGGGGCGGTCCAGATAGAACTGGATGCCGTTCATCCACTCGGTGCGCAGCCGGTCCATACGGGCCAGCGCCGGGTCCGCCGCGCGCAGGGCGGGGCTCCACAGGGCACGCGCCCGTTCGACCGGGATCGCGCACACGTACCAGTCGGCCTCCGTGTCGTGCAGCCGTCCCTGCGGGTCCCGCACCCGGGCGCCGGCGATGCGGCCGCCGGACGGGCGCAGTTCCTCCACGGCCCAGCCGACCCGGAAGCGCACGCCGAGGGCGCGCAGCCGGGCGACCCACGGGGCGATCCACACCTCGCTGGTCGGCCCGTCCAGCACCCGGCCCATGTACCCGGTGCTGCCGCGGCCCGCGAGGGCGTAGAAGTAGAGCTCGGAGAGGATGCCGGTGGCCCGGGTGGAGGCGACGTCCGGCCGGGAGGCGACCAGGTGGGTGGTCATCCCCTCCGCGAACATCTTCCGGAACTCCTCACTCATCCGCTCCGCGCGCAGGAACTCCATCCAGGGCGTCTGCTCCCACTCGCCGTTGCGGCGGAGGTCGCCGCTGGTGGCGAAGACCGCCATCTGCCGGGCGAAGAACGCCGTCTCGTGTGCGGGCAGGGCGGTGAACTGCTGGAAGAGGGCGATCAGGAACCGCTGGAACTCCTCCACGGAGGGCAGCCCGTCCGGGTTCGACTCGAACTGGAGATCCTCGCGGCCGCCGATGCGGCTGTAGAGCACGCCCGCGAGCGGCTCCAGATGGTCGTGCACGCTTCCGGACCCGTCGGCCGCGGGGATGCGGGCGAGGGTCTCCGGGAGGTTGTGGTAGAAGCCGGGGACGAAGCGGAACCCGTGCTCACCGGGGAGGTCGCGGCGGCCGCCGGTGCCGGTGCCCGGCACGGGTATGGAGCGGGACTTGCCGCCCAGCTCCTTGCGTTCGTAGACGGTCACCTCGAAGCCGCGCTCGGCCAGCTCCTGGGCCGCGGTCAGCCCGGCGACCCCGGCGCCGAACACGGCCACCCGGCGGCCGGTACCCCCGGCCGGTGCCCGGGGCGCCGCGTGCGCGGCGGTGCCGAGGCCGAGCGCCACCGCGCCGGCGCCGAGGGCGCCCCCGACGAAGCGCCGCCGGGTGGCGGCCGCCGGCGTCGCGGGGGCCGGACCGGATGGAGATTCCGCGGGACCCGCCGTGGCAGGGGTCGTCGCGGCGGAGGTCAAGGAATCGCCCGTCATCCGGTGCTCCCTGGATGCTCGGAATTTCATGATCACGTCAGCGTGCGGAGAAAGACGCTACCGCTCGTCATCTGGTGTGCGTCAAGGGGGAGTTCTAGGCTGACCGCCGCCCTGTTGTTTCGTGAAGAGGAGATCTCGCAGTGCCTTCCAGCAAGTGGCGCAGAACATTCCGTGCGGTGTTCACCCAGCCGGATCCGCGGGCCCACGCACTTCTGCTGCGGGACTCCCAGACCGTCACCCGCATCCATTTCCTGCACGCCGCCGCCCATCTGGGCCTTTTCGCGGAATTGAAGAGTCCGGATTCCGCCGCGGCACTGGAACAGCGGCTCGGCGTCAAGCGGCCGCAGCAGTTCCGCCTCTTCCTCGACCTCGGCGTCGCACTCGGGGAACTGAGCCGGCGCGGCGACGCGTACGCCCTCAAGGGCGCCCGGGCCCGCGCCCTGGCCGGCCGCAACGGCAGCGTGCTGCGCGCCCTGCTCGACGAACAGCTCGGCTACCACGGCTCCGTCTACCAGCACCTGCCCGAGCGGCTGCAGGGCGCCGAACTGGGCGACTACCTCACCGAGACCGCCGCGGTCGTCGCCGAGTCCTCGCGCATCGCCGAACCCGTCGTCTCCGCGTACGTCCGGGAGGCCGTCGCCGAGGCACCGGGCGCGGGTGCGGACGGGCCCCGGGTACTGGACGCCGGCTGCGGCTCCGGCGTCTACCTGCGGGCCGCCGCGCACCGCCCCGGCACCACCGGAACCGGCATCGACCTGCGCGAGGCCTCCGTCGACATGACCCGCCGGAACCTCGCCGAGTGGGGCCTCGCGGACCGCTTCACCGTGCGGCAAGGGGACGTGCGCGACGCCGGGCCGGACGGCCCGTACGACGTCGTGCTGCTGCTCAACAACATCTACTACTTCGCACCGGAGGAGCGGGCCGGGATCTTCCGCACCCTGCGGGAGGCGCTGCGGGACGGCGGGACGCTGGTGCTGGTGTCGATGTTCCACGGCCAGAGCCCCACCGGGCTCAACCTGGACCTGGTGCTCGCCTGCACCCAGGGGTGCTACGCCCTCCCCACCCCCGAGGAGCTCCGGCCGGAGCTGCGCGAGGCCGGGTTCGCCGACGTGCGAGTGGACCAACTCGTCGCCGGGCAGGACCTGTTGGCGCTCCGCGCCCGCTGAGCGGCCGGAGCGGGTGCGGGCCCGGCGCGGTCGGCGCGGAAGTCGATCGCTTGTCTTGCGCACCGGCCCGGCGGGTGCGAATGTGGGCTCCGTCCGCTGACACGTTCGAGGTCCGCCGAGTCGCCCGGGGCCGTTCCGGAGCCGTTTCCCGGGCCGTCCCGACGGCGCCTCGGATCGGTTCCGCGCCGTGTCAGCGGTGTTTCAGTGGCATTTCAGGGGTGAGGTCACCGTCCTGTCCGGGCGCACGGGGGAGACATGAACAGCACCACCGAGAAGGCCGATGTCGTCATCATCGGGGGCGGCCTCGCCGGGCTGTCCACGGGTATCGCACTGGCCGGTTCCGGAATCGACACCGCCATCGTCGAAACCCGCCGTGCGTCCGCCGCGGACGTCTTCGGATTTCTCCTCTGGCCGCCCGGGACACGCTGCCTGCAATGGTTAGGGGTGCTTCCCGAAGCACGCGCCGCCGGTGCGGAACTCGAAGCGCTGAGCTGGTTCGTGGCGAGCGCGCCGAAAACCCCCGGGGGGACCGGCCCGAATACCGGAGACGACCTCCGCCGCACCTGGCTCAGCGTCCGTACCGCGGAACTCGGCGCGGGCGTCTTCCTCGGCATCCTGCCCTCCCGGCTGGAGGAGATCCTGCGTGCCGCGGCACTCCGCTCCGGCGTACGCATCCTCGACTCCGCCCAGGGCTGGTCGCTCACCCGTGAACCGGCCGCCTGGACGGTCCACGTCGACCGGCCCGACGGCACAGAGTCCGTCCGTACGCCGCTGCTGGTCGGCGCGGACGGCGCCGGCTCCCGGCTGCGCGACGAACTCGGCCTGACCCACAGCCGCTGGCAGCCGCGCGGCCAGGCCGTCGTCACCGGCGTCGGCGGCCCGGTGCCGCGGCGTGAGTCGCGGCAGGCGCTCTCCGCCGAGGGCTCCGGCGGCTGCGTCAGCCTCGGCGAGGCGCAGAGCTGGCTCTACGCCGTCGTGCACGAGTCCGCCGCCGCGGACCCGGACCGCGCGGTACGCCACTACGCCACCCTCGACCCCGAGCCCGCCGCCGCCTTCGACGCGATCGAACGCGTCGCCGTGGTGCGGCCCTGGAACATCCGGGTCCCCCGCTGGGCCGCGGACGGCGCCGTGCTGATGGGCGACGCCGCGCACGGCATGCTGCCGCACTTCGGGCTCGGCGGCTCGCTGACCCTGGAGGACGTGCCGATCCTCTGCGAGGTGCTGGCGGAGGCGCTGCGCACCGGCGACACCTGCGCCGCGCGGCTCGCCGCCTTCCAGGAGCGCCGGCGCGCCCGCACCGCCTACGCACAGCGCACCTCCAACCAGTGGGCCCGGCTGCTCAGCCACCGCTTCCCCGGCGTGCAGACCGCCCGCGACCTGGCCGTACGCCGGCTGGTACGGGACATGGACCTGGTCGAGAGCTTCTACCGGGAGCTGGCCTCGCCCGCCGTGCCCCGGCTCAGCACCCGCGCGAAGATGCTGCTTCTCTGACGGAGCGCCGCCGGCCGGAGGGCGCCGCCGGCCGGGGCACGGCTGTCCGGGAGGCCCGTCCGTCCGGGGGCGCCGCTCCGCCTCAGGTGAGGAGAGCGGGCGCGCGGGACCGTACACGCACACACAGAGGTGAGGGATGGCCCAGATGGCCAAGCAAGGTACGGCCGCCGTCGTCGGCGGGCGGGGATTCATCGGCGGGGCGATCGTGGAGGCGTTGCGCTCGGCCGGCTGGGATGTCGTCGTGGTCACCCACAACGCCGCGCTGGCGGCCCGCCACCCGGGTTACCGCTGGGGCGACATGCTCGACCCCACGACCCTCGGACCCGCCGTCGAGGGCGCCGAACTCGTCGTGCAGAGCGCCAACTTCCCCGACTACCCCTTCGAGAAGCCCCAGCACCGGCACACCTATCTCGAGTACGACGGCCTGGGCACGGAGCGCCTGGTGCGCGCGGCCCTCGCCGCGGGCGCCCGCCGCTACGTCTTCGTCTCCGGGGTCGGCGTCACCGAGAACCCCACCAAGCCGTACTACCAGGCCATCCGCCGCGGTGAGCAGGCCGTGCTCGGCTCGGGCATGGAGGCCCTGGTGGTCCGCCCGGCGTTCGTCTACGGCCCGCGGGACAACGGCATCAACCGCATCGTCCGGGCCACCCGCTTCCTGCCGGTGCTGCCGCTGCCGGAGGCGGGCGACCAGGCGCACCAGCCCGTCCTCGTGGACGACATCGGGCGCCTCGTCGCCCAGGCCGTGGCGCCCGGTACGCCCCAGGGCGTCTACGAGATCGGCGGCCCGGACCGCATGACCATGCGGGAGATGCTCCGGCACGCCCTGAAGCTGGTCGGGCGCGACCGGCGGGTGGTCTCCGTCTCCGACGGCTTCGCCCGTCCCGTCGCCCGCGCCCTGTCCCACCTCCCCGGGCCGCTGATCACCCCGAACGCGCTGGACTTCATGCTGGAGGACTTCACCGCGGACCTCGGCCCCCTGCACAAGGACTTCGACCTGCGCCTGACCCCCTTCGACGAGGGGCTGCGCTCCTACCTCACGGCCTGACCCGCGTGGCGCGGGGCGCGGCGCGCGCCACGCGGGTCAGGGGGCGGGCCGGGGCGTGTCCGATTGCGCCTTCGCGGCCGGGTGGCGGGGCTGGGCATGGCTTCGCCGCCGGGGTGGTGGCGGGGCGTTGCCGGGTGCGGGGCTCGTTCTGTTGCGGTCACTGCTTGGCGGGCTACGGGGGGAGGGGTGCCTCGCCGGGGCGCGCTCATGCTGCGGGCGCGGGTGGTGTGGTCGGCTGGCGTTCACCCACCGGTGACGGGGCCGGGCGGCGGGGCGGTCGGTAGCCGGTGACGGGGGTGCCCTGGCGAGCTGCTGCCGCGCTGTGCCTGAGCTTTCGTCTTCTCGCTCCGCTCGTTCCCGGTGCGTGGCACTGCGGCGTCCGGCTGCGGGCCGTTCCGGAGTGGGTGTGCGCCTGCCCACAGCCTGTGGACAGAGCCGTCGCCCGGCGATTTCCTCGAGCCCCACCCTGCGGTCTCGCGGATCCCGGACGTCCGGCGCGCAGCCTCCGGCCCCTGGGTTCGGGCGTCCGGCGCGCGGCCTGCGGCCCATGGGTTCGGGCGTCCGGTGGTCGGCGTGCCACCTGGCGGGGCCTGTCCGCCGTCTGTCGGCAGTCGGGTGTCCGGCGCGCAGTAGGCGCAGCCCCGCCACACGCACCTGCGCCGGGCTCGACGAGGGCCATCGGTCCTGCGGTGCGACCCGGCCATCGGCGCACCCCCACTCCGGAACGGCCCGCAGGCGAACCCCGCAGTGCCACCGGCGTGACACGAGCGGAGCGAGAAGACGAAAGCTCAGGCACAGCGCGGCAGCAGCCCGCTAGAGCAACCCGTCTCCGGCTTACCGACCTGGACATGCCGCCCGGCCCCGTCACAGGCGGGTTGACCCCAGCCCACCACGCCACCCGCGCCGGCAGCCTGAACGAGCCCGGCACCCACCACCCCTCCCCTCGTAGCCCGCCAAGCAGTGACCCCAGCCAGGGACCGGCCGCATCCGGCCGGAACCGCAGCCGCTTCCGCCGCGACGCCGCCCCGCACGCCGCGATGCCGCCCCACCCGCCGCCCGCCGCCCGGGCGGCGTCACGCGGTGACGCGCGGGGCTGCCGCCTCCGCCCGCAGCACGTGGCGGGCGATCTTGCCGGTGGTGGTCCGGGGCAGGTCCGCCACCAGGCGGATCTCCCGCGGCTGTTTGTACGACGCCAGGTGGGTGCGGACGTGTGCGCGCAGCTCCCGGCGCACGGCGTCCTCGGACCCGTCGCCGGCGGGGGCGTCCGGTCGCAGCCGGACGTGGGCGATCACCTCGGTGGTGGCGTGCCGCCCCGGCACCCCGACGACCGCGCACTCCAGCACGGCCGGGTGCCGCAGCAGACAGTCCTCGATCTCGGTCGGCGCGACCTTGAACCCGCCGACCTTCAGCACGTCGTCGGAGCGGGCCACGAAGTGGTAGACGCCGCCCTCGTCCCGGCTGAGCTGGTCTCCCGTACGGGTCCACTCGCCGGCCATGGTGGCGGTGGTCGCGGGGTGGTTGTTCCAGTACCGGGCGGCGTTGGCCTGCCCGCGGACCCAGAGCTGGCCGATCTCCCCGTCGCCCAGCACCCGGCCCTGCTCGTCGCGGAGTTCGGCCTCGTACCCGGGCACCAGGGTGCCGGAGCTGCCGCGCGGGGTCCGGCCCGGCTCGGTGGCGAGGAAGATGTGCAGGCACTCGGTCGAGCCCAGGCCGTTCACGATCTCGACGCCGAAGCGTTCCCGCCACCGGTCCGCGAGGCTGGCCGGCAGCGGCTCGCCCGCCGAGACGCAGCAGCGCACGCTGGACAGGTCCACCTCGGCCCCGCGTTCGGCCACCGCCAGCATCGCCGAGTACAGGGCCGGTACGCCGAAGAAGACGCTGGGGCGGCAGCGTGCCGCCAGCCGCAGCACCCGTGCCGCGTCGGCGGCCTCCGGCAGCAGCAGCGTGCCCGCGCCCACGGACAGCGGGAAGAGGAACGAGTTCCCGAAGCCGTAGCCGAAGGACAGTTTGGCGGCGGAGAAGCAGAGGTCGCCGGAGGTCAGCCCCAGCCGGGCGGGCAGCCCGTCCAGTACCGCCTGCAGCCCGCGGTGCAGGTGGACGACGCCGCGCGGGGTGCCGGTGCTGCCCGAGGTGTACTGGATGACGGCCATGTCGTCGATGCTGGTCGCCCGGACCGGGACGTGGTCGTCCGGGGCCTGGTCGAGGAGGCGGGACAGCAGCGGCTCCGGGTACGGCACACCGCCGGGCTCGCCCGCACCGCCGGCGGCCGCACCGGACTCCTCCGCGCTCCCGCTCGCCCCCGGCTGCTCCGCGGCGGCCACCCACACCTGCTCCGGCCACTCCCCGCCGTCTCCGCGGGCCGCCCGTACGGCCGTGAGCTGCCCGGCGCCGACGACGGCGAGCCGCGGACGGCAGTCCGCGAAGACCCGGGCGTAGTCCTCCGCGGTGAGCTGGGTGGCCAGGGGAACCGGCACCGCGCCGATCCGCAGCAGGCCCAGCAGGCAGGCGAGATGGTCCGGGCCGTCGGGCAGGATCAGCGCCACCCGGGTCTCCAGGGTGACCCCGGCGTCGCGGAAGGCGTGTGCCGCGCGGCAGGCCCGGCGGTGAAGCTGCGCGTAGCTGAGGCGCTCCTGTTCGGTCCGCACGCAGAGGGCGTCGCCGTGGCCCCGCTCCAGGTGGTCGTCGAGCAGCCGGTGGACGATGTTCGCAGGGGGCAGACGGTTCACGGATGACCTCCGGGAGCTCCGAGGAGAAGGGCCGTCGCACAGCCGTGCGGGTCGGTGGAGAGGACGAGCAGCCGCCGCAGCGTTCGCCGGACGGCGGTCGGCCGCACGTCGAGGGCCGGCAGTGCCGGGTCGGGGGTGCGGAAGCCGGAGGTCCCGGGCAGCAGCCCCGCGCCCAGCGCCCGTACGGCCACCGCGGCCTGCACCGCCCCCGCGGCGCCCGCGCTGTCGCCGAGACCGCCGAGCACCGCGCACACCGGGACCCCGTCCGGCCGGAGTGCGGCCACGGCCTCGGCCTCGGCGGCGTCCAGCGGCCCGTCGCCGCAGGCGGAGACGAGGACGGCGTCCAGCTCCCCGGGCTCCCGGCCGGCCTCCGCGAGCGCCGCCTCGGCGGCCCGCCGGGCGGGCGACTCCCCGCCGAAGGCGGCGCCGGTGCCCAGGACCTCGGCCAGCGCCACGGTGCCTCGCCGCGCGGCGGCGCCCGCGTCCTCGACGGCCAGCGCGGCCGCGGCCTCGCCGGGCACCGCGCCGCTGCGGTCCCGGTCGAAGGGGCGGCCGGCCTCGGTGGTGCCGTAGGACGGGTCGGCGGTGCGCCGGGCGCGCAGCTCCGCGTAGCCGAGGGTCTGCACGCCGCCGGCGAGCATCAGTTCCGCCCGCCCGAGCCGCACCGCCCGTACGGACTCGGCCAGGGCGTCCAGCGCGGCGGCGCGGCCGCTGGACAGGGTGAGGTGCGGGCCGGCGGCGCCGAGCAGGATCGAGGCGGCGGCGGCCGGGGCGTTGAGGCCGGTCTGCGGGCCCTGGGCCGGGTTCACCTTGCGTACGCCGCCCTCCAGCCGGGCGGCGAACAGCTCCGCGTAGTCGTCCAGCCCGCCGGAGGTGGTCCCGGCGGCCACGCCGACCGACGGGTCGGTGTCCCAGCGTCCGGCCAGCCCGGCGTGCCGGGCCGCGGTCACCGCGGCCACCGCGAACGCCTTGCTCTCGGTGGAGAGGGTGCGCAGCCCGCGCCGGCCCAGGTGCTCCTCCGCCTCCGTCGGGCCGAGCCGGGCGACCCGCGCCGGTCCGGTGCCGGGGAGGCCGGGCGGTGCCGGCAGCGGCTCGGCGGGGACGGCGGGCGGGGGGTCCGTCGCGGTGGCGCGGTCCCAGAGCGCGCGGTGTCCGGAGCCGGCGGCGGTCAGCGCACCGATGCCGGTGATCACGACGCGGCGCATCAGCGCTCCGCTCCTTCCCGGCCGCCTCGGCCGCCACCGCCGCTTCGGTCGGCCGTGGTGCGGCCGGCCCCGGCGGGCCCCGGCCGCTGCGCGGGGGCGGTGATGACCGTGCAGCAGTTGTTGCCGCCAAAGCCGAAGGCGTTGTTCAGCGCCGCACGCACCGGGGTGCGGTGCTCCGCCCCGCGGACCAGGCGCGTCTCCGGCGGCAGGCAGCCGGGGTCCGGCTCGGTCACGTGCGCGGTGGGCGGCACCACCCCGTCCCGTACGGCCAGCACGCAGGCCACCGCGGCGATGGCGCCCGCCGCGCCCTGCGCGTGCCCCAGCAGCGACTTGAGCGCGGTGACCGGCACCGGCTCCCGGGACCGCCCGGCGAAGACCTCCGCGAGCGCGCGGGCCTCGGCGGCGTCGTTGGAGGGGGTGCCGGTGCCGTGCGCGCTGACCATGTCGATGTCCGAGGGCGTCAGCCCCGCCGCCTCCAGGGCGGCCCGCACGGACCGTACGGCGCCCAGGCCCTCGGGGTGCGGGGCTGTCATGTGGTGGGCGTCGGCGTACGAGCCGTACCCGGCGAGCTCCGCCAGCACGGTGGCGCCGCGGGCCCGGGCGCACTCCTCGGCCTCCAGCAGCAGCACGCCCGCGCCCTCGCCGAGCATCAGGCCGGCGCGGTCGGTGCCGAAGGGCTGCACCGCCTTGGGCGCGAGCGCCCGGAAGCTGTTGAACATCAGGAACATCGCCTCGGAGAGCTCGTCGGCGCCGCCCGCGACCATGGCGTCCGCGCGTCCGTCCGCGACGGCGTCCGCGGCGTGGGCGAGCGCGCTGTTCCCCGCCGCGCAGGCGGTGGCCAGCAGCAGGCCGGGGCCGTGCAGGGCGAACACCTGCGCGGGCAGCCCGTTGATGCGCTGCGGCAGGTGGGCGGTGACGCCGCCCGTGCCCGTGGCGCCGCCCGTGCCGCCGGGCGCGCCCGGGCCCGTGGTGCCGCCCGGTGCGGGCGCGCCCGGGCCGCTCCCCGCCGCCGCGGCGCGCCAGGCGCGCAGCGGGCCCTCCATCCCGGGCCGGTTGCCGACCACCACGCCGAAGGCGGTGCCGATCCGCTCCGGTGCGTACGCCCGGAGGGGGCCGCCCGGCAGCGCCGGGCCGCCCGCGGGCAGCAGTCCGGCGTGCTCCAGCGCCAGCCGGGTCGCGGCCAGCGCGAAGGACTCGCTCCGGGTCAGCGGACCCAGCCCGTACGCGGCGTCGGGGACGGGCGGCGTCCAGTCCCGGATCTCCCCGCCGCGGTGGGTGAGGCAGTCGCCGGTGTCGAAGAGGGTCACCTCGCCGGTGCCGGACCGTCCCGCCCGGGCCGCGGCCCAGAACTCCTCGGCGCCGGTGCCGATCGCGGACACCACGCCCAGCCCGGTGACCACCACCCGGCGGCGGCGCGTCCCGTCCCGTGTCACGTCCGCCGTCCCCTCCGGCTCCTCGCCGGGCGCCGCCCGCCCGGCGGCCTCCTGCGCGGGCGTCGCCGTCATTCCGCCAAAGCCTGCTGGGCGACCTCGACGGCGGCCTTCACCGAGGTGATGCGCACCTCGTCGTCCACCGAGAACTGCACGCCGAGCTCGTCCTGGAGGACGGAGACCAGCTCCAGCCGCTGGAGCGAGTCGCCACCCGCGTCCTCGAACGTGGTGGCGTCGGCGAGCTCCTGCGGCTCCAGCTCGAGGATGCGCAGCGCGTGTTCCCGTACCAGCGTGCGGAGGGCGTCCTCCGTCAGCGGGGCTCCTGCCATGTCCCTTCGGTTCCTTCCCTTTCCGTTCACGCTTGCTGCCGCAGCCGCCCGCCGGCGCCCTGCGGGCGGACCAGCGAGAGGACGGCGCGGAGCGTCGCCCGGCGCACACCGGGCGACCAGTGGAGGCGCTGCGTCGTGAGGCCCCAGAAGGCGAGGGTGCCCGCGACCGCGGCCAGGGTGCCGGGCCGCGGCGCGTACAGCAGGGCCGCGACGGACAGCGAGAGCATCCAGTACTGGTAGAAGAACTCCCGCGTCGCGAGCTGCTGCTCCGGGGAGGCGGCCCGCCAGAGGCAGCGGCCCAGCGCCGCGCCCACCGGCGCAAGCAGCAGCCACAGCAGGAAGCGCGCCGGGAAGAGCCCGGCCGCGACGAAGACCAGCACCAGCAGGTAGGTCGACCCGACCATCACGCCGGCGATCCAGGCGCCGCGCCGCTGGAGCAGCTCCACCCAGGCGCTGTGGTAGCCGATGCGTGCGTCGCCGGCCAGGTCGGTGAGGTCCTTCGCGCCGCCGAGGGCCAGCAGGGTGACCATCCCGGTGACGAAGAAGGGCAGCGGGTAGCCCGCGAAGTCCCGCCACACCTGGGCGTCCCAGTGGTCCTGGGCCAGCACCCAGCCGATCACGAAGGTGCCGCCGAAGTGGAAGGTGAGCAGCAGCGGCGCGAGCCAGCGGTTCCGGGAGAGCCGCAGCCCGTACGAGTAGTTGACCGCGCTGAGCCCGGCGAGCAGCAGGAACAGCGCCAGCACCGGGTCCGGGTGCAGCACCAGCAGCACCACGTCCAGCAGGGCGACGGTGCTCCAGGCGGCCACCGCCGTGCGGCGGATGGCCGGGAAGCCGGCGCGGTGGCAGAGGGCGGTGCGTTCGGCGCGGTTGATCTCGTCCTCGGTGCGGTCCGCCAGCCGGTTGAGGCTCTCGGTGCCGAGGCCGTGGGCGAACCAGTACACCGCGCCGAGCACCAGCCACAGCCAGCGTGCCTGGCCGGCGGCGAGCAGCGCGGTGCAGTAGGGGAGGTAGTAGAGGGCGGTGAAGCGGACGCTGGTGGCGCGCAGCAGCGCGGGGACGCGGGACACCGGGCGGTCCCCCTTACCGGTCGCGTTCCGCGACGGCCACGCAGAGCGAGGCCAGCCCGTCCTTCGCGGGGCCGTCGGGCAGCGGCGCGAGCGCGGCGCGGGCCCGCTCGGCGTACTCCCAGACCTGCTTGCGGGTGCGGTCCAGGCTGGGGTGGGCGCGTAACAGGGCGAGGGCCTCCTCGCGTTCGGCGCCGCTGAGCCCGTCCCGCTTCCGGCCGGGGGCGAGCAGTTCGTTGAGCCGGCGGCTCTCGGCGTCGGTGCCCTGGAGGGCGTAGAGCACGGGGAGACTGGTGACGCCCTGGTCGAGGTCGGTGCCGGGGGTCTTGCCGGAGCTGGCCTTCCGGCCGGTGACGTCCAGCAGGTCGTCGGACATCTGGAAGGCGATGCCGAGCAGAGTGCCGTACTCGGCGAGGGCGGTGACATGGGCGTCGGCGGCGGCGGCCGTCAGGGCGCCGATGCGGACGCAGGTGCGCATCAGGGAGGCCGTCTTCTCGGAGACGACGGCGAGGTAGTGGTCGAGGGGGTCGTCGTCCGGTCCCGGCCCGTCCATCTCCCGTATCTGTCCCGTGACCAGCTCCGCGAAGGTGCCGACCTCCAGCCGGGCAGGGAGCGACGGTAACGCGGCCATCAGCAGGAAGGAGCGGGAGAAGAGGTAGTCACCGGCGAGCAGCGCGACGTCGTCGCCCCAGCGGGCGTTGACGCTGGGCACGCCGCGGCGCAGCGGCGCCTCGTCCATCACGTCGTCGTGGCAGAGCGCGGCCATGTGCACCAATTCGACCGCGGCGGCCGCACGGAGCACGTCGGGGTCGGTGTGTTCGCCGAAGCGGGCCGCGAGGAGCGTGAGCAGCGGGCGGTGCCGCTTGCCTCCGGCGTCCACGAGGTGCCGGGAGGCGTCGTGCAGCAGGGCGACGTCGCAGTGCACGCTCTCCTGGATGATGTTCTCCACCGCTGCGAGATCCGTGTGGAGTTCGGCGGCGAGCTGCGGATCGAGCTGCGGAGACTTCGCGGAATCCTCGGTAGTCACGCATTCCCCCAGATGAGTACGCCGAGGTCGCCGGGACCCTGCGCGGGGCCCGGTACGGCGGGTGCCGCGGCAAGCGTACGGAACCCTACCCGCGTCACAACAGGAGTTCGACAGGAAAACGGACGCTCGGGAAAGGGCCAAAGTCCCGGAAAACAGGGGGAGTTGACGGTTCCGTTTGGTCTGGCGCCGAAAGGGCGGGGCGGAGAGGGTCCGGGCCGCGCCGGGAGACGGGGGGCGGCCGCCGGGGGAGGAGGCGCACCGCGTACCCGCACCGCCGCGCCGGCGGTGCGGGTACGTGCCGGGTCAGCCCTCGGGGAACTCGGGGCCGGGCAGCCCGGAGGCGTCGTCGGCCCGGGTGAAGGTGTCGGTGCCGCCGCCCTTCCAGTCGACGGTCAGCTTGTCGCCCTTCAGGCTCGTGACGGTGCCCTTGTCGTAGTCGCCCTGCATGCACCTCAGGTCCAGCGTGACCGGGTCGGCGTCCCGGGCGACGGTGCCGGTGCAGCTCGCCCCGCCTCCGCTGAGCAGGGCCTCGCCGTCGTCGACCAGCAGGATGAGGTGGCCGGGCTCGGTGAGCTCGCCGGTGGACCAGCCGCCCTCCAGCCCGGCCCCGCCGGACTCGCCGCCGCCACCGCTCCCCCCGCCGGACGAGCCGCCGGTGCCGCCGCCGCTGCTTCCGCCGGAGCCGCCGTCGCCGCCCGACGCGGAGCCGCCGTCGCCGCCCCCGGAGGCCGAGCCGCCGCTGGTGCCGGACGAGCCGCCGTCGCCGCCCCCGGAGCCCGAGCCGCCGTCGCCGCCCCCGGAGTCGTCCCCGCCGGAGCCGCCGGTCGTGCCGCCGTCCTCCTGCTGCTCGCTCGCCTTTCCGCCGGACGCGCCGCCGTCGCCCTTCCCGGAGCCGCCGTCGTCGCCGCTTCCGCAGCCGGTCAGCAGCAGTGCGGCGGCGACGGCCGCCGTGGCCGCCGCGCTACGCGCCGTTCTGCGCACGTTGCCCACCCTCCGTCACGACAGGGCTCGCGGCCGTGTCGGTGCTGTCATGAACAGATCGCGCCATCGTAGTCCTCGGGGTCCGCTCATCCGGCCGGGTGAATCAGGCCGGTGACCTCGCCGAGGCCGATGCGACGGCCCTGCGGGCCGGGCGCCCAGGCGGTGAGGCTGATCTCGTCCCCGTCCGCCAGGTAGGGGCCCTTGCCGGCGGTCAGCTCCAGCAGGCAGCCGAGCTGGTCCGGCTCCGGCCCGCTGACGGTGCCGGAGGCGAAGAGGTCCCCGGTGCGCAGCGAGGCGCCGTTCACCGTCATGTGCGCGAGCTGCTGGGCGGCCGTCCAGTACATGGCCGAGAAGGGCGGCTCCGCGATCTTCTCGCCGTTGCGCCGTACGGTGATCCGGATGTCGTAGCCGTCCTGCTCGCCCGCGTCGTCCAGGTAGGGCAGCAGCGGCAGGTCCCGGGCCGGCGGCGCGGTGCGGGCCGTCTCCAGGGCGTCCAGCGGCGTGATCCACGGCGAGACCGAGGTGGCGAAGGACTTGCCGAGGAAGGGGCCGAGCGGCACGTACTCCCAGGCCTGCAGGTCCCGGGCCGACCAGTCGTTCAGCAGGCACACGCCGAAGACGTGCTCCCGGAAGGACTCCCGGCCCACCGGCGTGCCCAGGGCGGAGGGCCGGCCGACCACGAAGCCGACCTCGGCCTCGATGTCCAGCCGTTCCGAGGGGCCGAAGAGCGGTGCGGGCTCGGCCGGGGGCTTGCGCTGGCCGTGCGGCCGTACGACCGGGGTGCCGGAGACCACCACGGTGCCGGCCCGGCCGTGGTAGCCGATCGGCAGGTGCTTCCAGTTGGGCGTCAGCGGGTCGCCGTCCGGGCGGAAGATCCGGCCCACGTTCGAGGCGTGGTGCTCGCTGGCGTAGAAGTCGACGTAGTCGGCGACCTCGAACGGCAGGTGCAGCGTGACCTCGGAGAGCGGGTGCAGGTGCGGCCGCACGGTGTCCCGGTGGGCCGGGTCGGTCAGCCAGCGGCGCAGCTCGGCGCGGACCGGCTCCCACACCGGGCGGCCGGCCGCCATCAGCGGGTTCAGCAGCGGCTGCCGCAGCAGCTCGGCGTGGCCGGAGCCGAGGGCCGTGGCCGCGGCGCCGGCGTCCAGCACGCACGCGCCGTAGCGGACGCCGATCCGGCGGTCCTGCGGCGCGTCCGGGGTGGTGAACAGCCCGTACGGGAGGTTGTCCGGCCCGAAGAGGTCGTCCTCGGGGAGGTCGAACGGGGTGGCTTCGGTCATCGGGGGTGTGCCTCGCCTTCGAGGTCGTCGCCGGTCAGGGCCGCGCACAGGCTATCGGCACCCGACCGGCCGCCCCCTACGGGACCGGGGGGCGCGCCCCGGGGTACGCGCGGGGGTACGCGCCGGGAGTGATCCACACCCGACCGGATACGCTGCCCGTGATGGTGACAGCGATACGTCGACATACCGCGCAGTACACCGCGTAGACAGGAGATCCCCTCGTGACCGTGGTCGGACCCTTCGGGCTGAGCCTGCGGGACCAGGTCCTGGAAGCCGACGTCCAGGCAGGGTTGGCGGCTGTCGAGGAGGGCCTCCTGGAGGCCACCAAGAGCTCCGTGCCGTTCATCACCGGTGCCGCCCAGCATCTGGTGCACGCGGGCGGGAAGCGCTTCCGGCCGCTGCTGGTGATGCTGGCCGCCCAGTTCGGCGACCCGCACGCGCCCGGGGTGGTGCCGGCCGCCGTGGTGGTCGAGCTGACCCATCTGGCGACGCTCTACCACGACGACGTGATGGACGAGGCGGATGTGCGGCGCGGGGTCCCCAGCGCCAATGCGAACTGGGACAATTCGGTCGCGGTGCTCACCGGCGACTTCCTCTTCGCCCGCGCCTCGCACATACTGGCCGACCTCGGACCCGAGGCCGTCCGCATCCAGGCCGCCGCCTTCGAACGCCTGGTCACCGGCCAGATCATGGAGACCGCCGGCCCGCAGAACGGGGAGGACCCCGTCTCCCATTACCTGGACGTCATCGCCGGCAAGACCGGCTCGCTGATCGCCGTCGCCGGCCGCTTCGGGGCGATGATGTCCGGCGCCGACGAGCGGGTCGTCTCGATCATGACCCAGTACGGCGAGCGGATCGGCACCGCCTTCCAGCTCGCCGACGACGTGCTGGACATCGCCAGCGACTCCCGGGAGTCCGGCAAGACCCCCGGTACCGACCTGCGGGAGGGCATCCCCACCCTGCCCGTGCTGCATCTGCGCGCCCGCGCCGCGCGCGGCGGTTCCCCGGAGGACCGGGAGCTGTGCGCGCTGCTCGACGGCGATCTCACGGACGACGCCCGGCATGCGGAGGCGCTGGCCGCGCTCCGTGCGCACCCGGCGCTGGAGCAGGCCCGCCGCGACACCGTCCGCCATGCGGACGAGGCCCGGGCGATGCTCGCGCCGCTGCCCGAGTGCGGGGCGCGCACCGCCCTCTCCCAGCTCTGCGACGCGGTCGTCCACCGCGCGGGCTGACCGCGGCGGCCCGGGGCGCCCCTCAGGGGCCCGCTCACCCGGGCGGCGCAGCCGCCACGGGCGGCGTCCTACCCGAGGAGTACGCGGAGTTGCCTCCGCCGGCTGACGCCCCGGCGCCGGGTCTTTGGTCGTATGGAGTGACCATCCCGCACCGAGTCGGGTGACAATGGGCGGCGAGGGACGGACGAGTGCGAGGTCAGAACCGCCGCCGACCACGGAGGTAGGGCACACACATGGCACAGATCCAACCGATCAGGGCGCACGGCAAGCTGGCCCGCTACGGCGTACCGGTCGCGGTCGCCGGGGTGGCGGCGGCCACCATCGGGCTGGTCCCGGCGCTCGCCGACTCCGGCGACCCCGACCTGCCGAAGATCAGCGCCGAGGAGCTGATCGCGAAGATGGCCGAGTCCGGCACCGACCGGCTCTCCGGCACGGTCAAGGTCACGACCGACCTCGGCCTCCCCGCCCTCCCGGGCGCCGCCGGCGGCGGGGGCTTCGGCGGCGGCCCCGGCGAGCCTTCCGGGCAGGGCGCCGAGGGCTCCGGGGAGGAGGGCTCCCCGGCGGCACCGCAGCGGAAGCTGGCGGAGCTCGCCTCCGGCGAGCACACGCTGCGTGTCGCGGCCGACGGCCCGGAGAAGCAGCGGCTCTCGATCGTCGAGGACGCCGCCGAGTACAGCCTCATCCGCAACGGCAACGAGGTGTGGGCGTACGACAGCGCCAGCAACTCCGTCTTCCACGGCGTCGGGCCCGAGGACGCCGGTGCGGAGCGGCAGCGGCACGAGGAGCTGCCCGGCGGCCTCGGCGACCTCACCCCGCAGGAGGCGGCCGACCGGGCCGTCGCGGCGGTCGGGGACTCCACCACGGTGACCGTGGACGGCACCGCCAAGGTCGCCGGCCGGGACGCCTACCAGCTCCTCATCAAGCCGAAGGCGGAGACGCACTCGACGGTCGGCGCCGTCCGTATCGCCGTGGACGCCGAGAAGAGCGTGCCGCTGAAGTTCACGCTCACCCCGCGCGGCGGCGGTGAGGCCGCCGTGGACATCGGCTACACCACGGTCGACTTCGGGAAGCCGGACGCGGACACCTTCCGCTTCTCGCCGCCGGAGGGCGCCGACGTCACCGAGAAGCGGTTCACCGGGGAGGAGCGGCAGCACCGCGGGGACCGGAAGGGCGAGGAGCCGCGGTCCGGCCTCTCCGGCCTGGAGATCATCGGCGAGGACTGGAACACCGTCGCCGAGCTGGAGTTCCCCGAGGGCCAGCTCGGCAGGCCCGGCGACCGCGGCCCGGAGGGGCTGGACGACCCGCGGGCGAAGCGCCTGCTGGACGCCTTCACCGACGAGGTCCGCGGTGACTTCGGCACCGGCCGGGTCTTCGAGTCCACGCTGTTCAACGCCCTGCTGACGGAGGACGGTACGGTCTACGCCGGCGCCGTCACCAAGGAGGGCCTGATCGAGGCCGCCGAGAAGGGCGCCCAGCGCTGACGTCGCGCCCGCGCGGCTCCGCCCGTACGCGGGGCCGCGGGGGCGGACACGGGGTCGGCGGGCGCCGCCGGCACGTCGCCGGGGCGGCCCGGGAAGCCGTCAGCGGCCGTCACGGGCCGTCAGGAAAGCGGGAAGCAGATGACAGAGGCGTCCGGCGCGGTGGTCGAGACGCGCGGGCTGAGCAAGCGGTACCGCGGCGGGCAGCTCGCCGTCGACGGGCTGGACCTCACCGTGCCGCGCGGCAGCGTCTTCGGCTTCCTGGGCCCCAACGGCTCCGGCAAGACCACCACGATCCGCATGCTGCTCGGGCTGATCGAGCCGACCGGCGGCAGCGCACGGCTGCTCGGCGAGCCGGTGCCGGAGGCGGCCCGGCGGGTCCTGCCGCGGGTCGGCGCGCTGATCGAGGGGCCCGCGCTCTACGGCTTCCTCTCCGGTCGCGACAACCTGCTGCGGTATGACGCCGCCGACCCCACCGCCGACCCGGCCACCCGCCGCGCCCGGGTGGCGGAGGCCCTGGACCGGGTCGGGCTCGGCGCGGCCGGCGGCAAGAAGACCCGCGCCTACTCGCTGGGCATGAAGCAGCGGCTCGGGCTGGCCGCCGCACTGCTGCGGCCACGGGACCTGCTGGTCCTGGACGAGCCCACCAACGGCCTGGACCCGCAGGGCATGCGGGAGATCCGGGCGCTGGTGCGGGAGCTGGCCGGGGACGGCAGCACCGTCTTCCTCTCCTCCCACCTGCTCGACGAGATCGAGCAGGTCTGCACGCACGCCGCGGTGATGCACCGCGGCCGGCTGGTGACCCAGGGGACCGTCGCCGAGCTGTCCGCGGACGCGCGTGGCCGGCTGGCCGTCACCACGCCCGACCCGGCGGACGCGGCCCGCATCCTGAAGGAGCACGGCCTCACGGACCTCACCGTCACCGACGACCGGGTCACCGGTGCGCTGCCCGCCGCCGCGCCGCCGGACCCGGCCGAGCTGAACGCCGCGCTGGTGCGCGGCGGGGTCCGGGTACGGGCCTTCGGCCAGGAACGGGTCTCGCTGGAGGACGCGTTCGTCGCGCTCACCGGGGAGGGTTTCGATGTCGCGGGCTGAGTCACGGGCTGACGCGCAGGCTGGTGCGCCGGCCGAGTCAGGGTCCGGAACCGGGCCCGCCTCCGTGTCCGGGGCGCGTGCCGAGGCGCCCGGGGCCGGGCCGGCCGCGGGCGCCGGGGGACCGGGCGTGCCGCCGGGTCCGGACGCGGGGCAGCGGCCCGTACGCCGGCTGCCGCGCCCGTCCGGCCTGCTCCGCAGCGAGCTGCTGACCACCCTGCGGCGGTGGCGCACGCTCGCGCTGCTCGGGGTGCTGGCGCTGGTCCCGGTGCTGGTGGGCATCGCCGTGCGGATCGAGACCGGCGACGGCGGTTCGGTCGGCGGTGGCGGCGGTGAGGGCCCCGCCTTCATCACCCAGGTGACGAACAACGGGCTCTTCCTGGTCTTCACCGCGCTCGCCGCCACGCTGCCGTTCTTCCTGCCGATGACGGTCGGCGTGGTCGCGGGGGACTCCGTGGCGGGGGAGGCGGGCGCGGGCACCCTGCGCTATCTGCTGGTCGCACCGTCCGGCCGGACCCGGCTGCTGCTGGTCAAGTTCACCGCGGTGGCGGCCTTCTGTCTCGCCGCCACCGCGGTCGTCGCGGCCTCGGCACTGGCGGTGGGCGCCCTGCTCTTCCCGCTCGGCGAGGTGACCCTGCTCTCCGGCACCACGGTGTCGTTCGGCGAGGGCCTGCTGCGCGCGGCGGCGATCGCCGTCCTGGTGGCGGCCTCACTGCTGGGACTGGCGGCGATCGGGCTGTTCGTGTCGACGCTCACCGACAGCGGGGTCGCGGCCATGGCCGCCACGGTCGGGCTGCTCATCACCGTGCAGATCGTGGACCAGATCCCGCAGCTCGACGCCGTGCACCCGTATCTCTTCCCGCATCACTGGCTTTCCTTCGCGGACCTGCTCCGGGACCCGGTCTACTGGGAGCCGGTGCTGCGGAACCTGGGGCTCCAGGGGCTGTACGTGGCCGTGTTCGGCTCGGCGGCCTGGGCCCGCTTCACCACCCGTGACGTCACCGCCTGAGTCCGCCTCAGCTCGGCTCGGCTCAGCTCCGCCCGCCTCCACCCGCCTCGACCCGTCTGCGCCGGGCGTCCGGCAGCCGCACGGGCGGGCGGCCCGGACGGCCGGGTGGTGGGTGGCGGGTGTACCGGCCGAACCGGCGTGCGGGGGAGGGGCGTTCACTCACCCGGGCGAAATTCCGGGCTCTGACACCTCGTGTGAGTGCGGTGAAGGCGCGGTGACAGCGCACCCGTTGGACACTGGTTCCGTTTCTGTCCTGGCCAGGTAGAGAAGCGCACCCCCCGTCCACGGCCCACCGCGGGCCGACACCCTCACCCGGAGGAACACGGATGCGTCGCCGCGTGATCTTTGGCATGTCCGCAGCAACCAGCGCCTTCGCCGCCACCCTCGCCCTCTCCGCCCCCGCCCACGCCGTACCGTCCGACAAGCTCGACGTGATGGCGAGCTGGACCCAGACGAGCGCCGCCAGCGAGCAGGCCTTCCACCACGCACGGGCCCGGCAGGGAGACTGGGCCGCGTACCAGTTCGACTGGTCGACCGACAAGTGCAGCAGCTCCCCCGACAACCCCTTCGGCTTCCCGTTCGAGAACTCGTGCATCCGGCACGACTTCGGCTACCGCAACTACAAGGCCGTCGGGCAGTTCGAGGCGCACAAGGACCGCATCGACAGCGCCTTCTACGCCGACCTGAAGCGCGTCTGCGCCGGCTACTCCGGCGGCACCCGCACGGCCTGCAACAGCACCGCCTGGACCTACTACCAGGCCGTCAGCATCTTCGGCATCTCCGCGGCGGACGCCCCGGCGAAGGCCGCGCCGCCGGCCGGCGCCGTGCGCTGACACCCGGCGGGCCCTGCCCGCACGACGCGCGCGGCATGTGCCCCGCGCCCCCGGCCCCGGACCGCCGACGGCGGTCCGGGGCCGGACGTACGCGACCGGCCGTGACGAGTGCCCCGGCGGCCCCGCGGCAAATCTCCCGTACGCCGGTCCGCGGGGCGGGTGGCGCCGCCCGCCCCGGGTACCCGGTCCGCACCGGCGCACCGCAGGGGAGGAGCGGGCGTGCCGCACGGGAGGAGGTCGCCGTGAGAGAGACGTTCTCGCTGGGGCGCCTGGCCGGGATACGGGTCGGGGTGAACTGGAGCGTCCTGGTCATCTTCGTGCTCATCGCCCTCGGGCTGGCGGAGGGCCGCCTCCCGGAGGCGCACCCGGACGGCTCCTGGTGGCAGTACTGGCTCGTCGGGCTGGCCGCCGCGGTCGTCTTCTTCGCCTCGCTGCTCGCCCACGAGATCGCGCACGCCGTGGTGGCCCGGCGTAACGGCGTCCATGTCGACGGCATCGTGCTGTGGATGCTCGGCGGAGCCGCCCGGCTGCGCAGCGAGGCGCCGAACCCGGGCGCCGAGCTGCGCATCGCGGGCGTCGGGCCGCTGGTCAGCCTGGTGCTCGGGGTGGTGTTCGGGCTGCTCGCCGGGGTGCTGGGCGGGCTGCTCGGCGGCGGCTTGGCCGTCGAGGCCGTCGCCTGGCTGGCGGCGATCAACGTCCTCCTGGCCCTCTTCAACGTGCTCCCGGCCGCACCGCTGGACGGCGGACGGCTGCTGCGGGCCGTGGTGTGGTGGCGTACCGGCAGCCGGCTGCGGGCCACCCGGGCGGCCACCGTGGCCGGCCGGGCGCTCGGCTGGGCGCTGGTCGTCCTCGGGCTCTACCTGCTGGTGGCGGGCGCCGGCTTCAGCGGCGTCTGGCTGGCGATCATCGGCTGGTTCCTGGTGGCCGCGGCGACCATGGAGGGCAGCCAGGCACAGCTCCGCGAACTGCTCTCCGGCATCCCGGTGCGGCAGGCCATGACCGCGGACCCCGTCACCGTCCCGGAGACGGAGACCCTGGCGGAGTTCCTGGAGGGGCCGCGCTACCGCTACCGGCACTCCGCCTTCCCCGTGGTCGCCGAGGACGGCTCACCGCGGGGACTGATCACCCTCCGGCGCGCCCGCGACGTCCCCGAGGAGCGGCAGGCGACGGCCACCGTCGCGGACGCGATGCTCCCGGCCGCGGACGTGCCCACCGCCGGCCCCGAGGACCCGCTCGCCCAGCTCCTGCCCGAGCTCCAGGCCGGCGACGTGCGCCGGGCTCTCGTGGTGGCGGACGACCGGCTGGTCGGGATCATCTCCTCCTCCGACCTCGGCCGCATCCTCTCCTGGCTGACCTCCACCACGCCCTGGGCCACCCGCCGGTGAACCCGGCATGGCGTGGTGCTCAGGCCACGCAGAACTCGTTCCCCTCCGGGTCGGCCAGCACCGTCCAGCTCCCCTGCGGCTCCGCCACCTCGCGCAGCACCCGCGCCCCCCGCGCCTCCAGCCGGGCGACCGTGGCGGCCCGCGCCCCGGGGCCCGCGTGCACATCGATGTGCAGCCGGTTCTTCACCGTCTTCGCCTCGGGGACGCGCTGGAAGAGCAGCCGCCTGCCGAGCCCCGTGCCGCTCTCCGCGTCGAACGGGTCGTCCGGGTGGCGGGCGGCGGCCGCGTCCCGGAAGAACCGCCGCCCGGCGAACTCGGTCACCAGGTCCTCGCCGATCACGCCACCCGCGAGCAGCCGCTCGATCAGCGTGCTGTTGTCCTCCAGCTCGTAGCCCAGTGCGTCCGCCCAGAAATCCGCCTGGCGGTGCGGGTCGGCCGCATCGATCACCAGCTTCCAGCCCAGCGCCATCGCCCTGCTCCTTCCTCCGCGCCCCGCTCGCTTCTCCGTCTTCCTCATCCTGCACGCCGGCACCGACAGCGGGGGCCCCGCCGGGACGCCGCCGGGCCGGTTCAGCCCGTACGGGCCCGCGGACGGCGCCCGCGTGGGCGCCCCGAGCCGGTGAAGCGGCCCGGGCCGACGCCCACCACCCGCGTGAAGTGCCGGGTGAGATGGGACTGGTCGCAGAAGCCCGCCGCCACGGCGGCCTCCGGAACGGGCCACCCGTCGAGCAGCAGCCCGCGGGCCAGGTCGACCCGCCGGGTGGTCAGGTAGCGGTGCGGCGGCATGCCGAACTCGCGGCCGAAGGCCCGGACCAGATGCGAGGGGTGGGCGTGCAGCTGCGCCGCGGCCTCGGTCAGGGTGAGCCCCTCGGCGGTGCGCGCATCCAGCAGCTCGCGCAGCCGGCGGGCGAGCCCCGGGTCCCGGCGGACCGGCACGGGGGCGACCGCATGGCGCAGATGCTGCTCCAGCCGCTCCCGGATGAGCGTGAGCCGGCTCTCCGCCTCCAGCTCCTCGCCGGGCGCCGCCAGGGCGGTGTGGAGCTGGTGGACGCGGCGCCGCAGCACCGGGTCGGCCAGCTCGGGGCGGTCCACCGCCATGCCGATCAGCCGCTCGCCGAGCTGTGGCCCCTCCAGGTAGACCACCCGCTTGCGGAAGCCCCGCGCCGTGGCCGCGGCGCCGTTGTGCGGGACGTGCGGGGGCAGCAGGGTGACCACGTCCCGTGGGGCGCCGTGCCGGTGCCGGTCCAGGTCGTAGCGGACCACGCCGTCGTCGACGATCAGCAGCGTCCAGGTGCCGTGCGCGTGCATCGGGTACGCGTGATCGGTGAAGTGCGCGTGGAACACCTCGCGGACCCCTGCCACGGGCGGGCGCCAGGCGCGGACCTCGGCCATGCAAGAAACGTACAAGACCCCGGGGCCCGGCGCCCGCGAGCATCGGGGCCATGACCGATCCGCATCCCACGCCCCCGGACACCCCCGCGCCCGCCACGCCCGGACCCGAGGCGTCCGGCGCGGCTCCCGCCGGGGACGCCGCGCCCGTACGCTTCGACACCAAGGTCGCCGTGCTGCTCCGGGACGACCTCGCCGTCTGGCAACGCCTCAACGTGACGGCGTTCCTGGTCAGCGGCCTGGGCACGGCCCGCCCCGAGGTGATCGGCGAGCCCTACGCGGATGCCGGCGGCACCGGGTACCTGCCGATGTTCCGGCAGCCCGTGCTGGTCTTCGAGGGGACGAAGGAGACCCTGACGGCCGCGCACGCCCGCGCCCTGTCCCGCGGCCTCGCCGTCGCCGTCTTCACCGGCGATCTCTTCTCCACCGGCAACGACCGGGACAACCGGGCGGCGGTGCGTGCCGTGCCCGGGGACGCCCTGGACCTGGCCGGGCTGGCCGTGTACGGGTAGCGGAACGCGGTGGACAAGGCGCTCAAGGGCGCGCGGATGCACCCCTGACCACCGGCGCGGGGGCCCGGGCCCCCGGCGGGGCCCCCGCGCCGGGCGGGCTCAGCCGGTGGTCTCGTGCTCCGCCGGCCCGGCCGCAGCGGCCCGTGCGGGCGGCAGCGTGCCGTCCGGCTCGCCGGGG
>NZ_JACYHE010000037.1 GCF_021696945.1 Streptomyces sp. JJ36
CGCCGGACCGGCACGCCCCGGACCGGCACGCCCCGGACGGGCCGGCCCCGGACGACGAGCCCGCCGCCGACCGGCCGGTCCCGGCGCTGCTGACCCGGGAGTGGATCGCCGCGCCCCGCACCCCGGCGAGCGGGCCGGCCCGGCGCCCGCTCGGCGTGCTGCTGGTCGGCGCCGCGGACACCCTGGAGTACGCCGAGGCCGCCGCGCACGCCGACGGGGCCGACAAGGGCGGCTGGGTGCTGGTGCGCGAGGACAGCGTGCACCCCCGGCTCGGCCCCGACGAGTACGGCATCGACCTCGCCGACCACGCGGCCGCCCAGGGCCTGGCGGAGCAGCTCTACGAGCGCTACGGCCGGCTGGACGCCGTGGTCGACCTGGTGGACCTGACGTCGCGCACGCCGCGCCCGGACGGCCCCCCGCTGCCGGGCGAGGCGGCCCGTATCGGGCTGTTGCAGCACCTGGTACGGCGGGCCACGGCGGCCGGCGACGACCTGACCGTGTTGCAGGTGACCCGCGGCCGGCACGCGCTGCGCAACCCGGTGCCCACGGCGCGGGGCGCGGCCATGGCAGGGCTGGTGCGCGCCGTCGGCGCCGAGTACCGCGCGGTGCGGTCGGCCTCCGTGGACCTCGACCCCGCATGTACCGGCCCGGAGCAGGTGCTGGAGGCCGTACGGGCGGAGCTGTCCGCGGCGGGGCCGGCGCCCGGCGAGGTGGTGCTGCGCGGCGGCGACCGCTTCGTGCCCGGCCCGCTGCGGCGCCGGCCGCGCCCGGCCGCGGAGCCCGCGCGCCCGGCCCTCGACCCGGACCGCACCTATCTGGTGACCGGCGGCACCTCCGGGCTGGGCCTGGCGGCCGCCGAACGGCTCGCCGCGCTCGGCGCCCGGCGGCTGGCGCTGCTGGGCCGCCGCCCGCTGCCGCCGCGCGCGTCCTGGCCCGCGCCGGCGGACGGTACGCCCGGTGCCGCGCCCGACCCGGACGCCCGCACGGCGGAGCTGGCCCGCACGGTGACGCGGCTGGAGGCCGGGGGCGTGCGGGTGGCCCTGCACACCGGGCCGCTGACCGACCGCGCCGCCCTGACCGGCTTCCTGGACCGGGTGCGGGACGAACTCGGCCCGGTGGCGGGCGTGCTGCACTGCGCGGGTGCGGTGCACCGGCGCCGCCCGGCGTTCGTCCGCCGCACGGTCGAGGACGTGGCCGCCACCTGGGAGCCGAAGGTGGCGGGCCTGCGGGTGCTGGACGAGCTGGTGCGGACGGACCGCCCGGACTTCGTCGTCCTCTACTCCTCGGTCTCCGCCCGGCTGCCCGAACTGGCCGTCGGGCTGGGCGACTACGCGGCCGCCAACGCCCATCTGGACGCCTTCGCCGCCGAACGGAACGCGGCCGCGGGCCCGGACGGCACCCGCTATCTGCCCGTCGCCTGGGGGAGCTGGACCGGCCTGGGGATGGGCGAGGTCACGGCGGAGGCGTACCGGGCCCGCGGCTTCGGCGCCCTGGCCCGGGAGGACGGCCTGGACCTGCTGGAACGGGTGCTCCTTGAGCAGACCGCGGCCGGACGGCCGGAGGACGAGCGGGTGACGGACGCCGTGGCGGCGGCCGTGCGCCCGCGGAGCTTCCCGGAGGAACCGGCGCCCGGTACGGGCCCGGACGCCGGCCGCCCGTACGCCGGCGCGGCACTGCAGGGCGCCCCGCAGCCGGGCGCGCACCCGGGCCCCGGCACGACCCCGGGCACGACCCCCGGCAACCCGCCGGACCCCGGCACGGCCCCGGACGCGCTCCGGGACGACCCCGAGCAGAAGGAGCAGAAGGTGACCACGGGTGACGGCGCCGAGCGCGCCGGGACAGGCACGGCCGTCGAGGGCTTCCTCCTCGACCTGATGGCGCAGGAACTGATGCTGCCCCGCGCGTCGGTGGACGCGGACGACGCCTTCGCCGACCTGGGCGTCGACTCCATCCTGCTGGCCGGCATGGTGGGCCGGCTGGAGGAGCTGACCGACGCCCCGGTGGATCCCTCGGTGGTGCTGGAGAACCCCACCGCCCGGCGGCTCGCCGCCCATCTGACGGCCGCGTTCCCCGACGGGGTGGCCGCCTGGGCGGTCCGGAACGCCGGCTCCCCGGCGGGTACGGGAACGGACAACGGTGCCGACCCGCACGCCGCCGGCGGACAGCCCGCGGCGGACACCGGCGCGGGCGCCGGGACGGACGACGGCGCGGCGGCGCGGGCCGGCACCGGCGCGGCGGAACCCGGGACGGACGCCGGGACGGACGCGACCGCCACGACGGTCGCCCAGGCCGGCCCGCAGCCCGGCGGAGCCGCCACCCCCGGCGGTACGGCCCGTCCGGACGGCCCGCGGCCGCTCGCCGTGATCGGCATGGCGAGCCGCTTCCCCGGCGCGCCCGGCACGGACGCCTTCTGGCGGCTGCTCTCCGAGGGGCGGTCGGCCGTCCGGGAGGTGCCCCGCTCCCGCTGGGACAGCTCGGCCCTGTACGACGCCGCGAAGCGGCCGGGCCGCTCGGTCTCCCGCTGGGGCGCGTTCCTGGACGGCATCGAGGACTTCGACCCGGAGCCGTTCGGCATCGCCCCGGAGGACGCCGCCCATGTCGACCCGCTGATCCGGCTGGTGCTGGAGTGCGCCGAGCAGACCTTCCGGGACGCCGGCTACGCACGGGAGGAGCTGGCCGGCACCCGTACGGCCGTGTTCGCCGCCGCCCACACCGGCGCGTACGCGGCGCGCATCCGCACCCCGCACCGCAACACCGTCACCGGGCTCAACCAGAACTTCGCCGCCGCCCAGCTCGCCCAGGTCTACGACCTGCGCGGCCCGCACCTGGTGGTGGACACGGCCTGCTCCTCCTCGCTGGCCGCGCTCAGCCTGGCCGAGCAGGCGCTGCGGCTCGGCGAGTGCGACACGGCGCTGGTCGCGGCGGCGGACCTGCTGCTGGACGAGATGCCCTATCTCAAGCTGAGCGCCTCCGGGGCGCTCTCCCCGGACGGCGCCTGCCGGGTCTTCGACGTCGGCGCCAACGGGCTGGTGCTGGGCGAGGGCGCCGGCGCGCTGCTGCTCAAGCCGCTGGAGACGGCGCTCGCCGACGGCGACCGGGTGTACGCGGTGCTGGAGTCGGTGGCCGTCAACAACGACGGGCGCACCATGGGCCTGACCACGCCCAACCCCGACGCGCAGGAGGAGGTCGTCCGGCGGGCCCTGGAGCTGGCCGGCGTCCGCCCGCGCGAGATCGGCTGCGTGGAGGCGCACGGCACCGGCACACTGATCGGCGACCCGATGGAACTGCGGGCGCTGACCCGGGCGTTCGGCGGCGCGGACGGCGCCGGCGACCGCGGCTGGTGCGCCGTGGGCAGCGTCAAGTCCAACATCGGCCACGCGCTGATGGCCGCCGGCATGGCCGGGCTGCAGAAGACCGTGCTGGCCCTCCGGCACGGCGCCCTCCCGCCGACCCTGCACTGCGACACGCCGAACCCGCGCTTCTCCTTCGCGGAGTCGCCGTTCTTCCCCAACACCGCGCTGCGCGACTGGCGGCCGGAGACCGGCCTGCGGCGGGCGGGGGTGAGCGCCTTCGGCTTCGGCGGCGTGAACTGCCACGCGATCCTGCGCGAGCCCACCGGCGCCGAGCTGGCGGCCCGTACGGGCGAACGCCCGAGCCTGCCGCCGGCCGTCTTCCACCGCACCCGGCACTGGGTGGACCGGCCGGACGCCGCTGCCGCCGCGGAGCCCGCCCCCGGGGCGGGCGCGGCGCCCCCCGGCATCCCCGCTGCCGCAGCCGTGCCGGCGGCGGAGCCCGCCCCGCGCCCGGTCACCGCCGCCCCCACGGCCGGCAGCCGCCCGATCCTGTCCCTCGAGGAGCTGAACTGACGATGTCCGAGATCCTCCGGTCCCCCGGCGCGGAGCCCGCGCTCCGCGCACTGAGCGGCCGCCGCTTCGCGACCCGCGTGACCGCGCAGGACGCCGCGGTGCGCGACCACCTGGTGCACGAGACCCCCGTGCTCCCCGGCGTCTTCCATCTCGACCTGGTGCTGCGCCTGGTGCGCTCGCTCGGCGTCGACCCGGCCGGGGTGGAGCTGCGGCGCTGCGTGTTCATCCGGCCGCTGATCGCCGTGGGCTCCCTCGACCGGCAGCTCAGGGTCACCGTGGGCGAGCCCGGTGCCCGCGGCGGCCTTCCGGTGACGGTACGCAGCCGGCCGCTGGTCGACGGCGAGGTCGTCGACGAGGAGTGGCAGACCAACTTCCAGGCGGAGATCCACGCCGCCCCGCCGTGGCAGCCGGAGCCGGTGCCACCGGAGCGGCTGACGGCCGCCTCCGGCCCCGGCTCGCTGGACGCCGACGACCTGTACGGGCTTGCGCGTCAACTGGACATCCGGCACGGCCCGTTCATGAAGGTGCAGGGCCGGGTGGGCGCGGGTGCGGACTTCTCCGTCGCCGACGTCTCCCTCGACCCCAGCGCCGCCGAGCAGCTCGGCCACTTCTTCGTGCACCCGGTGTTCATGGACTTCTCGGTGCTGGTGCCGTTCCTCCAGTTCCCGGCGGAGGTGCGGCGCGGCGTGGTGCAGCCGTTCATCCCGATCTACGTGGACTCCTTCCGGGCCCGCCGGCCGCTGGAGGCCCGCACCCTGGTGCACGCCCCGCGGATGGACAGCCTGCGGCTGGACGACAGCACCCAGGCGGTCGTCGCCGACATCGACCTCTGCACACCGGACGGCGAGGTGGCGGTACGGCTGAGCGGCTACCGGGCGAAACGGGTCCGCTCGACGGAGGACATCCGGAAGCATGCCGAGGAGGGACGCCGGGCGGCCGCCCGGGGCGCCCCGGCGCAGGCCCCAGCCGCCGCTCCGGCCCCGGCGGCGCCGCCCGCGCAGGGCGCGGGCACCGGCTCGGGGGAACCGGGGAGCCCCGCCGGGTACCCCGGGGACACCGGAGCCGCGGAGAGCCCGGGAAGTCCCGGGAACGCCGGCGCCATGGCCGCGCTGGTCACCGACGCCGTCACCCGCCAACTCGGGGACGACACCGCGACCCCCGACCCCGACCAGGGCTTCTACGAACTCGGCCTCACCTCCGTCGACCTCCTCACCATCGCCGGACACCTCGAAACCGCACTGAACACCGACCTCTACCCCACCCTCCTCTTCGAACACCCCACCATCACCGCCCTCGCCACCCACCTCACCGACGAAGGACACACCCCACCCACCGACCCCACCGCACCGGCCACCCGCCGGACCACACCGGAACCCACGACGGTCGCCGGGGACCACCACGGGCACCCCGGGGCCCCGGGGTCTCCCGGGGACACCGGGAACGCCGGCGCCATGGCCGCGCTGGTCACCGACGCCGTCACCCGCCAACTCGGGGACGACACCGCGACCCCCGACCCCGACCAGGGCTTCTACGAACTCGGCCTCACCTCCGTCGACCTCCTCACCATCGCCGGACACCTCGAAACCGCACTGAACACCGACCTCTACCCCACCCTCCTCTTCGAACACCCCACCATCACCGCCCTCGCCACCCACCTCACCGACGAAGGACACACCCCACCCACCGACCCCACCGCACCGGCCACCCGCCGGACCACACCGGAGCCCGCGGCCCCGCAGAGCGCGGTGCCCGGCCCCGCCGCCGCGCCGGCGCCCGCCCCGTCCCCGGCCACCGGCGACGCGTCCCCCGGCCCCGACCCGTTCGACGGCCCCGTCGCGATCGTCGGCGTCGCCGGCCGCTACCCCGGCGCCCCCGACCCGGACGCCCTCTGGGAGGTGCTGCGGGAGGGCCGGGACTGCCTGACCGAGGTCCCGGCCGACCGCTGGGACGTGGACCAGTGGTACGACCCCGAGCCCGGCACCCCCGGGCGCACCTACCTGCGGCGCGGCGGCTTCCTCCCCGAGGTGGACCGGTTCGACGCGCTCTTCTTCACCGTCCCGCCGCAGCAGGCGAAGCTGATGGACCCGCACGAGCGGCAGTTCCTGGAGGTCGCGTGGTCGGCGCTGGAGGACGCCGGCTACACGCCCGAGTCGCTGAACGCGGCGGCCGGCGGCCGGGTCGGCGTCTTCGCCGGTTCCATGTGGGCCGACTACCACCTGCACGGCCTGGAGAACGTGCGGGACGGCGGCGGGGAGGTGGCGCTGAGCTGGCTCGGCGGCATCCCCAACCGGGTCTCGCACGCCTTCGACTTCCGCGGCCCCAGCGAACTGGTCGACACCGCCTGCTCCTCCTCGCTCACCGCCCTGCACCAGGCCTGCGTCTCGCTCCGGCGCGGCGAGTGCCGGGCGGCGCTGGTCGGCGGGGCCAGCCTGTCCCTGCACCCGTACAAGTACGTGCGGTCCGCCGCCAACGGGCTGCTCTCCCGGGACGGCACCAGCCGGCCCTTCGGGCAGGGCGCCTCGGGCTATGTGCCGTCCGACGGGGTGGGTGCGCTGCTCGTCCGTCCGCTGGCCGACGCGGAGGCGGACGGCGACCGCATCCTCGCGGTCGTACGGGGCTCCGCGGTCGGGCACACCGGCCGCACCAGCGGCTACACCGTCACCAGCCCGGACGCCCAGAGCCGGGTGGTGGAGGAGGCCCTGGAGAGCTCCGGGGTGCCGGCCGGGACCGTCACCCTGCTGGAGGCGCACGGCGCCGCCACCGCGCTGGGCGACCGGATGGAACTGGACGCCCTGAACCGCACCTTCCGCCGGCACACCGACCGGGAGGGCTTCTGCGCGGCCGGTTCGGTGAAGGCCAACATCGGGCACACCGAGGCCGCGGCCGGCCTCGCCTCGCTCACCAAGGTGCTGCTGTGCATGCGGCACCGCACGCTGGTGCCCGCCCTGCCGGGCTCGGCGCCCGACCCGGACCTGCCGCTGGCGGGCTCCCCGTTCCGGCTGCCGGAGCGGGCCGAGCCGTGGACGCCGGTGACGGACCCGGAGACCGGCGCGCCCGCCCCGCTGCGGGCGGCGGTCAGCTCCTTCGGCTTCGGCGGCGCCAACGCCCATGTGGTGCTGGAGGAGTACCCGGCGCCGCCGGCGGCCCCCGGCGACGACGGCACCCCTCGGGTGGTGGCGCTCTCCGCCCGTACGGAGGACCAACTGGTGCGGCGGGCCGCCGATCTGCGGGACGCGCTGCGGAACGCGCCCGCGGACCGGCCGCTGCGGCTGGCCGACGTGGCGCACACGCTGGCGACCGGACGCCGGCACCTCGCCGAGCGGCTGGCCCTGGTGGCCTCCTCGACCGGCGCACTCGCGGCGGCGCTCGACGCCTTCGCCACCGGGGGCACGCCCGCCGTGCCCGCCTTCCTGGGCACGGTGCGGCGCCGGCCCGGGGACACGGGCGGTGAGCCGGCCGGCCCGGCGCGTACGGACGCCGAGGGCCGGGCCGAGGGGTGGGCGCGGGGCACCGTGACCGCCCTGGAGCCGGTGCCCGGCGGGCGGAGGATCGCCCTGCCCACCTACCCGTTCGGCGGGGAGCGGCACCGGGTCTCCCCGTCCGCGGCCCCGCACCCGGCCCCCCGGCCGGCACCGGCCGCGGCCCCCGCGCCTCCGGCCGCCGCGCAGCCCCCGGCCACCGGGGAACCGCCCTCCGCCGGGGGGCCCGCCGGGCCCCGCGAGGCCGGACAGGCGCCGGAGCCGGCGCCCGTCCCCGTCGCCGACCTGGAGCGGGTGATGCTCTACGAACCGGGCTGGACCGCCCGGCACGCCCCCGCCCCCGCCGGAAGCCTCGCCGAGGGGCCGGTGCTGGTGCTGGACACCTCCGAGGAGAGGTTCGCGGCCCTGCGGGCCCGCACCGCCGCCGTGCTGGTGACGCCCGGCGACGGCTTCGCCCGTCTCGCGGAGGACCGTTTCACCGTCCGGCCCGCGTCCGGCGAGGACTTCGTACGGCTGCGGAAGGCGCTGGAGCAGGACGGCCGGGTGCCGGGCGCCGTGCTGCACCTGTGGCACCTGGACGGCACCGACCCGGGCGGCCGGCCCGACCCGGACACCGGGCTGCTCTCCGTCTATCTCCTCTGCCAGTCCTGGGCGGTCGGGCGCCGCGCGCCGCTGCCGGTCGTGCACGCCTACCACGCGCCGTCCGAGAGCCCGCCCGAGGCCGCCGTCGGCGGCCTCGCCCGCGGGCTGCGCCTGGAGCAGCCCAAACTGCCGCTGACCACCGTCCGGTTCGCGGCGCCGCCGCGGGACCCCGCCCGTACGGCGGAGGCGCTGCTCGCCGAGGCCGCCGCGGGGGACCTGGAGGTCCGCCGCACCGCCGCAGGCGAGCGCGAGGTGCGCGGCTTCGCACCGGTGCGCCCGGCGGTCTCCGGGGTCCCGCTGGCCCGGCCGGGCGGCACCTATCTGGTGACCGGCGGCGCGGGCGGCATCGCCCGCCATGTGGTCCGCCGGATGGCGCGTGCCGCGCGGCCGGACATCGTGCTGTGCGGGCGCTCCCCCGAGGGCGACGCCCACCGCGAGCTGCTGGCGGAGCTGACCGCCCTGGGCTGCCGGGCGGCGTATCTGCGGGCCGACGTCACCCGGGAGGACGAGGTGCGGCGGCTGGTGTCCGCCTGCACCGAGCGCTTCGGCCCGCTGACCGGCGTGATCCACACGGCGGGCGTCGTGGAGGACGGCCTGCTGATCAACAAGAAGCCGGAGTCGGTGCGCCGGGTGCTGGCGCCCAAGCTGGCAGGCGCCCGCAACCTCGACCTCGCGACGGCCGGGGAGCCGCTCGACTACCTGGTGCTCTTCTCCTCCACCTCCTCGGTGCTCGGGAGCATCGGCACCACCGACTACACCGCCGCCAACGCCTATCTGGACGCCTACTCCGCCCACCGCGCGGAGCTGGTGCGGCGCGGCGAGCGGCACGGCCGCAGCGTGACCCTCAACTGGCCGCTCTGGGACGAGGGCGGAATGCGGATCAACCCGGCCGTGGAGGACAAGGTGCTGCGCAGCACCGGGCTGGTGCCGCTGGCGACCGCGCACGGGCTGGCCGCCCTGGAGGCCGGTCTCGCCCATGACGGGCCGCAGCTCGCGGTCTTCGAGGGCGACCGGGAGAAGGTCGAGGAGCTGCTCGGGACGATCCTGCCCGCACGGACACCGGCCGCACCGCGGCCCGCGGCCACCGCCGGGGACGCGGGCACGGCCGTACCGGACGCACCGGGGACCGCTGCGCCGGGGCCGGACCCGGCCGGTGCCCGTACCGGACCGGCCCCGGACGAGGACGCCCTGCGGGCCGCCCTGGAGGAGATGATCGCGGAGACGGTGGAGGGTCTGCTGCCGCACACCGCCGGACTCCGCGAGGAGCTGCTCACCTGGACCTTCATGGAGCTGGGCCTCGGTTCCGTGGACGTGGTGACGCTCGGCTCGCGGCTCGGCGCCGTCCTCGGGATCGAGGTGGTGCCCACGCTCTTCTTCCGCTGCACCCGGGTGCCCGAACTCGCCGCGCACTTCGCCGCCGAGCACCCCGGGGCGGTGGCCCGCTGGCACGCCGCGCTCGCGGGCGGCCCGGAGCGGTCCGCGGCGCCTGCGCCGGCCCCCGGCGACACGGGCGGCACCGGCGGCACCGCCGCCGCCCCGACCACGGCCACGCGCCCCGGCCCGCCGCTCCCGGAGGGGGACTCCACCCGGGACATCGCCGTCATCGGCCTGGCCGGGCGGTTCCCGGGCGCCCCGAGCGCCGAGGCGCTCTGGCAGGCCCTGCTCGACGGCCGCGACCTGGTGCGGGAGGTCCCCGCCGACCGCTGGGACCACGCGCAGCACCACGACCCGGAGGGCGGCGCCGGCACCACCGAGTGCCCGGCGGGCGGCTTCCTGGACGACGTCCGCTCCTTCGACGCGGCCTTCTTCGGGGTGCCGCGCGCCGAGGCGGAGGCGATGGACCCGCAGCTCCGGCTGCTGCTGGAGGTGCTCTACGAGGCCGGTGAGGACGCCGCCGTGCTGCCCGCGCTGCGCGGCTCGGACACCGGCGTCTTCGTCGGCCAGTGCTTCCGCGACTACGAGGGGGAGATGATCGCCCGGGGCCGCAGGTCCGGGCCCTACGACGCGACCGGCATCGCCACCACCATGGCGGCCAACCGGCCCTCGTACTGGTTCGATCTCTCCGGACCCAGCCTCACCGTCGACACGGCGTGCTCGTCCTCGCTGCACGCGGTGCAGCTCGCGGTGGAGTCGCTGCGCCGCGGCGAGTGCTCCATGGCCTTCGCGGCGGGCGCCAACCTGATGCTCTCCCCGCGCCACTACCTGGCGCTCTCCGCCACCGGGGCGCTCTCGCCCAGCGGCCGCTGCCACGCCTTCGACGCGGCGGCGGACGGCTACGTGCCGGCCGAGGCGGTGGCCGCGGTGCTGCTCAAGCCGCTGGACCGGGCGCTGGCCGACGGCGACCCGGTGCGCGCCGTGCTCAAGGGCGTCGCCACCGGGCACGGCGGGCACGCCGGGGCGGTGACCGCGCCCAGCCCGCAGCGGCAGACCGCGCTGATCGAACGGGCCTGGCGGGACGCCGGGGTGCCGGCCCACACCATGGGCTGCCTGGAGGCGCACGGCACCGGCACCGCGCTCGGCGACCCCATCGAGGTGGAGGGGGTGCGCGGCGCCCTGAGCGGGCGGCCGCAGGACGCCCCGCCGGTGGTGCTGGGCACCGCCAAGGCCCACCTCGGGCACGCCGAGGGCGCGGCGGGCGTGGTCGGCATCGTGAAGGCGGTGCTCTCCATGGAGCACGGCACCGTCCCGGCGATGCCCGGCTTCACCGATCCCAACCCGTACTGTGCCCTGGACGACGGCCCGCTGACGGTGCCGCGGGCCCCCGTGCCGTGGCCGGACCGGCCCGGAGTGCCGCGCCGGGCCGGGGTCAGCTCCTTCGGCTTCGGCGGCGCCAACGCCCACGTGGTGCTGGAACAGGCGCCGCCGCGGCCCGCCCGCCCGGAGGCCGCGGGGTCGGACGGCGACGCGCTGGTGGTGCCGTTCTCCGCGCCCACCGCCGGGCAGCTCACGGAACTGCTGCGCCGGCACCGCGCGGCCCTGCCCCGGCACCGGGACCTGGCCGCCGTGGCCGCCACCCTGCAACGGGGACGCGAGACGCTGCGGGAGCGGGCCGCGGCGGTGGCCCGCACCGTGCCGGAGTTGCTGAGCGCGCTGGACGCGCTGCTCGCCGCGCCGCTCGTCCCCGGGGCCGTGGAGGCGGCGCCGGACGCACCGGAGCCGGTGGTGGCCACCGCCCGGGAGTGGGCCGGCGGGGCCACCGTGGACTGGGACGGCGCGCCCGGGGGCACCCGGGCGCCCCGGGCCGGCCTCCCCGGGCTGCCCTTCGCCGGCGAGCGGTTCTGGCTGCGCGAGGCGGACGGGCCGGCCCCCTCGGGGGCCGGTCCGGCGGGCACCGCCCCGGCCGTCGCCGACGGGCCGTTGGCCGGTCCCGCGGACCGGGAGCGGCCCGCCGTGCCGGCGGCCCCGACCGACGCCGCCCACGCCTTCCTGGCCGAGACCTCCTACGACGCGGCCGCGATACGCCGCGGCCTGGAGCGGCTCGGCGCCGTCGGCGCCCGGCTGGCCGCGCTCGCCGTACGGGAACACCTCGGCACCCGGGAACCGCTGACCGCCGGGCAGGTGCGGGCGGCGCTCACCCCGGTGGAGCCGTACGAGCGCTATCTCGCCCGGCTGGCGGACGTGGTGGCGGCGGCGCCCCGCCCGCTGCCGGACCCGCGTGCCGAGCGGGAACTGCTCGGCCGGGAGTTGGACGACATCGTCACCGACCACCCGGAACTCGCGGCGCACACGGCGCTGGCGCGGACCGTGATCCCGCACATCCCCGCCGTGGTGACCGGCCGCACCCGGGCCCTCGACCTCTACTTCGGCGGCGAGGCCGGCGAACTGCTGGGCCGCATCTACGGCGGCAACGCGATCGCGGACCACTACAACGCACTGGTCGCCCGGCTCGCCGACGCCTGCATCGCCGACCGGCTCGCCGACCGTCCGGACCGTCCGGTGCGGCTGCTGGAGGTGGGCGCCGGGACCGGCGGCACCACCCGGCCGGTGCTGGACCGGATCGGGCGGCACGGGGAACGGGTCGAGTACACCTTCACCGACATCTCGGCCGCGTACTTCCGGCAGGCGCGGGCCCGGTTCGCCGAGGCCGGCCCGCGGATGGTCTTCACCCCCTTCGACCTGGAACGGGACCCGGCCGGGCAGGGTCTGGACGCGGGCGCGTACGACCTGGTGGTGGCCTCGAACGTCGTGCACGCGACCGCGGACGTCGAGGTCTCCGTACGGAATCTGCGCCGGCTGCTGACCGGGGGCGGCCTGCTGCTGCTGAACGAGGTCACCTCCAACATCGACTACGCCTTCCTGCTCTTCGGGATGATCCCGAGCTGGTGGATGTGCCGGGACGCCGAACGCCTGCCCGGCAGCCCGCTGCTGGGGCCGGACCGCTGGCAGGCGGTGCTGGCCCGCACCGGCTTCGGCGACAGCCGGGTGCACGCCCACGACAACGGGGTGCCCAGCGAGGACGACCAGTGCGTGCTGGTGGCCCGGGCGGACGCCGCCGCGCCCGCAACCACGCCCGCAGCGGCGCCCGCAGCCGGGGCGGTGCCGCCGGCGGAGTCCGCGCCGGTTGCGGAAGCCCCGGCGGCACCGGAGACGGCGCCCGGGACGGATCCGGACGCCGCCGTACGGGCCCATCTGCGGGAGCTGGTCGCCGAGTTCCTGGCGGTGCCCGCGGACACCGTGGACGACGCGACGCCGTTCAGCGGGCTCGGCATCGACTCGCTCGGCACCATCGAGCTGGTCCGTCAACTGGAGGAGGACTTCGGCAAGCTGCCCAAGGTGCTGCTCTACGAGGCGGGCACCGTCACCGAACTCGCCCGCGAACTGGCCGACCGCTCCCCCGGGGTGTGCGCCCGCCTCGCCCGGGAGGCCGCGCCCGCGGACGCCGGGGCGAAGGGTGCCGGCCCGACCGGCACCGGGCACCCCGGTGCCCCGGCCGCCGCGACCGCGGAGCGCGCCGGTGGGGCCGGTCCACGGGACACCGCGCCCGGCGACGCCGGGACCGCGGCCGTTCCCGTAGCGGACGCCGGGCCCCGCGACGCCGGGAAGACCGGCACCCCGCCGGAGCGGAGTGCGGCCCCCGCCGCCGCTCCGCAGACCGCGTCCGCCGGCCCGGCGGCCACCGGGCCGCTCACGGAGGACCCGCTCGGCCGCGCAGGCGAGACCGCGCTGCACGACCCCGCGGCACCCGGAGCACCGGACCGCACGGCGGCGGACTCCGCGCCCCGCGACACCGTGGCGCCCGCACCCGCCGGCCCGGCACCGGACCCGGTGGCCCTGGTGGGGATGGCGGTCCGGCTGCCCGGCGCCCGCACCACGGAGGCGCTGTGGCGCAATCTGCTGGCCGGCACCGACCACGTCACCGAGATCCCGTCCGACCGCTGGGACTGGCGCCCCCTCTTCGGCGACCCGCACCGCGAGGAGGGGCGGACCAACAGCCGGTGGGGCGCGTTCGTGGACGGCGTCACCGAGTTCGACGCCGGCTTCTTCGGCGTCTCCCCGCGCGAGGCCGAGGTGATGGACCCGCAGCAGCGGCTGATGCTGGAGACCGCCTGGCACGCGGTGGAGGACGCCGGGCACGCCCCGTCCTCGCTGCACGGCAGCCGCACCGGCGTCTTCGTCGGGGCCACCTCGCACGACTACACCGCCCACCTCGCCCGCGTCGGCCGCTACCGCGAGGCGTACGCCGTCAGCGGCAACGCCAAGACGGTGCTGGCCAACCGGATCTCGTACGAGCTGGGCCTGCACGGCCCCAGCGAGGCCCTGGACACCGCCTGTTCGAGCTCGCTGACCGCGCTGCACCGGGCGGTGCAGGCCCTCCGGGACGACGAGTGCGACACCGCGCTGGTCGGCGGCGTGCATCTGCTGCTGGCCCCGGACATGTTCGTCGCCCTGGGCCAGATGGGGGCGCTCTCGCCGGACGGCAGGTGCCACGCGTTCGACCGCGCCGCCAACGGGTTCGTCCGCGGTGAGGGCGTCGTCGCGGTGTGGCTCAAGCCGCTCTCCCGCGCCCTCGCGGACGGCGACACCGTGTACGCACTGGTGCGCGGCAGCGGCGTGAACCACGGCGGCCACGCCCAGTCCCTCCCCGTGCCCAACCCGGCGGCGCAGGCGGCGCTCGTCGCCGACGTGCTGCGCCGCTCGGGCACCGACCCGCGCACCGTCGGCTACGTCGAGGCGCACGGCACCGGCACCGAGGTCGGCGACCCGATCGAGCTGCGCGGCCTGCGCAAGGCGTTCGCCGAGCGCACCGGGGTGCCGGAGGACCGGGCGGTGGACGCGTGGTGCCGGGTCGGCTCGCTCAAGTCCAACATGGGGCACCTGGAGGCGGCAGCCGGCCTCGCCGGGCTGGCGAAGGCGGTGCTGGCGCTGCGGCACGGCACGGTGCCGCCCAGCATCCACGTACGGGAGCCCAACCCGCTGCTGGACCTGGACGGCAGCCCCTTCCGGATCGCGGACCGCGCGGTGGACTGGCCGGCCCCCGTGGACGAGCGGGGCGCGCGGCTGCCGCGCCGGGCGGCCGTCAGCTCGATGGGTTTCGGCGGCTCCAACGCCCATGTGGTGCTGGAGGAGTACCCGGCGCACGCGCCCGCGGAGGCGGCGGATACCGCGGAGGCGGGGCCCGAGGAGCTGTTCGTGCTGAGCGCCCGCAGCGCCGACCGGCTGGACGCCGCGGCCGGGGAACTCGCCGCCCGGCTGGCGGACCGGCCCGCCGCCACGGCCGCCGAGGTGGCGCACACCCTGCGCACCGGGCGGGACCCGCTGGAGTGGCGGCTGGCCGTGGTGGCCCGGAGCCTTCCGGAGCTGGTCGCGGCGCTCCGCGCCCGGCTGTCCGGGCGTCCCGCGCCGGGCCTGGTCACCGGCCGGGACGGCGGGCCGGGAACGGAGCGGCCCGCGGAGGACCTGCCCGGACTGGCCCGCCAGTGGGCCGAGGGGCGCGTCCCGCACGAGGCGCTCGCGGTCCTCTCCCGGCCCGGCGTACGGCGCACCGCGCTGCCCGGCTATCCGTTCCGCCCCGACCGCTGGTGGGCGGCGGCCGAGCCGGGCGTGCCCGGGGACGAGGTGGCCGGTGCCCCCGGTGCGGAGCCGGCCCGCGAGGAGCCGGACGGGCCGCCGGAGGCGCCCGGCGCGCCGGCGGACGGGGACGGGCCCGGCGAGGCGGCAGCCGACGAGGCGAGCGCCGAACTGGTCGCGCTGCTCGACGCCCTCGGCCGGGGCGAGTTGTCCGTGGACGAAGTGGACCTGCGACTGGTCCGGAACGACGACGGGATGGACCGATGAACGCGAACACCGAAACCCTGCGCCGGCTGATACTGGAGCGGGTCCGCAGCGGACGGCTGGACACCGCGGTGGCGGCCCGGCTGCTCGCGGCCCGCAACGGCACGGCCGCCGACCGCGCCTGCACCCTCGTCGGCTACGAGCCGGTGTGGGAGGAGGCCGGCGGGCCGGGCTCTCCCGCCGGAACCGCCCTGCCCGCCGGGGAGGTGCTGCTCGTCGAGGACGGCACCGCCGGTCCCGCGGAGCGCGGCGACGGCCCCGGGGACGGGCTCTCCGGGCCCCGGGACGCCGGTCCCGGGGACGTCCCGCTCCGCCACGTCCGGGTGGGCCGCGACGTCGGCGGGGACACCGCGGCCTGGACGGCCCTGCTCGACGAGTTGCGCACGGCCGGGCGGCTGCCCCGCGGCCTGGTCTTCGCGCTGCCCGCCGGGCGGATCACGCCGGAGCGCGCCGTCGAGCTGGTGCTTCCCGCGCTCCAGGCGGTCATCGCCGCCCGCGACCCCGGGCCGCTGCCCGTGGCCTTCCTGGTCACCGGGGCCGACGGCGCCGGACTCGGCGCGGCGCTGGGCGCGTTCGCCCAGGTCGTCGCCGACGAGGACCGGCGGCTGGCCGCGGTGTCCGTCCGGGTGGACGACCGGTGGCCGGGGCCCGGCACGCCCTTCGCCCGCGCCCTGGCCGAACTGGGCGGCGCCCGGCCGGGCCTGGCCGAGGTGCGGTACGGCGCGGAGGGGCGCCGGGTGCGGGTGCTGCGCCGCTGCGGCGCCGGAGACACCACCGGGCCGGCCGGAACGGCCACCGGCGCGGACACCGCACCGGACGGCGCCGGGGACGCACCCGAGGGGGACGCGGTCTTCCGTCCCGGGGGCCGCTACCTGCTCACCGGCGGCGGCAAGGGCATCGGGCGGCGGCTCGCGGCCGTGCTGGCCCGCGAGTACCGGGCACGCCTGGTGCTCACCGGGCGCTCCGCGCCCGACGCGGAGCTCGTCGCCGAGCTGCGCCGCCTGGAGGAGGCCGGGGCCCGGGTCCGGTACGTACGCGGCGACGTGACCCGGTACGCGGACGTGGCGGAGGCGGTGGCGACCGCCGAGCAGGACTACGGCGGCCTGGACGGCGTACTGCACTGCGCCGGGCTGAACGAGGACGCCTACGTGGTCAACAAGGACCCGGCCTCGGCCCGCCGGGTGCTCGCGGTCAAGCTCACCGGCGCCGCCCACCTGGACCGTGCCACGGCCGGGCGACGGCTGGACTTCCTGGCGCTGTTCTCCTCCACCTCGGCGTGGTCCGGCGCCGCCGGGCAGGCGGACTACGCCGCGGCCAACCGCGGCCTGGGCGCGCTGGCCGCCGCACGGGCGGAACGGGTGGCCGAGGGGACCCGGCACGGCGCGTCGGTCTCCGTGGCCTGGCCGCTCTGGGCCGAGGGCGGCATGGAGATCGCCCCGGAGACCCGGCAGGTGCTGGAGGAGATGCAGGGCATGGTGGCCATGCCCACCCCGGTCGGGTTCCGGGCGCTGCGCGGGGCGATCGCCGCCGGGCGGCCGGAGACCGTGGTGGTGTACGGCCGGGAGGCGCGGATCGAACGCTGGGTGAGCGGGTTGTCCGCGACCGCGGCGCCGGCTCCCGGGACCGGTCACCCGGCACCGGACGCGGCGCCCGCTCACGGGCCCGCGTCCGCCGGGGAGCCCGCCGAGGGGCCCGGAGGCCCGTCCGGTGAGGGGCTGACGGCCGCGGCACAGGAGTGGCTGCTCGACCTGGTGCGCCGGACGGCCCGGCTGCCCGCGGGGCGCCTCCGCGCGGACCAGGAGTTCGCCACCTTCGGCATCGACTCCATCCTGATCAAGAAGCTCACCGCCGCCCTGGAGGACCGGCTGGGCGAGCTGCCGGTGACGCTCTTCTTCGAGAACCGGACGGTCGGTGAACTCGCCGGCTATCTCGCCGCCCACCGCCCCGCCGAGCTGCGCGCCGCGCTCCCCGCGCCCGGGCCGGCGCCGGACGGCGCCGGTCCCCCGCCCTCTCCGGGGACCGGCGACGCCGCCGAGGACGCCACCGCGCCGCACGGCGCGGTGCCGGGCGGTCCCGCCCGCGCGGCGGACGCTTCCCGCGGCCCGGACACCGGCGACACCACGGGCGTCCCCGCATCCGGCGACGGCGACCGCCGGCCGGCCGGTGCGCCGGTTGCGGACTCCGGCCGGCGCGGGCAGGCAGCCGGCCTCCCGTCCGGGGCCGGAACCGGCGACCAGGCGGCAGCCGGCGACGGCGGTGCGGACACCGCCGGGTCCGCCGCGGCGGACCCGGCTCCGGCCGCGGCCGGCAGCGGACCCGCCGCCGCACCGGACGTGGGCACCGCAGCGGCGCGGGACACCGCACCCGGCACGCCCGGAGGCCCGGAGGGCACCGGGGAAGACCTCGGGGACGCCGTGGCGATCGTCGGCCTGGGGTGCCGCTACCCCGGCGGCGCCGACCTGGCGGAGTTCTGGGACTCCCTCTCCACTGGCGCCGACCTGATCCGGGAGATCCCCGCCGACCGCTGGGACAACAGCCGCTACCGGGCCGCCGAGCGCGGCGCCCCCGGCGCCGTCACCGCGGGCTGGGGCGGCTTCCTGGACGACGTGGCCCGCTTCGATCCGCTCTTCTTCTCCATCGCGCCCAGCGAGGCCCCCCGGCTGGACCCCAACGAGCGCATCTTCCTGGAGGTCGCCTGGTCGGCGCTGGAGCACGCCGGGTACTCCCGGCAACTGCTGCACGAACGCACCCGTACCGCCGAGGGGACGCACTCGGTCGGCGTCTACGTCGGCGTCACCGGCTCGCAGTACGGGCTGGTGGGCGCCGAGCAGTGGGGCCGCGGTAACCGGGTCTTCGCGCACTCCATGGACTACTCCCTCGCCAACCGGCTGAGTTACGTCCTGGACGTGCACGGCCCCAGCATGGTGCTGGACACCGCCTGCTCCGGCTCGCTGACCGCCCTGCACCTGGCGTGCCGCGGCCTGCTGTCCGGGGAGACCCGGATGGCCCTCGCGGGCGGCGTGAACGTCAACCTGCACCCCCTGAAGTACGCCACCCTCACCGACATGCGGCTGCTGGCCTCGGACGGCCGGTGCCGCGCCTTCGGCGCCGGCGGCGACGGCTTCGTGCCGGGCGAGGGGGCGGGCGCCCTGGTGCTCAAGCGGCTGGCGGACGCGCTCGCGGACGGCGACCGGGTCCACGCCGTGATCCGCGGCACCGCGATCAACCACGGCGGCCGCAGCAACGGCTACACCGTCCCCACCCCCCGCGCCCAGGGCGCCGTGGTCGCCGAGGCGCTGCGCCGGGGCCGGGTGGACCCGCGGTCCGTCTCCTACGTCGAGGCGCACGGGACCGGCACCGCCCTCGGCGACCCCGTCGAACTGGAGGGCCTGACCCGCGCCTTCCGCGCCGGGACGGAGGACCGGGGCTTCTGCGCCATCGGCTCGGTCAAGTCCAACATCGGGCACCTGGAGGCGGCGGCCGGGGTGTGCGGGGTGACCAAGGTGGTGCTCCAGTTCGCCCACCGCACCCTGGTGCCCACCCTCCACTCCGAGCCCGTCAACCCGAAGCTGCACCTGGAGTCCACCCCGTTCCGGCCGCAGCGCACCACGGAGCCGTGGGAGTCCCCGGAGGGGGTGCCGCGGCGGGCCGCCGTGAGCTCCTTCGGGGCCGGCGGCGCCAACGGCCATGTGGTGCTGGAGGAATGGCACGAGCCGGAGCCGGACCGGGCGTCCGCCGCGCCGGACACCCGGGAGCGGGCGTATCCGGTCTGTGTCTCCGCCCGTACGCCGGAGCAGCTCCGGAAGGTCGCCGAGCGGCTGGCGGCCGCCCTGGAACGGCGGGACGGGAGCCCGGCGCTGCGGGACGTCGCCTGGACGCTGCTCGCCGGGCGGGACGCCTGGGACCACCGGCTGGCGGTGGCCGCGTCCTCCGTGGACGAGCTGTGCCGGGCGCTCCGCGCCCACCTCGGCGGCGCGGACGGGACCGGCGTCCACACCGGGCGGGCCGGCGCCGCGGAGCCGCCCGGGACGCCCGGCGGCGCGGACGCCGGCGCGTGGGCCGCGGCCTGGGCGGCCGGGGCGTCCCTGGACCCGGCGGAGGTCTTCGGGGACGGGCCGCGGCCGCGCCCGGTGCCGCTCCCGGCCTACCCGTTCGGCGGCAGGCGCTACTGGGTGCCGCTGGCCGCCGAGGACGCCGCGCCGGGCGCCGGGCGCCCGGAACCGGCCGGGGCGTCCCGTACGGAGGACAGCCGGCCGGAACCGGCCCCGCACTCCGCGGTGCTGCGCCGCACCGACGCCGTGCTCGCCGACCACCGGGTGCGGGACCGCGCCGTGGTGGCCGGGGTGGTGCAGCTCGCGCTGGTCCGCGCGGCCCTCGCGCCGGACGCCCCCGACGCACCGGTGGTGCTGGAAGGGGTGCGGTGGCGCGTGCCGCTGGAGGCGCACGACGACGCCCTGGAGACCGAGGTGACGCTCACCGAGGGGGCGGAGCCGGGCGGCGTGGAGTACGCGGTACGGGAACGCTCCACCGGCACCGTCCACTCCACCGGTACCGCTCACCCCGGGGCACCGGAGGAGACGCCGGAGCCGCTGGACGTGGCCGCGCTGCGGGACCGCTGCCCGCGGGCCGTGCCGGGCGACGCGGTGTACGCGGCGGCGGAGGCCGCGGGGCTGCGGTACGGGCCGCTCTTCCGCGGGCTGCGGACGCTGCGCCGGGGCGACGGGGAGGCGCTGGCCGAACTGGAGCGCCCCGAGACCGGCGCCCCGGAGTGGGCCGTCGAGGCCGCGATGACGGACAGCGCGCTGCACGCCGTGCAGGGCGTGCTGCCGGAGGGCGGCACCGGCACGGCGCTCCCCGCCTCGGTGGAGCGGATCGCGGTGCACGGCCCGGCCCGCGCCGCCCGGCACGCCCATGTCGCGCTGCGGGCCCTGGACTCGGCGCGCGGCACCGCGCGGGCCGATGTGACGCTGGCGGCGGAGGACGGGCGGGTGCTGGTGCGGTTCGAGAACCTGCGCATCGCCCGGCCCGCCGGCGCGCGTCCCGGCGCCGCGCCCGGTGCCGGGACGGACACCGCCGGCACCGCGGACACCGCGGCGCGTCCGGCCACCGCCACCGTCCCGGACGCCGCCACCGTCCCGGACGTCACCGCGGACGCCACCGCGGACGCCACCGCGGGCCGGGCGCCCGGCGGCGACGGCCCGGTGCCGCTGCACCGGGCGGTGTGGCGGCCGGAGCCGCCCGCGGGTCCCGCGGATGACGACGGCCGGCCGGTGCTGGTGCTGACCACCGCGCACGACCACGGTCTCGGCGCCGCCCTGGCCGCACGCCACCGCGCGGCCGGCTCGGCGGTGCGGGTGACGCACCTCGCCGACGTACCGCGCGGTGCGCAGGGCTTCGCGGCGGAGCTGGCGGCCGCCGGGGACCCGGGCACCGTCTGGTATCTGGGCGGCGTCGAGGACCGGCGCTACTCCGCGGACGACCTGGACCAGCTCGACGACGCCCTGGACGACGGTCCGGTGGGCCTCTTCCATCTGCTGAAGGCGCTGGACGGCGCAGGCGGGACGAGGTCCGGGGAGGCCCGGGGCCCGGCGCGGCTGCACGTGGTCACCTCCGGGGTGCAGCAGACCGACGAGGCCGTGGCCGCCTGCCACCCCTTCGGCGGCGGGCTGCCGGGCCTGGTCGCCGCGGCCTCGCGGGAACGCGGCCGCCCGGGTCTGAGCTGCGTGGACGTGGCGCGGGACGACCTGGTGCGGGCCGCCGCGACCGGCCTGTGGGAACCCCTGCTGGACCTGCTGACGGCCGAGCCCGCCGCCCGCCCGGCACACCCGGCCGCGATCGCGGACGGCGTCCGCTACGCCCGGCACCTGGAGCGGGTGTTCCTGCCCGCGCCGGCCGGGGACGGGGACGCCACCGCCGGGGACGGAGCGCGGCCCGCACCGGTCTTCCGGCAGGGCGGCCGGTACCTGATAGCGGGCGGCGCCGGCGGCCTGGGCGCCGTGGTCGCCGGGCACCTGGCCCGGCGGTACGACGCCCGGGTGCTGCTGCTCGGCCGCCGCGCCCCGGAGCGGCTGCCGGAGCGGGTCGCCGCGCTGCCGGCGGAGTTCCCCGGGCAGGTCCGCTACCTCGCCGCGGACGTCGCCGACGAGACCGCGCTCCGGGACGCGGTGCACGCCGTGCGCCGGGAGTGGGGCGGCCTGGACGGCGTGTTCCAGTCGGCCTTCGTGCTGGACGACCGCACGCTGTCCCGGATGGACGAGGAGACCCTGCGGGCCTCCTTCGCGCCCAAGGCCCGCGGCACCGTCCTGCTGCACCGGGTGCTGGCGGACGAACCGCTGGACTTCTTCGCCCTCTTCTCCTCCGCCATCTCCCACAACGGCAACGCGGGACAGGCCAACTACGCCGCCGCCTCCACCCTCCAGGACGCCTACGGACGCTTCCTGGCGGCCCGGCTGCACCGGCCCGTGCGGGTGCTCAACTGGGGCCTGTGGGGCGAGAGCGGCTCGGTGGCGACCGAGGACTACCGGGCGCAGGTCACCCGCCGGCTGGGCGTGGCGCCGCTCAGCGACGCGGACGGCCTGGACGCCCTGCACCGGGTGCTCGCCGGGCCGCTGGTGCAGGTGGCCCCGGTGCGCCTGGCCGGCCCGGACGCAGCGGACACCACGGAGCCCGTACGCCCGCTGCCGGAGCGTCCCGCGGACGAGGGCGCCGCCGTGGCCGCCGCGGCCCGTGCCGCGCACGCCCGCACGGCGGAGGGCGCCACCGCCCTGCCCGGCCGGGACTTCTTCGGCGCCCTGGAGCCGTACGCCCGGCTGCTGCTCCGCGACGCGCTGCTGGCGCACGGCGGCTGGCCGCAGCCGGGCACCCGGGTCGCCCGGGACGAACTGGCCGCCCGGCTCGGCGTGCTCCCTGCCCAGCGGCGCCTGCTGGACGCGGCGCTCTTCGCGCTGGAGCGCGGCGGGCACCTGACGTCCGGCCCGGACGGCGCGCTGAGCGTGCCGCAGGGCGAGCCCGCGGTGCCGGACCCGGCCGCCGCCGAGGCGCTGCGCGCCCGGCTGGTCGCGGAGCACCCGCACGCCGGGAGCCTCACCGAGCTGCTGCGCGCCTGCACCGAGGCGCTGCCGGAGGTGCTCTGCGGCCGGCGCACCGGCCTCTCGGTGCTCTTCCCCGGCGGCTCCGACCACCGGCTCGCGCCGCTCTACCACGACGACCCGCGCTCCGGGCACTTCAACGCGGTCTGCGCGGCGGCCGTCTCGGCGTACGCCGGGCGGCGGCTGGCGGACGGCGCCGGGCACCTGGACCTGCTGGAGATCGGCGCGGGCACCGGCGGCACCAGCCGCCCGGTGCTGGAGGCGCTGCGGCCGCTCGGCGACCGCTTCGACTACGCCTTCACCGACCTCTCCCCCGGCCTGGTCCGCAAGGCCCGGCAGCGCTTCGGCGACGAGCACCCCCGGGCGGGCTTCTCCGTGCTGGACATCGCCGGGGACCCGGCCGCCCAGGGCTTCACGGAGGGCTCCTACGACGTGGTGCTGGCCGCGAACGTGCTGCACGCCACGCCGGACGTGTCGCGCACGGTGCGGGCGGCGGCCCGGATGCTCCGGCCCGGCGGGCTGCTGCTGGTCAACGAGGGCACCCGGGTGCTGGACGCCGTCACCGTCATCTTCGGCCTCACCGAGGGCTGGTGGGCGTACGACGACGCGGCGCTGCGGCAGCCGCACTCGCCGCTGCTCACCCCGGGCGGCTGGCGGGCGGTGCTGCTCGGCTCCGGCCTCCGGGGCGTCCGCGCGGTGGGGGCGCCCGGCGCCGACGACGCGGCCGCCGGGCAGCACGTGGTGCTCGCCGAGCGGGACGGCTGGCCGGTGCCCGCGGGCACCGTGCCGGTCGGTGCGGAGTGCGCCACGGCCGTGCCCACCGCGGACGCCGCCGGTCCGGCCCCCGCGGCCGTCCCCGCCGGGGACGCCGGGGACGGCACCGGCGACGGTGCGCACGGCAGCGGTGCGGCGGAACGGCGGTCGCGGCTGGCGACGCTGGCCACCGGCTACCTGACGGGCGTGTTCTGCGACGTCCTCAAGCTGGACCGGGACGAGCTGGACCCGGACGCCCCGCTCGCCTCCTACGGCACGGACTCGCTGGTCGGCATGGAGGCCATGGACCGCATCGAGGCGGACCTGGGGCCGGTGCCGCGCACCGTGCCGTTCGAGAGCACCTCGGTGACCGGGGTGGTCGAGGCGCTGCTGGACTCCGCGGCCGAGCCCCTCGCCCGCCTGCTCGGCGACGCCCCGGCCACCACCCCGGCCCGCGGCCCCCGCGCCGACGCGGGGACGACCGCGGCGCCGGAGCACGCCCCGGCCGGGGCGGCCCCGGACGCCGGGACGCCTGCCCTCCCGCCGCCCGCGGGCGCCTCGTCCGAGGCTGCGGTCCGCACCGCCGGGACGGGCGCCGTTCCGGTCCCGGGGGCCGGGGCGGCGGAGCCCTCGCCGGCCGGGAGTCGTCCGGCCGTTCCGGCGGCTCCCGCCGGGGACGTCTCCCGGAACACCGTCGCGGCACCGGCGGCGGCTCCCCCACCCGCTGCGGCGACGGGGGCCGGGGCGCAGACGGCTCCCGGCGCGGGCGCCGCCGGGGCGGTCTCCGGCCCGGCCGGGGCGGCCCCGGACGCCCTCGCGGGCGGTACGGCGGCGGCCCCCGGGGCGGCCGGCTCCTCCGGGAACGACGAACCGGTGGCGATCACCGGCCTGTCCGGCCGCTTCCCCGGCGCCGGGACGGTGGACGCCCTCTGGGACCACCTCCGCGCCGGCCGGCGCGCGGTCACCGAGATCCCGCCGGAGCGCTGGGACCCCTCCGGCACGGCCCGCGAGGGCCGCTGGGGCGCCTTCCTCCCGGACGTGGAGGCGTTCGACCCGCTGCTGTTCCGGATGTCCCCGCGCGAGGCGGAACGCACCGACCCGCAGGAGCGGCTGGTGCTGGAGGCGGTGTGGACCGCCCTGGAGGACGCCGGGCTCACCCGGCGCGCCCTGGAGGAGTCCTCCCACCGCGCCGCCCGCTCCGGGGTGGGGGTCTTCGTCGGCCTCATGCACAGCCCCTACCAGGTGCTCGCCGCGGAACTGCGGGCCTCCGGCTCGGACGCCCAGGCGTACTCGGCACACTGGTCGGCGGCGAACCGGGTCTCCTACACCTTCGGCTTCACCGGCCCCAGCCTGGCGGTGGACACCGCCTGCTCCTCCGCGCTGACCGCCCTGCACCTGGCGGCGGAGAGCATCCGGCGCGGCGAGTGCGGCGCGGCCGTGGTGAGCGGGGTCAACCTGCTCCTTGAGCCCTCCCACCACGCCGCCCTCGCGGCCGGCCGGATGCTCTCCCCGGACGGCCGCAGCCGCGCCTTCGCGCAGGACGCGGCGGGCATGGTGCCCGGCGAGGGCGTCGGCGCGGTGGTGCTGCGGCCGCTCTCCGAGGCCCTGCGGGACGGCGACCGGGTGCACGGGGTGATCCTCGGCTCGGCGGTGAACGCCAACGGGGCCACCGAGAGCATGGTGACCCCGAGCACCGACGCCCAGGAGCGGCTGCTGCGGCGGGCGCTGGAGCGCGCCGGGGTGGAGCCCGGCGCGGTGCAGTACGTCGAGGCGCAGGCCACCGGGTCCGCGCTGGCCGATCCGGTGGAGGCGGCGGCGCTGGCGCGGGTCTTCGGCGCGGCGGGCGGTCCCGGCTGCCGGGTGGGCTCGGTCAAGCCGGCGCTCGGCCATCTGGAGGCCGCCTCCGGGATGGCGCAGCTCGCGAAGGTGCTGCTCCAGCTCCGGCACGGCGAACTCGCCCCCACCCTGGACTGCGCACAGCCGCTGGAGCCGTTCGACGGGCGCCGGCTCGCCCTGGTGCGGGACGCGGCCCCCTGGCCCGGCGGGGACCTGCCGCCCGCCCGGCGCGTCGCGGCGCTCAGCTCCTTCGGGGCCGGGGGCGCCAACGCGCACGTGGTGGTGGGCGGTCCGCCCGAGGCGGCCGGCGGCGGGCGTCGCGAGCGGCCGCGCCTGGTACTCCTCTCCGCCCGCAGGCCGCAGCAGTTGCGGGAGCACGCGACGCGACTGCGCGACCATCTGGCGCGGCTCGGCGACGAGGCCCCGCACCTGGCGGACGTGGCCCGCACCCTGGCCGCCGGCCGGGAGCCGCTGGCAGAGCGCCTCGCCCTAGTGGCGGGGGACGTACCGGAGCTGGTCCGGCTGCTGGACGGACACCTCGGGAGCGCCGGGAGCACCCCCGGACCGGGCGCCCCGGTGCACACCGGCCGGGCCTCCGGCACGGCGGAGGACGTCCCGGCCGTCGCACTCGCCCCGGACGCGGACCCGTCCGCGCTCTCCGAGGCCGCGGCCGCCTGGGTGCGCGGGGCGGAACTGCACGGCGACGGGGGGCCGCTGGGCCTCGGCGACGGCCGGGTGGTCTCGCTGCCCGGCTACCCGTTCGCCCGCACCGTGCACCGGCTGCCGTCCGTCACCCCGCCCGCCGACGCGCCGGCCGGCACCGAGGCCGGCGGCCGGCGGAGCCACCCGGCCGTGACGACAGGGCCTCCCGTACGGGCCACCGCCGAACCCGGCGGCAACGGACCCGCCGAAGCCCCCGTCGACGGACCCGTCGGCGCCGGAACGGCGCCCCCCGGGCCCCCGGGCCCCGCCTCCTCCGGCACCGAGCCGCCCGCCCCCGGGGGAACGCCGGTGTCCGGCCACCCCGTACCTCCGGCCGCCGCAGAGCCGCGGCCGCCGGCCCCCGACCCGCACCCGCAGCCCTCCGAACGCAGGGAGAACGACGTGTCACAGACCATCGGCCCGCCGACACCGGAGGCCAGGGAACGCATCCGGGCGACCGTGGTGGACGCCGTCGCCGGCGTGCTGCACGTACAGCCCGAGGACATCGGCCTGGACGAGCACCTCAGCGACTTCGGCTTCGACTCCGTCACCGTGATCGAGCTCGCCGACCGCATCCGCGCGGCGCTCGGCACCGAGCTGAACCCGGCGGAGATGTACGGCTTCCGCAACGTGGCCGCGCTGGTGGAGGCGCTCGCCCGGCAGAAGGGCGCGACGGCGGAGACGCCCGCCCCGCCGGCTGCCGCCCCGGCGGCCGCGGAACGGCAGCCGGCCCCGGAACCGGCGACCCCCGCCGCTCCCTCCGGCACGGCACCGGACGCCGGCGCTGCGGCCGCCCCTACGGAACCCGCGGCCCCGGAGCCGGCACCGGTCCCCGCGCCCGGTCCGGCACCCGGGCCCCCCGGCCACACCGCCGGGGAACCGGTCGCCGTGGTCGGCATGGCCGGCGCCTTCCCCGGGTCGCCCGATCTGGAGACGTACTGGTCCCATCTGGTGTCCGGCCGCGAACTGACCGGCGAGATCCCCGCGGAGCGCTTCGACTGGCGGGAGATCCACGGCGACCCGAAGAGCGACCCCGACCGGGTGCCCTCCCGCTGGGGCGGCTTCCTGGAGGGCGTCGACCTCTTCGACCCGGAGTTCTTCCGGATCTCCCCGCGCGAGGCCCGGCTGATGGACCCGCAGCACCGGCTCTTCCTGGAGACGGTGTGGCACGCCGTCGAGGACGCGGGGCACGACCCGACGGCCCTGGCGGGCACGGACACCGGCGTGTTCGTCGGGTGCGGCTCCACGGAGTACGCCACCCTGCTGCTGGAGTCCGGGGTCGAGATCGACGGGCAGCTCGCCACCGGCAACGCGCACAGCATCCTCGCCAACCGGGTCTCCTACCTGCTCGATCTGCGCGGGCCCAGCGAGCCGGTGGACACCGCCTGCTCCAGCAGCCTCGTCGCCGTGCACCGGGCGGTCCGCGCCCTGCAGGACGGTGAGTGCTCGGCCGCACTGGCCGGCGGCGTCAACCTGACGCTGACGCCGACCGGTTATCTCGCCTTCGGCAAGTCGGGGATGCTCGCCGCGGACGGCCGCTGCAAGGCCTTCGACCACCGCGCGGACGGCTACGTCCGCGGCGAGGGCGTCGGCGCTGTCCTGCTGAAGCCGCTCTCCGCGGCCCTGCGGGACGGCGACACCGTGCACGCCCTGATCCGCGGCTCGGCGCTCAACCACGGCGGCCGGGCGGCCTCGCTGACCGCCCCCAACTCCGCCTCCCAGGCCGCCGTGGTCGCCGCGGCGCACCGGCGGGGCGGCACCCGGGCCGAGCACGTCGGTTATGTCGAGGCGCACGGCACCGGTACGGCGCTGGGCGACCCGGTGGAGATCAACGGGCTGCGCGAGGCCTTCCGGGACCTGGGCGTGCCGGAGGACCGCCGGCAGTACGCCGGCATCGGCAGCGTGAAGAGCAACGTCGGCCACCTGGAGACCGCGGCGGGCATCGCCGGGATGCTCAAGGTCATCCTGGCCATGCGGCACCGGATGCTGCCGCCGACGCTCCATGTCGAACGGCCCAACCCGCTGCTGGAGCTGGCCGACAGCCCCTTCCACCTGGTGGACACCGCCCGCCCGTGGGACCGGCCGGTCGCCGGCGACGGCCGGGAGCTGCCGCGGCTGGCCGGCGTCAGCTCCTTCGGCTTCGGCGGCGTGAACGCCCATGTGGTGCTGGAGGAGTACGTCGAGCCGCAGCCCGCGGCCGCCCCCGCGGGCGGCCCGGAGCTGTTCGTGCTGAGCGCCCGTACGGACGCGGCGCTGGCGGAGTACGCGCGGCGGCTCGCCGGTCATCTGGACCGCACCGCGCGGAGCGGCGGCGCCACGGCGCCGCCTCCGGACGGGCTGGCGCACACGCTGCGGACCGGTCGCCCGGCGCGGGAGCGGCGGCTGGCCGTGGTCGCCGGCTCGACGGCCGGACTGGCCGCGGCCCTGCGGGCGTTCGCGGACGGGGAACCGGCACCGGCCGGGCTGCACACCACCCCGGAGACCGCGGACCGTGCGGCCGCCGGGCTGCTGGACGAGGACGACCGGGCCCGGGTGCTCCAGCTCGCCCGGGAGGGCGACCTGCACAAGGTGGCGGCGCTGTGGGTGCGCGGCGCGGACGTCGACTGGCACGAGCTGTACCGGGACGGGGGCAGCACAGCGCCGCGGCGGGTCACGGGGCTGCCGGGCTATCCGTTCGCCCGCGAGCGGCACTGGCTGCCCGCCCCGGCCACGACCGCGGCCCGGACGGCGCCCCCCGGCCGGCCGGGCGCCCGGGTGACGCCGACCGCCCAGGCCCCGGCGGCCCCGCTGCCGGCTCCGGCCCCGCAGGCCCCCGCACCGCACGGGTCCCCCGGGACCGCCCCGTCCCCCTCCTCCACCACGACGGCCTCCCGTACCGCTCCCCCGGTGCCGGCGCGCACCGCACCGGCACCCGTGACCTCCCGCACGGCGCCGCCGGTGCCGCGCCCCCAGGCCCCGGCGGCCCCGGCCGCCGTCGCCCGCACCGCTCCGGCACCGGAGCCCGCCGCCGCGGGTGCCGGAAACACCGGGGGCGCCCGGACCGCCGGCGGTGACACCGCGGACCCAGACCGGGCCGAGGCTCCTGCCTCCGCCACCGGGTCACCCGGCACCGCAAACACGCCCGGCACCGGAAACAGCTCCGGCGCCGACGCCACCCCGGCCGGGGACGACCTGGCCGACCAGGTGCGCTTCCTGGTGGCCGAGGGCATCGGGCTCGCCCCCGGCTCCGTCGACCCCGACCGCGACCTGGCCTCCTACGGCGTCGACTCGATCTCCGCGCTGCGCATCATGCAGCGGCTCCAGGCCCGGTTCGGCGACCACATCCCGATGGCCGCGATCTTCGAGTGCACCACGCTCACCAGCCTGGTCCAGCATCTCGTCGACGAGTACGGCATATCCGACGCCGCACCCGGCACCGCCTCCGGCGCCGGTTCCGCCGCCGGAGCCCCGGAGCCGGAGCCCGCACCCGCCGCGGCGCAGGTTCCCGCCCCGGCGGCCGGCCCCACCGCGACCGGCCGCACCGCCGGCAGTGACACCGCGGACGCACCGTCCCCACGGACGGCACCGTCCGCGGGGACCGCACCGGAGCCCGTCGCCGCCCGCGCCGTGCCGTTCGGTCCGGAGGGCCCGGGCACCCCGGTGCACGCCCTCCCCGGCACCACCGGCGAACTGACCTGGCTGCTGCATCTGCGCCGGTGCCTGGACGGCGACGGCCCGGTGCGCGGTGTGGAGTTCACCGGCGCGCCCCCGCGCGACCCGGACGGGGCCCCGGACCTGGCCGTGCTCGCCGCCGCCTGCGCGGACGCGGTCACCGCCGACCGGCCCGCGGGGCCGTACCGGATCGCCGGGCACGCCGCGGCCTGCCGGCTGGCGGTGGAGACCGCGCGGCTGCTGACCGACCGGGGCGAGGAGGTCACCGAGCTGGTGCTCTTCGACGCCCCAGACCCCGCAGGGCCCGCCACGCCCGGCGTGCCGGACCCCGTGGCGGCCGTACGGGCCGTCGCCGGGCTGTTCGCGGCGGTGTGGAGCACCACCGGGCCGGACTGGTCCGCCGTGGAGCGCATGCCCGCCGGGGAGGGCGACGCCGCCCTGTCCGCCGCAGCCCGGGTCCTCGCGGAACTGCCCGGCGCCCCGCTGCAAGGCGCCGGGCTGACGGACCGGCTGGCGTCGGCCGCCGGCTGGCACCGGGTGCTGACCCGGGCGGCGGCCGCCGCGGCCGCGCCGCGGCCGCTGGCCCTCGCCGGACGGTGCTCCGTGCTGGCCGAGGAGGAGGCCGCCGCCTGGGACCGGGTGGTGGTGCCGCCGCCGGTGGTCATGCCCCCGGTGTCCGCACCGGGCGGCACGGTCTCCCGGGCGGGCGCCGCGGAGCTGGCCGCGCGCACCCCGGCGGGCCGCCGCACGGCGGCGCCGGAGGCGGCCGGCGGGGCCCGCGCTCCGCTGGCGATCGCGGACCGCGGGGTGCACAGCGTCCCGGCGGACGACCGCCACTTCCTGGTGCCGGTGAACCGGCGCGGCGACCACGTGCCGTCCTTCTGGGTGCACCACCTCTTCGGTGACGTCAGCTACTGCATCTACCTCTCCCGCTACCTGGGCATGGACCACCCGGTGTACGCCCTGGAGCAGCTCGACGCCGACCTGCGGTTCACCGAGTTCGCGTCGGTGGAGGAGATGGCCGCCCGCTACGTGGCGGAGCTGCGCGAGGAGCACCCGCACGGCCCGTACGTCCTCGGTGGCGCGTCCTTCGGCGGCATCCTCGCCTTCGAGATGGCGCGTCAGCTCACCGAGGCCGGTGAGGAGGTGTCCCACCTCTACCTGGTGGACGCGCTGCTGCCGGGCACCAGCGCCTGGAACGGCGTCGACAACACGGTGATCACCGAGGAGAACCAGGACGCCGTGACGCTCATGCTGATCGGCAACTCCGCGTCCCAGCTCTGGAAGGCGGAGCCGTCGCTCACCATCGAGGAGCTGTCCGGCATGCCGCCGGAGGAGGCGATCGACCACATCACCCGGCACATCGTGGAGGGATCGCCGGCCGAGCTCTCCGCGGACGAGGTGCACCGGCTGGTCCGCACCCGCTTCGCGCTGCTCGACCTGAACGGCAAGCTGCTGCTCGACTACGAGACCAAGCCGTTCGCGCGCCCGGTCCCGACAACGGTGTTCCAGGCCACCAAGGGCTTCTCCGCCGCGGACAACCCGTACGGCATGCCCGCCATCACCCGTGACGACTCGGACGCCACCAACGGCCTGGGGGACCACGCCGGCGACGACGTGACCGTCCACCTCCTCGACGCCGACCACTTCACCATCGTGCTGGAGGAGAACCTGCGCGTGATCGCGGACGTCGTCCAGCGCACCCTGCCCGCCCACGTCCCGAACGGAGAGCGCTCGTGACCGACTTCAGCGTGTACTTCTTCTCCGCCAACGACCGCAACGGCTTCGGGGACCGTTACCGCTTCATCCTCGACGTCGCGCGCTACATCGACGACCGCGGGTTCCGCGCGGTGTGGACCCCGGAGCGGCACTTCCAGGAGTTCGGCGGCAGCTTCCCCAACCCGGCCGTGCTGAGCGCCGCCCTCGCGGTCACCACGCGCAGCCTGGAGCTGCGGGCGGGCAGCGTGGTGCTGCCGCACCACCACCCGGTGCGGGTGGCCGAGGAGTGGGCCCTGGTGGACCAGCTCTCCGGCGGCCGGGTCGGGATCTGCCTGGCGACCGGCTGGCACAAGGGCGACTTCGTCTTCCACCCGGACCTCTACGACGTACGCCGCGAGTACACCTTCGGGCACATCGAGACGCTGCGGTCGCTGTGGCGCGGGGAGCAGGCCGAGTTCCCGGGGCCGGACGGGCAGCAGCTCAGCGTGCGCACCTACCCGCGGCCGGAGCAGCCGGAGCTGCCGCTGTGGCTGGTGCACACCTCGAACCCGCAGACCTGGCTGCAGGCCGGGCGCGCCGGGCTCAACGTGCTGACGCTGCTGGACAGCTGGGAGCGGCTGGAGGAGAACATCGCGGCCTACCGCGGCGCCCGCGAGGAGGCCGGGCTGGACCCGGCCGCAGGCGTGGTCACCGTCGGCCTGCACACCTTCGTGGGCGACGACGAGGCGGAGGTGAAGCGCATCGTGCACGACCCGGTGCGGTCCTACCTCTCCTCCTTCGTCCGGCAGAAGCGGAACGACGCCGAGGTGGACGGCGGGTCGAAGGCGATGAGCGACGCCGAGCAGCAGGCTCTGGTGGACGTCGCCGCCGAGGACTTCTACCAGCGGCGTTCGCTGCTGGGCACACCGGACAAGTGCGCCGCCGTGGTGGAACGGCTGGCCGGCATCGGCGTCGGGGAGATCGCCTGCCTGGTGGACTTCGGCATCCCCTTCGACACCGTGCTGGCGGCGCTGCCGAAGCTGGACGAGGTGCGCGCCCGGTTCGCCCCCGCCGCGGGGGCCCCGGCGGCCGCCGGGCCGCCGCCCGGCCCCGCCCCCGGGGCCGCGGACGACGACGCCCTGTCCTGGTACTACGCCCGCGCCTGACCCGCCGTGCGGGGCCGGCCCGACACGCCGGCCCCGCACGGCCCGCGACCGCCCGATCCCTGCGAGGAGCCCCCTCATGACCGCGGACCGTTCCGACTTCGACCGCTGGGTGCTGCGCCCCGGACCGCGCACCGACCCGCCGCTGCGGCTGCTCTGCGTCCCGTACGCCGGCGGCGGCCCGGCCGCCTTCCAGGGCTGGAACGAGCTGCTGCCGGACGCCGTCGAGCCCTGGCTGCTGCGGCTGCCCGGCCGCGAGGCGCGGTTCCGGGAGGAGCCCCACACCGAGGTGTCCCGGCTGGTGAAGGAGGCGGCGGCGGTGCTGGGGCCCGCCCTGGACGGGCCGTACGCCCTCTTCGGGCACAGCCTGGGCGCCCTGCTGGCCTTCGAGCTCGCCCGGGAGCTGCGCCGCGGCTACGGCCGGGAGCCCGTGCACCTGAGCGTCTCGGCGCGGGCGGCGCCGCATCTGCCGCTGCGGCACGCGGTGGTGCACCGGCTGCCGGACGACCTGCTGCTGGAGGCGCTGGACCGGCGCTTCCAGGCGATCCCCCCGGCGCTGCGCGACGACCCGCAGCTCCGGGCGCTCTACCTGCCGGTGCTGCGGGCGGACGTCACGCTGCTGGAGACGTACGCCCACACCGAGGAGCCCCCGTTGTCCTGCCCGGTCACGGCCTACGGCGGAACGGACGACCCGGAGTTCGGGCCGGGGGAGCTGGAGGCGTGGCGGCGGCACACCTCCGCCGGCTTCCGGGTGCGCTCCTTCCCCGGCGGCCACTTCTTCCTCAACACCGAGCGTGCCGCGCTGACCGCGGAGGTGACCGGGGACCTGCTCGCCACGCTGGTGCCGTGAACCACCGCCCGGGCGGACGCCGCTACGAGCCGGCGTCGCCGGGGCGGGGCCCGGAGATCAGGGCGGCGGCCTTCGCCTTGTTCACGGCGTCCAGCCGGGAGACGGCGCCGAGCTTGCCGTAGATGTTCCGCAGGTGGCGCTTGACCGTGCCCTCGGCGATGGAGAGCCGGCGGGCGATCTGGGCGTTGCTGAGCGCCTCGGCGGCGAGGGTGAGCACCTCACGCTCCCGGGTGGAGAGCGCCTCGCCCTGCGGCGCCTCGACCCGGTCCAGGCCCTGCTGGGAGACGGAGAGGATGACATGGCCGGGCCCGCGGTCCACCCGGACGCTGTGGATCGCGGAGAGGAGTTCGTGCCGGGAGGAGCCCTTCACCAGGTAGGCGCCGGCGCCGAGGGACAGCAGTTCGCGGGCGAGCACCACGTCGTCGTGCATGGTGAGCACCACGACCCGGGAGTGCGGGGCGTCGCGGCGGAGCCGGGCGAGGGTCTCCCGCACCCCCTGGCCGGGCATCTCCACGTCCAGCACCACCACGTCGGGGTGGAGCGCGGCCGCCTTCCGGCAGGCGTCCTCGCCGCTGTGCGCCTGCCCCACCACCTCCACCCCGCCGGCGGCGGTGAGGATCTCCGTCACGCCCTCCCGGAACAGCGTGTGGTCGTCGGCGATGAGGATTCGCACGGGTCTACGGGCGGTCGTCATCCGGTTCCCCCTCGAGTGGGATGAAGACCAGGACGCGGGTCCCGCATCCCGGCCGGGACTCCACGGTGACGCTGCCGCCGAGGAGTTCCGCGCGTTCGCGCATCGAGAGCATTCCGCCGTGGCCGCGGGGTGGTGCGGCCGTGGCGTCAAAGCCGACGCCGTCGTCCTCCACGGAGCCCCGGACCTCGCCGGGCGCGACGTGGACGGCGACCCGGACCAGCCGGGCCCGGGCGTGGCGTACGGCGTTGCGCTGTGCCTCCCGCAGGATGAGCAGGAGTTCGTCGGAGGTGACGGCGGGCACCCAGGACTCGTCGCCGGTCACCGAGACGCGGACGTCAGGGGCGTGCTCCCCCGCGTCCTCCAGGTCCCGGAGGAGCGCGGCGCGCAGTGGCTCGGCGTCGATCTGCCGGCGCAGCCCGCCCATCACGTCGCGCAGCGCGCCGAGGGAACCGCGGACGGTCTCCCGGGCGGCGCCGAGCTTCTCCCGGGCCAGCTCCGGCCGGTCGGGGAGGTAGAGGTCGTGGAGTTCGAACCCGTTGAGGGCGCTGCCCAGGTGGCCGGCGACCTCGTCGTGCAGTTCGCGCGCGATGCGGCGGCGTTCGTCGTTGTGCGCGCTGTGCACCCGCTCCAGCAGGTAGCCGATGTGCGCCACCGCGCGGGCGGTGTGCCGGGCGAGGACCTGCCGGTGGAGCAGCGAGAAGAGCACCGCGGCGTCGGCGTCCCGTAGCCGGGCCGCGGAGAGGTCGCCCAGCAGCGCGACCACGACGGCGTCGAAGAGGGCGGTCGCGGCCCGGCCGGACTCCACCGGGTGGGTGCGGGGGCCGCCGGGCGGTTCCGGAGGGGAGCCCAGGGTTTCCGTACCGGCCGGAAGGTAGGTCCCGCTGCGCAGCTCGGCGACCACGTGGGCAAGGATCCGCCGTGCCTCGGCGACGTAACGGCGGGCCAGTTGCTCGTCCCGGAGCAGCGAGCTCTCGGTGCTCCGCAGCGCGGCCTCGTAGGCGGCCAGCACCTCGTCCGTGCGGCTCTCCAGGAGCTGTGCGGCCGGGACGCGCGGGGCGTGTCCCGCCGGCTCCGCCCGACCGGCGTGCCCGGCCCGGGCAGCCCGTTCGGCCATTCCTCTCACCCCCGTTGCGCCCTCGTGGGGACCGTTCCGGCCCGCTCCGGTACCGCATGCCCCTGAACACCGGAGCGTATCCCGATCACTTGAACGAACAACGGTGCAAAGCAGACATGTTCGCGGGGCATGGGCCCGCGGCAGGACGTCCGGGGTACCCCGTTGGAGGCATCGCCCCCTGCCTCCCTGGGGCCGTGGGGGCGGGCGCACCGTTGAAGCAGGCTCCCCCGGCTTGCTAGACAGTTCAAAGAAAACCAGTCGACCTGTTTTTCAAGGAGATACCGGGGGCCCTGGTGACCGCGACGTACAGACCCATCAACGTGTTGATAGCCGACCACGACGCGAGAACGGCCGAGGCGCTCGAACAGGTCCTCGGCGTGCACGGGTACACCCTCCTCGGCGCCGCCTCCGGCGCCGAGGCGCTGAGCCGGCTGGACGACGCCGCGCTGGTCCTGCTCGACCTGGACCTGCCGGACCTGGACGGGCACGAGGTGTGCCGCCGCATCCGCGAACGGTCCTGCGTGCCCGTCATCGCACTGAGCACCCGCTCCGACGAGCTGGACCGGGTGATGGCGCTGCGCTGGGGCGCCGACGACGTGGTGCCCAAACCGTTCAGCCGGTACGAACTGGTGGCGCGCATGGAGGCGGTACTGCGCCGCACCGCGGCCTGCCGGCACCACACGGCCGGCGACGGCGGCCCGGCCCGTACGGGCCCGGGGCCGCTGCCCGTCCCCGCACCCGTACCCGCAAGCACCCTGTCCGGCGCGCTGTCCGCCGGGCAGGGTCCCGGGGATCCGGTGCCCGCCCCGCTGCGTGCCGGGCCGCTGGAGCTGGACCTGCGCACCCGGAAGGTGCTGCTGCACGGGGACGAGGTCCGGGTGACCCGCAAGGAGTTCGATCTGCTGGCCCTGCTGCTGCACGAGCCGGGACGGGTGCGGGAGCGCCGGGAGATCATGTACCGGGTGTGGGACGAGAACTGGTTCGGCTCCACCCGCACCCTCGACGTCCATGTGGGCTCGCTGCGCAGCAAACTCGGCAGCAACGAGTGGATCGAGACCGTGCGCGGGGTGGGTTACCGGATCACCGTGCCGGTCCGGCCGCTCGCCCAGCCCGCGCCGGGCTGACGGCGCACCGCCCCGGCGTGCCCGCCGCGGCCGCCGGACCGTCCACCCAGCGGGGTCCCCCGGGTCCGGGCGTCAGGAGGACGGCCCGGGGCCGCGGGGCCGCCCGCGGTGGCGCCGCCGCAGGGGGTCCTCCACCAGGGCGTGGCTGAGCCAGCCGAAGAGCACCGACACCGCACCGGTGAGCGGGAGCATGATCCAGAACCCGGTCAGACCGGCCTCACCCCACTCCGAACCGGTGATCCGCAGGGTGCGGAGCATCACGACCATGTGCCACAGGAAGACTCCGTAGGAGACGCGGCCGAGCCGGGCGAGCACCGGCCGGGCGAGCAGGCGGGCGGGGCCGGAGGCCGGCGCGAGCGCCGCGGGCAGCACCAGCCCCACGGAGATCACAAGGCTCCGCCGCCCCCGGGGGAAAGGGCGGCGGAGCCGGCTCGTGCGGGCCGGAGCCCGGGTGTCAGACGTTCAGGTCGCGCGTCCGGAAGCGGGCGAGACCCACGGCCATCAGCACCACCGGGGCGATCACCAGGACGAGCATGCCCGGCGAGAAGCCGTCCCGGAGCGGGTTGCCGCCCAGGTAGTAGTGGAAGGCCGAGAGGTACTTCAGCGGCTCGATCGCCTCCGACTGCGAGGCCAGCGCGTTGATGGCGAAGGAGAACCCGCCGTAGCCCGCGGTGACCGCCAGGGTCAGGGTGCGGCGGCCGGTGATCGCTCCGGTCGCGAAGGCGACCGCCCCGAGTGTGATCACCAGCAGGGCCAGTCCGAGCACGGTGACGACGAGGTTGCCGAAGCCGACGTTCATGTCCAGTGCGGCGTTCAGCAGCACCAGTTCGGCCCCCACCAGGAGGGCGAACGCGGCCACCGCCAGACACATGGCGGCGAACCGCTCCAGCAGCAGTCGCCCGCGCTCGATCGGCTGGGCGAGATACAGGTCCAGCAGACCGGTCTCCTCCTCGCCCGCCACCGACTTGGCGCCGGAGATGGTCACGAAGACCAGCAGCAGCAGCGGGACGATCATGCCGAGCACGGTGGCGCGCAGGAAGCCGGGGCCGGAGGCCAGGTCGTCGAAGTTGAGCGCCTTCTGGAGGCCGCCGGCGTCCTCGACGACCTTGTCCGGGTCGAAGCTGGAGGTGTACATCAGGGTCACCAGAGCCAGTCCGACGCCCCAGAAGAGCAGGCCGCGGCGCTGGTCGCGCAGGGCCTTCCCGAAGACGGCGAGCGGTTCAGCGGACACCTTGCATCTCCTCCTCGGAGTCCTGCGCGTACGCGTGCAGGAAGATTTCCTCGAGATCGGGCTCTTCGCACACCAGGCTGAGCACGGTGTGCCGGGCCGCCTCCTTGACGAGCGCGTCGGCGGCGCCGTCGAGGGTGCAGCTCAGGGTGTTGGCGCGGACGTCCACGTCGCGGACGCCGGGGAGCACGGAGAACACCCGGGGATCGACGGGGTCGGAGAAGCGGATCTCCACCCGCCGCTGGGCCTGCTCCAGCAGGGTGTCGACGTTGGAGACGGAGACCAGCCGGCCGCCGCGGACGATCGCCACCCGGTCACCGACGTGCTGGACCTCGGAGAGGATGTGCGAGGACATCAGCACCGTCTGGCCGTTCTGCTTGGCCTCGCGGACCATGGTCAGGAACTCCTGCTGGACCAGCGGGTCGAGACCGGTGGTCGGCTCGTCCAGGATCAGCAGCTCCGGGGTGTGCATGAAGGCCTGGATGATGCCGACCTTCTGCTTGTTCCCCTTGGAGAGGCTGTGCACCGGGCGGCGCAGGTCCACGCCCAGCCGCTCGGCGAGCCCGTGGATCGCGGCCTTCTCCACTCCGCCGCGGGCCCGGGCGAGGAACTCCAGCAGCTCCAGACCGGTGCCCCGGCCGGCCAGCGGCAGCTCGCCCGGCAGATAGCCGATCCGGCGGCGCAGCTCACCGCCGCCGTCCCGGGGATCCTTGCCGAACAGCTCCACACGGCCGGAGGTCGGGCGGATGAGGTCCAGCAACAGCCGGATGGTGGTCGTCTTGCCCGCACCGTTGGGGCCGAGGTACCCGAACACCTCCCCAGGGGAGATGCTCAGCGACAGGTCGTCGAGTGCCTTGTGCTTCCCGTACGACTTGCTGAGGCCCTCGGTGAGCGCCACAGGGGTCATCGTGCATCCGCTCCTTTGATCTCCTGCTCCCAGCGACTCCAGACCAGCGGCATCTCGCGCTCCAGCCACTCGTAGAAGTCGTGCATCTCCTGCAGCCGGCGGCTCCGCGGCCGCGGCTCTTCGGCCAGCAGCCGAAGCCCCCGTTCCGTCACCCGTCTGAACTCGCCGTACCGCGACACCTGGCCCATGGCGTGCGCGAACCAGGCCTGGGCGTTGAGCCGGTACCGGTCGCGCCGCTCTCCGGGACGGCTGAACCGCTCGACCAGGCCGCCCGGCACCAGATGACGCAGCGCCGAGCTGACGGAGCCGACGCTGACGGACAGCGCCCCGGCGATCTCGCCCAGCGACTGGTCCTCCGGCTCGCAGATCAGCAACCACCCCACGGCACGGCCGGCCATCCTCAGCAGCCCCTGCTGCTCGAACTGGAAGGCCACGGCCTCGACGAACTCCAGCTCCTGCGGACTCGCGGTCGATTCGGTTCGCAACACCCACCCCCTTTCGAGTGTTCAGAATACACTGAACGAACAGGACGTCCAGTCGGTCTGATCCTTGTGAGCGATTCCTTGACGCGCCCGACGCGCCCGACGGGCCTGGCGGACCCGACGCGCTCGCCGCGGCGGCGCGGTCGGCGCACCGGCCGTCCGGGAGCGCCGGCACCGCCGGGAGCGCCCGTGACGCTACGCGGCTCCTCCCCTCCCGCGACCCCGCCGAACGGCGAATGCCCCGAAGGAAGACCGGCCCCGCTGCCCCTTTCGGTACACCGGCACGCCCCGCCGTTGCCGTCCGCGCAAGGCGCCGCGCACCCTGCGAGCGCGGGGGTCGCACACCGTTCCCCACCGGCCCCGGGCCGTACGGCCCCGCGGGGCCCGGCCCGGGCACGCCGCCGTACCGCCGCACGCCACCCGCCGTCGCCACCGTCCGGAAGGACCGCCTGATGAGCATCGTCGAGGAGACCGCCCGGGCACGCCCGGCCGTACCGGCCCACCCGCTGGAGACCTTCACCGCCGTGCCCGCGCACGGGGCGCCCCCACGACCCGTACGCCCCAGAGCGCGCCCGGCGCCGCCCCCGGAAACCGGGCCGGGAGCGGCGCCGGGTTCCGGGCAGCAGGCGGCCGGCCGCACGCCGACGGTGCGGGAGCGCGTCGCCGAACTGGACGGGCTCCGGGCGGCCGTGGAGGCCGGTCCCGGTCCGGGCGCGACCGAGGCCCAGCACGCCAAGGGCAAGCTGACCGCCCGGGAGCGGCTGGCGCTCCTCTTCGACGAGGGTTCCTTCACCGAGGTGGAGCCCTTCCGCCGGCACCGGGCGACCGGCTTCGGGCTGGAGGCGAAGCGCCCGCACACGGACGGCGTGGTGACCGGCTGGGGCCTGGTGGACGGCCGCCGTGTCTTCGCCTACGCCCACGACTTCCGCATCTTCGGCGGCGCGCTGGGTGAGGCCCATGCGCAGAAGATCCACAAGATCATGGACATGGCCGAGTCGGCGGGCGCCCCGCTCGTCGGGCTCTGCGACGGCGCGGGCGCCCGCATCCAGGAGGGGGTGACGGCGCTCGCGGGGTACGGCGGCATCTTCCGCCGCAACGTCCGCAACTCCGGGGTGATCCCGCAGATCAGCGTGCTGCTGGGACCGTGCGCCGGCGGGGCCGCCTACTCCCCCGCGCTGACCGACTTCGTCTTCATGGTCCGCGGCACCGCGCAGATGTTCATCACCGGGCCGGACGTGGTGCGGGCGGTGACCGGGGAGGACATCACGCACGAGGCGCTGGGCGGCGCCGACGCGCACGCCACCGCCTCCGGCGTGGCGCACTTCGCCTACGACGACGAGGAGACCTGCCTCGACGAGGTGCGCTATCTGCTCTCCCTGCTGCCCGCCAACAACCGCGAGCTGCCGCCCGCGGCGGGGGAGGCGGACCCGGTGGACCGGCGCTGCGAGGGACTGGCCGGGCTGGTGCCCGCCGATCCCGCGCGTTCCTACGACATGCGCGCGGTGATCGAGGAGATCGCCGACGACGGCGAGCTGTTCGAGGTGCACGAGGGCTGGGCGACCAACGTGGTCTGCGCCCTGGTGCGGCTGGGCGGCGAGGTGGCGGGGGTCGTGGCCAACCAGCCGGCCAGCCTGGCCGGGGTGCTGGACATCCACGCCTCCGAGAAGGCCGCCCGTTTCGTGCAGATGTGCGACGCCTTCAACATCCCGCTGGTCACCCTGGTCGACGTGCCCGGTTTCCTGCCGGGCGTCGGCCAGGAGCACGGCGGCGTGATCCGGCACGGCGCCAAGCTGCTCTACGCCTACTGCAACGCCACCGTCCCGCGGATCTCGGTGGTGCTGCGCAAGGCGTACGGCGGCGCGTACATCGTGATGGACTCGCTGTCGATCGGCGCGGACCTGGCGCTGGCCTGGCCGGTGAACGAGATCGCGGTGATGGGTGCCGAGGGCGCGGCCGGCGTGGTCTTCCGGCGGGAGATCGCCGCCTCCGCGGACCCCGAGGCCACCCGCGCGGAACGGATCGAGGAGTACCGCCGGGCTCTGATGCATCCCTACTACGCGGCGGAACGCGGACTGGTGGACGACGTGATCGACCCGGCCGAGACCCGCTCCCGGATCATCGACGCGCTCGCCGCCTTCCGGTCCAAGCACGCGCCGCTGCCCAGCCGCAAGCACGGGAACCAGCCCCAGTGAGCGCGGGGCTACGGATACTGCGCGGCGCCCCGGAGCCGGACGAACTGGCCGCCGTGACGGCCGTGCTGCTGACTCTCGCCGCACGCCGGGCCCCGCACGGCGCTCCCGCGGCGGGGAGCGCGCCGGGCGGTGCCGGGCCCGGGGGCGGTGAAGCGGGGTGGCCGGGCGGTCGCACGGCGCCCTGGTGCCGGGAGCACACCGGTCCGCGGTCGCCCGTCGCCTGGGCGTCCCGGCCGGGTACGGCCTGGCGCCCGCGGGCCGGGGGCTGAGGCTCCGCGCGGAGAACGGAGTGCACGGCGGGCGGCCGGGGGCCGCGTCAGTGCGGGTCGCGGACCGCGACGTCGCAGGAGGCCACCTCGGCACCGCCCTGATGGAAGGTCACCGGGACCACGCTCCGCCCGCCGAGGCAGTTCTGCGGCTCGGCCACGGAGAGCAGGCAGGGCGAGTCGAACTCGATGTACCGCCGGAAGCTGCCGGCGCATCCCACGAAGAGGCCGTCGGGGCAGCCCAGGGCGGTGAGGGCCGCCTGGCGTGCGGCCTCCATCACCACCATGCCCGGGAAATGGTCGACACGGTGGTCGAAGAGGACGGGGTGGTCCGGGTCCGCGCGCAGCGTCCACACCTGGTCGACCTCGGTGACGCCGAGCACCACGTCCTGCTCCGCACACCGCCCGACCCGCTCGGCCGCCACGGGCTCCGGCAGCGGTCGCTCCACGACGTTGCCCGCCCGGGCGCCGCGCAGTCTTCGGTAGACGCGGTCCGGTATGCAGGCCGCCGTGGTGCTCCCGGTGCCGATGCGCCGGCCGTCCCGGTAGCAGGTGACGTCGTAGGCGAACCCGCTCACCGCGGTGCCGCGCCGGGAGACCTCGCTCAGCCGGACGTCCAGCACCAGGTCCGCCGGGCGGTCGGCGAGCCGTACGCCGTCCTCGGTCACCTGGAAGGAGGTGTCCCGGGTGGCGAACCGGGTGTCGCCGGGCACCCGCAGCACCTGATGGGCGACGAGCAGCCCCGCCTGCCGGATGGTCTCGGCGAGCAGCATGGGGTCGTGCCAGGAGCCGGCCACGGGACCGTAGTAGCTGTGGCCACGCGGCCACTGGGCGCCGACCCGGTAGGCGTGCTCACCGTCCGGGCGGATACCGGTCAGCAGCACCTCGGAGACGGCGGCGCGGTGCACCAGGGTGCGGGGCACGGTCTGTTCGAAGAGTTCCGGCTCCGCGGGAAAGGAGCCCGGAGCCGGGCGGTCGGTAGGAAGAGGGGTCTGAAGAAGTGCACTCATCGCTGGCCTCCTGACCATACGAGCAGGGCAGACGCCGGGTCCCGGACCCGTGGCCTGGTGGTGCAGTGGTGCAGACGCGAATTACCGTACCAGTCGACTGGTATTTTTTAAGCCCGCGGAGCAGGATTGCCCGTAGGCTTGCCGCGGGGGGGGCGCGGGGCAGGCGGCACGCCGCTCCGCGCACCGTGGCGGAAGGGAGGATCTGTGCCGAGGGCCAAGCAGGAGCGTGCCGAGGTCACCCGGGCGGCGATCGTGGAGGGTGCGGCCCGGGCCTTCGACGCGGCCGGGTTCGGCAGCACCAGCCTGAGCGACATCGTGAAGGAGGCGGGGGTGACCAAGGGCGCCCTCTACTTCCACTTCGCGTCGAAGGAGTCGCTGGCCTACGCCGTGATGGAGGACCAGTTCGACACCGCAGCCCTGCTGGAACGGGTCGAGCGGCCCGGCGTCCAGACGGCGATCGACCTGACGCACCGCATGGCCCGGGAGCTGCGCAGCAACGTGCGGGTGCGGGCCGGCATCCGGCTCGTCCTGGAGTACGGCTCCTTCTCCGACCCGGACCGCCGGTTCTACGACCGGTGGATCGCCACCCTGCGGGCCTGCCTGGAGCCGGCGCGGGACAGCGGGGATCTCCGCCCGGAGGTGTCCGCGGAGGACGCGGCGACCCTGGTGGTCGGTTCCTTCACCGGCATCCAGATCGCCTCGCAGGTCCGCACCGGCCGGGAGGACCTGACCCGGCGGGTCACGGACCTGTGGACCTGGCTGCTGCCCGGACTCGTCCCGCCCCGCCGCCTCGGGCGCTTCGACCCCGCCGGCTCGGCCGATCTGGACACCGTGTTCGGGCTGCCGGACGCCGCCGGCACGGTGCCGGCCGTGGCCGCGGGCTCCCGGTCTCCGGCCGCGGACCGCACCGGGGAACCGGCGACGGCCGGCCGCTGACCCGGCGCCCCGTCAGGACCGGTCCCGGGAGGCGCGGGGCTCCGGAAGCCCCGGGCCGCCGTCGCCCGGAGACGCCCGGTCCGCGTCAGCCGTCCCTGCGGGGGCCGTCCCGTCCGGGGCTGCGGAGTCCGTGACGGCCGTCCAGTCCGTGTCCGGGGCGAGCAGCGGCAGCAGCAGCCGCCACACCCCGTCGAGCCAGCGTTCCGCCTCCGTCTGCGCGTACCCCATCCAGGCGAGGGTCTCCAGCCCGAGCACGGTGGCGGTCACCAGCGTCCGTGCCGAGGCGTCCGCCACCGCGCGCCCCAGTTCGCCGCCCGCCCGCGCGTCGTCCAGCAGCCGGCAGCACTGTGCGAGCCAGCGGGTGTAGAGGTCGTGGACCGAGGGCTCCTCCCCCGCGGGGCGCTCCCGGGTCACCCGCACGGAGGCGCGTACGAAGGGGTCCTCGCGGAGCAGCCGGTTGAAGGCCCGGGTGACGTCCACCAGGGTCTCCAGCGCCGAGTCCCGCTCCTGGCGCAGGTCCCCGACGACCTCCTCCAGCACGTCGTCGCCGCGCGCCTGGATCGCCTCCGCGAGCGCCTGCTTGGTGGGGAAGTGGAAGAACAGCGCCCCCTTGGTCACCCCGGCCGCGCGACTGACGTCGGCCAGGGAGGCGGCGGTGAAGCCCCGCCGGTCGACCTGCTCGGCCGCGGACCACAGCAACCGCTCCACCGTGCGCGCCGACCGTTCCTGCTTCACCATCGCCCCACTCCGTCCCCGCCCTCCGGGCGGGAGGGCCCGTCCCGCCCGCCCGGAGGGCTCGTCACCCTCGATGTCCCGTCGCCCGGTCACCGGCGGCCCACGCGGCTGCCGGGCCCCCCGCAGTTCCCGCGCCCGGCCCGGCACGCCCGGCCGGGGAGGGCGCGGCCCGCCGCGGGAGCAGGAAGGCGGCGTCGGCCAGGTCGGCCAGCACAGCGGCGACTCCGAGTTCCCGCAGCGCGACTGCGGCCGGCCCGGGCAGTCGCCAGGCGCCGTCCCCGCTGCCGCCCACGAAGACCGGCCGCCGCACGCCGCCGGCCGCGCACCACCGGCGCAGCCCGGTCAGTTCCCGGGCCAGCGGCGCGCCCGGACCGCCGGCCAGCAGCAGCGCCTCGGCCCGCGGATGCCGGACCAGCGCGGCCAGGGCACCGGGCAGAGTCACGCCCGTGCCCAGGTTGACCGTGCGGAAGCCGCGGCAGCGCAGCCGCATCGAGACCAGGAACCCCTCGGTGGCGGGCAGCGAGTCGCCGAGCGCACCCACCACCACCAGCCGGGCGGCGTCACCGTCCCCAGGGGCTTCCGTACGTCCGTCCTCGAGACCCGGCACGGTTCCTCACCTCCCGGCGCACGGCCGTCTCCGGTCCCGCCGCCCGGCACCGGACGACGACCACCCCATCGTAAAAACCGGTCGAACGGTATGTCAATGGAAACCGGTCGAACGGTATCCACTCTGGTGGGGCCCCGGCCCGGCCGGCACCCCACCCCGGGGCCCCCGGCCGGGCGGTAGTAGGTTGGCGGCGCATTCTCAGCGTCGAGAGTCGTGGAGGCAGGGTGAGCGAGCCGGACGTGCGGCGAGTGGGCGTGATCGGCGGCGGGACCATGGGGCTCGGCGTGGCCTATGTGTGCGCCGCCGCGGGGTGCGCGGTCACCCTCGTGGAACCCGACCCGGAACAGGCGGAACGCGCGCGCGAGACCGCCCGGAAGCAGGCGGCGCGCGCCGTGGAGCGCGGCAAGCTGGACGCCTCCGCCGCCGGGGCCCTGCCGGACCGGATCGACGTCGCGCAAGCCGTGGCCGGACTCCCCCGCGGGCTGGACCTGGTGGTGGAGGCGGTGCCCGAGCGGGCCGACCTCAAGCGCCGGGTGCTCACCGAGGCCGAAGCGCGCGAACCGGAGCTGCTGGCCAGCAACACCAGCGGGCTCAGCATCGACGGGCTGGCCGGCGCCCTCGAACGCCCCGGCGCCTTCCTCGGGCTGCACTTCTTCAACCCCGTCTGGTCGATGCCCCTGGTGGAGATCGTCCGGGGCGCCGCCACCACGGACGCCGCCCTGGAGCGGGCACGCGCCACGGCCGCGCTGATCGGCAAGGAGACCATCGTCGTCCGCGACGCCCCCGGCTTTGCCACCAGCCGGCTGGGGGTGGCCATCGGGCTGGAGGCGATGCGGATGCTGGAGGACGGCGTGGCGGACGCCGAGGACATCGACCGCGCCATGGAGCTGGGCTACAAGCACCCGATGGGCCCGCTCCGCCTCACCGACCTGGTCGGCCTCGACGTGCGGCTGGACATCGCGCAGCACCTCGCCGCGACCTACGGGCCGCGCTTCGAGCCACCCCGCATCCTCCGGGAGAAGGTCGCGGCCGGCGAGCTGGGCCGCAAGTCCGGCCGCGGCTTCTACACCTGGCCGCAGGGCGGCTGACACCGCCTCACCGCCTCCGGACACCGGGGGGACGGGCCGGCCTGTCGCCCCCGGCCGACCGGGTCCAGGGACGTGCCGACCGGTCCCCCCGGGCAGCGCCCGCCGGCCCCGTCCCCCTGGCGCCCCGCCTCCCCCGTTCACCGGCTCGGCGGGGCGCAGACCGCTTCCCGGGGCGCGTCGGAGGCGTGGGGCGGGCCGGGCGGGGCACAGTGAGGGACCGCCCCCACCGGACCCCACGAAGGAGCTGGTTCCCGTGCCCGACCGCCCCGGCACCCCCGCGCGGCCCGCGCCGGAGCCCGCCCGCGGCACGGACCCCGCACCCCGCTGCCTGGTGACCGGCGCCAGCGGATACATCGGCGGCCGGCTGGTGCCGGCCCTGCTGGACGCGGGATACGCCGTGCGCTGCCTGGCCCGTACGCCCGCCAAGCTGCGCGACCACCCGTGGGCGGACCGGGTGGAGGTGGTGCGCGGCGACGTCACCGACGCCGCCTCCCTGGCGGAGGCGATGCGCGGCGCTCAGATCGCCTACTACCTGGTGCACGCGCTCGGCGGCGGGCGGGACTTCGAGGAGAAGGACCGCCGGGCGGCCCGGACCTTCGGCGAGCAGGCCCGGGCGGCGGGTCTGCGGCGCCTGGTCTACCTCGGCGGCCTCACCCCCGCCGGAGTGCCGGAGCGCGAACTCTCCCCGCATCTCCGCTCCCGTGCCGAGGTCGGGCGCATCCTGCTGGACTGCGGGGTGCCCACCGCCGTGCTGCGGGCCGCGGTGGTGATCGGCTCCGGATCGGCGTCGTTCGAGATGCTGCGCTATCTGACCGAACGCCTGCCGGTGATGGTCACCCCGAGCTGGGTGGGCACGACGCTGCAACCCATCGCCGTACGCGACGTGCTGCGCCTGCTGGTGGGCTGCGCGGAGCTGCCGGAGGAGGTCAGCCGGGCCTTCGACGTCGGCGGGCCGGACGTGCTGACGTACCGGGAGATGATGCAGCGGTACGCCGCGGTGGCCGGGCTGCCCCGGCGGCTGATCGTGCCGGTGCCGGTCCTCACCCCGCGGCTGTCCAGCCAGTGGATCGGCCTGGTCACCCCGGTTCCGCCGGCCATCGCCCGGCCGCTGGCGGAGTCGTTGCGGCACGAGGTGGTCTGCCACGAGCGGGACATCGCGCGGTACGTGCCCGACCCCCCGGGCGGGCTGCTGGGCGTCGACCGCGCGCTGCGCCTCGCCCTCCAGCGGGTGCGGGACGCCGAGGTGGCGACCCGCTGGTCCTCCGCCTCGGTACCGGGCGCGCCCAGCGACCCGCTGCCCACCGACCCCGACTGGTCGGGCGGCAGCCTCTACACCGACCGCCGGGAACGGCGCGCCGCCGCCTCGCCGGAGGCCCTCTGGCGGGTGATCGAGGGCATCGGCGGCGACCGCGGCTGGTACTCCTCCCGCTTCGCCTGGTCGGTGCGGGGCCGGCTGGACCGGTTCGCGGGAGGCGTCGGCCTGCGCCGCGGGCGGCGGGACGCCGACCGGCTGCGGGTAGGCGACTCGCTGGACTTCTGGCGGGTCGAGGAGATCGAGCCGGGGCGCCTGCTGCGGCTCCGCGCCGAGATGCGGCTGCCCGGGCTGGCCTGGCTGGAGCTGCGGGTGGGCACGGACGCCCAGGGCCGTACGGTCTACCGGCAGCGCGCGCTGTTCCACCCGCACGGGCTGACGGGCCACGCCTACTGGTGGGCCGTCGCACCCTTCCACGGACTGGTGTTCGGCGGCATGGCACGGAACATCACCGAAGCCGCCACGGCGGCCGAGGCCGCCCGGCCCGCCGGAACCGCCACCCGGCAACCCGGCTGACGCCCCGCCGGAGAGTTTCCCGTACTGCGTGCCGGGCTACCCGGCGGACCCGCGTTCCTCGTCCAGGTGGTCGTTCAGCGTCCGCAGGAAGCGCAGCACGGTCCTCAGTTCGGCCTCGGTGAACTCCTGCCGGGTCGCGTCGACGCTCCGCGCCAGCGGGCGGAAGGACTCCCGGGCGACCGACCGGCCGAGGGGCGCGTAGTGGAGGTGGACCACCCGGCCGTCCGCCGCGTCCCGGACCCGGCGTACGTGACCGGCCCGCTCCAGGCGGTCCAGGCAGGCGGTGACGGCACCGGAGGTGAGACGGAGGTGGTCCCGCAGCCGGCCCGGCGTCAGCGCGCCGCCCTTCCCGTCACCGTCCAGGATCGCGATGAGCGCGGCCACATCGGTGTGGTGCAGCCCCTGGGAACGGGCGAACTCCTGCGCGGTCCGCTGGAAGGCGGCGTTCATCCGGCGGAGCTGCACGGCGAAGGAGCGCAGACCGGCGGCGGACGCGGGTGGCTCCGGGCCGTCCCGGCCGGGCGGCGGCGCATCCACGGAGCCCTCGCCGTCGGAAGAGGCGTTCACCGGTCCAGGATACAAGTCTCTCAATCATTGAGATATATTGCACCGGCCCCCGACCACCCTGATGAGGACACTTCATGCCGCGCACTCCGCGCCGCCTGCTGCCCGTCGCCCTGCTGCTGCTCTGGGTCGCCGTCGGCGGCCTCTTCGGCCCGTATCCGGGCAAGCTGAGCGAGGTCGCCACCAACGAGCAGTCCGCCTTCCTGCCGCAGAACGCCGAGTCCACGCGGGTGCTGGACGCCCAGGAGCGGCTCCGCACGGACGAGGGCATCCCGGCGATCGTCGTGTGGACGGCCGACGACGGCTCGGTCTCCGCACAGCAGCGCCAAGCCGCCACCACGGCGCTGTCCGGTGTCACGGACGAGCCCGCCGTCCAGGGCGAGGCCTCCCCCGCGGTCCCGTCCGAGGACCGCGAGGCGATGCGCGGCGTCGTCCAGCTCGACTCCGCTGTGGGCGAACGCGTAGGGGAAGTGGTCGGCACCCTGCGGGAGGCCGCCGGGACGGTGCCGGACACCACGGTGCACATCGCCGGCCCGGCCGCGACCCAGGCGGACCTCACGGACGCCTTCGCGGGCATCGACGGGCTGCTGCTCTCGGTGGCGCTCGGCGTCGTCCTCCTGATCCTGCTGCTGGTCTACCGCAGCGTGCTCCTGCCCCTGACCGTCATCCTCGCCGCCGTCCTCGCGCTCGCGCTCGCCACCGCGGTGGTCTACACACTGGCCGACCACGACGTGCTGCGGGTGGACGGCCAGGTGCAGGGCATCCTCTTCATCCTGGTCATCGGCGCCGCCACCGACTACGCGTTGCTGATCTCCGCGCGCTTCAAGGAGGAGCTGGCCGGACACGGCGACCGGTTCGCCGCGATGACCGCGGCGCTGCGCCGTTCCTTCGGGGCCGTGGTCGCCAGCGGAGCCACCGTCGGACTGGGACTGCTCGCCCTGCTCCTCAGCGACCTCTCCAACAACCGGGCCCTCGGCCCCGTCGGCGCCATCGGCATCGTCTGCGCGATGCTCTCCGCCCTCACCTTCCTGCCCGCCGCGCTCACCCTGCTCGGCCGCGCCGCCTACTGGCCGGCCCGCCCCAAGGAGACCACCGGCCCCACCGACCCGGGCACCCGCGGGCGGGGCGTGTGGCCCCGGGTGGCCGGCGCGGTCGACCGGGCCCCTCGCCGGATCTGGGCGGGCACCCTGGTGGTGCTGGCCGCCTGTTCGGCCTTGGCCACCGGGCTCAACGCGCAGGGCGTGCCGCTGAGCGAGACCTTCATCAACGACACGCCGTCCGTCTCCGCGCAGCAGGTGCTCGACGAGCACTTCCCCGGCAGCTCCGGCAACCCGGCCGTCATCGTCACCGACGCGGACCGGCTGCGCGAGGTCACCCGGGTGGCGCGGACCACCGAAGGTGTCGCGGACGCCGCCCCGGTGACCGCCTCCGGACGCCCCGGCGGCGCCCCGCTCACCGAGGACGGGCAGGCCCTGGTCCGGGCCACACCGACGGCCGCGGCGGACAGCGAGGCGGCGATGGAGACCGTGCAGCGGCTGCGCGACGGGGTGCACGCGGTCCCCGGCGCCGACGCGCTGGTCGGCGGCTACACCGCGCAGCAGTACGACATCCAGCAGGCCGCCGAGCGCGACCGGCAGATCATCCCACCGGTCGTGCTCGCCATCATCCTGGTGATCCTGGTGGTGCTGCTGCGCGCCCTGCTGCTGCCGCTGCTGCTGGTGGCGACGGTGGCGCTGAACTTCACCGCGACCGTGGGCGTGGCCGCGCTCGCCTTCGAACACGTCTTCGGCTTCTCCGGCACCGATCCGTCGGTCCCGCTGTACGGCTTCGTCTTCCTGGTCGCCCTGGGCGTCGACTACAACATCTTCCTGATGACCCGGGTCCGCGAGGAGGCCCGCCGCAGCGGCACCCGCCGGGGCGTGCTCACCGGGCTCAGCGCCACCGGCGGGGTGATCACCTCCGCCGGCGTCGTGCTGGCCGCCACCTTCGCCGCGCTCGCGGTGCTCCCGCTCGCCTTCCTGGTGCAGATCGCGTTCATCGTGGCGTTCGGCGTGCTGCTGGACACCCTGGTCGTCCGCTCGCTGCTGGTGCCCGCGCTGGTGCGGGACATCGGCCCGCAGGTGTGGTGGCCCGGCGCCCTGCGCCGGTCGGCGGACTGAGACGGGCGAAGGACCGGGGTCGGGCGATGGACCGGGGTCGGGGGTCGCGGGCCGGCACCGGGCTCCGGCCGCCGCCGTCCGGGTGACCCGCGGTGCGCGGCGCCGCATCCGGGCGGCGGCGGCGCGCAGAATCCCCGGTGAGGCGGCCCGGACGCGTCCGTCCGGGCCGCGCCCGCGCCCGCGCACCGCCCCCGGGAGAGCTGTTGAAGGTCTCGATCGCCCTGTTCACCGCCGATCTGCGGCTGCACGACAATCCCGTACTGCGGGCCGCCCTCGACGCGTCGGAGCAGGTGGTGCCGCTGTTCGTGCAGGACGACGCGATCACCGCGGCCGGCTTCGACGTACCGAACCGGCGCGCCTTCCTCGCCGACTGCCTGGCAGGTCTCGACGCGGGACTGCGCGAGCGCGGCGGGCGGCTGGTGCTGCGCAGCGGGGACGTGGTGCAGCAGGTGCGGGAGGTGGCCCGGGAGACCGGCGCGGGGGAGGTGCATCTCGCCGCCTCCGTCGGGGCGTACGCACGGCGGCGGGAGGACCGGCTGCGCGAGGGCCTGGCAGGGGACGGCCGGGATCTGCGCGTGCACGACGCCGTGACCACCGCGCTGCCCCCGGGCGCGGTCACCCCGCAGGACCGGGACCACTTCGCCGTCTTCACCCCCTACTTCCGGCGCTGGGAACAGGAGTCGCTGCGGACGCCGGTGCCGGCCCCGCGGCGGGTGCCGGTGCCCGGACAGGTGCGCTCCGGCCGGCTGCCCGAGCGGGGGCGGGTGCGCGACACCTCACCCGGGTTGCCGGAGGGCGGCGAGGCCGAAGGCCGGCGGCGGTTCGCCGCCTGGCTGCGCCGCGGGATCGACGGCTACGCGGACCGCCACGACGACCTGGCCGGCGACGCCACCTCCCGGCTCTCCCCGCACCTGCACTTCGGCACCCTCTCCGCCGTGGAACTGGTGCACCGGTCCCGCGAGCACGGCGGCCCCGGGGCCGAGGCGTTCGTACGGCAGCTCGCCTGGCGGGACTTCCACCACCAGGTGCTCGCCGCCCGCCCGCAGGCCGCGCACGCCGACTACCGCGACAGGGGCGACCGGTGGCGGACCGGCCGGGACGCCCGCGAGGACGCCGCCGCCTGGCGGGACGGCCGCACCGGCTACCCGATCGTGGATGCGGCGATGCGGCAGCTCCGCCACGAGGGCTGGATGCACAACCGCGCCCGGCTGCTCACCGCCGGCTTCCTCACCAAGACGCTCTACATCGACTGGCGGACCGGAGCCCGGCACTTCCTGGACCTGCTGGTCGACGGCGACCTGGCGAACAACCAGCTCAACTGGCAGTGGGTGGCCGGCACCGGGACGGACACCCGGCCCAACCGGGTGCTCAACCCGCTCGCCCAGGCCCGGCGCTTCGACCCGGACGGCTCCTATGTGCGGCGCTGGGTGCCGGAGCTGGCCGGGGTCCGGGGGCGGCGGGTGCACACCCCCTGGTCCCTGCCCCGGGCCGACCGGGAGGCACTGGACTACCCGGAGCCGCTGGTCGACCTGGCCGCCGGAGCCGACCGCTTCCGCCGGGCCCGCGGGGTGGACTGACCGCCCGTCGAGGGGGCCCGCGGGCGTCCGGCAGGGACCGCGGGCGCACACCGCGCCCGGAGGCAGCCGCCGGGGCCCGCCGGCCGTCGTGCCGCCGCGGGCCGACCGGCCGCCGGGATCAACCCAGTGGACGACCGAACCGGCCGGACCGCCGGGCCCAAGCCCGGGCCGACGGGACCAGACCCAGGCCGCCGAGGCCGTCCCGAACCGACCGAACCGGCCCGCACCGCCGGGACCACACCCAGGACGACCGGACCAGACCCGCACCGCCGGGACCGGACCCGAGCCCCCGGAGCCGGCCCCGGACCGCCGGGACCAGCTGCTACTTCCGGCCCCCCGGCGGCCCCTGACGCGGCCTGCGACGCCAGGTGGCCCCCGGCGGATTCCGCCCCGGCTCACGGGGCGGCCCGGGTGGCTCGTGCGCCGGCACCCCCGCGCGGCGGGCGAGGGCCGGCCACAGCCAGGGGGGCGGCGGCACCGGCCGGTCCGGTCCGGGTGCGGACCGGGCGGCCCGCACCACGCGCCGCAGCGCCGCCAGGCGCTCGCGGCACTCGGCACAGCGGGCCAGATGCCGGTCCTGGGCCTCGGCGGCGACCGCCTGGTCGCCCTCCACGGCCCGGGCCACGAGGTCGGCGGCGTCGATGTGCGGCACGTGGTGCACCTCCCTCCGTTCGGTGCACGGCGCCGTACGCGTCCCCGGCGTACGGCGCCGTGCGGCGGCCCGGCCCCGCCGGAGGGGGACGGCGACGGGACCGGGGCCGCGAGCCCCCGGCCGGACGGCGCCCGGCCGGGGAGACCGGTGAACTGTGTTCCTCCTCCCGGCGCCTCCCGGCGCCGCTCGTGGTGACTGCGGAGAACCTCGGGGCACGCGGGCGGTTCAGTGCTCCTGGGCGGCGGCGCGCCGGCGGGCCGTCAGCACCGCCCCGGCGGCGAGCACGGCCGCTCCCGCGCCGCCGGCGGCCAGCCAGGCGGTGGAGTCGTTGCCGCCCGCCATCGCGTCGCCCTCGCCGGCCGGGACACCGCCGGGGGCGGAGTGCATGCCGGAGAGGGTCTGGGTCTTCAGCGCCAGGCTGTCGTCCTCGGCGCTGCCCCAGGCGTAGACGACGGTGTGCGTGCCCTCCTCCAGCGGCAGGTCGGCCGGGCCGATCGCGACCTGGTCGGTGCCTGCGAGCACCACGTCCGCGGAGACGGTGCCGGGTGCGACCTCGGCGCTCTTCTCCTGCGGGTTGCTCAGGTCCCGGAAGACGGCCTTGCCGTCCGCCCGTACGTCGACCGCGGGGGCGGCCGCGACATGACGAACCGTCAGGCGGGACTCGCCGGCCGGGACCTTGGAGGTGTCGTTCGCATAGGCGGACAGCTTCGGCGTGCCGTCCGCGGAGAGGTGGGCGGCGACCGTGGCGTTGCTCCCCTTGCGCACCTCGACCGTCTTCTCCATCGCCGGCTTGCCGTCGCCGGGGCCCGAGCCGTCCGGGAAGACCTTCAGGTCGTAGCTGCCCGGCTGGAGCGGCATCGGGTCCGTCAGGGTGCCCGGCTCGAAGTCCGGGATGAGTTCCTTGTCCCCGGCGTAGACGTCCACGGTCATCCCGGGCACGCCGTGGAACACCGACACCATGGCCTTGCCCTGGGTGTCAGCGGTGCTTCCGGCGGCTCCGGCGCTCCCACCGGAGGCGGCGCCGGCGGGAAGGGCGGCCGACAGACCGAGCACACAGCTTCCGGCCACGGCCGCCAGCAGAGCGGTCTTGCGTGAGTACGGCATCAGATTCTCCTTCACCCTTCCCTCGTGGAGTCCCCGCGGGACGGTCCCGCGCTGTCACGGGGCTCTCATCGGGGACTTCGCACGACGCGCCCCGCACGGATGCGCCCCGCGTCACCCTGCGGGCTCCGCCGTGACGACCAGATTCCGCTGATAGCCGCCACGCTCCGGGTCGTACGGCGGCGCGCAGGTGACCAGCGTCAGCACCGGCGGCCCGGCCCTGCGGAACACCGCGGCCGGCAGGGCGTCCTTCTCGACGGTGGCGCGCGCGGTCACCGTGTAGCGCAGTTCGGGCCCGCCGTCCCGGGCGACCCGCACACCGTCGCCCGGCCGCACCTCGTAGAGGGCGGCGAGGGCGCCGAGCTCCCCGGTACGGGAGTCGACGTGCCCGACGAGTACGGCGGAGCCCCGCTCCGCGCCGGGTGCGGGACCGAACCGGTACCAGCCGGCCTGCCGGGGCTCCGCCGGGACGCGTACCGTGCCGTCGTCCGCGACGCCCACCGGCACCACCGACGCGTCCAGCGAGACCTCGGGCACCCGGAGCCGTACGGGCGGGGGAGCGGCTTGCGCCCCGGCGGGCCCGGCCTCCGCACCGGTCTCCGTGGACGGGGGCGGTGCGGGCGCCGGGCCGGTGGCCGCGGGCGGGCGCCCGAAGTCCGGCGGCGGGTCGCCACCGGAGCCGCCGAGCGCCGTGAGCAGCGACCCGACCAGCGCGGCCGTCGCCAGTGCGGCGAGCACCCAGACGGCGAGGCGCCGGGGGACGGCCTTCACGGCCGCTCCCCCGGGGCCGCATGGCCTCGCAGCTCCCTCGCACCGCCGGCCACGCCGCGGGCGCCCGCCGCGGTCCCTCCCCGCACGGCGGGCCGCGCGTGGGCGGTCTCCGCCCCCGGGGCGGCCCGGCGCTCCCCCGCCGCGGTCTCCTCGCGGCGCCTCTCCCCGGCTGCGATCTCCTCGCGGCGCCTCTCCTCGCGCGCGGCCTGCTCGGGGTGGCGCCGGCGCCAGTACGGGTTGTCGTGGGGCAGTCCGCCGCTCACCCGCCCGTACATGCCGAAGGTCAGGATCAGCAGCCCCATGGCGAAGCTGAACAGGACGTTGGGCATCCGGAACGCCAGGATGTTCGCGGAGCGCTCCAGCAGGGCGAGGTGGACGAAGCCGCTGAGCACGAAGGTGGCGCCGACCGCCATGTTCAGGGTGGACGCGGCGTTGCCTCCGGCCACGGCACCGCCGATCAGCAGCAGGCCGAGAGGACGGAGAGAAGGCTCAGCATGCCGTTGCTGGAGAGCCCGGCGATCTGCTCCCCGTCGGTGTCGAAGAAGGCCAGCCGGTCGGCGAAGCCGAGCAGGCCGAAAGCCAGCAGGACGAGCCCGCTGAGGGCCGCGCCGTAACGGTAGACGCCGGCCAGCCGGTGGTCGACGGGCAGTTCGTCACGCAGTTGCATCGTGTCTCCTCTTCCGGTCGTCCGGAGCCGGACCGCGCGGACCGCGCGGTCAGCCCTCGGCGGGCACGGACTCCAGCACCCGGCGGAGCCGGTGCAGGCCACGGCGCGCGTGGCTCTTGACGGTGCCGAGGGCCATGCCGGTCCGGGCGGCGATCTGGGTCTGCGTCAGGTCCTCGTAGAAGGCCAGCCGGAGGACGAGCTGCTGCGCCTGTGGGAGCCGGGCGAGCTCGGTCGCGACCAGCACCCGGTCGACGACCCCGTCCGCGGCCCCGGCGGTGGCCTGCTCCACGACCGGAAGGCCCTCCCGGGCGGCGGCCGCGGCGAACAGCCGGGTCCGGCGGGTGCGGGCGGCGAGCGCGTCGGCGATCTTCCGGCGGGTGATGCCCACCAGCCAGGCGCCGAGCGCGCCGCGGTCCGGCCGGTACCCGGCGCGCCCGCGCCAGGCGGCGAGGAAGACCTGCTGGGTGACGTCCTCGGCCTCGCCGCGGTCGCCCAGGGACCGCAGAGCGAGGGTGTGCACCAGGGTCCCCCAGCGCCGGTAGACGGCGGCGAGGCTGTGCGCGTCCCCCCGGGCGAACGCCCGGGCGAGCCGTTCGTCCGCAGCGGTCTCCTCGACGGGTGCCCGCAGGGAACGGGCGGCCGCGTCCTCCTGGGGAGCGCGGACCGGGGGGTGCTCGGTGGCGGTGGTCATCGCGGGTTCCTCTCGCCGGGGTCTCGCCGGGTGCGCCGGCCCTGTGCGACACCTCGAGAGTCACCAAACGATGCACAGCGGAGCCACTTGCATCGATTGTGCGTCGTATGATGGAGGCATGAGCAGCGACCGAAGCGACCCGAACGGCCGGACACCGCCTTCCGCCGCCTCCGGCCCGGCGCGGGACGCCCCCACGGCCGGCCTGACCACCGGCGCCGTGGCCCGGCGGTTCGGTGTGGCCCCCACGACACTGCGCTCCTGGGACCGCCGCTACGGCGTGGGTCCGGCCACCCGCGAGGGCGGACGGCATCGCCGCTGGTCACCGCGGGACCTGGAGGTGCTGGAGGAGATGTGCCGGCTCACCGGCTCCGGGGTGCCGCCGGCCGAGGCGGCCCGCGCTGCGCTGGCGCTGCGCGCCCCCGAGGCCCGGGAGCGGCACGACGCGGAGCCGGACGCCGCCGGGGCCCCGGGCACCCCGGCGCCCGGCCCG
>NZ_JACYHE010000038.1 GCF_021696945.1 Streptomyces sp. JJ36
GGGACGGCTGCCGCCGTCCGCTGGGTATCACCGCTCCGGGAGGAGGAAACACCCGCGCGGTGCGGCCGGTGGAACCCGTCTGCGTCCTCCGTCCGGCGGGGTACCGGGACCCTCCGGTGTGTCACCCAGCGTAGTGATCCCGCAGTGCGTAGTGTCCCGGTCACCGCCGGTTGATCTTGCCCGGCGGCTCCGGACGGCACCGGCTTCGGATACCACGCCAGGGAGGACCGGCATCGTGCAGCAGCGAGAGATCTTCGAGCAGGTGTTCACCGTCGAGTCGGTCATGGCCGCGGTGGTGTTCGTCCTGGTGCTGGGTGCGGTGCTCTACGCCGTGTTCCTCCGGCGGGAGAGACGCGGGGTACGGCCCTCACGCCGCTGGGAGCGCAACACCCTGGAGTCGTTCTACCTGGCCGGTCTGGCGGTGGTGGCCGCCTTCCTGGTGGTCTGGACGACCTGGCAGAACAACCGCGACCCGGTGGAGAAGGAGGAGAAGGCGCAGCAGCCCGTGACGGTGGACGTCCTGGCGTTCCAGTGGTGCTGGGCGTTCACCCACCGGGCGGAGGGCGGGGAGCCGCCGGTGGCCTCGGGCGACTGCCGCGACCGCGACGACCTGCCCGAGCTGGTGGTGCCGACCGGCCGGCCGATCCGCTTCGAGATGACCTCCGAGGACGTGATCCACTCCTTCTGGGTGCCCGAGCTGCGGTACAAGCGGGACGTGTTCCCGGACCACGTGAACACCTTCACCCTGACCCTCGACGAGGAGGGCGAGTGGCTCGGCCGGTGCGCGGAGTTCTGCGGCAACCGCCACACCCACATGGACTTCCGGCTCCGGGCGGTCTCCCCGGAGGAGTACGAGACGTGGCTGGACACCCATGAGCCCGCGGGCGCGGCCGCGTGACGGGCACCACCGAGACCCGCCCCGACTCGTCCCCGGTTCCGGACGGCGGAGCCGCGCCGTCCCTGGCCCCCGGCGGCTGGCTGGGGTGGCTGGGCACCACCGATCACAAGCGCATCGGCCTGCTGACGATCTTCACCTCGGTGGGCCTGCTGCTGGGCATGGGCGTGCTGGCGTTGCTGATGCGCAGCCAGCTCGCCCAGCCGGAGCTGACCGTGCTCGACTCGCACACCTACAACCAGGTGTTCACCATCCACGGCTCGGGGATGATCTACCTGGTCATGACCCCGTTCGCGCTGGGCCTGGGCGTCTATCTGGTGCCGTTGCAGGTCGGCGCCCCGGCCATCGCCGTTCCGCGGCTGACGCTGCTGGGCTACTGGCTGTACGTGACGGGAGCGGTGGCGATGTTCTCCGGCTTCGCGACGAGCGGTGGCGCGCACACCAGCGGATGGTTCTCCTACCCGCCGCTCGCCTCCAGCGCCTACAGCCCGAGCCACGGCTCCGACCTGTGGATTCTGGGTGCGTTCCTCTCCGGCAGCGGGATGATCCTGCAGGGCTGGGCGGTGCTGTGGACGGCGCTGCGCAAGCGTGCCCGGGGCATGACGATGCTGCGCATGCCGATCTTCTCCTGGTCGATGGTGGCCACCTGCCTGATGGTGGTGGGCTCCTTCCCGGCGCTGCTGGCGGCCATGCTGCTGCTGACGATCGGCCGGGCGGACCCGTCGGTCTTCGACCAGAACGTGTGGAACATCGGCTACCAGCACCTGTTCTGGTTCTACGGGCACCCGGTGGTCTACGTGATGTTCTTCCCGTACCTGGGGGCGGTCGGGGAGGTGCTCGCGGTCTTCTCCGGCCGGCGCTTCTTCGCCTACCGCGGCACGGTGATCTCGCTGCTGGCCTTCGCCGGGCTGTCGATGAGCGTGTGGGGGCACCACATGTTCGCCACCGGGCAGGCGGAGAACAACTACTACTCGCTGACGTCGATCGTGCTGCTGGTCCCGGCGGGCATCGAGTACTTCGCGCTGGTCGGGACCATCCTGGGCGGGCGGCTGCGGCTGCAGGGCCCGATGCTGTTCGCCCTGGCCTTCCTGCCGCAGTTCCTCATCGGCGGCCTCACCGGCATCATGGTCGGCACCCCGGTCATCGACTACCACGTGACCGACAGTTACTTCGTCGTGGCCCACCTGCACTACGTGCTGTTCGCCGGGAGCGCCTTCGGCCTGTTCGCCGCGGTCTACTTCTGGTTCCCGAAGATGACCGGCATCATGCTGCGGCACCGGCTCAGCCGGCTGCACTTCTGGCTGCTGGTCGTCGGCGCGAACCTCACCTTCCTGCCGATGTTCGCGCTCGGCTTCGAAGGCATGCCGCGGCGGGTCTTCACCTATGAGGAGGGCTGGGGCTTCACCACCTGGAACCTGCTCTCCAGCATCGGTGCCGCGTTCATCGCCGCCGGGATGGCCACCTTCGCGGTCAATCTCTTCTGGTCGGTGCGCAAACCGCTGCCGGCGCCCGCCGACCCCTGGAAGGGTCACTCCCTGGAGTGGGCGACCTCCTCTCCCCCGCCCCGCACGAACTTCACCGACGACCATCCGCTGCCGGAGATCCGCAGCTACGCGCCGCTGCTGGACGAACGGGAGCGGACCGCGGAGCTGACGGCCGGCCCGGCGGCGGCACGCACGGCGACGAGGCGGTGAGCGATGCGCCATCCGGACTTCGTGGTGGTGGCGGGCTGGGCCGTCTTCAACGGCTTCCTGGCCGGGCTCCTGGGCGTGTACGGGGAGATGCCGCTCGCCCTGTGGACCTTCGGCTCCGCGGCGGCGTTCATGCTGCTGGTCGCCCTGGCGGTGCTGGTCTCCTCCCGCCGTAGCCCCGCAGGCTCCCTGCACTACCGGCTGCCGGTGGGCGGGGCGGCGGCCGCGCTGCCCGCGGCGCTGGCCGCGGGGCTGGCCGGGCTGGCGCTCGTCTACGGGCTGTGGCTGCTGGCCCTGGCGGTGCCGCTGGCCGGCGTCTCCGTCGCGATCGGTCTGCGCCGGGTCGCCACCAAGGGGCAGCACACATGAGCGCCGGCCCGGTGGGCATGGCGCTGTCCGGCGGGGCGTTGTCGGTCGCCGTCCCGGCGCTGGTCCTGGCCACCCGGGACCGGCTGCCCTGGGCACGGGTCACGCTGCCGGCGGGAGTGGCGGGGCCCGGTTTCCTGGTGCTGCACGCCCTGGTGGTGCTGGCCATGGGGCTGCGGCACCCCGGACCGGCCGCGGGATGGCTGCTGGAGGCGGTGCTGCTGGCCGGCGGCGTCCTGTTCTGGCTGCCGGTGCTGGCGCACTCCCGGCACCGGCTCGGCGGTGCCGGCCGCTGCCTCTACCTCTTCCTGGCGGCGCCGTCGCTGGACCTGCCCGCGGTGGTGCTCATCGCCCACGGGCACTCCTGGGGCGGCCTGGCCATGATCATCGCGATGCTGCCGCTCGGCGCCGCGGCGCTCCTGGCGACGTGGCGCTGGATCACCGCCGAGGAACGAGTGGAGGTCGCGCGGACCGCCTGAGCCGCGGCCGCCGAGCGGTGGGTGCTCAGCGGTCCTCCGCCGCCGGGGTTCGCGCTCCTGGTTCCCGTACCGGGGGGTGCTCGGGGCTGTGCTCGGCCGGGTCGGTGAGGATCTCCCGGACGGTGCCGCGTTCCTCGGGGGTGACCGGGAGCGGCACCCGGTCGCGGAAGTACCAGCGGTGCAGTGCCCGGCGCACCTTCTCCCGGCGTTTCACGGGCATATGCCCGCCGAGGGTGAGCGGCCGGGGCAGGTCGCGGGCGAGTACCAGACGCTCCTGCTCCTCGGGGAGCGGGTTGTGCTGGAGGGCGTAGCCGCCGCCCGCGGTGCGGCGTACGACGTCGGTCTCGTCCCCGCGGCGCAGCCGGGCCCGGTCCTGGGCCTGCAGGCCGAGGCAGACGCGCCGGGTCAGCCAGAACGCGACCACCGGGAAGAGGATCAGCCCGCTGCGGAAGCCCCAGGTCAGCGCCTCCATGTGGAGGGTGAACACATAGGCGACGACATCCTGCGCGCCGGCGAGCAGCAGTACGGCGTAGAACACGACGCCGGCCACGCCCAGCCCGGTGCGCACCGGCTGGTTCCGCGGCCGGTCGCACAGGTGGTACTCCCGCCCGCCGCCGTCCACCCAGCGTTCGAAGAGCGGATAGGCGTAGAGCACCGCGAACAGCAGCACCGGGATCAGCACGCCCGGGATGAAGACGTCCCAGGGCACGGTGTGGCCCCACAGATTGGTCTCCGCCTGCGGCATGAGGCGCAGGGCTCCCTCGATGAAGCCGACGTACCAGTCCGGCTGGACATCGATGGAGGCCTTGTTCGGGCGGTAGGGGCCGTAGTTCCAGATCGGGTTGATCTGCATCGTCGCCCCCAGCACGGCGAGGATGCCGAAGACGCCGAAGAAGAGACCGACGGACTTGGCGGTGTAGCGGGGGTGGAAGGGCGCGCCGATCACGTTGCGGTTCGTGCGGTCCTTCTCCGCCCACTGGGTGTGCTTCAGGTAGATCACCAGCCCGAGGTGCGCGGCGATCAGCACGATGAGCAGGCCCGGGACGAGCAGCACATGGAGGACGTAGAAACGCTCGACGATGTCGTGCCCGGGGTACTGGCCGCCGAAGGTGAACATCGTCAGGTAGGTGCCGATCACGGGGATCGACAGGAGGATGCCCTCGAAGGTGCGCAGCCCGGTGCCGGAGAGCAGGTCGTCGGCGAGCGAGTAGCCGCAGAAGCCCTCGAACATCGCCAGGGCGAACATCGTCACGCCGATCATCCAGTTGCCCTCGCGCGGGCGGCGGAAGGCGCCGGTGAAGAAGATGCGCAGCAGGTGCAGGCCGATGGCGGAGAGGAAGAGCAGCGCCGCCCAGTGGTGGATCTGCCGCATCAGCAGCCCGCCGCGTACGTCGAAGCTCAGGTCCACGGTGGAGGCGTACGCCTCGGAGACGAGGGTGCCCTGCAGCGGCACGTAGGGCCCGGCGTAGGGGTGTTCCTCCAGGGACGGGGAGAAGAAGAAGGTGAGGAAGACACCGGTCAGCACCAGCACGACGAAGGTGTAGAGGGCGATCTCGCCGAGCAGGAAGGACCAGTGGTCGGGGAAGGCCTTGCGCAGGAACTGCCGGCCGGCCTCCACCAGGGGCATCCGCCGGTCCAGCACGACGGCGGTGCGCTCGCCTGTGGTGCGGGGGCTGCTGACGTCTCGCCGGTCGGGCACGTTCTCCCTCCTCGGGGTGCAGCCATGCCACGCGCCCTGCCCGGCCCAAACCCGCGGGCGGCCGCACGGGTGAACCGGCGGCGGTGGCCGGGCCGGCCCGTTTCGTCCCCGCCCCCGGGGGCACCGGTCGGTCCATGACCCAGCGACACCGGTCCTTCGCGGACCGCACCGCCGCCCTGGCGGCCGCCGGCTACACCTGGCTGCCCGGACTGCTGCGGCGGGCCGGGACCGACTCCGTACTCACCCGGGTCCTGGGGCGGCCCACCGTGGGTCTGCACGGCCCGGACGCGGTGCGCTTCTTCTACGACGAGAGCCACGTCCGCCGCCGGGACGCCGCCCCCGACCGGGTCAAGAGCACCCTGTTCGGGCACGGGGGCGTACAGGGGCTGGACGGCAGGGAGCACCGGGTGCGGCGGGAGCTGTTCCTGTCCCTGCTCACCCCCGCCGACGCGGTGGCCGACCTGGTGACCCGCACGGAGGCGGCCTGGGACGAGGCGGTGCACCGGTGGGCACGGCGGGAGCGGATCGTCCTCTTCGACGAGGTGAGCCGGGTGCTGACGCGTGGCGTCTGCGACTGGGCCGGAGTGCCGGTGGAGCAGGACGACGAGGTGGCACTCGCGCGCGACCTGGTGGCCATGGTGGACGGCTTCGCGGCCGCCGGCCCGCGCCACCGGAGGGCCCGGCGGGCCCGTGCCCGGCGGGAGGAGTGGCTGTCCCGTCTCGTGGCGGATCTCCGTGCCGGGCGCGCCTTCGCGCCCGGGCGCGGCGCGGCGGAGGCCGTGGCACTGCACCGGGACGCGGACGGGGAGCGGCTGCCGCCGCGGGTTGCGGCGGTCGAGTTGCTGAACGTGCTGCGGCCGACCGTGGCGGTCGCCTGGTTCGCGGCCTTCTCCGCGCATGCCCTGCACCACCGGCCGGAGGTGGCCGACCGGCTGCGGGCGTCGGCACGCTCGGAGGACGTCGCGGACCGGTCGGGGTACGTGCACGCCTTCGCCCAGGAGGTCCGGCGCTTCTACCCGTTCGCGCCGTTCACCGGCGGGCGGGCGGTGGACGATCTCGACTGGCACGGGCTGCGGGTGCCGCGTGACGCGCTGATCCTGCTGGACCTGTACGGGCAGGACCACGATCCGCGGTTGTGGACGGAGCCGTACGCCTTCGCCCCGCAGCGCTTCCTCGCCCGCCCGTTCGGCGGCGAGGCGCTGGTGCCGCAGGGCGGCGGGGACATGCAGACCGGGCACCGGTGTCCCGGGGAACCGGCCACGGTGGCGCTGCTGCGCGCCCTGGCCGCCCGGCTGGCCCGGCTGCAGTACCGGGTGCCGCGGCAGGACATGCGGATCTCCCTGCGGCGGATGCCCGCGCGGCCGCGCAGCGGGATGGTGCTGGCCGGGGTGCGGCCGGGGGACGCCTGAGGGGCGGCAAGGCAGCAGCAGGAGAGCGCGAGCCGCCGCCGTGCCGCAGGGAGCACCGGCACCCGCCGCGGCGACGGGCGGCGGGAACCCGGACTCCGCACGCATCGGTGTGGCGCTCCCTCGCGTCACGCTGCGCACAGGAACGGTGACACTAGGGTGGGGTCATGGTGGAGATGCTTCCCCTCGGAGAGTTCTCCGGTGTGGTGTCCCGGCCCTGGGTGCTGCGCGACTACGCGCTCCTCGCGGACGGCGAGCGCGGCGCCCTGGTGGGGCCGCTCGGGGAGGTCGTCTGGCTGTGCGCCCCGCGCTGGGACAGCGACGCGGTCTTCTCCGCGCTGGTCGGCGGCGCGGGCGAGTACCTCGTACGGCCGGAGGACCCCTGGCACGTCTGGGGCGGCTACTACGAGAGCGGCACCCTGATCCGGGTGAACCGCTGGGTGACAGGCAACGGTCTGGTGGAGTGCCGGGAGGCCCTGGCACTGCCCGCCCGGCCCGACCGGCTGGTCCTCCTGCGCCGGGTACGGGCGGTGCGGGACGACGCCCAGGTCGAGCTGCTGCTCGACCCCCGGCCGGACTTCGGCAGGTCCGCGATGGCGGGACTGCGCCGGGAGGGCGACCTCTGGTGCGGTCACGGCCGCGGGCTGCGGGTGCGCTGGGCCGGCGCCGGCGGTGCGGCACCGGCGCCCGGCGGCGGTCTCCGCGCCCGGCTCACCGTCCCCGCCGGGGAGGCGCACGATCTCGTTCTGGAGATCCGTACGGAGGGCGCGAGCGGCGAGGAGCGCGGGGACGCCCTGCACGCGGGCCGCCTCTGGGAGGAGACCGAGCGGCGGTGGCGGGAGCTGGTGCCCGGCTGCGAGGACCTGCCCGCGCCGCACGACGCCCGGCAGGCCTACGCCGTCCTGAACGGCCTCACCAGCTCCCACGGCGGCATGGTGGCCGCCGCCACCACCTCGCTGCCGGAACGCGCCCGCGCCGGGCGGAACTTCGACTACCGCTACTCCTGGCTGCGGGACCAGGCCTACGCGGGTATCGCCGTGGCCGCGCACGGTGACCACCCGCTGCTCGGCCGGGCGGTGGACTTCGCCACCGCCCGGGTGCTGGAGGACGGCGAGGCGCTGCACCCCGTCTACACCCCCGACGGAGGCCGGGTGCCGAAGCAGACCATGCTGTCGCTGCCGGGCTACCCCGGGGGCAGCGACCGGGTCGGCAATGCGGCCGCCCGGCAGTTCCAGCTCGACAGCTTCGGCGAGGTGCTCCAGCTCTTCGCGGCCGCCGCCCGCCACCAGCGATGCGACCGGGAGGTGCGGCGGGCGGTCGACGTCGCAGTAACCGCGGTGGGGGCGCACTGGCAGCTCCCCGAGGCCGGCCTGTGGGAGCTGGAGAAGCGCTGGTGGACCCACTCGCGGCTGAGCGTGGTGACCGGGCTGCGGGCGCTGGCGGCCGCACTGCCCCGGGACCCGGCGGTCGCCCGGTGGCGGGATCTCGCCGACACCGTCCAGCGGGAGACGCGCCGCCGCTGCCTGCGGTCCGACGGCGCCTGGGGGCGGGCGGAGGACGACCGGCGGCCCGACGGGGCGCTGCTCCTGCCGCTGGCCCGCGGCTGTCTCGCCCCGGACGACCCGAGCGGGCCGCGCACCCGGCGGCTGGTCGAGCGGGAGCTGAGTGAGGACGGTTTCGTCTACCGCTTCCAGCACGGCGACCGCCCACTGGGCGAGGCCGAGGGCTCCTTCCTGCTGTGCGGGTTCGCGATGGCCGCTGCGGCCTGGCGTGAGGACGACCGGGTCGGCGCCTACCGCTGGTTCGAGCGGGGCCGGGCCGCCTGCGGGCCGCCCGGGCTGTTCGCCGAGGAGTACGACATCGGTCAGCGGCAGCTCCGCGGGAACCTGCCGCAGGCCTTCGTGCACGCGATGCTCCTGGAAGCCTCGGCGCGGCTGCGTGGCTCCCCGGACCCGCCGTCCGGCGGCTGCTGAGCGCCGGCAGCGACGCCCCCGTCAGGGGACCTGCGGCGGAGTGCGCTCCCACTCCACCGCCAGCAGCGCGGCGTCGTCGGTCAGGCGCCGGCCGGTGTGCCGGCGGACCGCCTCCAGCACGAGGTCGCACAGGTCCCCGAACGGCACCCCGCGCAGCGGCAGTGCCGCCTGCTCCAGGGGGAAGAAGGCGCCCTGTGCGTCGCGCGCCTCGCCGATGCCGTCCGTGTACAGCAGCAGCCGGTCCCCCGGCCGCCAGTCCCAGGACCGGGCCAGGGCCTCCCCGCGGCTGATCTGCGCCAGTCCCAGGGGCGGCAGCGGCTCCTCCGTCTCCAGAAGGACGGGCCTGTTCGGGGTGAGCAGCAGGGGCGGCGGGTGGCCCAGGCTGATCACCCGTACCCGTGGGCCGTCGATCTCGACCAGGGCGGCCGTCACGAAGAGCTCGGTGGCCTCCTGCGTGGAGGCGGCGGCCCCGGAGGGGTCGGTACGCTGCAGCCGCTCCACGGTCTGTGCGCAACGCCAGGCCACGTCCGCCAGACGGGGCTCTTCCAGCGCGGCCTCGCGGAAGACGCCCAGGACGACGGAGGCGGTGTGGATGGCCGGCAGACCCTTGCCCCGGACGTCCCCGATGAGCAGCCGGAGACCGTGCCGGCAGCCGACCGCCCGGTAGAAGTCACCGCCGACGCGGGCTTCGGCGTCCGCGGCCACGTACCGTGCCTCCAGCCGGAGCGGTCCCAACCGGCGCGGAACCGGCGGAAGCAGGGCGAGCTGGGCCGTCTCCGCGACCCGCTGCACCCGGCTGAGCCGCTTCTCCCGCCACTGGCGCCGCAGGGCGCCGAAGACACTTGCGAAGCTGACCACCACGACCGCGCTCAGCACCGTGCTCTGGTAGGCGAGCCCCTCGCCGTCGCCGTAGAAGGTCACCAGCAGTCCCGCCCCGACAGCGCCCGCGGACACCGCGGCCACGTCCCGCGGGCCGCCCCGGATCGCGGCCAGCGCCGGCGCCGGGGACAGCAGCGCGCCGGTGCGCAGCACCGACCCGTACACCAGCTGGTTGATCACTTCGGCCGCGGCGACCCCGATCACCAGCAGCCACGGCAGCAGCAGCCACGCCCCCCGCCGTGCCCCCGCGGCTGCCGTCATGCACCCATTCTTATGCTTCCGGCGCAGAGTGGAGGCATCGGCGGCCCGGGCAGGGGCGGTCACCCGCGTCTCCCCCGGCCGGACTCGGCGTCGTGCGTCCTCGTCCGCCGATCGAGGCAGGCCGGACGCTCCCGGTGGCGGACTCGCCGGGTGGGCCGGACAGCGGCCGGCCCGGTCCGGGAGGGCCCCGGCGGGGCCCGCAGGACGGACCGTGCCGCTCCGCCGAGGTGGCCGGTGGACCCGGTCACCTGGGAGGGGCGGCCGCCAGGCCGGTGAGCAGCTGGAGGCGGTCTTCGAGGTTGTCGCCCGGCCCGGCGGTGCAGGGGCCCGCCAAGCCCGGCGTCACGACGACGTGCCCCCGGGCACCGTCCTGATCAGCGCCCACGACCGGCTCGTCAGCCGGGCCCGGGCACACGGCACCCGGTTCCGCGGCCCCACGCTGCCACGCCGGGTGGCGTGCGCGGGGCACCGGACGTGCACCGGGCACGTCTGGTGCCTCACGTCCCGCGTATTGCGCAAGCTGTCAGCGGCTGATATTTCTCAGGGTGCGCACAGGGGCACCACAGAACCTTCACGCGATCCGACTCGTGAACCGGGGGAATGGTCCATGACGCATCACGGCCGAGGCTGCTTACCCCGCCCGCCGGTACCGTCCGCACCGCCCCCGGCACTCAGGCGCACCTCCACGGCCCGTTGAGCCCGGCGACCGCCCGCTTCCGCAGGCGGGCGACGGGGCCGGGAGTCGCGGACGGGGACTTCCGCCGCTTCTGGTGGGCCGGCACCGCCGACGCCCTCGGCACCCAGGTCTCCGGCCTGGCCCTCCCGCTGCTGCTGCTTACCCTCGGCACCTCACCCGCCGTCGTCGGCACGGTGGCCGGGGTGTCGGCCGGATGCGGCATCCTGGCCGGCCCGTTCGCCGCCGTCCTCGCCGACCACGGCGCCCGTAGGAGTGTGATGGTGGGCGCCGCGCTGGTCTCCGCCGGGGCCATGGCCTCGGCGGCCGTCGGCGTACTGCTCGGCGACCCGCCCCTGTGGCTGCTCGTCGCCGCCGTGCTCGTGGAGCGCACGGCGACGTCCTGCCAGGAGGCCGCCTCCGCCGGCACGGTGGCCGCCCTCGTGCCACCCGGCCGCTATCCCCGGGCCGTTTCCCGGCTCCAGGCCGGTGAGCAGGCCGGGCTCGTGGTGGGCCCGGCCCTCGGCGGTGCGCTGTTCCAGCTCGGCCGCTGGCTGCCGTTTCTCGCCGACGCCCTCTCGTACCTGGTCTCCGCGTTCTGCGTGGCGGCGATCCGTTCCGACCTCGGCCCGCGCCGGGACGGCGTACCGGAGCCCTGCGGCGAGCCGGCCCCCGCAGGTGGGTTCGCCGCAGCCGGCAGGGGCTTCCTCCGGGAACTCGTCGCCGGTGCAGGCCTCGTCCGCCGGGAGCCGTTCCTCCGCTTCGTGCTGCTCTGGTCGGCGGTGATGAGCCTCCTGCTGGCCGCCCTCTCCTACGGCACGATCTTCACTCTCCGGGACGCGGGCGCAGCCGGCGGACCGGTCGGGGCCGTGCTCGCGGTGGCCGGGGCCGCCGGTCTGGCCGGTGCACTCCTCGCGCCCCGCCTGGCGCGTGCACTGCCCCGGGCCCGCCTGGTGATCGCGGTGTCCTGGCTGATGGTGGTGCCCACCGCCGGTCTCGGGATGACCACCCGGGTCTGGGCGTACGCCCTGCTGTTCGGGCTGATCTCGCTGCTGCTGCCCGCGGCGGCCGTCGTCCTTCAGTCCCGGGCGATCGAGGTGACACCGCAGGAGCTCCAGTCCCGCACCGGCACCGTACTCGGCACCGCCACCGGACTCGCCGCCGCCGCGGGCCCGGTGGCCGCGGGAGGGCTCACCGGGACCGCGGGCACCGGCGGCACGGCGCTGTGCTGCGCCGCGGTGCTGGCCCTGCTCGCCCTGTGGTCCACGAGACGTGCACCCGCGGTGCTGCGGAAGGAGAGCGCATGACGACCGGCGGACCGGAGACGGAGGAGCCGGGCAGGGGCGCAGCGCAGGCCGGTACGGGGGCCGGTGCGGCGGAGACAGAACGCGGCTACCGCGTCTATCGCCCCGTCATTCCGGAGGTCTGCCCCACCGATCCGTACCGGATGGTGCTGACGGCCGACGCCGGCGGCCGTTGCGAGGTGTTCGCCCATGACGCCGCGACCGGACGTACGCGCCAGGTGACCGACCGGCCGCACGGCACGCTGCACGGCACCCTGGACCGGGACGGGGCGGTGTGGTGGTTCGACGAGGACCTCGCCGGCCACGGTGTGTGGCGGGTGCAGGACTTCGGCGGCGGCCCGGACACGGTGGGACTGCCGCCGGCCCCGGCCGGTACCCCGCGGGGGCTGGCGATGAACGCCGCCGGGCAGGTCGCGGCCGGCATCGGCAGCCCGGACGGGCTGACCGTCTGGCTCGGGCGGCGCGGCGGCCCGGCGCGCAGGGTCCACCGGGCAACGGGCCCCCGGCGACTGGCCGGGCTCTCGCCGGACGGCCGCCTGCTGGCCGTGGGCGGACCGCCCTACGCCGACCGCGCGGTGACGGTGCTGAGCCCGGACGGCCGCGTCGTGGCGGAGTTCGGCGGAGGCGACCTGCCGCGCCCCGGCGCCGACGTCGGGGCTGTGGCGCTTCCGGCGCCCGGGAGCGGGAAGGCGGTCGCCGACGCCGCTGCGGGGGCCGGGCCGGCCGGCCTCTGGGCGCGGGGCTTCGCCCCCGCCGCCCCACCCGCCTCATCCACTTCACCCACCTCAGCCGCCGAACTGCTGCTGGTCACCGAACACGGCGACCGGTACCGGCTCGCCACCTGGGACGTGCGGCGGGGACTCCGGGAGCACGGCTGGTGCGCCTTCGACACGGAGATCGACGCCCTGTGGTACCCCGACGGCCGCCGGGTCCTGATCCGTCAGGACCGGCACGGGCGGAGCCTGCTGCACACCGCCGACCTGGACCGCCGCACCCTGACGACCGTCACCACACCGCCCGGCAGCATCCCCGACGCCGCCCCGCGCGCCGGCGGGGAGATCCATTACGTGTGGACGGACAGCGCCACCCCGCCGCGGCTGTGCACCACGGCGCCGGAGGGTCCGGACCGTCCGCGCCTGCCGGTGCTCGGCAAGCTGCCCGAGCGCGTCCCCGGTGTGCACAGTGAACTGTGGACACCGGGACCCGACGGTCCGGTGCACACCCTGCTCAGCCTCCCGGAACGCACCGGAGCCCGTCCCGCGCCGCTGGTCTTCCTGCTGCACGGCGGTCCCGCAGCTCACGACCGGGACGCCTACGACGGCGTGGTGCACTCCCTGGTCGCCTCCGGCCTCGGGGTCGCGCGGGTGAACTACCGCGGCTCCACCGGCTACGGGCCCCGCTGGCGTGCTGCCTTCAGCGACGGCGTGGGGCTCACGCAGGTCGGCGACCTGGTGGCGGTACGGGCCGACCTGCTGCACCGCGGCCTGGCGCGGGAGGACGCCGTCGGCCTCTGGGGCACCTCCTGGGGCGGGACGCTGGCGCTGCTGGCCCTGGGGGTGCAGCCGGACCTGTGGCAGGCCGGCGTCGCCGTCAAACCGATCGCCGACTTCGCCGCGGCTCACCGCACCGGCCTGCCGGCTCTACGGGCCCTGGACGAGCGGTTGTTCGGCGGCACGCCGGCGGACGTACCGGAGCTCTACGCGCGGAGTTCGCCGGTGACCTACGCGACCCGGGTCACCGCCCCGGTGCTGGTCGTCGCCGCCGCCCGGGACACCAAGTGCCCGCCGCAGCAGATCGCCGGCTATCTGGCGGCGCTGCGGACGGCGGGGGTACCGCACGCGTCGCTGTGGCTGGATTCCGGCCACGATGGCTACCGGGGCTCCGACCACGTGGCCACGCTGCGCCGCGCCCTGGAGTTCCTGCACGGCCACCTGGGCGCGGGGACGCGCCGGGTGGCCCCCACGACGCCCCGTTCCGACCGGGGCGGGGCCCGTCAGGCCGGTGATCCGGGCATCTCGGGCACCGTCCGCCGACACGCCGAAGGGAGGCCATGACCATGCAGAAGGACGTCATCCACAACAACCCGCTCGAGGACGACGAGGAGAACCGCAAGCCCGGCATCAGCATCACGATCACGGTTCCGATCCGCAACGCGGAGGAGGCCGAGGAGGCCTGATCCGGCGTCCCGGCCCGGTGCCGCAGGCACCGGGCCGGGGTCTCCCCGGCGTCCGCGGCGGAGCCGGTCTCCCGCCGCCGTGGGCCCGCACACCGCACCGCCCGCCCCGCCCGACAGCGACCGTCTCGAGGAGTCCGCCCATGCGTGTGCTGCTGGTCAACATGCCCTGGTCCCCCATCGACGTGCCCTCGCTCGCCCTGGGCATCCTCAAGCGCAGCGCCACCGAGAACCGGCCGGGCACCACCGCCGAGGTGTACCACGCCAATCTCGAGTACACGGACTGGATCACCGAGCGCACCGGGTTCGGCAAGGACGACTACGAGTACTACGCCCTCTCGTCCTACTTCCTCGGCTGCGGCGACTGGGTCTTCTCCTCGGCGCTCTACGACGACCCGGAGTGGCGGGCCGAGGAGTTCACCGCGGCGCTGCGCGGCAAGCTCTCCGCCTCCCGGATGCGGATGAGCCACGAACTCCATCGCCTCGCACCGGAGTTCGTGGCGCGGACCGCACGCGAGATCGTGGCTCGGAAGCCCGACGTGGTGGGCTTCTGCTCGACGTTCCAGCAGAACACCGCCGCCCTGGCGGCGGCCGGGCACGTCAAGCGGCTGGCGCCGCACATCACGACCGTGCTGGGCGGCGCCAACTGCGACGCGGAGCAGGGACACGCAGCGCACCGCAACTTCCCGTTCGTCGACTACGTGGTGCGCGGCGAGGGCGAGACCGCGTTCCCGCGGCTGCTCGGCGTCCTCAAGGGCTCGGGCAGCCCCCGTGCCATACCGGGCCTGTGCTGGCGGGACGACGAGGGCACCTCGGTGGCCAACCCGATGGCCACCTCCCCGCTTCCGCCCGCCGCCATCGTCTCCCCCGACTACTCGGGCTACTTCGAGCGGCTCGCCGCCTCCGCGGCACGGCACTGGGTGGAGCCCAAGCTCGTCGTGGAGGGGGCGCGGGGCTGCTGGTGGGGCGAGAAGCACCACTGCACGTTCTGCGGGCTCAACGGCACCTTCATGGAGTTCCGCAGCAAGACCCCGGAGCGGTTCTACGACGAAATCACGGAGCTCGCGCGGAGGCACCGGGTGCTGGACATGTACGTCGTCGACAACATCCTGGACATGGGGTACGTGCGGACGGTGCTGCCGCGCATCGTGGACAGCGGCTACGACCTGCGGCTGCACATCGAGATCAAGGCGAACATGCGCCGTGACCAGCTCCAGACCCTCGCCGACGCGGGAATGATCTACGTCCAGCCGGGCATCGAGAGCCTCAACAGCCGGGTGCTGGACCTGATGGACAAAGGGGTGAGCGGCTGCCAGAACGTGCGGATGCTGCGCGACGGTGCCGAGACCGGCCTGGCCGTCTCCTGGAACTACCTGCACGGCTTCCCGCACGAGCGCGACGAGGACTACGACCCGGTGATCGCGCAGCTCCCGGCGCTGGAGCATCTCATGCCGCCCGTCGACCTCTCGGCCCGCATCGCCATCGAGCGCTTCAGCCCCTACTTCAACCGCCCGGAACTGGGTTACGACAGGCTGCGCCCGGACGTCCACTACCGCTTCACCTACGACCTGCCGGAGTCCGAGCTCTACGACCTCGCCTACGTGTTCGAGGCACCCGACCGCGGGATCGGGGCGGAGACGGCGGAACGGCTCAACGAGGCCATCAAGGCGTGGCACGAGGCGTACGCGTCCAGCCGGCTCACCCATACCGACCTGGGAGACCGGATCGTGCTGGTCAGCCGCCGCCGGGCGTTCGACTGGCGTACCCGGGAGCTGACGGGACCGGTGGAGCTGGCCGCGTTCCGCCTGCTGGACCAGCCGCACCACCCCGCGGCTCTTGCCCGGAAGATCGCCGAACAGCTCGGGGCGGGGGCCGGCGGGGGCGAGGACGCCCCCGTGGACGAGGCGGTGGTGCGGGCGCTGCTGGAGCGCTGGTTGGAGTGGGGCCTGGTGTTCACGGACGCCGGCCAGTACGTGCAGGTCGCACCGGCGGCCGTCAACGAGGACCTGCTGCGCCTGGAGTTCATGCGCCGTACGGCGGCCGCACCGGAACCGGCGGACGCCGAGGAGCCCGGGACCCGGCCGGCCGTACCGGTCCCCTGACGCCGCCCGGCCCGGGCCCCGTCGGCCCCGCAGCCCGTCCCGCAGCCCGTCCCGCATCCGTCCGCACACCGCACCGAGGAGCACCATGGACACCGTCACCGCCTGGCGCGACTACGAACTCGAGGCCGCCGGCCTGCCCGGCATGGCACTCGGCGAGCTGGAGGCTGCCGGGCCGCCCGCAGAGACCGCCGCCCGCCTGTGGCAGGAGGGCGCCCGGCGGGTCCGCCTGCCCGGCACCGCCGACCTGCGAGCCGACGTCAACGCGGATGCCGCGGCGGCCGCCCGCACGGTACGCACGCTGTGCCTGGTGCGGGAGCTGACTGCGCATGCCGTGTACGTCGAATGGGAGCTGCGCACCGCGCCCGACGCCGACGCGTGGCGGCCGCTCAACCACCTCCAGCCGCCGCTGGCCCTGTCCGGTCCGCCCGACCCGGAGGCAGCCCTGCGCACCTGGCGCGAGGAGCACTACCTCTGCAAGTGCGTCTGGCGGCAGGGGCCGGGCTTCATCCAGATCCGGGACCGGCGGTGGGGCGAGCTCCACCGTTTCACCGTGGACGAGCCCGGCTACCAGGAGGCGATCGCCCTGCTCGCCGAAGGGGCGCCCGCCTCGGCGGTGCCGGCGGTGATCCTCGACGACTTCCGGTCCGAGCAGCTCGTGGGGGACGTCGGCCCGTTGGTGTGGTGGCTGCCGTACCGGGTGCGGCGGTGGATCCAGGAGGCGATGGCCATCTGAGCGGTGCTCCCGTGGCGCCTTCCGGCTTGGGCAGTACGTCAGCATCCGGGTTGTGCACGCCTCGCGCGGACCCGCTGCGCCGCGGAGTGCCCGCCCGGGGCGTCCAGGGCGAGGCCTCCGGCCCTGGTCTCCGGTTCGGCGGCGGGCAGAGCCGGCACCCGCGAGGGTGGCGCAGGGGGTTGTGCGGGGCGGACGGTGGTGCGCCGGTGTGCCGGCCCGGGGTGTTGTGAGCGGGACGGGATCTCTTGCGCATCGCTGGCAGGTGTTCCGTCGGCGGGTGGCCGCGGGAGGAGCGGAAATATCCCCTACGGATCGGCGCTCCGTCTTCCGCGGATGGCCGCGGCCCCCGGATGCGCCGTTCTTCGGACACTGCCGGACCACGGACGGGAGAACAAGGAATGAGAACTGCTGCCCGAACCGCCGCCCTCGCCGCTGCGCTGCTGGTCGGCCTTTCGGCGACGCAGGCCCACGCGGCTCACGGGGCGAACCTGGTCGACAACGGGACCTTCACCGAGCCGGGCGTCCTCAACGGAGGCGAGAACTACAAGGCGTTCAACTGGGATTCGGACGACAAGATCCCCGGGTGGGCGATCATCCGCGGTGAGGTGCACATCTTCTCGCGGACACTGTCCGGCCTGGAGCACTTCCAGGCGGCGAATCTCAGCGGCGGCGCGCCCGCCACTCTCACCCAGGCCGTCGACACCGTCCCGGGCCTGGAGTACAAGCTCAGCTGGCAGGACCACACGGAGACCCACTCCTCCTGCAAGGACATCGACGGCGAGCGCCAGCGGTACAGCGTCACGGTCTCCGGGACGCGCAGTGAGGAGTCCTTCACACCGAAGACGCACTGGCGGGGACGGGACGTGTTCTTCACCGCCGGGCAGGACGACACCGTGCTGACGTTCCACTCGAATTCCCAGGTGGCGAACTGCGGTGCCCTGATCAGCCGCGTCTCCGTTCGCCAGGCCTGACCGCGGGGGCCGGCTCACGCACGTGTGCCGGGTACGCACGACCTCAGGCAGGCGCTATCCGCGGCCACACGGACACACACGGTGGTCAACGGGGGCACGGAGTACGGGCGCGCCACCGGAACATGCGGTGGCGGCCAGGCGCGTCCGGCCGCCGCGGAACACGCCCACGGGCGTGAGCGAGCTGCCCGCGCCACCGACGACCCGAGAGAACAGGGAGAACGACATGAACCTGCGCAAGATCCTGAGCCTGGGAGCAGCATGCGCCGCACTCACGCTGGCGGCCACCGCCTCGCCGGCCTCGGCCGCGTCGTACTACATCGAGATCAACGGCAAGCGCATCCACGCCCCCGGCGGCTGCTACAACATCGCCGACTACGTCGAGCCCGACGCCTCCACCGTGAACCTCATCAACAAGTCCGGCCAGGCGCTGAAGTACCACGACTACGCCGACTGCAAGCATCCTTCCAGCCGGACGCTCCGCAGCGACGGTGAGGACACCCCTGTCGCCCCCCAAGCCAGCTTCTACGTCCCCATGTACCTGGGCTGACCACCCGGCCGTCCGCACGCCGCACCGGCACCGCGGACCGCTCCGCGGCCCCGCCCCGGGGCGAGGAGGGGGCCCGCGGTGGCCGGGGCAGAGCCCACGGGGCCACAACGGGGGCGGCCGGCAAGGGCGCTGGGGGACCACTCGGGGGAACGGTACGGCTCGTCCGCGGCACCGGCCCGCCGGCGCCCGCAGGCTGCCGGCCCCCGTCAGCCCGGCGGGGGCCGGCTCCGGCCCCCGCACGGCCCCCCCCGTTGACCCGTCACCCGGCCGGGTGACGGGTCACACTCGGCAACGGCGTCGGGAGCTGCCCACACGCGGGGCACCGCCGACCAGCGCCCGCTGATCCGGCCCTCATCGTCCCCCGCCCCCGGCATGCTCCGGGACGCAGCCCGCCACTCCCGTGCCTGGTTCGGCGCCGGGCACGCCGCGGGAGTCGCGCGGTCCCTGACACGCAGCTCGCGCCGTCACCGAAGGTCACGCGCCGACCGGGGCGCTGAAGCGGGCGTTCATGGGCGGCCGGTCAGGCGTTCCAGCCGAGGGAGGAGACGTAGGAGTAGGCGTCGTACTCGCTGCCGAGGTCCCGGATGACCTCGTCCCAGATCGCGTCGAGGGTGTCCTCGTCCTCGGCGAGCCAGGCGTCGACCGCGGTGTCCCAGTGGCGGGGGCGCACGGTCAGCCTGCGGACCCGGACGTCGCGGCGGTGGCGCGGGGCGACCCGGGACTGGTCGACGGGGTCGATCTCGATCCGGGTGCCGCCCCGTGCCGTCAGCCGGCGCCTCAGGTCGGCGGCGACGTTGTGGCGGCGCAGGTCCCAGTACGCGGCGTCCAGCCGGGCCCGGTTCGCCCGGTTCGGCAGGCGCTCCTCCGCCAGCCATGCGAACAGGGTCCGCGGCGTCACGCTGATCCCCGCGCGCTCCATCGCCGCGTAGCCCGCGGCGGAACCGGTCAGGTAGCGCAGGCGCGCGGCGACCCCCCGCTCGGTGTCCGGCGGGGAGGCGATCCCGGTGACCATGTTCTCGATCCCGGCACCCAGCGCGTGCGCCCCGGGCACACCGCGGGCGTTGTAGTGACCGAAGTCCCGCCAGCGGCCGGCCATCAGGCGTTCCGCGTGACGGTGTAGGTGACCGGCCGGCCGTCACGGTCCGTCTTGACCTTCATCTGGGCCAGGTCGCGGCCCTCGGACCACACCTGCCGCCAGTCCCCGGCGACGTGCAGTTCGTCGGTGCCGAGGGCGGAGACGACGGTGAGACCGGCCTGATGGGCCTTGTGGGCGCGGGACCAGAGATTCGCGAAGGCCTGGGAGCGGATGAGGTGCATCCAGTCCGGGCGCATCATCTCGCGGTTGTGGGACGACTCCCCCAGGGTGGAGACGAACTTGGCGTACATGGCCTTCACATAGGCGGCGGTGACGTCGTCGCCGGCGGCCAGCGCGTCGGCGCGGGCGGCGGCGAGGAGCCGGCGGAGGCCGTCCAGGAAGGTCTCCGTCGCCGCGCTGGTCCAGGACTCGTGGATGACGGGCGGATCGATGAGGCGGTGCTTCGGTCCGGACAGGCGCAGCAGCAGGCGCAGGGTGGCGTCGGTGACCCACAGCGGGCCGCCCTCCTCCCGGTCGCCCAGCGGGCTGGGCAGCTCCGAATGGGGCCAGGCCGGCGGGGTGATGAGGTGGACGCCGGAACGCTTCCGGTCGTGCACGCCCTCGCTGGAGTGGGTGAGCTTCCCGATCGGCAGCCAGGCCTTCATCGCCGAGAGGTAGGCGGCGTTGACGTCCAGGGCGGTCACCTGCAGGTCGCCGTCGGGGTGGCGGCGGTAGGCCGGGTGGCGCCAGGAGGGGCGGCCCTCCCAGATCAGGTCCGGGTCCGTCCTGCTGGGCTTGCGCAGGATGCCGGGCAGCGCGGGGTAGGCGGTGTACTCGTAGCGGGCGCCGGCGCGGGTGCGGGCGAAGAAGGTCATCACGTCCGGGATCGCGCGTTTCACCAGCGCGGTGGTCGCCGCGTCCGCGTCTCCCCCGGCGCGCTGCAGCTCCTGCTCGACGGCGGCGTGGAGCGTCTCCCGCAGCTCGGAACGCACCTGGTCCGCGGAGGTGGTGCGGCGCCGCGCCCGGTGCCGGGCGTGCCCGGCACGCGCCGCGCGGGCGGCCGGGCTCTCGGTGTGCGGCGCCTGCCCGGGCGGCGGGACGGCGGCCCCCGTGCCGGTGGCGTGACCCGGCGGTTCAGGCGCGGCTCCGGTCCGGGGGCCCGCGTCGGCCGGTACGGCCTCGGGGGCAGGCGGCCCGGTGGCCGGGGTGGGCGCGGATCCGGCGGCTCCGCCCGGGGGGTGGATCTGCGCGAGCCCCTCCAGCAGCCGCAGGTACCGCCCGCGGGCCTGGGGGGAGGGCATCGCGCCGCTCTCCCAGTTCGCCACCGTCTGCCGGCCCACCCCGACGGCCCGGGCCACCTGCTCCAGGGACAGGCCGGCCGCCTTCCGCAGCCGGGCCCGTTCCTGAGGGTCGTCGAAGGCCGCCGCCAGTTTCGCCTCCGCCAGCAGCGCGGCCACTCCGTCCCCGTCACGCCCGCTGTCCATGTCCGCACTCTACAACGCGAGGTGGACGGTGGCTGGACAGCGACTGGCGGCGGAGTGGAAGCGGGTCGGGCCGCGGCCACGGCGGGGAGAGCGGGAAACGCGTCCGCAGGGCCGGGGACGCTCACTCCCGGGTGCGCGCCCCGTGGAAGGCGGATGCGGTGTCGTCCCGCGCCGGAACGGACCGGCGCGACGGCCATACCACCACACAAGACCCTCTGCCGGCTTCCTTACTGACCGGTCACCGGTGAACCGGTCGGCACGGCCGACGGACGGCCCGCGGGTGGTTCCGGCGGCCGTTCTGCTCACGGAAGCACCAACTGCGGGTGGCGGGGCGGGAACTGTGGCACCGTGTGGGACGCCATCTCACCGGCGGGCGGCCCTGCGCGCGGCGGACGCGCCACCGCCCCGACCACCGGAGGCAGCCTGTGTACCGTGACCGGGAGCGGACGGCGCGAGCCGGTGCGCGGCGGGCCGTCCGGGGCCTCGCGGGCGTGCTGCTCTGTCTGTTCCTGGGCGGGGTCAGCCATGCGGCGGCGGGCGGGCGGCTGCCCGGCCCCGCGTGGCTTGCGGGCGCGTTCCTCGTGCTGGCCCCGGCCGGCGTGGCACTGGCGCGCAGGCGGCGCCACCCGGTCGTCCTCGCGGGCGCGCTGGGCGGTGCGCAGTGCGTCGTGCACCTGGTGCTGCACCACGGCGCGGCCGGGGGCGGTACCGGCGGCGGTCGCCACGGCGTCCACGCCGCCGGGCACATGGTGTCCGCGGGGATGGCGCTGGGGCACACCCTCGCCGCCCTCGGGGCCCTCGCGTGTCTGGTCTACGGCGAGCTGCTGCTGCGGCAGCTGGCGGACCTGGTGGTGCCCTCCGTCTTCTTCCGCCGGCCACCGCTGCCGCTGCCCGTACTCCGGCTGGTGCCCCGCGGCCCGGTCGTCCGGACGGCCAGGTTCGGGGTGGTGCTCGCCCGCGCGCTGTGGCGGCGGGGTCCGCCGCCGGAGGCCGTACCGGCCTGACGGCGGCCCCGTTCCGCCCGGCCCCCGGACGCGGCGGGAAGCCGCGCCGGAAGGGGTGCGGCGTGCCACCACACGCACGAGCCGTGAGGTCAGGCCGGACGTGCGGCTCCGGCCGCACGACTGCGCCATCCGCCCCCGGGCGGTTCCCCCCACCGACCTCGCGCTCGGGTTCTGCGAGCGCCTCCCTGGAGTTCTCATGTCCTCCTTGCCGCACCACTCGTCCCGGGCCGGCCGTGAACCGGCCACGCTCCCGGCCGCGGCCGACGCCTCGTCCGTGGCGGCCGGCACCTCCTCCGTGGCGGCCGCCGCACCGCCGCCGCCCGCCCCCGCCGGCGGCCGGGCCCCGCAACGCCGCTCCTGGCAGGGGGTGCGGGCGCTGCTCATACGTCTGCACTTCTCCGCGGGCGTGTTCGTCGCGCCCTTCCTCGTCGTCACCGCGCTGACCGGCCTCCTCTACGCCTTCGCCCCGCAGCTCGACCTGCTGGTCCACGGGGACCAGCTCCGGGTCGAACGGGTCGGGAGCACACCGCAGCCCCTGTCCGAGCAGGTCGCGGCGGCCCGCGCCGCGCACCCGGAGGGCACCCTGGCCTCGGTCGTCACTCCGGCCGCCCCGGAGGAGACCACGCGCGTGGTCCTGTCGGTCCCCGGACTGGGGGAGAAACAGCGGACGGTGTTCGTCGATCCGTACACCGGCGAGGTGACGGGGGCGCTGACCACCTCGTCCGGCTCCACACCCGTGACCACCTGGCTCAGCGACCTGCACGGCAACCTCCACCTGGGCGAGGCGGGCGGTCTGTACTCCGAGATGGCCGCAAGCTGGCTGTGGGTGCTGGCCGGCGTGGGCCTGGTGCTGTGGGCCGCCCGTGGCCGGCGGAAGGGGGCGAAGGGTGCGAAGGGCTTCCGCCGTCTGCTGCTGGGAGACCGGAACGCGCGGGGAGTACGCCGTACCCGCAGCCGGCACGCCGTCACGGGTGTGTGGCTGGCCGTGGGGTTGCTCTTCCTCAGCGCGACCGGTCTGACCTGGTCCGCACACGCCGGGGCCCGCTTCGACGCGCTGATGGAGCGGGTGAGCGCGCCGGCACCCGCGCTGGACACCTCTCTGCGGTCTGCCGCGGGCGGCCCCGGCGACGCGCACCGTGCCGGTGACACGCCCGGGCACGGGGGACACGACGCGTCCGGTTCCGCCCGGCAGGACACGGGTTCCGTGGCCGGCATCGACCCGGTGCTGGACGCGGCACGGGAGGCGGGCCTGGCCGGTCCGGTGGAGCTCACCCCGCCGGCCGGCGCGCACCACGCCTGGTCCGTGGCGCAGGACGACACGGTGTGGCCGGTCCGTCTCGACGAGGTGGCCGTCGACCCGGCCACCGGCGAGGTCACCGACCGCGCCCGGTTCGCCGACCAGCCCGTGCCGGCCCGGCTGAGCACACTGGGCATCCAGGCCCACATGGGCCGGTTGTTCGGCCTCGCCAACCAGGTGCTGCTGGCCGCGATCGCCGTCGGGCTGCTCCTCGTCATCGCCTGGGGGTACCGCATGTGGTGGCAGCGGCGGCCCACCCGGGCCGACCGCGGCGCGGCGCCGGGGCCGGCGCCCCGGCGGGGCGCGTGGCGTCGCCTGCCGCTGCCGGTCCTGGCGCTGGGTGTGCCGGCCGTGGCCTTCGTGGGGTGGGCGCTGCCGGTCCTGGGGGTGAGTCTGCTGCTCTTCCTGGCCGTGGACGTGGCGGCCGGGCTGCACCGGCGGCGCCGCCGGGCGCGTGACCGCATGGCGGCGGACGGCTGAGGCCGGACGCGGCACGCCGAGGTCGGGTGCGGGGCCCGTGCCGGGCTCCCGCGCACGGCCTCCGTGGTGTTGCCGGGCTGCGGCCCGGTGACGGCGGTTCCTGCCGGGTGGCGGCGGGATGCCGCACGCCGCACCGGTGGTGACCCCGGCTGCGGGGCTCGTACCGGGCTTCCCGCCCACGGCCTCAGGACGGTTCGGGCTCCGGCTCCAGGTGCGGGAGATGGTGACCGAGACGCTCCCGCTTGGTGCGCAGATAGGCGAGGTTCTCCTCGTGCGGCGGTATCAGCAGCGGGACCTGCTGGCTGATCGAGATGCCGTGCCGCAGCAACGCCGCCCGCTTGCGCGGGTTGTTGGAGAGCAGCCGCACGGAGCGCACCCCGAGATCGCGCAGGATCTCCGCCGCCACCCCGTAGTCGCGGGCGTCGGCCGGGAGCCCGAGGGCGAGGTTCGCCTCGACGGTGTCCAGACCCTCGGCCTGGAGCTGCATCGCCTGGAGCTTGGCCAGCAGGCCGATGCCGCGGCCCTCGTGGCCGCGGAGGTAGACCAGCACTCCCCGCCCCTCCGTGGCGATCGCGCTCAGCGCCGCGGACAGTTGCTCACCGCACTCGCAGTGCCGGGAGCCGAAGGCGTCTCCGGTGAGGCACTCCGAATGCATACGGGCGAGTATTCCGTTTCCCGCTATATCGCCGCGAACCAGTCCGATGTGTTCTTCCCCGCGACTGCGGTCCAGGTATCCGACAGCGAGAAATTCTCCGTACTCGGTGGACAACCGGACGTTTGCCACACGTTCGACGCCCGGTGTGGAAAGAGCAGCACCGTTGCCACGCGCACCATCACTGTCTGTCATCCCCTCATGTTATGAGGCGGCCCGGCGTGGCGCCGGGAAATTGATGAGAAGTGTCAATTCCCTGCTCGTTCCCCGGCGCCCGCACCGATTTCCGCGTAACCTGCCCCGGGGAAACGTGCGGAGCCGGCGGCCCGCCGTTCGCGCAGCGCGGCGGCGGTGACCGGGCGGTCCGCCCGGACGACGAATGAGGGGCGGAAATCATGCGAGTTCCGGGGAAACGGCCGCCGGGTTCCGGGCTGCTCCCGCAGGGGACGACGGAGGACGTGCGGTCCGGCCGGCCGGAGGTGGCGGTGCTGCCCGTCGGCAGCTTCGAGCAGCACGGGCCGCATCTGCCCCTGATCACCGACACGGTCGTGGCCTGCGCCGTCGCACGGGAGATCACCGCCGTGCATCCGGTCCACCGCCTGCCGCCGGTGACGATCTCCTGCTCGCACGAGCATGCCGCATGGCCGGGGACGGTGAGCATCTCCGCCGCGACGCTCCACGCCGTCGTGCGGGACATCGCCACGTCGCTCCGCGAGTCCGGTATCCGGAATCTCGTCCTGGTCAACGGACACGGCGGAAACTACGTCCTGCGCAACGTGGTACAGGAGGCCGCCGGCACCGGTACCCGGATGGCGCTTTTCCCCGGACCGGCCGACTGGGAATCCGCGCGGCGGCGAGCGGGCGTGCTCACCCCGGCGGTGGCCGATATGCACGCGGGAGAAGTGGAGACGTCGATCCTGCTGCACGACAGTCCGGAACTGGTGGGCCCGGATTTTGCGGCCGCGGACTGCCGCGCCGACGACCGGGAGCATCTGCTCACGCTCGGTCTGCGGGCCTACACCGAGTCCGGTGTGGTCGGGTGCCCGTCCCGGGCCACCGCCGCGAAGGGAAAGGAATTGCTGGCCGGACTCGCCGATTCCTTCGCCGCGTATTTCTCGCTCCTGGTGCCGGAGCCGGCGGCGGGGGCGCACCAGGACACGGCCGCTGCGCCCGGCGGTGCCCGGCGACCCGGCTCCGGCCGGAGGCCGGCGTGACCGCCGGGGCCGGGGGCCGGCCGGCCGGGGTGCTCGGTGCGGCGCCGGCCTGGGAACGGCTGCGCGGTGTCCGGTCGGCGGCGGACGCCGGGGCCGCCGGGCTGCTGCGGGAGGCGGACGGCCGGTACCGGTGGCGGGACGCCACCGCGGAAGCCGAGACGCTCGCCGAGCGGTATCTGCCGCTCTGCCTGGCCGGTCCCCGGGTGGTCTTCGCGCAACTGGGGCAGAGCCTGGACGGCTTCATCGCGAGCCGGACCGGTGACGCCGACTTCGTCACCGGCGCGGAGGACCGGGAGCATCTGCACCGCCTGCGCGCCCTCGCGGACGCGGTGGTGGTCGGTGCGGGCACCGCCGTCGCGGACGACCCGCGGCTGACGGTGCGCCACTGTCCCGGCAGGAGCCCGGTGCGGGTGGTCCTCGACCCGCACCGCCGGGTGCCGCCGCAGCGCCGGGTGTTCACCGACGGGTCAGCGCCCACGCTGTGGATCCGGGGGCCCGGCGGCGACGGTGAGGCGGCTCCGGCCACGCCGGCGACACCGGGCGTGGAGGTACTGACCCTGCCGGAGGGTGCGTTCGCCCCCGGGCGCCTGGTGCGCGAGCTCGCGCGGCGCGGTCTGGGCCGGGTGCTGGTGGAGGGCGGGGGCGTCACGGTGTCGCGGTTCCTGCGGGCGGGGGCACTGCACCGGCTCTACCTCACCGTGGCGCCGGTCCTGCTCGGCGACGGCGTCCCCGGGCTCCGTTTCGCCGGCCCGGAGCGGATGCGGGACGCGCTCCGGCCTCCGCTGCGCCGCACCGTCCTGGGCCAGGACACGCTCTTCGAGCTGGCGCTGGGGACGCCGCAGTGCGCGGCCGCCCTGGACGAGCAGCACGGCGAGGCCGGGGAGGCTCGCGGCGAGGGCGAGGAGCCCGTACACCACGGCGACGGTCAGCCCCTGCGCGGTGCCCATCCCCGCCACTGAGAAGGCCCAGGCGGTGACGCCCTCCCTGGGCCCCCAGCCGGCGACGTTCAGCGGCAGGGCCATGGCGAGCAGGGCCAGCAGCATCAGCGGCAGCAGGTCGGCCGCCGGCGCGGCGACGCCCGCGGCCCGTGCGGCGAGCAGGAACATGCCGAGATGGCCCGCGAGGACCGCGACCGACGTGAGCACCACGCCCGGCCAGATGCCTCGGCCGAGCAGCCCGCGGCGTGCCTCGGTCAGGGTGGTGCGGAGCACGCGCCGGCAGCGCCGCGCTGCCTGCTGCCCGCGGAGCCGGAGGGCGCACACCGCCAGGAGGACGGCGAGCAGTGCGGCGCCCAGCGCCGCAACCACGGTGTGCGGGGTGGCCGCCGTGCGGCCGGCGGCCCGGACGGCCTCCGTGAGGGCCGGTGCCGGCCAGGCGAGCAGCAGCGCCCCGCCCGCCAGGACGAGGACCGCCTGGCCTGCGGTGCGTTCCAGTACGACCGCGCGGACGCCCCGGCCGACGTCGCCGGCGCCCTGTCCGTGCCGCACCGCGCGGTGCACGTCGCCGAGCACCCCGGCCGGCAGGGCCGCGTTCAGGAAGAGGGCACGGTAGTAGTCGGCGACCGCCGGGCCCAGGGACAGCCGGAGGTGCAGGCCGCGGGCCACCAGGCACCAGCGCCAGGCGCTGAGCACGGTGGTGAACAGGCCGATGGCCAGCGCGGCCAGCAGGGTACGGCCGTCGATGCTGCGGAGCCCGTCGAGGAAGGCGCCGGGGCCCTGCCACCAGAGGAGCCCCGCCAGCAGGGCCGCTCCGGCGAGTGCGCCGCCGCGCCGCCCGGCTGCCCGGCGGAGGGTGCGCCGGGTCACGGGGTGTCCCCGGCGGTCCGGGGCAGCGCGAGCAGGTCGTGGTGGTGCACCACCACGCGCAGGGCGCCTGCCGCGCAGGCGTCCAGCCGGCGCCGCAGCGCGGCGTCGGCGCGCTGCGCCAGGTCCGGACGCTGGTCGGCGGCGGCGCCGGTCCAGCCCTTCAGCCACTCCGCCGCCAGGGCGGCCTGGCCGGAGCCGAGCCGCCATGGGCTCGCGTGCAGCCGTACGGTCATGCCGTGCCGCCGGAAGGCGGTGCAGGCCGCTTCCACGGCGTCCGGGCCGAGGAGCCGCCGGCCCTCCGGGTCGGCGCGGCGCTGGTGGGCGTTGAACGCCGCGGTGAGCACGGTGTCCAGGGGCTCCTCCGGGGTCAGTTCGACGCGTCCGGCGACCGAGAGGGTGAGCAGCGCGGGGCACCTGGCGCCGGCGCAGCTCGCCGCCAGGTGCTCCACCTCCTCCAGGGTCAGCAGGTCGAGCAGGGCGGAGGCCGTGACCAGCGAGGTGCCGTGGAGGTCGCCGGCGGTGAGCCGGGCGAGGTCCCCGGCCTCCGTGGTGAGCGTGACCGGGCCGCCGTCGGCGGCGGCCGCGGGTTTCCGTGCGGCGGCCCGGTCGAGCAGCGCGGTGTCGTGGTCGTGCAGGATCCAGTGCTGCGGCCCGGGCAGCCGGGGTGCGAGCCAGCGTCCCAGGGAGCCGGTGCCGGAGCCGAGGTCGCGGATCAGCAGCGGTGCGGCCTCCGGTGCCGTGCTCGCCGGGGCGCGGCGTCCGGCCGGTCGCCGCGCCTGCGGTCCGGCGGGCCCCCGCCGTCCGGTCTGCCGCGCCAGGTGACGCCGCAGCGGCGCCAGCAGTGCGGCGGCCCGGGCGGCGGCGTCGGCGGGTTCGCGCAGCGCCAGCCAGTCCGGGGCGTAGCGTGGTCGGGTGGCGGGGGTCATGGCTGCCTCCGTGGCTCCTGGCGGAGCCGGTCCAGTGCCCCGGCCAGGCTCCGCGCGGTCGTCTCCCAGCCGGCGAGCGCGAGGCGCCGGTCCCGGGCGGCGGCCCGGGCGCGGTCCTGTTCGCCGGGTTCGCACAGCCAGCGGCGCAGGGCCGCGGTGAGGGCCGCGCGGTCGCCCGGGGGCACCAGGGCTCCCGGCACGCTGCCGCCGGGTGCCGCGCCGACCGCCTCCGGGAGTCCGCCCACGGCGGAGGCCACCACCGGGACGCCCCGGGCGAGCGCCTCGGTCGCCACCATTCCGTAGGTCTCGGCGGAGGACGGGAGCACCAGCAGGTCGGCGGCGGCGTAGCTGGCGGACAGCCGGGCGCCGGTCCGGGGCCCCGCGAGATGCACCCGGTCGGCGAGGTCGCACTCCGCGATGAGTCCCCGCAGCCGGGCGGCATAGCCGGGGTCGCGGTCCAGTCCGCCCACGCAGACGCAGCTCCACGGCAGGTCGGAGAGGGCCGCGAGGGACTCCACCAGGCGCTGCTGGCCCTTCCGCGGGATGACCGCGGCGACGCACAGGAGTCGCGGTACGTCGCCGCTGCCGTGCGCGAGGGGCGCGACGTCGGCGCCGGGCGCGGCCACATGGACCCGTTCGGGGAGGAGCCCGTGGTGGTCCACCAGGCGGCCCGCGGCCCAGGTGCTGGTCGCCACCACGGCGGCCGCGGCGCGGAGGGTGCGGCGCTCCCCGAGGTCCAGAATGGTCGCCGATCCCGGGTCGAGTCCCGTCTCGTCCCCCAGCGGCAGGTGCACCAGCACCGCCAGCCGCAGCCGTTCGGCCTCCGGGACGACGATGTCCGGGGCGGCGCAGGCGACCAGCCCGTCGAGGAGCACCAGGCTCCCGTCTTCCGGTCTGCGGAGTATCCGGGCCAGTTCGGCGCGTCCGGAGATCCCGGGCCGCGGCCAGCCGCCGCCGGCGAGGTGCTCGTGGACCTGCCAGCCGATCCGGGGCAGGTCCCGGCACACCCTGCGGTCGTACGCGTTGCCGCCGCTCGGCGCGGACGGGTCGTGGACGCCTTCCGGCATCACCACGTGCACGGTGCGGTCGGGCGGTGCCGCGGCGGCCTCGGGGTTCACAGCGCCCGCTCGTAGCTCGCCCAGGCGAGGTGCGACTCGTGCAGGGTGACCGTGATGCCGGCCAGTCCGCGCGCACCCTCGCCCAGCGCCCCGGCGTGCACCCGGTCCGCGAGCCGGTCGGCGATCACCTTGGCCAGGAACTCCGTCGAGGTGTTGACCCCGGCGAACGCCGGTTCCTCGTCCAGGTTGCGGTAGGTCAGTTCGCCGACCACCGCGCCCAGTGCACCGGCGGCCCGGCCGATGTCGACGACGAGGTTGTCGGGGTCGAGTCGGGGACGGCGGAAGGTGGCGTCCACCACGAAGGTGGCGCCGTGCAGCCGCTGGGCGGGTCCGAAGACCTCGCCGCGGAAGCTGTGGGCGATCATGAGGTGCTCGCGAACGGTGACGCTGAACAACGGGACCTCCAGGTCGACATACGCCTCCGGCCGCCGGGGCCGATGCCGTGCAGCAGTACGGCCCGCGGGGGCGGCGTGTTCACCGTCCGCCCGGGTTCCTCACCGTCGCCTGCGCGCCGGCGGGGTGCCGCCGCCGGTTCCGCCCGTGGTGCGGGGCGTGGCTACGCCGCGTACCGGACGCGGTGGCACAGTCCGGGGATCTCGCCGGCGGCGATACCGGCCAGCGCGGACGGCAGCTCCTCGAAGGCGCATTCGCCGGTGATCAGCGCGTCGAACGCGGGGTCGGCCAGCAGTCCGAGCGCGAGTGCCAGGCGGTCGGCGTAGGTCCGCCGGGAGCGCCGGGCCGGGGAGACCGTGCCCACCTGGCTGCCCCGCAGGACCAGGCGGCCGGAGTGGAAGGCCTCCCCCAGCGGCAGCGCGACGCGGCGGTCTCCGTACCAGCTCAGTTCGAGCACCGTGCCTTCCGGCGCGAGCAGTTCCAGCGCCCGGGTGAGGCCCTCCTCGGTGGCGCTGGCGTGCACCGCGAGGTCGCAGTCGCCGCGGGCTTCGCCGGGGAGCGCGAACTCGGCGCCCAGCGCGGCGGCGACGGAAGCGCGCGCCGGGTCGGCGTCGATCAACTGGACGCGGACGGCGGGGTAGCGGGCGAGGAGGGCGGCGACGGAGCAGCCGACCATCCCGGCGCCGACGACGGCGACCCGGTCGCCGAGCAGCGGCGCCGCGTCCCAGAGGGCGTTGACCGCGGTCTCCACCGTCCCGGCCAGTACGGCCCGTTCGGCGGGGACGGTGTCCGGCACCGGGGTCACGGCGCCGGCCGGGACGACGTACCGGCTCTGGTGCGGGTACAGGCAGAAGACGGTGCGGCCCAGCAGCGGCGGCGGGCCCTCCTCGACCCGGCCGACGTTGAGGTAGCCGTACTTGACCGGCCCGGGGAACCCGCCCTCCTGGAAGGGCGCCCGCATCCGGGAGTACTGGCTCTCCGGTACGCCGCCGCGGAAGACGAGGCTCTCCGTGCCGCGGCTCACACCGGAGCACAGCGTGCGCACCACGACCTCCCCTTCGGCCGGCTCCGGAAGGGCCTCCTCGCGTATCTCGCCGTGGCCGGGGGCGCGGAGCCAGAAGGCGTGTGCTTTCCGCGGCATCGGACCTCCGTGGTGAACACCGGGCCGGGCGGGCCCGTTCTGAGGGGCGGAGGGGCCGCGCCGGAGCGCGGCACCCGACTCTGTCACACAACCGGAGTGCGCAGGAGGTACACCGTGGCGCTGAGCGAGACCTACCGGGCGGGGCTGCTGCGTCAGGAGACCACCGCGGGGGTGGGCGCGCAACTGCTGCTGCTCGTCCTGCTCACCGCGGTGAGCGGGCTGGGACCGGCGGGCTGGCTGGCCGGCCTGGTCTTCACGGCCGGTTCCTGGACCCTGCTGGCCCGGGCGCTGGGCCGCTCGGGGAGCGCGTCCTTCGGGCCCGCCAACGGCGTCACGCTGGCCCGGGCCGTCCTGGTCGGCGGGGTGACGGCACTGGTCGCGGACTCCGTCGTACAGCCGCCGCCGGCCGCCGTGCTGGTGCCGCTCGCCGCCGTCGCGCTGGTGCTGGACGCGGTGGACGGCCGGGTCGCCCGCCGTACCGGCACGGTCTCCGCGCTGGGGGCACGCTTCGACATGGAGGTCGACGCCTTCCTCATCCTGGTGCTGAGCGTCCATGTCTCCCTGTCCCTCGGCCCGTGGGTGCTGCTGACCGGCGCCATGCGGTACGTCTTCGGGCTGGCGGGCGGGGCGCTGCCGTGGCTGCACGGGCCGCTGCCGCCGAGCACCGCCCGCAAGACGGTGGCCGCCGTGCAGGGCGTCGTCCTGGTCGCGGCCGGCTCCGGCGTCCTCCCCCGCCCGGTCGCCGCGGCGGCTGTCCTGACGGCGCTGTCGTTGCTGCTCTGGTCGTTCACCCGGGACGTCGCCTGGCTGTGGCGGGCCGTGGGCCGGGGCCGGGACGTGCGACGGGGTGCTGCGGCCGGCCGGGAGGGCGTCCGCGGCGGCCGCTGAGCCGGACGCGCCGGCCGGGGCTGCCGGGTGACGCAGACACGCCGGGACGCGCCGTGCGGCGGCCCGGCCACGCACGGGACGCGGGTGGGAGCGGCCGGACGGCCGTGCCACGACCGCTTACATGAGACACCGCGCCCGGGGTATCTTCTGAACAGCGGCGAAAGCCGCATTCCGGACAGAGCCCGGGAGGGGCGTCGACGTGCGGCCGGGCGGCACGAAGTACCGGTTTCCCGGTGCATGCGGGCCTGTCCGTTGCCGTCCACCGCCGTCGTCGTCGCTGGAGGAAGGTGGGAACCGTGTGGGGGGACGCTACCGACCCCGCACCGGGTGCTCCGGGCCCGGAGTTCCTGGACGCCCCGCTGGCCGCAGTGGTGCAGGAGACCGGCGCCTCGGTCGGCATGGTCTACTGGCTGCCGCCCGGTGCCGACGTCCTGCGACTGGTCCTGCTCACCGGGGTGCCGGAGGAGTTCGCCGCGTCCTGGGCGAGGGTGAACCTGCGCGATCCGGTCCCGGTGGCGGACGCCGTACGGGAACGCCGGCTGGTGTGGCTGGCGAACCGGGAGGAGATGGCCCGGCACTACCCGCAGCCGGCGCTGGTGCTGCCGTACCCCTTCGCGCTGGCGGCCGCGCCTGCCGAGCCGGACGAGGGCGAGCCGGACACCGCACCCGCCGGGTCGCCGGAGGCGCCCGCCGGGGACACCGCAGGGCCCGGCCCCGTGAACGGCGGGCTGGTGCTGCTGTGGCCCGGCTCGCATCCACCGGAGCTGACCGGTCCGGAACGGCGCGCCGTCCGGGCCTGCTGCCGGGAGCTGGGCACCCGGCTGAGGAGAGCCGAGCAGGCGGGGCTGCCGTTGCTGCACGGTCCGGATCCGCGGCTGCTGACACAGGCGGACGAGCGCGCTCCCCGCGAGGGTGAGGCCGCGGCTGCCCTGTCCTTCATCGACCGCCTGCCGGGTGGGAGCTGCGCCCTGGACCTGGACGGCCGGGTGACCTTCGTGACGCCCGCGGCGGCGAAACTGCTCGGCGCGGCCGAGGACGAGCTGCTCGGGCTCGTCCCCTGGAAGACCCTGCCGTGGCTGGCGGACCCGGCCTTCGAGGACCGCTACCGCGGGGCGCTGATCAGCCGGGAGCCGACGTCGTTCGTGGCGCTGCGCCCGCCGGACCACCGGCTCTCCTTCGAGCTGTACCCGTCGGCGACCGGGGTGAGCGTCCGCGTCACGCCGGCGGAGCGGCGGAGTCCCGAGCCGAGCCGGTCGGCAGTCTCCGGCATGCCCAACCGGGCGACGACCCTCTACCACCTGGTGCACCTGGCCGCCTCCCTCACCGCTTCCGCCGGGGTCGGGGAGGTGGCGGCGCGGGCCGCCGACCAGATCCTGCCCGCGGCCGAGGCGCGGACGCTGGCGATACTGGCGGCCGAGGACGGCAGGTTCCGGCTGGTCTGCCACCGCGGCCGGGAGTCGCGAGTGGTGCACCTGTGCGACGGGGCGCCGCTGGCTTCGACGGGCCCGGCGGCGCAGGTCCTGGCCGACGGCGGGCCGGCGTTCTTCCGCACGGCCGCGGAACTGGAGCGGGCGCTGCCCGGCACCGACTCCCCGGACGGCCTGTCCTCCTGGGCGTTCCTTCCGCTCACCGCCTCCGGGCACGACGTCGGCATGCTGCTGCTGGGCTACGCCCGTCCGCACCGGTTCGCCCCGGAGCGGCGCGCGGTCCTCTCCGCCCTCGCCGGTCTGCTCGCCCAGGCGCTGGACCGGGCCAGGCTGTACGACGCCAAGCACGACCTGGCCCGGAGCCTGCAGTCCCACCTCCTGCCGCACGGGCTGCCCGAGGTGCCCGGACTGAACGTGGCGGCCCGTTACCGCCCGGCGAAGCGCGGCATGGACATCGGCGGCGACTTCTACGACCTCATACGGCTCGACGACACGACGGCGATGGCCGCCATCGGGGACGTCCAGGGTCACAGCGTGCAGGCAGCGGCTCTGATGGGTTCGGTGCGGACGGCCGTGCACGCGACGGCGGAGGCACCGCCCGGCGAGGTCCTCGCCCGCACGAACCGGCTGCTCACCGACCTGGACGGCGAACTCTTCACGAGCTGCCTGTGCGCCCGGATCGACCTGGCGCGGCACCGCGTGCTGCTGGCCTCCGCCGGGCATCCCCCGCCGCTGCTCCGGACACCGGAGGGGCGGGCGGACGTGCTGGACGTGCCGCCGGGGCTGCTGCTCGGCATCGACCGGGACGCCGGCTACCCGACGACCGAGATCGCCCTGCCGCCCGGCGCCGTGCTCGCGTTCTACACGGACGGGCTGGTCGAGACGCCGGGGACCGACCTGGGCGACGCCGTGGCCGCCCTCGCGGACCGGCTGGCGGCGGACGGCGGGCAGGGACTGGACCCGCTTGCCGACTCGTTGCTCCGGGACTCCGGGCGCACGCCCCCGAGCAGTGACGACGTCGCTCTGCTGCTCCTCGGCCCGACCGGCTGAGCAGGGCCGGCGCGGGCGCGGGTGCGCGGCGGGGTCTCCCGTACGCGGACGGGCCGGCCCGGGCCGCCTGGAGGCCCGGGCCGGCGGGCCCGGCCGGCCGTGGTCACCGGCGGGGCAGAAACCCGGGCGGACTACCGGCCGTCGCGGCCGGACGCCGGGCCGGGCGGGGTGGAGCGAGGCCGGGTTGCGGGCCGAAGGCGGCGAGGAAGCGGTCGCGGAAGGCGTCCATCCGCCAGACCGGCGCCTCCGGGCCCGGTTTCAGCCCGCCGTCCCAGCCCCAGCCGGATATCCGGTCCAGCACGGCCGGGTCGTGTGCGACCACGGTGACCGGCACGTCCCGCGACGCGTGCCGTCCGACGACGGTCGAGACCGGCTGGTGGTCGCCGAGGAAGACCAGCACGGTGTCCTCGTCGCCGTACTCCCGGACGTAGGAGATGAGGCTGCGCAGCGAGTAGGCGATGGCGCGCCGGTACTCGGTGCGCACCCGGTCGGGGTCCTGCCACACCTCCTGCGGGTCCTTCCCCGCCTTCTTGAGGGCGTGGAAGACCGAGCCGTCGCCGATCTCGTCCCAGCCGACCATGCGGGGTATGGGCGCCCAGGGGTTGTGGCTGGAGGCGAGGATGACCAGCGCCATCGTCGGCCTGCGGTGGGGCCTGCCGTGTTCCAGCCGCTCGAAGGCGGACAGGCTGAACTGGTCGGGTACCGGCGTCCAGCTGAACTCCGGCCCCCGGTAGCCGAGTTCCCGGGAGTCGTAGACGTGGTCGAGACCGTAGAACTCGCCCTCCGGCCAGGCCCGGGTGACGCCGGGCATGATGCCGACCGTCCGCCAGGCGCCGGTGCGGCGGAAGGCCCGGGAGAGGGTCAGCCGGCTGCTCGAGGTCAGGGTGCGGTAGCGCTGCTGGTTGTCGATCCACAGGCCGGACAGGAGGGTGGAGTGGGCCAGCCAGCTCTGGGCGCCCGTCGTCGGTGCGGTGAGCCAGGCGCTGCGCGCCGCGAAGCCGGCGTCGCGCAGCCGGCGGGTGCCCTTCCCGAGCACGGCGCCGATCTCGGGGGCGGCCGAGGGGTCCTCGAGGGCGTGCCGCCCGTAGCTCTCGATGAAGGTGAAGATCACGTCCTTCCCCCGCAGCCCCGTCAGCAGCCGGTCGCCCGGGGTCCCGCGGAAGCGGTCCACGGCGGCCGCCTCGGCGAACTCCTCCTTGTCCCGCAGTCCGGCCCGGACCTGGTCGACGCGGTTGCCGACCAGCACCGCGTTGCTCCGGGCCGCGAGCGTCACGTCCCCGACCCGGGCGCCGAAGGACGCGGAGACGATCCAGACCGTCCCGAGGACCAGGACGGCCGGGGCCGCCGTCGCCCGGTGCCGGGCGGCCACGCTGCTCAGCCGGACGACGGCGAGCGTCGTCAGCGCCAGCAGGAGCAGGGCGGCGACGGCCACGCCGGTCACGGTGATCAGGGCCTGCGTGGAGCCGGCCGTACCCTCCAGGAACTCCTGCGCGTCGTCGAGCAGGACCCAGTCGAGCACGAGGTCGAACGGCCGGCTGAGGACGGCGTAGAAGCCCATGTCGACGAGCTTCAGCAGGGTCAGCAGGCCGAGGGCCAGTCCGCCGAGCACGGCCGCCACCCGCCTCGTCCGGGCCCGCAGGAGCAGCAGCACGGCCAGTCCGAGGACCGCCTCGCCCGGGAGACGTACGAAGGCGCCGGGGGTGAGGCGCAGTAACCGGTTCGGGAGCAGCAGGGCGAAGAGCACCAGTGCGGCGGCCAGCGCCGTGACCGTCCGGGCGGTCGCCCGCCGCACCGCGGGGTGCCGGTACCACCGGCCGGTTCCCGCGGTCTCCGGGACGAGGCGCTCGTCCGGGGCGGTACCCGCGGCGGACACGTCGTCCCGGTCCGGGGGTGCGTCGTCGCCCGCACCGGTGTGGCGCGGGGCCTCCTCGTCTTCCGTGCCGTGGTGCTCCGCGAGGGGCTGCCGGCGGAAACGCGTCCAGAGAGACAAGCCGAAGGTCCTTCCGTGCGGGGCCGGTGAGGGCGCGGCGGCCGGGCCCGGAGCCCGGTCGCCGCCTTCCTGTACGGACCGGCACCGCCTCCGGCTCACCGCCACGGCACCGCGGGCCGGGTTCCTTAAGGGAGCCTCAACGCCGGCTCAACGCCGCCCGAAGCGTTGTGACCCACGACACAACGCCGGGCCGTGCCGGAGCGCAGCCGGTTCAGGCTGAGCGGGCGCATGGGGCGCCGCGGGTCCCTGCGGCGACGCGAAGGCGGCGGAAGGGCAGGCCGATGGAGAAGGTGACGGACGGCGGGCGGGCCGGGGCGGTCGCGGCGGACGGCGAGGACGGCGGGAACGGCGAACAGGCCGGGCACGGCGGAGACGGCGGAGACGGCGGAGACGGCGGGCACGCCAGGTCGGCTGCGGGCGGGGCGGAGGTCAAGTCCTGCGGGTACTGCGGGCGGCAGGTGGAGCAGCCGGCGGGCTGGGGCTGGCACACGTTCTGCACGGACAACGGCGGGGCGTGCGAGCGGGCCGCGGAGGAACAGCGCCGCCGCAACCGCCATGCGCCCGGGCTGACCGGCCAGGTCGCGGTCGCCTGGGAGATCGTCGACCGGCTGCAGGAGGCGGCGGGGTCGCTCGCGGAGTCGCTGTCCTCCGGCCTCAGCGTCGCCGGGGTGGAGCGGGCGCAGGCCGAGACGCGGGCGCAGGCCGCCGCGGAGGTGGCCGCCGCCCGCGCGGACGCGGACGCCGTCCGCCGGGAGGCCGCCGACGCGTGGGAGCAGGTGGCCACGCTGCGCCGGGACTCCGGGACGCTGCGGGAGGCGGTCGCCCGGCTCGAGGCGGAGCAGGAGGAGCTGAGCGGCGAGAAGCAGCGTCTTGAGGAGGCGCTGCAGCGCTCGGGGCGTGCGGCGCAGGAGGCCTCGGCCCGGGCGGCGCAGGCACTCGCCGAGCGGGACCGTCTGCTCAGCACGTCCCAGCAGGCGGAGGCGGCGCTCCAGGAGTCCCGTACGGAGGCGGCGGCCTGCCGGGAGCAGACCGGGCGGCTGCACGGCGAACTCGAGGCCGCCAAGGCGGAGTACGGCGCGCTCGTACGGGAGGTGCGGCAGGCCCAGCAGCGGCTGGCGGCCGCCGAGGAGGAGAAGCGGCAGTCGGTGCGGACCGCGAAGGAGTCGGAGGCGGCGGCCGCGGAGGCGGCTCAGGCGCGGGCCGCCTCGGATGCCGCGGCGGCGCAGATCCAGCGGCGCAACCGGGAGTTGTGCCAGGAGCGCGACCAGGCCGCCCGGTCGGCCCAGCAGGCGTTCCAGGAGCGGGACGCACACCACAGCCGGTTGCGGGAGGCGCACGACCGGATCAGGGAATTGGAGCGTACCGCTGCCGAGCAGCGCACGGCGCTGGAGGCGACCGCGGGTGAGCTGGAGGCGGCCAGGGCGGAGGCCGAGCGGGCCCGCGCCCGGGTGGACCAGATGGCACGTCACACGGTGGCCGGGGCGCGTCCGCTGCCTGCCGCCGTGGACGGCCCGGCGCCGGAGGGGCCTGCGCCGGCCGCTCCCGCGGCGGTGCGGGAGGAGGCTCCGGCCGGGGCTCCCGCCGCGCGGTGACGGTGCCGGCCGGCCCGTGCCGCCGGCCGGGGGAAGGGGCGGCAGGGTCCGTGCGGGAGGCCGGGGCAGCCGCCCGGCCGCTCAGGGCCGGCGGTCCTCCATGCGTTGTTCCAGGCGGTCGAACCGGGCGTGCAGGGTGCGCATCTGGTCGGCGAGTTCCTCGCTGTGCTCCCGGCGGATGCCGCGGAGCACGGCTCCCATCCGGTGCAGGTCGCGGGCCGCCCGGCCCACGAACCAGGTGGCGAGGGCGGCGGTGACCAGGCTGAAGGTGGTGATGCCGACGAGCATGACCAGGGTGGCGAGGAGCCGGCCGCCCGGCGTCACCGGGTAGATGTCGCCGTAGCCGACCGTCGTCGCGGTCTCGACGGCCCACCACAGCGCCCGGGGGAAGGAGGTGAGGGTGGCGTCCGGCGCGTCGCGCTCCAGCGGGACGATCGCTGCGGCGCTGCCGAGCACCGTCAGCAGGGCGGCGAGGGCCGCACCGACGGCGGCGCGCAGATGGACGTGCCGCCACCAGGGGGAGCCCCGGAAGCGTCTCCACAGCAGTGCGACGGAGGACAGCACGGCGGCACTCCCTCGGGCTCCGGGTGGCGGTGTGCGGCGCTACGCCGGCCGAAGAATACGCATCCGGAGCCGTCCGGCCCGGGCACGACACACGGTGCCGGGGGGGGGCGGGAACGTACGGGTGTGGGCGCCGAGGAGCGGTCGCCGCGGCGTCACCGCGGGCAGCGGACGGCACCAGGCGATGGACGGCGATCCGGCAGCGACACTAGGCTGTTCGCCATCTCGACCGAAGTCCGCTATACCGAACAGACGAGAGAGGCGGTGGCGGCATGGGACGGCAGGTTCCGGCGGTGTCCCGGGCTCTGGACATCCTCGAACTCTTCCTCGACGGCGACGGCACGCTCTCCCCGCCCGAGATCACCCGGAAACTGGACCTGCCGCGGACCACGGTGCACGAGCTGGTGAGCACCCTCACCGCACGCGGCTACCTGACGCCGGCGTCCGGCCAGCCCGGACGGTACCGGCTGGGCGTACGGAACTACCAGCTCGGCAGCCAGTACGCCGAGCAGCTCGACCTCGCCGCCGAGGGGCAGCAGGTCGCCTTCGACGTCGCGCAGACCTGCGGGGAGACGGTCCACGTCGCGATCCTGGAGGACACCGACGTCATCTACATCGCGAAGGTGGACAGCACGCACGCGGTGCGGATGGTCTCGGCCGCGGGACGCCGGCTCCCCGCGCACTGCACCGCCGTGGGGAAGATGCTGCTCGCCATGCTCCCGCCGCAGGAGCTGGACGCCCGGATCCCCGACGACCGCCCGCTGCGGGCGATGACGGAGAACAGCATCACCGCGCCGCGGGAGCTGCGGCGGCACCTGGCGGAGGTGCGCCGGCGGGGCGTCGCCGTGGAGGAGAAGGAGTCGAACCCGGACGTGAGCTGTGTGGCCGCGCCCGTGCGGGACGCCGCCGGGGAGGTGGTGGCGGCGCTGAGCATCTCCGTGCCGACCATCCGCTGGGCGCGGGAACGGCGCCCAGGGCTGGAGGAACTGGCGGTCAAGGGGGCCGGCGAGCTCTCGGGCCGGCTCGGCCACCGGGGCGCCCCGTGACCGGTACCGAGATCGCCGTACGGGAGAAGGCGCGGCTGGGCGAGGGTCCGGTGTGGGACGCCGAGGCCCGGGTGCTGCTCTGGGTGGACATCCTCGCCGGCCGCGTGCACGGCTTCGACCCGGCCGACGGCCGCCGGACGGTCCTGTGCACCCCGCAGCACGTGGGGGCGGCCCGGCCCCGGACCGGCGGCCGCGGCCTGGTGCTCAACCTGCGGGACGGCGTGGCGCTGCGGGACCCCGGCGGCGGCCTCTCCTGGCTGGTGCACGATCCCGCGCCGGGCCGGCGGGGGAACGACGCCGCCGTCGCCCCGGACGGCGCGCTCTGGGCCGGCACGATGCGGTACGACGAGGCGCCGGGGGGCGGCAGGCTGACCCGGGTCGCACCGGACGGTTCGGCGGTCACCGTGCTGGACGACGTGACCGTGTCCAACGGGACGGGCTGGAGCCCGGACGGCCGGCTGATGTACTACGTCGACTCCCCGACGCGGCGCATCGACGTCTTCCGCAGCGGGGACGGCCCCGGGCTCGGCGCCCGCCGGACGCTGGCGGTGATCGAGCGGGGCGCCGGGTTCCCGGACGGGCTGTGCGTGGACGCCGACGGCTGCGTCTGGGTGGCCCTCTGGGACGGCGGCGCGGTCCGCCGGTACACCCCGGACGGCCGGCTGGACCGCACCGTCCCGCTGCCGGTGCGCCGTCCGACGGCCTGCGCCTTCGGCGGTGCGGACCTGAGCGACCTGTACATCACCACGGCCCGCGAGGGGGACACGGACCCGCATCCGCACGCCGGGTCGGTGCTGGTGCTCCCCGGAGCGGGACGGGGCCTGGTGCAGCCGGCCTTCGCCGGCTGAACCAGGCCCCGCCGCCGGGGTCCGCGGCCGGTTCAGGAGCCGGCGCGGCGCTTGTTCCACACGTCGAAGCCGACGGCGGCGAGCAGCACGAGCCCCTTGATGACCTGCTGGTAGTCGGTGCCGATGCCGACCAGCGACATGCCGTTGTTGAGCACGCCCAGGACCAGCCCGCCGATGACGGCGCCCAGCACCGTTCCGACGCCGCCGCTCATCGAGGCGCCGCCGATGAAGGCCGCCGCGATGGCCTCCAGTTCGAACATGAGCCCGGCCTGCGGGGTGGCGGCGTTCAGGCGTGCGGCGTACACGCAGCCGGCGAGCGCGGCGAGCATGCCCATGTTGACGAAGACGAGGAAGGTGACGCGCCGGTCGCGGACTCCGGAGAGCTTGGCCGCGGCCTTGTTCCCGCCGAGCGCGTAGACGTGCCGGCCGATCACGGCGTTGCGCATCACGTAGCCCAGGGCGAGCAGCAGCCCGCAGAGGATGAGCAGCACCACGGGGACGCCGTGGTAGCTGGCGAGCGTCAGGGTGACGGCGACCACGGCGGCGGTGATCGCCACGCACTTGAGCACGAACAGGTCGAACGGCAGCACGTCGAGCTCGTAGGCCGCCTGGCGGCGCCGGTCGCGCCACTGCTGGACCAGCAGCACGGCGATCACCAGCAGACCCAGCAGCAGAGTGGGGTTGTGGTACTGGGTGTAGGGCCCCATCTCGGGGAGGAAGCCCTGCGCGATCTCCTGGAAGCCGTGCGGGAACGGGGCCACGGACCGTCCCTCGAGGACGATCTGGGTGGCGCCGCGGAACAGCAGCATGCCGGCCAGGGTCACGATGAAGGACGGGATGCCGACGTAGGCGATCCAGAACCCCTGCCAGGCGCCCGCCACCGCACCGATCAGCAGCGACAGGATCAGGGCGAGGACCCACGGCATGTCGTGCCGGACCATCATGACGGCGGCGACGGCGCCGACGAACGCGGCCAGCGACCCCACGGAGAGGTCGATGTGACCGGCGATGATCACCACCATCATGCCCATGGCGAGGATCAGGATGTAGCTGTTCTGCTGGATCAGGTTGGAGACGTTGTTCGGCAGCAGCAGTGTGCCGTCGGTCCAGACCTGGAAGAGCACCACGATCAGGCCGAGGGCGACGAGCATGCCGTACTGGCGCATGTTGGTGCGCGCGGCGTCCAGCAGGATGCGCACGGCGGGCCGGTGGGAGGAGGCCGGCGGCGGGGGTGGCGCGGGCGTGCGGGTTTCGGTTGCGGTCATGGCGGGCCTCAGTTCCTGTCCATGGTCATATGGCGCATGAGCACTTCCTGGGTGGCGTCCTCGCGGGGGATCTCACCGGTCAGCCGTCCCGCGGCCATGGTGTAGATCCGGTCGCACATGCCCAGCAGTTCGGGCAGCTCGGAGGAGATGAAGAGCACGGCCTTGCCCTCCGCGGCCAGCCGCGCGATGACGGCGTAGATCTCGTACTTGGCGCCGACGTCGATGCCGCGGGTCGGCTCGTCGAGGATCAGCACCTCCGGGCCGGCGTGGATCCACCGGCTCAGCACCACCTTCTGCTGGTTGCCGCCGCTGAGCCGCTGGACCTGTTCGAAGACGGTGGGCGTCTTGATGTTCATCGACGTCCGGTACTCCTCGGCGACCCGCCGCTCGGCGTGCTCGTCGACGACTCCGCGCCGGGCGAGCGCGGGCAGCGAGGTGAGCGAGACGTTGCGGTGGACGGTGTCGATGAGGTTGAGCCCGTAGGTCTTGCGGTCCTCGGTGACGTAGGCGATGCCGTGCGCGATGGCCTCCGGCACCGTCCTGGTCCGCACCCTCCGGCCGTTCACGGCGACCGTGCCGCCGTCGTGGATGCCGTAGCTGCGCCCGAAGACGTTCATCGCCAGCTCCGTGCGGCCGGCGCCCATCAGCCCCGCGACGCCGACGATCTCACCGCGCCCCACGTGGAGGGAGACGTCGTCGACGACCTTGCGCTGGTGGTCCAGGGGGTGCCGCACGGTCCAGCCGGAGACCTCCAGCGCCGTCCGGCCGGCCCCCTCGCCGGTGTAGGGGGTGCGTTCCGGGAAGCGGTTCTCCAGGTCCCGGCCCACCATCCCGCGGATGATGCGGTCTTCCGGCAGGCTCGGTGCGGCGCCCGGCGTCTCCCGCACGGGCAGGGTCTCCACGCTGCGGCCGTCACGCAGGATGGTGACGGTGTCGGCGATCCGGCGGATCTCGTCCAGTTTGTGGGAGATGACGATGCAGGCGATGCCCTGCTCGCGGAGGCCGAGGATGAGGTCGAGGAGGTTGCTGCTGTCCTCGTCGTTGAGGGCGGCGGTCGGCTCGTCGAGGATCAGCAGTCTCACCTGCTTCGCGAGCGCCTTGGCGATCTCGACGAGCTGCTGCTTGCCCACACCCACGTCGGCGACGCGGGTGGCCGGGTTGTCCGGCAGCCCGACGCGCCGGAGCAACCGGTCCGCGTGCCGCAGCGTCTCGCTCCAGCGGATGATGCCGCGGGAGGCGTGCTCGTTGCCGAGGAAGATGTTCTCGGCCAGGGAGAGGTGGGGGACGAGCGCGAGTTCCTGGTGGATGATGACGATGCCGCGCCGCTCGCTGGCCCCGATGTCACGGAAGGCGACCGGCTCGCCGTCGAACAGGATCTCGCCCTCGTAGCTGCCGTGCGGGTGGACGCCGCTGAGGACCTTCATCAGGGTGGACTTGCCGGCGCCGTTCTCGCCGCACACCGCGTGGATCTCGCCTGCCTGCACGGTCAGGTCGACCCCGGCCAGGGCCGTGACGCCGGGGAAGGTCTTGGTGATCCCGCGCATCTGGAGTACCGGGCGGGTCACGTGAGCTGCTCCTCGGTGTAGTAGCCCTCGTCGACGAGCAGGCGGACGTTGGACTTGTCGATGCTCACCGGCTTGAGCAGGTAGGCGGGGACGGTCTTCTTGCCGTTGTCGTAGTCGGTGGTGTTGTTGAACTCCGGCTTCCGGTCGTTGAGCAGGGCGTCGCCCATCTGCACGGCCTGCGCGGCGAGCTTGCGGGTGTCCTTGAAGACGGTCTGGGTCTGCCGCCCCGCCAGGATCGACTTGATGGAGGCCAGCTCCGCGTCCTGCCCGGTCACCACGGGGAACGGCTGCTCCTCGGTGCCGTAGCCGGCGCTCCGGAGCGCGGAGATGACACCGATCGAGATGCCGTCGTAGGGGGAGAGCACGGCATCGATGTCGGTGCTGCCGTAGTGCCTGCTGAGCAGGTCGTCCATGCGCTTCTGGGCCTTGCCGCCGTCCCAGCGCAGAGTGGTGGCCTGGTTCATCTTCGTCTGCCCGCTGCGGACGACGAGCCGCCCCCGCTCGAGGTAGGGGTGCAGCACCTGCATCGCGCCGTTCCAGAAGTAGCGGGTGTTGTTGTCGTCGGGCGATCCGGCGAACAGCTCGAGGGTGAACTTCTCGCCCTTGTTCTTCTCGAGCCCCAGAGCCTCGACGAGGTAGCGGGCCTGGAGTTCACCGACGCGTTCGTTGTCGAAGGAGGCGTAGGCGTCGACGTTCTCGGTGCCCATGATGAGCCGGTCGTAGGCGATGACCTTGATGCCGGCGTCCTCGGCCCGCTGGAGGACGTTGGTGAGGGCGGAGCCGTCGATGGCGGCGACGACCAGGAGCTCGTGACCCTTGGTGATCATGTTCTCGAGCTGGGCGACCTGGTTCTCCACCTTGTCGTCGCCGTACTGCAGGTCCGTCTTGTAGCCGGCGCTCTGGAACTTCTCGGCCATGTTCCTGCCGTCGGTGATCCACCGCTGGGAGGACTTGGTCGGCATGGCGATGCCGACGGTGGAGCCCTTGCCGCCCTCGGGCTCGTAGCGGCTGCCGCCCCGGGCCTCCTGACCGCAGGCGGTCAGTGATCCGGCGAGCACCAGGGCCGCGGCGACGGCCGCCGCCGGTGCGGTGCGGGTGTGCGGTCGTATGGGGTTGCGCATGGTTCAGCTCCTCTCCGGCAGCGGGAAACGCCGCAGTGCTCCGGGTTCGTGCCGGCCGACGGGGGACATGCCGCCGTCCGCGCCGTGCCGGGCCAGCAGGTCGAGGGCGAGCCGGCCGCGGCGCACCCGCTCGCGGGCGGTGTCCAGCGTCACGTCACGCAGGTGGCTGCCGTACGGGTAGATGCCGGGTGCTCGGCTCAGGCCGAACTTCAGGTAGATCGGTGCGCCGCGACGGATCAGTTCCGCCGCCTCGTACATGCGCACGAAGCCGCCGAGGTCGTCGGGGGCCTCGACGTACAGGTCCATGGGCGCGGGGCTCACCCGCCGGATCTCGGCGATCTGTTCCAGGGACAGGTCGGAGGGGATGTTGAGGGAGTCGGCGCCGAGACCTTCCCAGACCGCGTACGACGCCGGGTTCACCGGGCCGACCAGCGCCGAGACCTTGAAGGTCATCGCGGACGGCAGCGTCCCGGCCGCACGCAGCCGGTGCAGCGTCCAGAGCACGCCCTCGTCGGCGACGAGCAGGCACCGCACGCCGAGTTCCGCGGCGCGCAGCGCGTCCTCGACACATCCGGCGACCGCGCCCTCGCCCCGGGCGCGCAGCCCGCCGCCGCCGGAGGGGGTGCGGGTGGCGGCGCCGATGTCCCAGTTGCCGCGGGGCCCGGTGAACAGGCACAGCTCCACGGCCCGTTCGGCGCAGGCGTCGACCATCTCGGTGATCTCGGCGTCGGTGAGCATCCACACGCCGCTGCCCTGGCTGATCCGGTGCACGGGCACGTCCAGCCGGGTCGTCTCCTTGAGCACGGTCGCCAGGGCCTCGGGGCCCTCGACCGAGGGGATCTCCGTGCGCCAGGTGCCGCCGTCCGGGAAGGCGTACGGCGACGCGTGGGCGGGGTCCTCGGCGGGGGCCGGGTGGCCGATGCGTTCCAGGGCGGCCGCGGCGGGACGTCGCGTGCCGTGGTCCGGGGGCGGGGTGGGGTGGGCCATGAAGCTCCTCGGTGGTGCGGGGTACAGGGGGGTGTCTGCGGGCCGGGAGGTCAGGGGTGCAGCAGGACCTTGCCGACCGCGGGATCGGCGGAGCCGACGAGGGCGATCGCGGCCCCGGAGTCCGTGAGCGGCTTGCGGTGGGTGATCAGGGGGGTGGTGCGGAGCAGTCCCGTCCGGAAGGCGCGGACGGCGTGCGACCAGGCGCGTGGTGGAGCACCGAAGACGGTGCGCACCTCGATGCGCCGGACCACCAGGTCGGCCGGGTCGAGGCCGGCGGCTCCCGGGCCGGGGATGCCGGTCAGGACGAGCCGCCCGCCGCGGCGCAGCAGGGCGGCGGCGGCCTGCGCGGAGGCGGGCGCCCCGGCCGTCTCCACCACCACGTCGTATCCGGCCCGGTCGGGGCCGGGCGGATCGTCCTTGGTGCGGAAGACCCCGGCGCCCAGGGACCGGGCCAGGTCCGCCCGGTGGCGGCTGCCGCCGACGAGCAGCAGTTCGGCCGGTGACATCGCGGCGAGGAACTGCAGGGCGGTCAGCCCCAGGGTGCCGTCGCCGACCACCGCCGCCCGCTCCCCGGGGCGCAGGCCGGCCTCGAGGGCGGCGGCCGCGCTGCAGGCGGCCGGTTCCAGCAGTGCGGCGGCCGTCAGGTCCGCGTCGTCGGGCAGCGTGTGGACCAGCCGGGCGGGCAGGGTGAGGGTGTCCGCCATGGCCCCGGGGCGGGTGAAGCCGGTCTCGTCGTATCCGGCGGTGCACAGGGTGGTGTCGCCGGCGCGGCAGCGGTCGCAGGTCTGGCAGTTGCGGAAGCCTTCCCCGACGACCTTCCGGCCGACCAGGTCGGGGGTGACTCCCTCGCCGGCCGCCTGGACGGTGCCGGACCACTCGTGGCCGGGCGTCACCGGGTAGCGGACATAGCCGTCGGGCCGGGTGCCGTGCCAGAGTTCGCGGTCGCTGCCGCAGACGCCGCAGGCGTGCACCGCGACCAGGACCTCGCCGGGGCCCGGCGCGGTGGGCGGGGTCTCGGTCAGCCGGAAGGCGCCGGGTGCGTCCAGGACGACGGCGGTCATGACGGGGACTTCGGGTCGCGCTTCTCCCAGCCTTCCGCCCACAGGTCGAAGCGGGCCTGCTGCTGGGGGAACTCGGCGGCGGCGTCGGTGTCGAGCTCCACGCCGAGGCCGGGCGTGTCCGGCAGTTCGAAGTAGCCGTCCACGACCCGGGGCGCGCCCTTGACGACATGGGTGATCTCCGCGTCGGCGAAGTCGTTGAAGTGCTCGAGGATCTTGAAGTTGGGGGTGCAGCCGGCGAGCTGGAGCGAGGCGGCGGTGAGCACCGGCCCGCCGACGTTGTGCGGGGCGACGAGCACGTAGTGGGTCTCGGCGGTGGCCGCGAGCTTCCGGGTCTCCGCGATCCCGCCGAGGTGGCCCAGGTCGGGCTGGACGACGTCGGCGGCCTGCGACTCGAACAGCTCCCGGAACTCGATGCGGTCGTGGATGCGCTCGCCGGTGGCGATGGGGAGGTCCACCTTCTGCGCCACCTTGGTGAGGGCCTTGAGGTTCTCCGGGGGAACCGGTTCCTCGATCCAGGCGGGGGCGAAGGGCGCCATCTCCCTGGCCAGCCGCACGGCCGTCGCCGGGCTGAACCGGCCGTGCATCTCCAGCATCAGCTCGCACTCGGGGCCGATCGCGTCGCGGACGGCCTCGATGAGCGAGACGGCGTACCGGGTCTTCTCGTGGTCGAGTTCGAGGTGCCCGGTGCCGAAGGGGTCGATCTTCAGGGCACGATAGCCGCGTTCGACGACCCGCCGGGCCGCGGCGTGGTACGCCTCCGGGGTGCGCTCGGTGGTGTACCAGCCGTTGGCGTAGGCCTTGACCCGGTCGGTGACCCGGCCGCCGAGGAGCTGCCAGACGGGAACGCCGAGCGCCTTGCCCTTGATGTCCCAGCAGGCCGTCTCCACGCAGGCGATCCCGGACATGACGATCTCTCCGGCCCGCCCGTAGTCGCCGTACTTCATGCGGCGGACGAGGTCCTCGACGGCGAACGGGTCGGAGCCGGCGATGTGGTTCCGTTCGGCCTCGCGCAAGTACCCGAGCAGGGCGTCGGTGTGGCCGAGCATGCGGGTCTCGCCCACGCCGGTGAGGCCCTCGTCGGTGTGGACCCGGACATGGGTGAGGTTCCGCCAGGGCGTGCCGACGACATGGGTGGTGATTCCGGTGATCCGCACGGGGCACCCCGTCCTATCTGTTCGAGATTTCGTACAACGTTCGAAATGTTGGCCAGAATGTATGCGGGGCCTCCCCCGGTGTCAATGGGTCGCGCACCTGCCGCACCGGGGGAATCGCCCGGTCAGCGGCTTCGCGCCGCCCGGGCGCCGGATGCGGCGGTACGGCCGGCCCCGGGCAGCACGCGGCCGCCCCGCCGTCCGCTCGGGACGACGGGGCGCCGGCGGGCGGGAGTCACCGCCGCAGCGGGCCGGGCAGCAGCCGCTCCGGGACGCCCTGGTAGACCACCGGGACCTGGAAGCGCCGCACCGACTCGGTACCGATGGAGGTGAACTGGGCGCCCGTGGTGGCGGGCCACGGGCCGCCGTGGTGCATCGTGCGGTTGACCGCGACACCCGTCGGCCAGCCGTTCCACACCACACGCCCGGCCCGGCGCGTCAGCACGGGAAGCAGCTCGCGGGCGAACGTCTCGTCCTCCGGGTCACCCTCCTCCGCGTGCAGGGTCGCGGTGAGCGAGCCGGGCAGGTCGCGGGCGAGTTCCAGCGCCTCGTCCCGGGAGGCGTACTCGACCACGAGACCCGCGGGCCCGAAGCACTCCTCCGCGAGTTCGGGGCGGGCACGGAACTCGGCCGCGGTGGTGGTGAACAGGTGCGGCCCGTCCGGGACGGCGGCCAGACCGGCGGCCGAACGGGAGAGCCGCTCCAGGCCCGCACGGTAGTTCTCCAGGATGCGCGCGTTGAGCATCGGCGCGGGCTCCGCGCCGCCCACGGCCTTCCGCAGGGGCTCGGTCAGCCCGTGCCCGGAAGGGAGCAGCAGGACCCCGGGGTTCGTGCAGAGCTGACCGTGGTAGCGGGTCAGCGAGGTGAGGTAGCCCTGCACGAGTTCCTCGCCGCGGGCCCGTACGGCGGCCTCGGTGACGAAGACCGGGTTGACGCTGCCGAGCTCGCCGTAGAACGGGATGGGATCGGGGCGCGCGGCCGCCGCGTCGAAGAGCGCCCGGCCCCCCGCCCGGGACCCGGTGAAGGCCGCCGCCCTGATGCGCGGGTCCCGGATCAGGGCCGTACCGGCCTCCATGCCGTGCAGCACGGCGAACGTCCCGTCGGGCGCCCCGGCGTCGCGCAGCGCCGCGCCGGCCACCTCGCCGGTGCGGCGGGAGGTCAGCGGGTGACCGGGGTGCGCCTTGACCACGACGGGGCAGCCGGCGGCGAGCGCGGCGGCGGTGTCCGACCCCGCGACCGAGAGGGCGAAGGGGAAGTTGCTCGCGGCGTACACGGCGACCGGCCCGACGGGGCTGAGCATCCGCGCGAAGGCGCCCTCCTCCCACCGGGGAGCGGCGAAGTCCTCCCGCTGCACCTCGGTGGCGAGCAGCCGCAACTGGTTGGTGGCGCGGGTGAGTTCGGCGGTCAGGGGGCCGGACCCGAGTGCGGTCTCGGTGTCCGCGAGGGCGACCAGCCCGGGGCCGGCCTCGTCCAGCGCCTCCGCGACTTGTTCCAGCAGCCGGGCACGGGCGGCCGCCGGCAGCCGGGCCAGAGCGGCGGCGGCGTCCTCGGCGGCGGCGCAGGCCTCCCGCACCTGCTCGCCGGAGGAGGCCGGGACGGGGTCGTCGAGCCGTTCGCCACTGCGGGCGTCGATGCCGTGCAGCACCGTCATGGTGGGTGTCCTCTCGCGTCGGGGATGTCCGGCCGCGGCGCCGGGGCCACCGCCCCGCGCGGGATGCGGCGGGAGCCGGGGGCGGCGCGGCGCGCCGTGCGGTCACCGGGCGGGCGGGGCACCGGGCCGCGGCGGTCAACCTACCGACGTACGGAGGATCGGTCAATGTTCGAAATATCGACCATGGGGCACCCCTGAGCCGCCGGCCCCACGGGGCTCCGCGGGGCCCGGGGTGGTCCCGGGGCGGACGGCGTCCGCCACCGGCGGTGCGCGGGCCCGCTGCCGGCGCCGGCCGGGTGTGGTCAGCGGGCGGTGACCAGACGGGCGAAGACGACGACGTTGCCGCGGTAGCCCGCCGCGGCGTCGTAGCTGCCGCCGCAGGTCAGCAGGCGGAGCTCGGGGCGTGCGGTGCCGGCGTAGACCCGTTCGGCGGGGAAGGCGTCGTGCGCGTGGACCTCCACGCCGTAGATGCGGAAGACGGCGGTGGTGCCGTCGTCACGGGTGACCTCGACGCGATGGCCCTTCCGGAGCGCGCCGAGGCCGTAGAAGACGGCCGGGCCGCGGTCGCTGTCGACATGCCCGGCGAGCACGGAGGCCCCGCGCTCCCCGGGGGTGGGGCTGGACTGCAGCCAGCCCGCGAGGTCCGTCTGCGCCGGCGGCGGCTCGATGAACCCCTCCACGTCCAGACCCACCGGTCGCACCGGAACGTCCAGGCCGATCGCCGGGGCGGCGACGCGCGTGGGGGGCGAGGCGGGCAGCGGCCCCGCGGTCTCGTCCGCTCCCGGGGACGCGGCGGGCGACTGCCGGTGCCCGCTGGCGCTCACGGTGCTCCGGCCCCCGTCGGAGTGCGGCTGCGGCGGCCCCGGAGGGTCGCCCAGGGCGCCCCGCAGCAGGAGGGCGCCGAGGCCGAGCAGGACGAGGACCAGGGCCCACCGAGCCCCGGAGGCGCGGGCCGGGCGGGCCCGGCGTCTGGGTGCCATGTCCTCACTCCCGGGACTCGTCGTGACGGAGCGGCAGAACGGAGCGGTGACCGCCCGGGAGGGCGCTCCCCCGGCGGACCGCCGCCGGGGAGCGCTCCACCGTGCGCGCCCGGACCTGCCGCGTCCGGGCGCGCTCCGCCGGCACGCACCCTTCCGCGTGTGCCGGCGGTGTCCGCACGGTCCGCAGGAGCTGTCAGGCGGTTTCGCCGCTCCGGCGGCGCCGCATCAGGTACACGCCGCCGGCCGCCGCGGCCGCCAGGGCCCCGGCACCCGCGGCGACCTGCGCGGAGTCGCCGCCCTGGGTGCCGCCGAGGCCGCCCTTGGCACCCCTGGCCGGGACGACGCGGAAGGTGCCGCCGGTTATCGACTTGCCGCCGCAGGTGGCGGTGACCTTGTGCAGGCCGGGTCTGGCCTTGTCGAAGACCCTCGGGTGGGCGACCGCGGCGCCCTCGTGCTTCAGGGGTCTCAGGGGCGTACGCGGGAACGCGTCGGACTCCACGAAGGCGTGGTGGAAGCCCTTGCCGTCCCGGCAGGCGGTGCCGTCGACCGTCACCGTGAGGGTGCCGCCCTGCTTCACGACCTTCGGGAAGACCTGGATGTTCGTGGGCCCGGTACCGCTGGGTGCGGCCTCGGCGGCCGGAGCCGAGAGAGCCGCGGCACACAGCCCCGCCGCGAGTACGGCGGAGGCGCGTCCGATGACACGCATGGATAACTCCTCTCCACCGGCACGGCGCTGGGCCTCCCTGGGCGGAGGGCCACGGCAGCACCGGCCGTCGCCCCCAGCCGACCGTGTCCACGGCGCGGCCGCATCCCGGGCGTCCCCCCACACGGGTCGCGCCCGGTGCGGCGCCGGCGGGCGGAGTGCCTGGTCACGGGGCGGCGCGTCCCCCGTACGGGGCGACCCTGCGGCACCCCCGCCAGGCGTGTGGCCCCGGGACCACAGGACGCGGGTCAGGCGTGCGGGTGCGGGACGAGCCGGAAGACCCGGATGTCGCGCTGCGCGCGGGCCGCGTAGGTGTCGTACACCGGTACGGCCGCACGGATGCGGTGGCGGTGCCGGTTCCTCTCCTCCTCGGAGAGCAGGTGGGCGGTGACCGGTCGCGTGCGGCCGCCGGCCGTGAGGCGGGCCTGCGGGTGGTGGAGGAGGTTGGTGCTCCAGGCCGGATGGCGGGGCAGGCCGAAGTTGCTGCCCACGACGATCCAGCTTCCGTCGGGGCCCGGGTGGGCGCAGAGGGGCGTGCTGCGGGGCAGCCCGGTGCGGTGGCCGGTGGTGGTGAGGACGACGGTGGGGACGAACAGGCTGCTGGGCACCCACCGGCCCCGGGTCAGCCGGTGGACGGCCAGGTCGCAGCGGGGCAGCAGGTGGGGCGCCAGGCGGGTGAAGGCCCGGGTACGGCCGAGGCGGACGAGGAGCGGATGAGGCATCGGCGGGCTACTCCGGAGACCGGGCGGGACGGTGGGGCGGGCCCGGAGGGGGGTGGTCGCCGGGGGCGCCGGCGGGGGGCCACGCCGCGAAGGCGCGTTCGGCGAGGGCGGTGACGGTGAGGGCGGGGTTGCCGCCGAGGTTGGCGGGGACGACGGAGGCGTCGGCGAGGTGCAGGCCCGGGTGGCCGTGCACCCGGTGCCAGGGGTCGGCCACGCTGGTCCGCGGATCGGTGCCGAGGGGGCAGCCGCCGAGCAGGTGGGCGGTGCAGGGCAGACGCAGCAGCCGCTGCGGCCACCAGGTGTGGGCGGTCCCGCCGAGCTGCTCGGCGTAGCCCCGGGCGACCTCCTCGGCCGCGGGGAGCCGTACCGGTTCGGCGGGACCGTCGGCGTGACGGAAGGTCAGGCGGCCGTGGCGGTGGCGGGAGGTCAGAGAGGAGGAGCGCCCCTCCATCGCGAGGAGCAGGGCCGTACGGCGCCCGAAGTGCCGCAGCGGCGGGCGGTGCGCACGGGCGCGCCGGGGCCCGGGCAGGGGGGTGAGGGCGGCCGCGAGGGGGTTGCTGCCGCGCCCGAGCCGGGCGAGCTGGACGAGCGTGCCGTCGCCGGCGTGCACGGCGGCCCGGATGGCGACGCCGGGGCCGGTGTCGAAGCCGGGGGCGGAGACGGCGAGGAGTACCTCGCGGTTGGTGCAGGTGCGGGTGCCCAGCGCCGGGGAGAGGCGGGGCAGGGCGCCGGCGGCGCGGGCACGGTGGAGGAGTTCGGCGGTGCCCCAGGCCCCGGCGGCCAGCACGACCTGACCGGCTCTCAGGACCGTACGGCGGATGGGGAGTCCGGTACGGGTGGTGTGGACGTCCCAGCCGCCGCCGGGGCGGGGGCGCAGGCCGGTGGCGGTGGTCAGGGGGCGGATGCGGGCGCCGCGCTTCTCGGCGAGGTACAGGTAGTTCTTCACCAGCGTGTTCTTGGCTCCGACCCGGCAGCCGAGGACGCAGCGTGCGCACTGCGTGCAGCCGGTGCGGGGCGGCCCCTGGCCGGAGAAGTAGGGGTCGGGTTCCGGGACGCCCGGGGTGCCGACGTGGATGCCGGTGCGCACGGCGTGGGGACCGGCGGGCAGCCCGAGGGTCTCGGCCGCCCGGTGCAGTGCGGCTTCCGCGTCCACCGTGGCCGGGTCGGGCGGGGGCGGCCCGGAGGTGCCGAGCATGCGCTCGGCGGTGGCGTAGTGCGGGGCGAGTTCGGCCGCCCAGTCCACGGCCGGGTCCCAGCCGGGGGCGCGGAAGGCTGCCGCCCCAGGCCGGTGGTGGACGCCGGCGTAGGCCAGTGACCCGCCGCCGACGCCGATCCCGGTCAGGGCGAGCAGGCGGCGGCGCAGCCGGAGCCGGACGATGCCGGTCAGGCCCAGCCACGGCGCCCACAGCAGGCGGTGCACCTGCCACGAAGAGGCGGCGAAGTCCGTGTCGTGGAAGCGCCGTCCGGCCTCCAGGACCGTGACGCGATACCCCTTCTCCGCCAGCCGGAGGGCGGCCACACTGCCGCCGAAGCCGGAGCCGATGACGATGACGGACTTGTCTGTCACTCCCGGTAGTGTAGTGGAGGCGCAGGTGTGCGGGCGGGCCCGCGCCGGGGCCCCGCTGAGGCTTGCGTCACCGCGGAGGGGCGGAGCCCCCGCAGGGACGGCCTGGGCGCGGGGGTGCCGCGGGGAGCCGCCCGACGTCACGCGGGGGCCGGCTGCCGCTCGGGGTGGCCCCACAGCGCCAGCCAGTCCAGCCCGAGGTGGGTCATGCCGGCGCGGACGGCGTGCGGATGCTGGAGCGGGTGGACGAAGCCGCTGTAACCGGCCGCCGCACGGAACATGCCGGGGCGCCGCGCGGCGTACGAGAGGGCGCCGAAGCCGCCCTGCGACTGCCCGGCGACCACGCGCCGCGGCCCGGCGCCGTAGTGCCCTTCCACGAGCGGGACCACCTCGTCCAGAGGGAAGGTCGCCACCCGCGGTGGGCCGCCGGCGCCGTGGTTCCACCAGTCGGAGGAGAAGCCGTACAGCGGCATCTCCGGCATCACCACGAGGCTGTCCCGCAGTGCGGGCAGCTCCTGGATGGCGTAGTCCCGGGTCCAGGGCAGGTGGTCGCCCTCGCCGCCGGGCAGCAGGTACAGGGCGGGCCAGCGGCCGCCGCGGGCCCGGTCGCGCCAGCCGTCCGGCGTGAGCAGCCGTACGCCGGCGGGGCCGCCGGGGGCCGGGGAGTACAGGGTGAGGTCGGTGATGCGGTCGCCGGTGTGGCGCTCCGCCACGACCCGCGGCCGTCCGGGACCACCGCCGGGTGGCGCGCCGGGCGCGGGCCCGGCCGCCGCGGGCCCGGCCGCGGCGGTGAGGAGCACGGCGGTCAGCAGGAGAGCGAGGCGGCGGAACCGCCGGGCGCGGCGCGAGGCATGGGGATGTCCCTCCACGGGTGAGACGTCGGGCACCCACTGTCGCCGCCCCGGGCGCCGGCGGCATCGGTGACTCCCCCGGTCGGCCCCCGAGTTCACCCTGACGGCACCCGCCACCGGGGCCGCACAGCCGGGGCTCGCCCAGACCGCGCCGGCGCACCGTAGTACACCGGGTCGCCGGAGTCCCCGCCTTTCCCGGACTCGTACAGATTCCGCACCGGTGCGCCACGGCGCGGCATGCTGCTGACCGGCCGGGCGGGGCGACCCTCCCCTCCCCCGCCCGCACCTTCGCGTTCCCGCCAGCAAGGAGGCCCACGGACGTGTCCCCGCTTCCCGGTGCAGCCGGTGCCCTCGACACGCTGACGCACAGCCCCTCGTGGGCCGCGCTCGACCGCCTCGCCGGCGCCCCGCGCCCCACCGGGCCGCCGGGTACGGTCGCCGGCGCCCGGCCGGAGCGGCCCCGGCTGGACTTCTGCATCCCCTGCAACCCGTACTTCCCCCCGCCGGAGGTCTTCGACCGGCTGCGGGATTCCGTGGAGCGGATCCTGCGGTACTACCCCAGCGACGCCGGCACGGTGACGGCCGAGCTCTGCCGCGTGCTGGGGCTGAACCGGCAGACGGTGGTGATGGGCAACGGCTCCACCGAGCTGATCACCTGGATCGATCATCTGCTGGTGCGGGAGAGCCTGGCGGTGCCGGTGCCGACGTTCGGCCGCTGGACCGACCAGCCGATGGAGACCGGCAAGCGGGTGGACATGTTCCCACTGCGCGAGGAGCAGGACTTCGCCCTGGACCCGGCGGAGTACGTCCGGTTCGTGCGCAGCCGCGGCTCCCGGGTCGCCGTGCTCTGCAATCCCAACAATCCCGACGGCGGTTACCTGCGCCGCAGCCAGGTGCTCTGGCTGCTCGACCAGTTGGCGGCGCTGGACCTGGTGGTGGTCGACGAGTCCTTCATCGACTTCGTGGACGCGGAAGCCGAGCCGTCGGTGGCGGACGAGGCGTGTGTGCGGCACAACGTCGTGGTGCTGAAGAGCCTGGGCAAGAACTTCGGACTGCACGGCGTCCGCTTCGGCTATCTCGTCGCCAACCCGGCGCTGGCCGCCACGGTCCGGGACGCGCTGCCGAAGTGGAACCTGAACGCCTTCGCGGAGACCGTGGTCTTCCTGCTGGGCGAGTACGCGTCCCAGTACCGCCAGAGTCTCACGCTGCTCTCCCGCGACCGGTCCCACATGTCCCTCGCCCTGGCGGGCGTGCCCGGGCTGGTGGTGTTCCTGTCGCAGGGCAACTTCCTGCTGGTGAGGCTGCCTGCGGGGGTGGACGGCGTGGAGCTCCGCGACCGCCTGCTGACGGAGCACGGCATCTTCGTCCGCGAGTGCGGCAACAAGCTGAACAGCAGCAGCCGGTTCCTGCGGCTCGTGGTACGCCCGGCGCAGGACGTCGACCGGTTGGTGACGGCGTTGCGGGCCGAACTGGGTGCGGGACGTGCCGCGCCGGCGGCCCCGCCCGTTCCGTCGCCGGTCGCTCCGCCCGGCGCGTCCTCGGGCCCCTCACCGTCCGCTCCGTCCACGACATGGCCGCGGCCGCTGCCGCCGGCCCCGGCTGTGGTCCCCTGCGCGCCCGCACCGGCGCCCGCACCGGCGCTCGTCCCCGCCCGGTGGCCCGGGCCGGGCCCGGGCTGCCCCGCCTGAGGCGGCA
>NZ_JACYHE010000039.1 GCF_021696945.1 Streptomyces sp. JJ36
GACCGCGGCTGCGCCGCGCCAACGGGGCCGGCCCGCGGGGTCACGTCCCGGCGCCACCCGCACCGGCCGGCGTCCGCGCGGTGTCCGGACCGACGGACGGCCCGCCCGCGGGAGCCGGGCCGTCCGGGAGGCCGGGGAGCCGGTCCGCCGGCGGGCCACCAGCCTCCCCACGGCGGCTGCGCCTGACACCCCCGGGGCGTCTCTGTCACGGCTCCTGCCGGCGCGCCCTCGAAGACGATCACGGAGTGCCGCCGTCCTCCTGACGCCCGCCGAGGTGCCGCCCTGCCGCCCGACGCCCCGCCACGGGGCCGAGGAGGCGCGCGGCGCGCGAGCGCTCAGGGGGCGGTGCGTCCCCTGGGCGGTCCCGGCACGCGGGTCACCCGGCGGGCGGGTCACCCGGCGGGCGGAGAGTCCACCGCAGCGGGGGCGGCACCGCCGCCGGCCCCGGAAGTGATCTCGGCACGGACGGCGCGGTCCATGACGTCGAGCCCCACCAGGTTGAAGGGCTTGTCGAGGGTGCGCATGAGCGAGTCCTCGGAGGGCCGGTAGATGCCGTGCTCGTACTGGTGACCGCCCTCGAAGACGCCGATGGTGCCGCCGTCGGGCGTGGGACGCCCGTGGTAGGAGGCCCACTTGGCACCGCCGGGGTCGGTGGTGACGTTGGGCCGGTCCGGCTCGCCGCCGGAGTAGGCGGTCCCGGGGGTGTAGTACTCGTCGGCCAGGCCGCCGACGGAGTGGCCCAGTTCGTGGACGGCGATGCGGCCGGCCTGGGAGTTGCCGCCCGCGACGGTGGCGAGGCTGGGATAGCCCGCGCCGCCGTACTTGACGGTGTTGCCGACGGCGACGACGGCGTCGGCCTCCGGTGCCCGGGCCGCGTAGGCCTGCGCCTTGGCCTCGTCGAGACAGAGCAGCCGTTCGATGCCGCCGCAGAAGAAGCGCATGTCGAGCGCGGTGTCGCGGTCCACTCCCTGGACCGGGTCGTTGTCGACGCCGGACTCGGCCGAGACGACGTTCACCAGCCAGACGTTGACCGCGTCGCGGTGCTTCCGCCACGGCTCGGTCGCGGCGATGTCGGCCCACTTGGACTGGGCGTGACGGCGCAGCGTGCCCGCCTCGGCGGCGGTGTAGCCGTCACCGACGATCACCATGTCGAAGCGGGTGGACGAAGGCCCGGTGTGCTGGAGTGCGACGACCTCGGCCGCGGCGGCCGCGCGGCGGTCCCGGGCACCGGGCCCGGTCTCCGGCTGCGGGGGGATGCGCACGCGGGAGAGAGTGCCGTCGGGCGAGAACACCTCCCGCCACTCCCCCGGTCGCGGCTCCGGGTGGCGCTGCTCCGCGGGAGGGCGCTCGCCGGCCGTCGCCGGGCCCCCGGGGACCGCCGCGAGCGCCGGGCCCAGCAGCGCGGCCACGGTCAGGAGCACGGATCGTCTTCCGGGCATGGGATCTCCTTGCCCGGCCGGAGGGTGGGGGGTGGGAGCCGGGGTGCGCGGAGGAGCGCCCGTGCGACGTCGTCCGGCCGGTGACCGCTCACCGTAGTGAGATGTCAGGACCCTGACAAGATCACGGACATGCGCCTCCCGCACGCCGTACCGCATCACGGTACGGGGACCCGGGCGCGAGGGCCCTGCGCACGACCGGCCCCGGCGGGCACCGGGCCTGCGGGGAGGGTGTCCCTCCCCGCAGGCGCCGGGCCGCCGGGGCCGTGGCGTCGCGGCCGGAGACGAAGGTCAGACGGTCTCAGCGGTGAAGCGCTGGTGGACCAGGCCGTGGCAGTTCCACTGGATGAGCTGGGTGTAGACGGCGCCGGTGGTCGTCTGGTCCATGCACTTGCCGCTGTACTTGTTGACCAGGGTGAACTGGTTGCCGTTCTCGACCTGGACACGGGTCCAGAGCTGGTCCTCATAGCCCTTGTTGCACCCGTACCCGGCGAGCTTGTGGCCGTTCTCCACGCTGTGGTAGCCGTTCACCAGGCAGGTGCCCGAGGCCTTGTTCTTCAGCTGGAACCAGTCCCCCTGGACGGGCACCACCTCCCACTTCTGGTTCGCCCCGCCGTGCGCGGGATGCAGGATCACCTTGGTGCCGGGCGTCGGGGAGCCGTACGCCAGGTCGACCACCAGGTTCGGGTCCTTGACGGTGTGCAGTACCACGGTCTGGTTCGCCGTGGCCTCGGGAGCGGCGGGCGCCTGGGCACCGGCCGGCGTACTCACCGACAGGCCGGAGGCCGCCAGGGCGAGCAGTGCGGTGGTGCCGAGGATTCTCTTCCGGAGCGTGGACATGCGGGTCCCTTCGTCTTCGTGGGGGGGTGTTCACCGCCGGAGCGGCGGGCGCGGACCCAGCCTTCACGAGAGGAAAGCGACAGGGGAACCCTTTCCCGCCCAAACCCCCGTTTCGGGCAGGCCCGTGGCACAGCCGCCGGACCGTCGTGCGCCCGGCGTCCCGGCGGACGCGCCGGGGCGCTCCCGCGGCGCCCGCTCCGCAGCGGACACTCTGCACCACGAGGCGCCGGAGGCAGCCCCGCAGGGGTCGGTGGCCCGGCCAGGCGGGAGGTGTGCTGGGGCCATGGAGGCACGATGCACATGCGAGAGGCGAAAAGATGATCCCAGGAAGACGTGGCTCCGTCCGGCTCGGCACCTCGCTGGTAGCGCTGGTGCTCGTCACGGCCTGCGGCAGCGGCGGTGAGGAGTGGGCTCCGCCGTCAACCCCTGCGGAGGCCGAGAAGGCCACGCGAAGCACCGCGCTCACCCCCGAGCAGTGGGGCCACGGCTTCCGGCGCGCGCAGGACCTCTACGAGGGGAGCGGGAGCGTGCCGGCCCGGCCCGGCAAGGACTGCATGTGGCACATGACTCCGAAGAGCGAACGGCCGGACGCGGTGGTGCTCTCGCGGTACGTCCGTCTTCCCAGGGGTGAGGACGCCGGTGCCTCCAGCGCCGAGGCGAGCACGTCCGTGAAGGTGTACGACGAAGTGGCCCCGGCCCGCTCCTGGATGGATGCCCTGCGCGGGGCCGTCGAACGGTGCACCAGATGGAAGTACCCCACGGGGCACGTCTACGGCGACACGCGTTCCCTCAGCGTCGAGGTCGCCGGGACGGACGACGTGCTCGCCTGGGCCATGACGGTCGAGGACACGGGGGATCTCGACGACGGGGAGACCGTGGGCTGGCGCTACGTTGCGGTCACAACCCGCAAGGGGAAGGTGGTGTTCTCCGCCGGCCTCACGGCCGACCCGGATCGCCACACCCCGGCCTGGGTGCGTGACCGGGTCGTCTCCGCGTCGAAGACGATGCACGAGCGCCTCACCCACCAGGACTGACACCCGCCGGGCACCGGCTCCGGTACGGGGACTGGCCGCTCCCGCCGCACGGGCTCGGTGCGCCTCCACACCTGGCAGCGGCGTCCCTGACCCTTCGACCCCGGCGGGCGGAGGGACTCCACCGAGCGGCCTGGCCCGCCCGTCATCGCCTGATGAAGGCCGAGAGGGGTCTCGGGCGCCGAGTCAGCTCGCCGGAGAAGCCGTGGTACACGACCGGTGAGCGCACAGGGGCGCCATGCTGCACCGCGTCCTGGACAGCTCCCCTGTTTCCCGCCCGGCACGCCGGTGCGCGGGCGCAGGTGGCCATGCCCTCGTACCCGCATGCGCGAGCCTCTTGGCCGCTGCCGGGGCGCGGTTCTCTTCGCGCGCTGCCGGAGGACACCGGGGCCCCTTCCCGTGGAGGCCGCCGCGCGTTCCGCCCGTTGCGGGCCGGAGGAGGCACTCCGGGGAGAGCGGCGTCCGCTCCGGCGCGGGGGCAGGGCCGCACACCCGGATTGGTACGGACCTATTGACGCACTGGTCTAGTCCTCTTAGTGTCCATGTCACCTTCGGCCCGGAGTGCGGCCGCACGTACCGCCTCCGCCGGTCCCGCATGCGCTCCCCCTGCCCGTACGACCTCTCCAGGAGGCCAGCCCGTGTCGCCCCGCATCCGGCCCCGACACACGCTCGCCGCGGCGGCCGCAGCCGTCGCCGGGCTGTTGTTCGGCGCCCTCTCCCCCACCACCTCCCAGGCGGCCGGGGACCACGCGTCCTGCCGGCCCGACGGCCTCTACACCACCCCGGGCGTCGACGTGCCGTACTGCACGGTCTACGACGACACCGGCCGGGAGAAGATGGGCGCCGACCATCCCCGGCGCGTCATCGGCTACTTCACCGGCTGGCGTACCGGCGAGAACGGGCAGGCCCGCTACCTCGCCTCCGACATCCCGTGGGACAAGGTCACCCACCTGAACTACGCCTTCGCGCACGTCGACGGCTCGAACCGGCTCTCCGTCGGCCCCGACGGCCCGGACAACCCCGCCACCGGCATGACGTGGCCCGGCGTGGAGGGGGCCGCCATGGACCCGGACCTGCCGTACCAGGGCCACTTCAACCTGCTCAACACGTTCAAGAAGGACCACCCGCAGGTGAAGACGATGGTGTCGGTCGGCGGCTGGGCCGAGACCGGCGGCTACTTCGGGCCCGACGGCGAGCGGGTGGACTCCGGCGGCTTCTACACCATGGCCACCCACGCGGACGGCTCGGTCAACCACGCCGGCATCGAGACCTTCGCCGACTCCGCGGTGGACTTCGTCCGGACGTACGGCTTCAACGGCGTCGACATCGACTACGAGTACGCCACCTCGATGCAGGACGCGGGGAACCCGCTGGACTGGGAGGTGGCCAACGCCCGCCGCGCCGGCCTCGTGAAGGGGTACGCCGAGCTGATGCGGGTGCTGCGGGAGAAGCTGGACCGGGCCGGCGCCGCGGACGGGCAGCACTACCTGCTGACCGTGGCCGCGCCCTCCTCCGGCTACCTGCTGCGCGGCATGGAGACGTACCAGATGCAGAAGTACCTGGACTACGTCAACATCATGTCCTACGACCTGCACGGTGCCTGGAACGAGTACGTCGGCCCCAACGCCGCACTCTACGACGACGGCAGGGACGCGGAACTCGCCGCGGCCGGCGTCTACACCACCTCGCAGTACGGCGGCACCGGTTATCTCAACACCGACTGGGCATACCACTACTTCCGCGGCTCGATGCCGGCCGGGCGCATCAACATCGGCCTGCCCTACTACACCCGCGGCTGGAAGAACGTCAGCGGCGGCACCGACGGCCTGTGGGGCACCGCACCCTCCACCGACTGCCCCGCCGGCTCCGGCCTGACCGAGTGCGGCGACGGCGCCACCGGCATCGACAACCTCTGGCACGACAAGGACACCGAGGGCCGGGAGTCCCCCGCCGGGTCCAACCCGATGTGGCACGCGAAGAACCTGGAGGAGGGCATCGTCGGGGACTACGTCACCGACTACGGCCTGCCCGCGGACACCACCCTCACCGGCGACTACGTGCGCAGGTACAGCGAGGAGCTGGTCGCGCCCTGGCTGTGGAACGAGGAGAAGAAGGTCTTCCTGGCCACCGAGGACGAGCAGTCCGTCGCCGCCAAGGCGCAGTACGTGGTGGACCGGGGCATCGGCGGCACCATGGTGTGGGAGCTGGCCGGGGACTACGGCTGGGACGAGGCCGCGGGCCGGTACGGGCCCGGCGACACGCTGATGTCGCTGATGTACGAGACCTTCCGTACCGCCGCGCCCTACGGCGCGCAGCGCGCCACCACCGGACTGCCCTCCGAGGCGCTCGACATCACCACCGAGTTCACGGACTTCCCGCTCGGCGACTCGAACTACCCGATCAGCCCGGAGCTGCGGATCACCAACAACTCGGCGGTGACGCTGCCGGGCGGCACCGAGTTCCGGTTCGACTACGCCACCTCGGCGCCGGGCAACGCCAAGGACCAGTCCGGGTGGGGCCTGGAGGTGGTCCGCAGCGACCACCGCGGCCCGAACACCGGAGGGCTGGACGGCCCGTATCACCGCGTGTCGCTCTCCCTTCCCGACTGGCAGACCCTGCCGCCCGGGGAGACCGTCTCGCTGGACTTCGTCTACCACCTGCCGGTCTCCACACCGTCGAACTGGACCGTCAGCTTCGGCGGGAAGAGCTACGGGCTGGCCGGCGACCTGACCCGCGGCACCACGGTCGTGGACGGGAGCGGCGGTTCGGACGGCGGCACCGGCGGCGACGGCGGGGGCTCCGACGGCGGCTCCACCGGCGGCACCGGCGAGTGCACCGCACCGGCGTGGGACGCCTCCACCGTCTACACCGGTGACGACACCGTCGCCCACGACGGGCACACCTGGCGCGCCCAGTGGTGGACGCAGGGCGACGAGCCCGGCACCACCGGGGAGTGGGGTGTCTGGGAAGACCTCGGCACCTGCTGACCCGGGCGCCCCTCGGCGCGGCGGTGCGGGGCGGGCCCGGCGCCCGCCCCGCACCGCCGTCCCGGGGTGCCGGGGGCCGTGCCGGACGCCGCGGACCGGGCCGCGACGGAGGCCCGGCAGCCTCCGCAGCCCGGGCCGCGGGCGGCCCGACCGGCGGTCCGCCGGCTCAGGCGGTGCGCAGCAGCCGCCGCACGGTGCGGCCGAAGAGCAGTCGCCCGGCGCGGCGCAGCAGCGGGTCCAGCCGCCGGGGCAGGCCGCGCAGCCGCACCTCTTCGCGCCACTCCACGCGGCTCCGGCCGCCCGGCGGCGCCGGCGCCTCCGCCCGCACCCGGATCTCGGCCCAGCCGAGCACCACCCGGCCGCGCTTCTCCAGACGGCAGTAGCCGGAGTCCCGCCCGGGTGCGGGCGGCTCCCAGCGCACGACCTCCATCGGGTCGTCGAAGCTCAGCCGGCGCCAGCCGGTGCGCGCGGTGAAGCGGCTCCCCGGGCCGGTGGGCGGCGGGGTGAGGACGACGATCCGGGTCAGGGGCACGGCCGTGGCGTGGCGCTCCCAGTGGGTCAGACGCCGCCAGACCTCCGTCACGGGGAGGTCCGCGGAGTTCTCGATCACGAACATGGCCACGCGCCGACCCTAGCTGTGGGGAGGGGCCGCGGCACTCCGGCCGGTGAGGCGGAAGGGGAAGCACCGAGGGGGAGGGGCGCCCGGACGGCGCCCCTCCCCCTCGGGTGTGCGGTCGCAGCGCGCTCAGGACTGAGGACGCCGGCCGTGGTTGGCGGCGTTCTTACGCCGTGCCCGCTTCTTCCGGCGACGCTTCGACGACATGTCGCTTCCTCCCTGGTCGGAGACGTACACCGGGGCGTGCCGGTGTCCTTCTCGGTGATCACGGGCTCTCGTACCCCGCTGCGCCGGGCCCCACACCGTCGGGTCCCGCGTCCCTGCGGACGGGGGGCGTGCAGGCGCCGGCGAGCGCTGGACGACCGGGGTGGCCGCCCGGTGGTACCTCCCGCCGAGGCACCATGGTGGCATGAGCGATGCAGCAGACAGCACGGCAGGCGGGCGCGGCGGCGTACCGCGCGATCTGCCCGACCAGCAGGCCGGCGCCGAGACCGAGGAGGAGGCCGCCGCAGACCCCGGCGGCGCGGACGTGCCGGCCGAGGAACTGCCGGACACCGACGAGACGGGCACCGGGCCGCGCACCCCCGGCACGGAGCAGGACGACCCGGAGGCGCCCCGGCCGGACGAGCCGACGGACTGATCCGGCGAACCCGTCGGGGGCGCGCCGCCCGCTCCGGGAGGCGAGACGGACACAGCCCCGGGGTGGACAGTCGCTCGATACCTCACTCGATCGGGTGGAGCAGTGCAACCTTCGGCCCGCGTGCGGGGTCTGACGGAGTGACCACGAGGTGTGCACGGCGGCCTTCGCGGGGTTCCCGCGGAGGAGACCGGCGCCGTGCACCGCGCGCGAGATCCGTGCGCGACACCACGAGCAGAGGGGGAACACCCGTATGCGTGCTCGCAAGACACTCATCGCTGCGGCGGCCTGCGCCTTCGCATTCGTCCCGGCGGCCTCCGCCACGGCCGGCAGCGGGCCCGCGCCCGCTCCGGAGAAGCAGCGGTCCGCCGCCGGGGAGAAGTCCACCGCCCCGTCGGCCGCCGGGAACCCGCGGAGCGCGAAGGCCCGGGCGGCCGGGGTCTGCCCGGACGCCTACCAGATCGGCACCACTGCCTACGTCGACCGCGGCGGCGCCCACATCGCCTCGGTGAAGCAGTTCTACTCGCCGCAGTGCGACGAGAACTACGGCTACCTGTGGGTGTGGGACAGCTTCCGGAACACCACGGGGGACTACGACGTGAGCACGGGAATCTACAGCTACTCCCGTGACGAGTACGTCGGCAAGCGCTCCTGGACCAACAGCAACGGCCAGGAGTACTGGTCCAACCCCGCGGACACGGCGGACGAGTGCACCGCGGCCGTCGGTGCGGTGCGCAAGCCCGGGGACCCGCTGCCGAACCAGGCGGCGACCGGCAAGCGCTGCTGACCGGCGCACCGGGCGACCGGGTGCCGGGCCCGGCCGCGTCCTGCGGACCCGGGCCCGGCGCTCACCGCGTTCCGGCAGGCGCCGGCTCAGGGTTTCCAGGCCGGGTCCCGGCCGGCGAGGCCGACCGCCCGGTCCAGCGGCGGCGCGTCCTCCGGCACCGGGACCACCGGCCCGAACATCCCCTCGGTCCCCCGGCCGCCGGTCTCCTCCGCCGCACGGGTGAGGAAGGCGAGCAGGGGCTCGGCCGTGCTCCGGTCGCAGACGAAGGGCTGATCCGTGGCGCGGGCGAGGTCCCAGCCGTGGATCACCAGCTCGTCCAGGGCGACGAGTCCCATGACGGAGGCGGGCAGGACCACGCCGCCGGCTTCGGTCTCCCCCTCCCAGGCGGCGGGGTCGCGCCAGGCGGCCGCGAGCGCGTCGAGGCGCGCGGGCAGCAGGACCCGCCAGCGCGGGTCGAGGCGGGCGGCGGACGGGTCGGGCGGCGCCGTGGGCCCGCCGGCCTTCTCGGCGGCGTCCCGGAAGGCCAGGGTCAGGTCCATCAGATGGGCCAGCAGGTCCCCGACGGTGTACTCCGGGCACGGCGTGGGCCGGCCCAGCTCGCCGTCGTCGACCCCGTTCAGCAGGGCGGCGACCTCGGCGGCCGCGGCGTCGAGGCCGGGGCGGGTCCCGGGCATGGTCTCGGGCATGGGGTGCTCCTCCGCTCGGTGTCACCGGTACCGACACCGGGCGGGACGGAAACTCATCGCCGGGCCGCCGGCGGCGGCCCGGCGGCGGGCGCCGGGTCCCCGCCGAGCGCAGCGAGGACCGCCGCGGCCGCGGTCTCCCCGGAGCGCACGGCGCCGTCGAGATAGCCGTAGCCGGTGGTGGCCGTCTCGGTGCCGGCGAAGTGGAGCGGCCCGACGGCGGGGCGCAGCACCCGGCCGAAGTCCGTCCAGCCGTTGGGCGGGAAATACCCCGCGTAGCAGCCGCCGCTGTACGGCTCCGCGGCCCAGCTGTGGTCGAGGTACTGGTCGGGCCGGGCAGCGGCCTCCCCGAAGTACCGGCGCAGGCAGGCGAGCACGGCCCGGCGCCGTTCGGCCGGCGGCCGGGCACCGAGGCTGCGGGCCTGACGGCCCTCGAGGAAGCCGAGCAGCACACCGGGGCTGCCGCCGGGCGGCGTCGCGTCGAAGGTGACCTTGACCGGTCCGGCGGGGCTGGTCACCTGCCCGGTGAGGCCGCGGTCGCGCCAGAAGGGGGCCGGGTAGACGGCGTGGCACTTGACGACGGTGCCCTGCGGCATCCGCTGGTGGAGCTGGTGCCGGAGCGCGGGCAGCTCCGGTGCGAAGCCGATACGGGCGAGGAGGTTGGGGGCGAGAGCGAGCACCGCGCGGCGGGACCGCACGGTACGCCCGCCGGGGAGGGCGAGCTCCACGCGTCCGTCCCGCACGGTGACCCGGTGCACCGGAGCGTCCAGCAGCGGCGGCCGGCGCAGCGCCGCGGCGAGGGTGAGAGCCAGGGCCTGGGTGCCGCCGACGACCCGCTCCTGCTGGGCGCCGCCGCGCACGCTGGTGAGAGCGTCGAAACCGCCGTTGGAGCGGATGTAGAACAGCACGTGCAGCAGCGAGAGATCGGCGGGGTGAGCGGCCCAGACGGCCTCGACGGCGAGCTGCAGCAGGGCGCGCCCACCGCGGGTGCGCAGGTTCCGCGCGGCCCAGGCGGCGACCGTCTGCCGGTCCCAGGAGGCGGCCCGGCGGGCGGTCCACGGCATGTCGAGGGGCACGGTGCGCGCCATCCGGTCCAGCCGGAGCTGGGCCTGGGTGAGGTCGGCCAGCATCAGCGGCCCGAGCCGGGGGAAGACGCCGCGGTAGCGGTGCATCCGCCCCCGGTGCTCGGAGAGGTTGTCGCCCTCGTCGTAGGTGGGATGGGTCGACAGGCCCAGCTCGCCGACGAGGGAGAGCACCCGGTCCTGACCCGGGCCGAGCCAGCCGGCGCCCAGATCGAGCACCGCGGACTCCCCGTCCCGCACGGCCGGGTGGTCCAGCGGGTGACTGAGGGTGCGGCCGCCGACGCGCGGGCGGGCCTCGACGACCACGGTGTCCGCACCGGCCTGTTCCAGCCGACGGGCGGCGGTCAGGCCGGCCAGGCCGGCGCCGACGACGGCGACGTCCGTATCGAGCGGTGCGGCAGCGGCCACGACGTACCCCCGTCGGCAGCAGGACTCCGGGTGTCCGATGCTGCACGGAACGCAATCGTCCGGCAAGGGGAGCGGCCGCGCACGGAGGGGGCTTTCCCGGAACCGGCAACGCCCTTTGCCCCGGTCCGGGGGAGCGGTGCACGCTCCGGGCGAACGGTGCGGGACAGCCGTACGGAACCGCCGGTACGGGCCCGCCGGGAGACGGAGGCGTACGACGTGACGACGGAACGGGAAGCAGGGGCGGCCGCCGCCCGGGGAGACGGCCACGGGCACGGGCCCGCCCCCGGGCACGGCCACGCACACAAGCACGGGCACGGGCACGGCGGGACGGACATCGACTGGGCCCGGATGGCGGACATGCTGGAGCGGGAGGGCGAGCTCTTCGCGGAGCCCGTCGGGCGCGCCGCCCGCTGGCTGGCCGGGCTGCTCGCCCCCGCCCCGGACAGCGGGGGCCCCGGCCCCGCGGCCGGGCAGGACGGGCAGGACGGGCAGGAGAGGCAGGTCGGCCGGGACGGCCAGACCGCCGAGGACGCAGCCCCGGCGGTGCGCTGGGTGGTGGACGCGGGCAGCGGGCCGGGCGTCTTCTCCTGCCTGCTGGCCCGGGCGTTCCCGGAGGCCGAGGTGGTGGCCGTGGACGGTTCGCCCGAGCTGCTGGAGCGGGCGCGGGAGCGGGCCCGCCGGGAAGGACTCGGGGACCGGGTGACGGCCCGGGCCGGGGAGCTGCCGGAGGTGCTGGCCGAGGTGGGCGACGCAGACGTCGTCTTCAGCAGCCGTGCCGTCCACCATCTGGGGGATCAGCAGGCGGTCCTGGACCGGATGGCGGGCATGCTGCGGCCGGGCGGCCTGCTGGCCGTCGCCGAGGGCGGTCTGCCGCAGCGCTTCCTGCCGCGCGACTTCGGCCTGGGCCGTCCGGGTTTCCAGGCCCGGCTGGAGGCGGCGACGGAGGAATGGTTCGCGGAGATGCGCGCCGAGCTGCCGGGGGCGCGGGAGGTCGTCGAGGACTGGCCGCGGATGCTGAGCACGGCGGGACTGGTGCCGGCCGGGAGCCGGACGTTCCTGCTGGACCTGCCGGCGCCGCTGGGCTCGACGGCGCGGGAGTACCTGTACGACAACCTGGCCGGGCTGCGGGACCGGATCGCGGACCGGCTGGACGGCCAGGACCGGGAGACGCTGGCGGCCCTGGTGGAGGGCGACGCCTGCACGGGCGTCCTGTGGCGGCCCGACGCCTTCTGTCTGGCCGCCCGTACGGTGCATGCGGCGCGGGCGGTCGCGGCGCGCTGAGCGCCGCCCGTACCGGGCGCGGGCTCCCCGGAGTCGATAGAGTACGAACGGAGCAAAGGGGGGCACACGACGCGCGCGCACCGCGCGGGGTGGGCGCGCGGTCAGCACGCCGCACGCCGGCCCGGCGTACCGGGGCGGGCCCGGGAAGCGAAGCGAGGTGATCGGGAGTGTCCCCCGCACTGCACCCCGTGAGCGGAGCGCCCTGCTGGGTGAGCCTCGCCACGAACAGCCTGGACATGGCCGAGGGCTTCTACGGGGCCGTCCTGGGCTGGACCTTCCGTCCCGGCAGGCTCGGCGAGGAGTTCCGGGTCGCCATGGCGGAGGGGGTGCCGGTGGCCGGCATCGCCGAGGTGACCCGGACCCTGGGGGTGCCGGTGGCGTGGACGCCGTTCTTCGCCGTGGACGACGCGGACACGGTGGCGGCGCGGGTCCGGGAACGGGTGGCGACGGTCGCGGTCGGGCCGCTGGCCCTCGGGGACGGCCGCGGCGCGCTCGCCGCAGATCCGGACGGGGCGACCTTCGGTTTCTGGGAGGGCCCGGTGCACGCGAGCTGGGACGTGGCACAGGGTGCCCCGCCGGCGCGGCTGGAGCTGCGCACCCGGGACGCCTTCGCCGCCGCGCTCTTCTACGGCGAGGTCTTCGAGTGGGCCGCGGACGCGCCGGGCCGCTGCGAGGTGGAGTACCGGGAGGGCGGCGTGCAGATCGAGTGTGCCGGGCACACCGTGGCGACGCTGCGCGGCGGCGCCGTGGAGGCGGCACCGGATCCGCATGTGCGGCCGCGCTGGCACGTGTCGTTCTCCGTGGACGACGTGGACGACACGGTGAAGGCGGCGGTGGAGGCCGGCGGCTCGGTGACGGACGGGCCCCGGGACGTGCCCGGCGGGCGGACCGCGGGCCTGCGCGACCGGCAGGGCGGGCTGTTCACCGTCGCTGCCCGCTGACGGGTGACCGCGGACCGTCCCTCAGGGCCCGTACCAGAGTGTCGTCGTGTTGCAGAACTCCCGCATGCCGTGCCCGGAGAGCTCCCGCCCGTAGCCGGAGTGCTTGACGCCGCCGAACGGGAGGCCGGGGTGCGAGGCGGTCATGCCGTTGAAGTAGACGCCACCGGCCTCCAGGTCCCGGGCGCAGCGGTCCATCTCCTCCTCGTCGCGGGTCCAGACGTTGGAGCTGAGGCCGAAGGAGGTGGCATTGGCCAGGGAGAGCGCCTCGTCGAGGCCGGAGACCCGGTAGAGGGCCGCCACCGGGCCGAAGGTCTCCTCGCGGTGGATGCGCATGGCGGGGGTGACTCCGGAGAGCACGGTCGGCTCGAAGAACCAGCCGCGGGTGTGGTTCTCCGGCCGGCCGCCGCCGCAGAGCAGCTCGGCGCCCTGCCGCCGTGCCTCCTCGACCAGCTCCTCCAGGGTCTGCCGGCCGCGTTCCACGGCGAGCGGGCCGACCTCGGTCCGCTCGTCCATCGGGTCCCCGACGGCCAGGGAGGTCATGGCGCGTACGAAGCGCCGGGTGAAGTCCTCGTGGACGTCGGCGTGCACCAGGAACCGCTTGGCGGCGATGCAGGACTGGCCGTTGTTCTGCACCCGGGCGGTCACGGCGGTGCGGGCGGCCCGGTCGAGGTCGGCGGAGGGCAGCACCAGGTACGGGTCGCTGCCGCCGAGTTCCAGCACGGTCTTCTTGACCACGTCGCCGGCGATGGAGGCGACGGACCGGCCGGCCTCCTCGCTGCCGGTGACGGTGGCGGCGGCGATCCGCGGGTCGCGGAGGATGCCGGCGACGGCGTCCGAGCCGATCAGCAGGGTCTGGAAGCAGCCGGCGCGGTAGCCCGCGCGGCGGAACAGGTCCTCGAGGTAGAGGGCGGTCTGCGGCACGTTCGAGGCGTGCTTCAGCAGGCCGACGTTGCCCGCCATGAGCGCGGGCGCGGCGAAGCGGATCACCTGCCAGAGCGGGAAGTTCCACGGCATCACGGCCAGCACCGGCCCCAGCGGCCGGTAGCGCACCACGGCGCGGGCGGCGCCGGAGTCCGCCACGTCCTCCGGGCGGGGGTGCTCGTCGGCCAGCTCCTCGGCGGCGTGCGCGGCGTACCAGCGCATCGCCTTGACGCACTTGGCGGTCTCGGCGCGGGCGGCGGTCAGCGGCTTGCCCATCTCCAGGGTGACGGTGCGGGCCGCGTCCTCGGCGTCCTCCTCCAGCAGGTCGGCGGCGCGGGAGAGGAGCCGGGAGCGGTGCTCGAGGGAGGTGGTGCGGTGCTCGGCGAAGGCGTCCGCGGCCCGTTCCAGCCGCTGCTCGATCTCCTCGGCGCCGAGTGCGTCGTAGGTCTTGAGGGTCTCTCCGGTGGCCGGGTTGACGGTGGCGATCGGCACAGCGGCCCTCCTCTCGGTCGCTCGGGCTCCGCAGGGCCTCCCGGGTGCCCCGCCCGACCGGCGGCTACTCCTGCGGGCCGGTGGCGGGCGGAGCGGGGTGTTCCGCGGCCCGCTCCGCGGCGAGCGCGGGGATGATGCCGCCGGCCAGCACGGTGTCGCGCTGCCGCGGCGAGAGCCGGTGGTGCACGCGGTACTCCTCGTCCCGGGTGAGGTTGCGGACCCGCAGCGCCGCGGGGGCGCCGGGAGCGAGCGCGCCGTGCAGCCCGTCCAGGCGCAGCCGGTCGCCCGGCTCGATCCGGTCCCGGTCCTCCGGCGTGTCGAACTCCAGCGCGAGAATGCCGAAGTTGGCCAGGTTCTGCCAGTGGATACGGGCGAAGGACCGGGCGAGCACGGCGCGCAGCCCGAGGTGGCGCGGGGTGATCGCGGCGTGCTCGCGGGAGGAGCCCTGCCCGTAGTTGTCGCCGCCGACCACGAAGTGCGGCCCGCCGGTCTCGCGCGCCCGGCGGGGGTAGTCCGGGTCGAGCCGGGTGAAGGTGAAGTCGGCGAGCCGGGGGATGTTGGAGCGGTAGGGCAGGGCGCGGGCTCCGGCCGGGGAGATCTCGTCCGTGGAGACGTCGTCGCCGGCCGTGAGCAGCACCGGGCCCTCCAGGGTGTCCGGCAGCGAGTCGAGCTCCGGGAGGGCGGAGATGTTGGGCCCGCGTTCCAGAGGTACGCCGGCGGCCTCCTCCGGCGGCGGGGGCGGCTCCAGAGCGGCGGTGTTCACGGTGGCCCGCTCGGGCGGCGTGAAGTCCGGCGGCCGGGCGCCCTCGCCGGCGGCCCAGTCGCGGGGGTCGGTGAGGACGCCGGTGAGCGCGGAGGCCGCGGCGGTCTCCGGCGAGCAGAGCCAGACGGAGTCCTCCTCGGTGCCGGAGCGCCCGGGGAAGTTCCGCGGAAAGGTGCGCAGCGAGTTGCGCCCGGCGGCGGGCGCCTGGCCCATGCCGATGCAGCCCAGGCAGCCTGCCTGGTGGATGCGGGCGCCGGCGCCGATCAGGTCGAGGGTGCCGCCGGAACGGGTGAGGTCCTGGAGGATCTCCCGGGAGGTCGGGTTGACGTCCAGGCTGACCCCTGGGGCGGTCTGCCGGCCGCGGACCATGCCGGCGACGACGGCGAAGTCGCGCAGCCCGGGGTTGGCCGAGGAGCCGACGACCGCCTGGGCGACGGGGACGCCGGCGGCCTCCCGTACCGGGACCACGTTGCCGGGTGAGGAGGGGCGGGCGACGAGCGGCTCCAGGGCCGACAGGTCGATCTCCTCCTCGACGTCGTAGCGCGCGGCGGGCCCCGGCAGGACCGGGGTGAAGTCCTCCTCGCGGCCCTCGGCGCGCAGGAAGTCCCGTACCGCGTCGTCGGCGGGGAAGACGCTGGTGGTGGCGCCGAGCTCGGCTCCCATGTTGGCGATGACGTGCCGGTCCATCGCGGTCAGGGAGGCGAGTCCGGGCCCGTGGTACTCGATGATCCGGTCGACGCCGCCCTGCACTCCGTGCCGGCGCAGCATCTCCAGAATGACGTCCTTCGCGCTCACCCAGGGCGGCAGCTCCCCGGTCAGCCGCACCCCCCAGATGTGCGGCATCCGCAGGTGGAGGGGGCGGCCGGCCATGGCCAGGGCGACCTCGAGGCCGCCCACGCCGACGGCGAGCATGCCCAGCGACCCGGCCGCGCAGGTGTGCGAGTCCGACCCCGCGAGGGTGCGGCCGGGGACGCCGAAACGCTGCATGTGGGTGGGGTGGGAGACGCCGTTCCCGGGCTTGGAGTACCAGACGCCGAAGCGGCGAGCAGCGGAGCGCAGGAAGGCGTGGTCCTCGGCGTTGCGCTCGTCGGTCTGCAGCAGGTTGTGGTCCACGTACTGCACGCTGAGCTCGGTGCGGACCCGGTCCAGGCCCAGCGCCTCCAGCTCCTGCATGACGAGGGTGCCGGTGGCGTCCTGGGTGAGGGTCTGGTCGATCCGCAGCCCGATCTCCTCGCCGGGCTCCATGGTGCCGGAGACCAGGTGGGCGGCGATGAGGCGGCGGGCGACGGAGCCGGTGGCCCGGCCGCCCGCCTGCCCCTCGCCGGCCTGGGCCGTCTCTGCGGTCTCTGCCGCCCCGCGGGCCTCGGCGGTCCCGGCGGACTCCGCCGTCTCACCGGCCGGCCCGGCGTCCCGGGCGGCGCGGCCGGTCGGGGTACGGCTCACGCGGGCTCCCTCCGGCTGACCGTCCAGCGCAGCACCGCACCGCAGCCGCCGGCCGGCCCGGCCATGCCGTCCGGGATGCGCAGCACGTCCGCGTCGCAGGCCGCGGCCGCGCGTACCAGGGCGTCGTCGGCCCGCGCGGACTGCGGGTTGGCCACCCCCGCGGAGCGGGCCTCGGAGCGGCGGACGGCGATGTCGTCACCGCCGGGCCCGATCCACACCTCACGGCCCATGTCGGGCCCGTCCTCGGCGAGCAGCAGGGTGGCGAGCTGGTGGCTGCGGGCGGCCTCGACGACCGCCGGCACGCCCTCGGCGGCCTGCCCGGGCCCCAGCACGCCCTCGGGGGTGCGTTCCCCCGGGCGACCACGGGCGGCGCGGAAGGTGTCGACGGCGTCCTCCAGGTGGCGCCGGGTGTGCGCGGCGCGGGCCCGGGTGACCTCCCGCTCCAGCAGGTTGCCGGCGGCGTGGGACTGCCGGCTGCCCCCGGCGGCCTCCACGGTGACGTTGCGGAGCTGCTCCGGCAGGCGCTGCAGGACGGCGCGGCGCTCCCGGGCCTCGCCGGCGAGCAGGGCGAGCTGTGCGCCGGTGTGCGGCCAGTGACGGGCGAGGGTGGAGGCGATGATCTCCGCGGTCTGCTCCCAGCCCTGCTCGACCTTGTTGCGGTAGTGCCACTCGTAGCGGTCGGCGGGGATGCTGCGGTGGCCGCGGGCGCGCCACTCGGTGCCCTCGACGCTGCCGAGCGGTTCCCGGCCCTGGGCGCCGAAGAGCTCCAGGTCCGCCCCGGTGGTGTCGATGCGGGCGACCAGGCAGGGCGGGTCGTCGGCGTAGAGCCCGGCGAGCGGCGCGATGTGCGGCAGCGTCCGCCAGGTGGCCTCGGAGGCGGGGGGCACGGACGTCAGCGGCAGGTCCAGGACGACCTCGGCTCCGGCGGCGAAGAGCGCCCGGCCGGGCGGCGCGCCGCTGACCGGCTCGGCGTCCAGCCGCTTGGCGAGGGCCTCGCGCGTGTAGGGGTCGGCGCCGGCCTCGTCGAGCTGTGCGAGAACGGAGCGGTTGCGCAGCTCCTGCTGCTTGGCTGCGTCCTGGGTGGCCCGGGTGGTGTCGAGGTACACCGAGGCCCAGGGGCCCGGACGGTCGAAGAGCGGTGTCAGGAAGCCGGTTTCCATGATCTCCCCCAGCCTCGGGGTCGCTGGTCTGCACCGGCCGCGCCGGTGTTCTCTCTTGTCCGCTGCGTGCTGTCTCGTCCGCGGTGGCCACTGGCGCGCGGTCAGTCGCGCGGGCCGCTCTTGTCGAGGAACCTCCGCAGCCGCGGCAGCGGCCACGTGTTGATCACGTCCTCCGCCGTGAGCCAGCCTCGCTGCGCGGTACCCACGCCGAAGCGGAGGTAATCCAGGTCCGGCACGGAGTGGGCGTCGGTGTCGACGGCGAACTTCACCCCGTGGCGCCGGGCGCGCAGGATGTGGTCGTCGCAGAGGTCGAGCCGGTTGGGGTGGGCGTTGATCTCCAGAGCGGTGCCCGTGCGGGCGCAGGCGGCGAAGACCTCGTCCAGGTCGGCGTCGATCGCGGCCCGCTTGCCGATGATCCGGGTGGTGGGGTGGCCGATGATGTTGACCCGGGGGTTCTCGCAGGCCCTCACCAGCCGCCGGGTGAGGGCGTCGCGGGACTGGCCGAAGTGCGAGTGCACCGAGGCCACGCACACGTCGAAGCCGCGCAGGAACTCCTCGGGCCAGTCGACGCCGCCGTCCGGGTCGATGTTGAGCTCGGTGCCGTGCAGCAGCCGCATGCGGTGGTGCCGCCCGTCGAGAGCCCGGACGGCGTCGCGCTGCCGGAGCATCTTCTCGTCGGTCATCCGCTGCATGACCAGGTCGGGTGCGTGGTCGGTGACGGCGTAGTAGCGCAGCCCGCGGCGGGCGGCGGCGCGCACCATCTCCTCCAGCGGGGCGAGGCCGTCGGTGAGGTCGGTGTGGGTGTGCAGGTCGCCGCGGACGGCGGCCCCGGGCAGCAGGGCGGGCAGCTCGCCGCGGAGGGCGGCCTCGATCTCGCCGCGGTCCTCGCGGAGCGGCGGCGGGATCCACGGCAGGCCGAGGCGGGCGTAGATCTCCTCCTCGGTACGGGAGGTGATCTTCCGGCTGCTCCTGGCGTGGAACAGCCCGTACTCGGAGAGCTTGAGCTTGCGGTGCACGGCGCGTTCCCGGAGCCGGATGTTGTGCGCCTTGGACCCGGTGAAGTAGAGCAGGCCCGCGCCCCAGGCGTCCGGGGGCACCACGCGCAGGTCGATCTGGAGCCCGTCGGCGGTGCGGACCGAGGTCTTCTTGGCGCCGCGGGCGACGGTCTCCGCGGCGTACGGCATCCCGGTGAAGGCCGCCATGAAGGGTTCGGCCCGGCGGGCGGCCACCAGGACGTCCACGTCGCCGATGGTCTCCCGCATGCGCCGCAGCGAGCCGGCGTAGGCGCACTCCTCGCAGCCGTCGAGGGAGGAGAGCGTGGCCACCACGTCCTCGGCGACCTCCATGGCCTGGTTGATGCGGACCCGGCCGCCGGAGGACCGGAGGATGTCGATGCCGTGCAGGATGTTCTCCTCGGTGCGCGGCCCGAAGCCCTTGAGGCCGCGCAGCCGTCCGGCCTCGATGGCGTCGCGCAGTCCGGGGACCGAGGCGATGCCGAGGTCCTCGTAGAGGGTGAGCGCCTTCTTGGGGCCGAGCGTGGGAATGGCCATGAGTTCCCGTACGCCCTGCGGGATGCGGCCGCGCGCCTCCTCCACGGCCGGCAGGGTGCCGGTACGCAGGTACGCGTCGACCTTGTCGGCGATGGAGCGCCCGACGCCGGGGATGTCGCGGAGCCCGGCCGCGTCGAGGCCGGCCACGTCGGCGTGGTGGCCGCCGATCGCGCGGGCGGCCTTCTCGTAGGCGCGTGCCTTGAAGGCGTCTCCGCCGGTGATCAGCAGAAGGTCGGCGTACTCCTTCAGCAGCGCCTCGACGTCCTTGTTGGCGCGTGCTGCCACGCCTCCAGGATAGGTGCGGGGCGGGCGGGGCGCGCTCCGCAGCGGCGGCCGGGCAAGGGGGCCGGGAGCCGCCGCCGGCGCTCAGAAGCCGGCGGCCGGGGAACCGCCGACCAGCGCGACGACCTCTTCGTCGGTGGTCTGCCCGAAGTCCTCGTACCACTCCCCCACCGAGAAGAAGACGGCCGGGGTGTCCAGGCAGACCACCTCGTCGACCTCGCCGCGCAGCCGTGCGGCGGTGTCGGTGGGGGCCACGGGCACGGCCAGGACCACCCGGGCCGCACCGTGCGCGGCGGCCACCTGGCAGGCGGCGGAGGCGGTGGCGCCGGTGGCGATGCCGTCGTCCACCACGATCGCCGTGCAGCCGGCGAGCGGGACGCGTGCACGGTCGCCGCGGAACCGCTCGGCCTGGCGCCGGAGCTCGTCGCGGGCGGCCCGCTCGGTCTCGTCGAGTTCGTCCTGGGCGGCGCCGGCGGCCGCCGCGACGCCGTCGTGGACCACGCGGACGCCGTCCTCGCTGATGGCGCCGTAGGCCAGCTCACGGTGGTGGGGCATGCCGAGCTTGCGGACGAGGATGACGTCCAGCGGCGCGCCGAGCGCGCGGGCGACCTCGGCGGCGACGGGCACCCCGCCGCGTGGCAGGCCGAGGACCACGGGCTGCTCGGGCGGGTGCTCGCGCAGGCGCTCCCCGAGCAGCCGTCCGGCCTCGGTGCGGTTGGTGAACCTCATGGTGCGCTCCCGCTGCTGGGTCCGGCGGCCCCGGCACACGGGCGCGGTGCCCGCGGCCGCCGGGGGCCGCTTCCGTCCGCCTTCCACGCAAGTCGATCGCGCGGCGAAGCGCAAACGGTGGCCGGGCGGTGGCCGTTCAGGGCTTCAGGGCGGCGCGCACCCGGGCCGCGGTGGCACGGGCCTGGTCCTCGTCGGCGTACCGGGTACGGGGCCAGAAGAAGCCGCGCAGCCCGTCCTTGCGGTTGCGCGGCACCACGTGCACATGGAAGTGCGGCACGGACTGGCTGACGCGGTTGTTGGCGGCGACGAAGGAGCCGGCGGCGGCCATGCCCTCCTCGACGGCGCGGGCGACGCGGCGGACCCGGCCGAAGAACGGGCCGAGTTCGTCCTCGGCGAGGTCGGTCAGGGTCTGGGCGTGCCGGCGCGGCACCACCAGCACGTGCCCGGGGAAGAGCGGCCGGGTGTCCAGGAAGGCGACCGCGACCTCGTCCTCGAGCACGTGGTGGGCGGGCCGGTCGCCGGCGGCGATCGCGCAGAAGGTGCACTCCATGCGTCCAGTGAAGTGGCCGGCGGCCGCGGCGGCGAGGGGGCGGGCCGGGCGCCGTAGGATGCGGCCCGCCGGGGGTCGGCCCGGCGCGGGAGGAGCGGGCGGCCCCGGCCGCCGGGGAGGAGCGGCAGTGGGACCGGAGGCGGGGACGCCGGGCGAGGAGCCGCTGCGCCGGGTGCCGGCGGGCAGCGCGGTGCTGCAGGAGCTGGCGGCAGGTGAGCGGCTGGTGGTGGTGAACACGCCGGGGACACAGGTGGTGGACTGCTGGGCGTTCGTGCGGGACCCGGAGGGCGGCCACGCGGGCGAGCACATGTCGATGGAGCACACCCGGGTGGAGCTGGAGCGGGTGTGCCCGGCGGTCGGCGACAGCCTCTTCAGCAACCGCCGCCGGCCGGTGCTGACGCTGGTGGCGGACACCTCCCCGGGGGTGCACGACACCACGCTCGCCGCGTGCGACGTCCACCGCTACCGGCGGCTGGGGGCCCGCGGCCACCACGCGAACTGCACGGACAACCTGCTGGCCGCGCTGGCGTCGGCGGGGCTGCGCCCGGACGGCGTGCCCTGTCCGTTCAACCTGTGGGAGAACGCTCCGGTGCGCCCGGACGGCACCCAGCGGATCCGGCCGCCGGTGAGCCGTCCCGGGGACCGGGTGGTGCTGCGGGCGGAGCGGGACCTGCGGGTCGTGCTGTCGGTGTGCCCGCAGGATCTCGCCCCGACGAACGGGGCGGAGGGGGTGCCCGGGGACGTGCACATCGCGGTGGAGCCGGCGCGGGGCGCGGACTGAACCGGACTGGCCGCGGGACCGTCCGGGCGGATGCCGGCGGCGTCCGCCGGCGAACAGCCACCGCGGCGGACACCGGCGGACGCCGACGGAGAACGCGAGGCCAGTGGTCTAGACATGACAACCACGGCTCGCTAACTTGTCAGGTCTAGACCAAACCGTCCCGGCCTCCCGCCTCGGCCGGGCACGCCGCCCTCGCACACCCCGGACCCCCACCCCTGTGGAGCGAGCCATGCAGCGGACCGCACCGACCCCCCACCGCACCCCCGGCCCCGCCACGCAGCAGCAGGCCGTCACCCTCGGGCTCTTCCGGATGGTAGCCGGGCTGCTCTTCGCCTGCCACGGCGCGGCCACCCTCTTCGACGTCCTGGGCGGCCCGCACGGCACCGCGCCCGCGGTCGCCGAGTGGCCCGGCTGGTGGGCCGCGGTGATCCAGCTCACCGGCGGCGGGCTCGTCCTGCTGGGCCTGGGCACCCGGTCCGCCGCGATGCTCTGTTCGGGCTCGATGGCCTACGCGTACTTCACCGTGCACCAGGAGAGCGGACTCCTCCCGATCGAGAACGGCGGCGAGCCGGCGGCGCTCTTCTGCTGGAGCTTTCTGCTGATCGCGGCCCTGGGGCCGGGGCGCTGGGCACTGGACGGCACGCGCGACCGGACGTCCGGCCACCCTGAAGGGTGATAAATCACCCGATTGCGACTTTCCTCCTTACGATACTTTCTGTGAAGGTGGAACAGCTCATGGTGAACGTCCCCTACTCCAGGAGTGCCCATGATTCTGTCCATCTCCGGCGTGGTGCTGCTCGGCATCATCGTCTTTCTGTTCTTCCGCAAGGACGGCTTGAAGCCGTCGCACGCCATCATCTGCGCCCTCTTCGGCTTCTACCTGGCGGGCACGGCGATCGCGCCGGGCATCAAGGCCGGCGGCGAGAGCCTGGCCGGCCTGCTGGGCGGCATCAAGCTCTAGCCGGGGCGGGCGACGGACGTACCGAGGAGGTCGGTGTGGTTCTGCGGCCACTGCCCGCGGCACTGCGGCGCGCCGGGGAGCCCGGGCAGACGGCGCGCCGGGGCCGTGACCTGGCGCGCGCCGGGGCGGACGGGGTGCGCGACGTGCTGCACCCGCTCGTCACCGTCGGCCGTGGTCTCGTACGGCTGACCACCGCCGGCCGCGCCTGGTGGGAACGGACACCGGCGGAGCGGCGGAGCCCCGTACTCGGTCTCGGCGGCCTGGCGCTGGCCGCGGCGTACCTGCTGCCGTACGGCCCGGCCGTCGCGGTGGGCGCGGTGCTCCTGGCGGCGGCGTGGCAGGGCCGCAAGCCGCCCCCGGAGCCGGACTGCACCGGCCCGGGCGAGGAGGAACTGGCCCGCCTGCAGGCGCTCTACGAGGCCCTGGTGCCCTGCTTCGCGCTGCCCGAGGACCCGGCGCCGGAGCCGCTCTACGCACCCGACGGAAGCTGGGAGCGGGCGTTCGAGGAGTTCGCCTTCACCCCGGAGTCCCGGATCGAGCGGCTGCTGCTGCGCTACCCGCCCTGGTTCCGGGACGGCGAGCCGGAGGAGCGGCACCGGGTGGAGCGGCTGCTGCGGGCCAAGGCCGGCCGGGGACGCGAGTACCGCTTCGTGTGGGAGGAGGAACGGAACCGGCTGGAGCTGTCCGTGCCCGAGCCGCTGCCCGCCGACCTGTGTGCGCAGCGCTTCGTGGTGGCACCCGGCGAGACGGTGCTGGGCTTCACCGACACCGGGGCGGTGCGGCGGACGCTGCCGGTGGCGGACGGGGCGGAGACGCGGGACGTGCCGCCGGTGGTGTGGCGCACCGGCCCGCGGTCCACCGAGCCGCACCTGCTGGCCCTGGGCAACCCCGGCTCGGGGATCACCACGCTGCTGCGGTCGGTGGTGCTCCAGGCGCTGCCGCACGGCGACGTGCTGGTGACGGACGGCGGCGGGGCCGGCGAGTTCGCCTCCCTCGCCGGGCGGCACGGGGTGCTGGCCGTGGAGTCCTCGCTGACCGGGGCGCTGTCCGCGCTGGAGTGGGCGGCGCACGAGACGGAGCGGCGGCTGCTGGCCGCGCAGCACGCGCGGCAGACCGGACGGCCGCTCCCCGGGGACGTGCGGCGGCCGCTGTGGGTGGTGGTGGACCGGCCTGCCGTGCTGAGCCATCTGGCGCGGGCCGAGGGCCGGCCGGATCCGCAGGAGCTGCTGGAGGTGCCGCTGCGGCACGGGCGCGCCGCCGGGGTGACGGTGGTGGTGGCCGACCAGTTCGAGGGGGCCGAGGGGCTCTCCCAGGCCGTGCGGGCGTACACCCGGGCGCGGGTGGTGCTGGGCGCGGCCTCGGTGGAACAGGTCCGGGCCGTGCTGGGCGAGACGCCGCACACCACGCCCGCCCCGGACCCGCCGCCGGGACGCGGGTACGCCCGGCTGGGCGGCGGCCCGGTGCTGCGCATGCAGGTGCCGGCCACCCCGGACCCGTACGACGACGCGGCGGGCGAGCGGCAGCGGCAGGCGGTGCAGGCGCTGCTCCCGGAGCACTCCGGGCAGGTCGCCCCGGTCGGGTGACACCGCGCCCGCGTGCTCAGGCGACGTACGTCCGCGGGGCGGTGCCGCCACCGGCGGCACCGGTGCGCACCTGGTCCGCGGCCGCGGCCAGCCGGGTGACGGCCTCGGTGGCGAGCGGCTCGCCGAGGGTGAACGGCAGCCGCACATAGGTCTCGAACGCGCCGTCCACGCCGAAGCGCGGGCCCGAGGGGACGCGTACCCCGAGGCGCTCCCCCGCCTCCGCGATCCGGGATCCGGAGAGGCCGCCGGTGCGCGCCCAGAGGGTCAGCCCGCCGTGCGGCACGGCGTACTCCCAGTCGGGCAGGTGCCGGCGGAGGGCGGCGACCAGGGCGTCCCGGTTGCCGCGGGCGCGTTCCCGGCGCAGGGCGAGCGCCGGCTCCCAGCCGCCCCCGGTGAGCAGCCCGGCGACGGCGAGCTGCTCCAGGACGGGGCTGCCGAGGTCGGCGGAGGCGCGGGCGGCGATGAGGCTGCGGATCACCTCGGGGGCGGCCCGCACCCAGCCGATGCGCAGGCCCGTCCAGACCGACTTGCTGGCCGAGCCGATCGTCACCACGGTGGAGCCGCCGGGGTCGAAGGCGGCGACGGGCCGTGGCCGGGGGGCGTCGTCCAGGGCGAGCTCGGCCATCGTCTCGTCGGCGACCAGCACCGTCCCGGAGGCCCGGGCGGCGGCGACCAGCTCGCGCCGCTGGTCCTCGCCGGCGAGCGCTCCGGTGGGGTTCTGGAAGTCGGCCATCACATAGGCCATCCGCGGGGCGGACTCCCGCAGCACCCCGCGCCAGGCCGGGAGGTCCCAGCCGGCGAGGCCCTCGGCCATGGCGACGGGGACCAGCCGGGCGCCGGACTCCCGCAGGAGCTGGAGGATGTTGGCGTAGCTGGGGTGCTCCACGGCGACCCGCTCGCCGCGGGGCGTGAAGAGCCGGGCGAGTGCGGCCACCGCCCCCATCGCACCGGTGGCGATCATGATCTGCTCGGGCATGGTGGGCACGCCGCGCGCGGTGTAGTGCCCGGCGACGGCCTCCCGCAGCACGGGCAGGCCGGCGGGATAGTCGCCGTGGGTGTGGGCGTACGGCGGGAGGGCGGCGAGGGCCTGTTCGAAGGCGCGGGTGAGGTGGGGCTCGGGTGCGGGCAGCGCGGCGTGCCCGAGGTCGATCATGGTGTCGGCGGCCTCCGGCGGCAGCGGCTCCAGACCGCCGATCGGCGGCGGGCTGCCCTCCGGCACCGCCGTCCAGCTTCCGGCGCCGCGCCGGGAGGCCAGGAAGCCGTCCGCCCGGAGGGTCTCGAAGGCGGTCGCGACGGTGGTGCGGGACACCCCCAGCGCGGCGGCGAGCTCCCGCTCGGCGGGGAGGCGGGCGCCCACCGGGACCCGGCCCTCCAGGACCAGCAGCCGGACGCCGTCGGCCAGGGCCCGGTACGCCGGGACGCGGCGCCCCGGGCCGCCGCCGGCGCCGGGGCGGCCGGCGCCGGGATGCTGCGAGGCGAGCAGCCGGGCCAGTTGGGGAGCGCCGACCGCGGTCGTCCAGGGAGCCATTTTCCGGTCCACCTCTCGCGCATTGGCCATGGTTCCGGCCCGTCCGGGAGCCACAGACTGCCATGCGCCGGTCCACCACGCCACCAGGGGAGGATTCTTGTCCGAGTCGGAGAGTGCGGGTTCACCGGGCTCCACGGGGTCCGGGCGGCGGCTGCCGCGGCGGCTGCTCCAGCTGTACGCGGGTCTGGTGCTGTACGGGGCGAGCGCGGCGCTCATGGTGCGGGCCGCCCTGGGCCTCAACCCGTGGGACGTACTGCACCAGGGCGTCGCGGAGCACACCGGCCTCACCATCGGCCTGGTCTCGGTGCTGACCGGTGCGCTGGTGCTGCTGCTGTGGGTGCCGCTGCGGCAGCGGCCGGGGCTGGGCACGGTGTCGAACGTGGTGGTCCTGGGGCTGTCCCTGGACGCCACGCTCTGGCTGCTGCCGGAACCCCGTGCGCTGGCCGTGCGGGTGCCGCTGCTGATCGCCGGGATCGTGCTGAACGGCGTGGCGACCGGTCTCTACATCGCCGCCCGGCTCGGCCCGGGGCCGCGGGACGGCCTGATGACCGGCCTGCACCAGGTCACCGGCCGCTCGGTGCGGCTGGTGCGCACCGGCATCGAACTGGCGGTGCTGGGGGCGGGGATCCTGCTGGGCGGGTCGGCCGGGGCCGGCACGGCGGCGTACGCGCTGGCGATCGGCCCGCTCTCCCAGTACTTCCTGCGGCTCTTCGCGGTGTCCGGGGAGGGCGGTCGTTCCCCGGTGGTGGCGCGCGGCGGGCCGCGGCGGCGCACCGTGCTGGGGCGGTGACGCGGCCACGGCCGGCTCCCCCGCGGGGGCCGGGGGCGGAGCGGATTTAGAAGATGAAGCGGCGGCCCGGTAGTGTACGCCTTCGGCCCGCCGGATGGACCGTTACTGCACGCCAAGGCGACACGAACGCTGGGTGACATCTCCTGTCACATGTGACAAACCGGGCGCCGGTGGGTACCGCATTATTCGACGTATTCGACGAGCGGCGACACGACGGGCGACGCATGTCCCGGCACGGGAATCTTCACCGCCGACCGGACGTTGACCGGATGACGACGACAGCGACACCTGTCCTGTGGGCGACAAGCCCGGGAGGCACGATTCATGAGTGAGCGAGCTCTGCGCGGCACGCGACTCGTGGTGACCAGCTACGAGACCGACCGCGGTATCGACCTGGCGCCGCGCCAGGCCGTGGAGTACGCATGCCAGAACGGTCATCGGTTCGAGATGCCGTTCTCGGTTGAGGCCGAGATCCCGCCGGAGTGGGAGTGCAAGGTGTGCGGGGCACAGGCACTCCTGGTGGACGGCGAGGGGCCGGAGGAGAAGAAGGGCAAGCCCGCCCGTACGCACTGGGACATGCTGATGGAGCGGCGTACCCGGGAGGAGCTCGAGGAGGTGCTGGCCGAGCGGCTGGCGGTGCTCCGCTCAGGCACCATGAACATCGCCGTGCACCCGCGCGACAGCAAGCGCAAGTCCGCCTAGCGGGAGCCCGCCGCACGGACATGCCGGGCAGGGGCCCGCGGCCGCCGCGTCAGGCGGCCGCGGGCCCCTGCCTGCTCGTGCAGCCGGCCGCCCGGCGCGGGCCGCGCCCGCCGGCCGGGTCAGTGCGCGGGCGGCTCGTCGTCCCGGACCACCTCGCCCTGGACCACGGTGCCGCCGGGACGGTGGATGCGCGACTGCTGCTGCGCGCTGCGCGCCTGCCGCATCGCCACCCCGAGCTCGCCGCGGTCCAGCAGCCGCTCGCCGCCGCGCCGCAGCAGCGCCGCCGTGGGCGGGAAGAGGCACAGCAGGCCGAGGGCGTCGGAGACCAGGCCGGGCACCATGAGCAGCAGGCCGCCGAGCATGGCCAGGGCGTTGCCCCCGCGCTGGTCCCGGGCCGCGGCCGCCGCCGCTGCGGGGTCGGCGCCCGGCTGCAGCGCGGCGGCGAGCTGCCGCCAGGCGCGGCGGCCCGCCCACTTGATCACCAGCGCGCCCAGTACCAGCCCACCCAGCAGGAGCGCCAGCACGGTCAGCCCGCCGGCGGCACCTCCCACCAGGGTGAGCAGCCAGATCTCCAGCACCACCCAGGCGGCGACGACCAGCGGCAGCAGCCGGGGGGCGCGGGTCCGGCGGCGGCCCGCGCGGGCGTCACCGCGACGGGTGCCCGCCCCGGGCCGGTCCCGCTCGCCCGGCGGAGGTTCGTAGGGAGTGGGGGTGCCGTGGGTCATGTCTCAAGTGTGCCTGCGGCCGGAGAGTTTTCTCACCCGGCCCTCGAGACCCCAGGCAGTGACCCGCCACAGCGCCTCGGCGACGATGTCCCGGCTCATCTTGGAGTCGCCCCGCTCCCGCTCGACGAAGGTGATCGGGACCTCCACCACGTGGAAGCCGGCCCGGATCGCGCGGTGCGCGAGGTCCACCTGGAAGCAGTAGCCCTGAGAGGCGACGTCCGCCATGCCGATGCCCTCCAGGGTCTCCCGGCGGAAGGCGCGGTAGCCGCCGGTGACGTCCCGGATCGGGATGTCCAGCAGCAGCCGGGAATAGGTGCTGCCGCCACGGGAGAGCAGTTCCCGGGAGCGCGGCCAGTTCACCACCCGCCCGCCGGGCACCCAGCGCGAGCCGAGCACCAGGTCGGCGCCCTTGAGCGCGGTGAGCAGCCGGGGCAGCTCCTCCGGCTGATGGGAGCCGTCGGCGTCCATCTCCACCAGCACGCCGTAGCCGTGTTCGAGACCCCAGCGGAACCCGGCGAGGTAGGCGGCGCCGAGGCCCTCCTTGCCCCGGCGGTGCAGCACCTTCACCCGGTCGTCCTCGGCGGCGAGCTCGTCGGCGATCTTGCCGGTGCCGTCGGGGCTGTTGTCGTCGGCGACCAGTACGTGGGCCTCCGGGACCGCCGACCGGACCCGGGAGACGACCGGCCGGATGTTGTCGGCCTCGTCGTACGTCGGGATGATCACCAGGACCGTGCCGAGCGGGCCGTACCGCCGCTGTGCGTTCCGAGTCATCGCTGCCGCCCCTCCGCCTGGTCCGCCGTACGTGCCCGGCGGCCGGCGAACGCCCATCCGGCGGCCGCGGCCCAGGCACCGAGGCCCACCATAGCGAGGGCCCACTCCGGTGCGGCGCCGACGCGGTCGGCCAGAGTGCGGCCGTCCCGCAGCGGCAGCTCGGCGAGGAGCACGTCCCGGGTGAACTCCGCGGTGCGCTGGCGCACCGTGCCGTCCGGACCGACGACGGCGCTGATGCCGCTGGTGGCGGCGGTCACCACGGCGCGGCCGTGCTCGACGGCGCGCAGTTTCGACATGGCGAGCTGCTGCTCCGGCTGGCCGGTGCGGCCGTAGGTGGCGTTGTTCGTCTGTACGACCAGGGCGCGCGCGCCGTCGCGCACGGTGGCCCGGACGATCTCGTCGTAGGCGACCTCGAAGCAGATCACGTCGCCGAGGCGGGCGGGACCCACCTGGAGCACGCCGGTGTGCTCGCCGGGCCAGAAGTCGCGCGGGACGCGCTCCAGGCGCGAGATGACGGTGCTGAGCTGCTCGCGGAAGGGCACGTACTCGCCGAACGGCACGGGGTGCTGTTTGGTGTACGAGGCGCCGGGGCCGGTCTCGGGGTCCCAGACGATGCCCTGGTTCTCGACGTACCCCTCCTCGGTGGGGTGGTCGACCAGGGCGCCGACGAGGACGGGGACACCGATGGCGTCCACCGCCTCCTCGATCCGCAGCCGGGCCTCCGGGTGGCGGAAGGGGTCCAGGTCCGAGGCGTTCTCCGGCCAGATCACCAGGTCGGGGCGGGCGGCCTCGCCGGCCCGCACCCGGTCGGCGAGATCCAGGGTGGCCTCGACGTGGTTGTTGAGGATCTTCATGGGGCGCCCGAGGAAGTCCATGCCGGGCTGCTGCACGTTGCCCTGGACCACCGCGATGTCCACGGTGTCCGCGGCCCGGGTGGGCACCGGGACGGCGAATCCGGCCACGCCCACCAGACCGGCGAGGGCGGTGGCGCCCGCAGCGGGGAGCAGCGGGCGGACGCCGCCCCCGGAGGGGCCGCTCTGCCGGGCATGGGCCTGCCGCCGGGCGGCGACCGCCGTGAACACGGCCGCGGCCAGCAGGGTGCCGGTGAGGGCGACGGCGAAGGTGACCAGCGGGGCGCCGCCGAGAGCGGCGAGCGGGGTGAAGGGCGAGCCCGTGTTGGCGAAGGCCAGCCGGCCCCAGGGGAAGCCGCCGAAGGGCACCCGGTCCCGGGCCCACTCCTCGGCGACCCAGAGGCAGGCGGCCCAGAACGGCCAGAACGGCAGCCGGGAGGTGACGGCGAGCCCGGCGCCCAGGGCGGAGAGGAAGAGGGCCTGGATCAGCGCCAGCCCCACCGTGGCGTCCCAGCCCACCACGTGCAGCCACTTGAGCAGGAAGACGAAGAACGGCAGCCCGAGGGCGAGCCCGGCCCAGGCGCCCTGCCGGGCGCTGCGGCCCCGGGTGAGCAGGCTGAGGGCGGCCACGGCCGCCAGCGAGAGCGGCCACAGGTCGTACGGCGGGAAGGCCAGGCCGAGGGCGATTCCGGCGGCGGCCGCCAGCGCGGTCCGCGGTGTCTCGCGGCGCAGCAGGGCGGCGGCGCGGCGGCCGCGGCCCCGCGGGGCGGTGCTGGCGGCGGCTCCCGTGCCGGCGTCCTCCTCGGTGGTGTCCGGGCCGGGTGCGGCGCCGGCGCCGGGCTCCTCCGGGCCGGGCCCGGGCCGTTCCGGGGCGCCGGGGTCCTGCGTGGCGGACGGTTCCACGGCGGGGCCCGGCCGGTCGGTGACCGGCCCGTGCGGGGCGGATGCGGCGGTGGTGTCGGGGCCCGAGGGCACGGTCGCGGCCTTCCTGCAGGTCGTGCGGTGATGAGGCGACCGTATAACGAACGGCGCGCGCGCGGAGGGGCGGGCGCGGAAAGTGACGGGGCGCACCCGGCCGGCCGGGGCTGCGGATCGGGGCCCGGTGCCCTTCGGGCCGACCTGGGACCCGCTGGCTGCGGGTCGACCGAGAGCCGTTGTCTACTGAGCGTCCGGGCCCCATCCGGGTCACACCTGCCGGCCGGACGACCTCTTCCGCCCCCGTGCCGCGGGCGCTGGACCTGGCTCCCAGTGGTGGTGTGCCGGTGCGACGCACCACCCCATGGCCCAGCGGCGTATCACACGACTGCGCGGAGGATCACCGGTCGGACGTCCTGTGGTGGACGCGGCCGAACCTACCCGGCCCACGGCGTCGGCTGTCAACACCGCCCTGGCCTGCGGCGATCTCGAAAAACAGCAGGTCAGTGGCGTGCGGCCGGCGCCGGGGCGACAGGCCGAGGGCACGTCGTTCGGCGGTACGGCGCGCCGGGCGCTCACCCGTTCGGCCGTGCGAAGACCGTGCGTCCGGCCACCACCGTCCGCAGGCACACCGGGAGTTGACCGCCCGGGGTGAGGTCGGGCAGCCCGGGGGTGCCGGACCGCGGGTCCGTCGACCAGTTGGCCACCCGCGTGTCGGGCGCCTGCACCACCAGTTCCCCGGCGCGCCAGACGGCGTAGTCGGCGGGGGTGCCGGGGACCAGCACGCCGGAGTCGTCGTGGCCGGCGGCCCGCCGGCCGCCCCGGGTGTGGGCGGTGAAGGCGGCGCGGGCGGAGATGCGGTGGGCGGGCGTGCGGTGGAAGGCGGCGGCGCGCACCGCCTCCCACGGCCCGAGCGGGGTGACGGGGCTGTCGGAGCCGAGCGCCAGCGGCACCCCGGCGCGCAGCAGGTCCGCGTACGGGTTGAGGGTGCGGGCCCGCTCGGCCCCCAGCCGCCGGGCGTACATGCCGTCCTCGCCGCCCCAGGCGGCGTCGAAGCCCGGCTGCACGGAGGCGGTGAGGGCGAAGTCCGCGAAGGCGGCGATCGTGGCCGGGGTGAGCATCTCGGCGTGTTCCACGCGGTGCCGGGCGGCCCGCACCCGCTCCGGGCCGACCCGCTCGGCGGCGGCCCGCACGCCGTCGGTCACCGCGGTGAGGGCGGCGTCGCCGATGGCGTGGAAACCGGCCTGGAGCCCGGCCTCGGTACAGGCGGCGACATGGGCGGCCACGGCACCGGCGTCCAGGTGGGCCGTGCCGCAGTGCTCCGGGCTCCCGTCGTCGGCGTAGGGGGCGTGCAGCGCGGCCGTGCGGGAGCCGAGGGAGCCGTCGGCGAAGAGGTCGCCCGCCGCGCCGTGGGCGCCGAGCTCCCGCACCCGGGCGGCGTCCTTCGCAGACGTGACGAGCTCCGCCCAGTAGCCGGTGACCCGCGGCCCCGGCTCCTCGGCGGCCAGCCGGAGCAGCCCGGTCAGGTCCTCCTCGCCGGAGATGTCGGGCCCGGCGCACTCGTGCACCGCTCCGACGCCGAGCTCCGCGGCGTGGCGCAGGGCCGCGCGCTGGGCGTCGGCGCGCTGCCCGGGGGTGAGCGCGCCGTACGCGGCGCGGCGGGCGGCGTGATGGGCCTCGCCGGTCAGCGGGCCGTCGGGGGCGTATCCGGGCAGCCCCGCCAGACCGGGCACCAGGTCCAGCAGCGCCGAGCTGACCAGGGCGGAGTGGACGTCGACCCGGGTGAGGTAGAGCGGGCGGCCGCCGGTGGCCCGGTCGAGCTCGGCGCGGGTGGGGTGGCGCTGCTCGGGCCACTCGGTGGTGTCCCAGCCGGTGCCCAGCAGCACGCGGTCGCCGGGCCGGGCGGCGGCGTGCGCGCCGACGCGGTCCAGCGCCTCGGTCAGGCCGCGGCAGCCACCCAGGTCCAGCCCGGTGCGGGCCAGCCCGGTGGCCGTGGTGTGCACATGTGCGTCGGTGAAGGCAGGGGTCACCAGCGCCCCGGCGAGCTGCACCACCTCGTCGACGCCGTCGGCGAAGGAGTCGGCGGCCCCCTCGGAGCCGACCCAGGCGATCCGGTCGCCGTCGACGACCATCGCGGTGGCGAAGGGGTCCGCGGGGCTGTGCACCGTGCCGCCGCGGAGCAGGACGGTACGGTGCGGCCCGCCGGCCGGCGGGGATGCGGGGTCGTTCACGGCGCTCTGCCTCGGGGTCGGGGACGGGGGACGGACGGACGCGCCCCGGCGGCGGTGCCCGGGGGCCGCACGGCACGGGCGTGCCGTACCCAGTCTGGCGCCCGCCCCGGCTGCCGGCGCTGCGGGGTCTGCGGCGGGGGCCACGCTGCTGATGCTGCCCGCCCCGGCGCCGCGGCGCGCTCAGACCTTCGGCGGGCGCGCCTCGTACGGAGTGGAGAGGACCACCGTCGTCCGGGTGGAGACGCCGGCCAGCGAACGGATGCGGGCCAGCAGGTCCTCCAGCTCGAGCGGCCCGGTGACCCGGACCTTGAGGATGTAGTTCTCGTCGCCCGCGACACTGTGGCAGGCCTCGATCTCGGGGACGTCGGCGAGCCGGTCGGCGATGTCGTCGGGGGCGCTCGGGTCGAAGGGCTTCACCGAGATGAACGCGGTCAGGGGCAGCCCGACCGCGTTGGGATCGACCAGCGCGGCGTAGCCACGGATCACCCCGCGCTGTTCCAGGCGGCGCACCCGCTGGTGCACCGCCGAGGTGGACAGGCCGGTGGCCTTGCCCAGGTCGGTGTAGCTCATCCGCCCGTCCTTGACGAGCAATTCCACGATGTGCCGGTCCAGCTCCTCCACAGCAGGTCAACCTACTGTGCCGAGCATGCTCCGGCACAGCGGGCGCGGGCTCCGGTGCACGCCCGGGCACACGGTGTGACCAATGCCACACTCGTGCACCTGCGTCCGCAGGTGCACCGGGATTATGCGCGGGGCGCCACGGGAAATGCTTGCTGTGGCCGGGCCCGGTCACCGGGCCTGCTCACCCGAGGGGGACTGCATGCGCACAACGAAGTCGCTCCGCTCCGTCCGCACCAGGCACGCGGCCGAGATGGCGGAGGCGGTACCTGCGGTCGGCACGGAGGCCGACGACGCCTACGAGACCTACGAGATCTTCCGGGTGGACTGCCCGGAGTGCGGGCAGCCCATCGCGCTGCTCGCGGAGGAGGAGACGCTGCCGGAGCACGCCCTGTGCACGGCCCGCTGGGACCCGTTCGGCATGACGGTCTGCCCGGGCTCGGGCCGCGCCGCCACGGAGGCGCCCCCGTCCGGGCGGGAGGCGCAGGAGGAGGACGCGGCGGCGCTGCTCACGCTGCCGGCCGGCCTGGACTGGCGGACCCAGCCGTTCTCGCACGCCGGGCCCGCCCGCCCGCAGGGCTCCGGGCTCCGCCCGGCGCACTAGTCCGGAACGGGCGGGAACCCCTCCGCGCGCGTTGTGCCCGCCCCGTCGCGGGGCACTCGTCCACCGTCGTCGTCAGCGAGCGAGTGGGTGAGACGAGATGAGCGCGAAGAACGAGCGGCTGGTGCGGGAACTGCTGGACCGGCAGGGCCGGACGTACGCCGCCGAGGCGGGGATCACCCTGCGGGACAAGCCCGCTCCCCTGTACCAGGTGCTGGTGTTGTCGCACCTCCTCAGCGCCCGGATCCGGGCGAGCATGGCGGTGGCGGCCGCGCGTGCGCTCTTCGACGCCGGGATGCGGGACGCGCGGAAGATGGCCGACGCCACCTGGCAGCAGCGCGTGGACGCCCTCGGCGAAGGCGGCTACCGGCGCTACGACGAGCGCACCGCGACCCAGCTCGGGGAGGCGGCGGAGCTGGTGCTCGACCGCTACCGGGGCGACCTGCGGCGGCTGCGGGACGCCGGGGACGCCGGTCCGCTGCTCCGGGAGGTACCCGGGATCGGCCCGGCGGGCGTGGACATCTTCCTGCGCGAGGTGCAGGCCGTGTGGCCGGAGTACGCCCCGTACTTCGACCGGAAGGCCCTGGACGGGGCGAAGCGCCTCGGGCTGCCGGTCTCCGCGAAGACCCTGGCCGGCCTGGCGGGGGACGCCGGGCCGGCGCGGCTGGCGGCCGCACTGGTGCGGGTCGCGCTCGACAAGGAGGCCGGCGAGGAGGTACGCGCGGCGGCCTGACCCGCGGCGCGGGCCGCCCGCCGGCGGGGCCGCCGCGGCGCCGGGGCCTCCTTCGGGGTTCGGCGGCCGTCAGCCCTTGGGGCCGAGCCCCTGCTCCCGCAGCCAGCGGAGCTGTTCGGGAGCCTGCGCGAGGTAGCCGCCCCCGTGGTCCCCGAACTCCCACACCCGGATGTCGCGGGGACCGGCGTAGCGGTGGTACGCGGCGTAGACGGTGGACGGCGGGCAGACCGGATCCATCAGGCCGACGCTGAACAGTGCCGGGGCGGTGGCGCGGGACGCGAAGTGCACGCCGTCGAAGTGGCCGAGGGTGGCGAAGGCGCCCGCGGCCCCGGCCTGCCGGTGCACCCGGAGATAGCTGACGAGTTCGGTGTACGGGCCGTCGGAGGCGATCTCGGCGCCGCGCCGGAAGTGGCACAGGAACGGCACGTCGATCAGCGCCCCGGCCACCAGCTCGGGCGCGAGTCCCGCCGCGGCGAGGGCGAGGCCGCCGCCCTGGCTGCTGCCGGCCACGACCACGCGTCCGGGATCGACGCCGGGCAGCGTGCGGGCGCAGTCCACCGCCCGCACGCAGTCCGTCATCAGCCGGCGGTAGTAGTGCCGGCGCGGGTCCTCGATGCCGCGGGTCATCAGGCCCTCGACCCACTGGGTCCCGTCGCCCTCGCCGCGGTCGGGCGTGTCGTGGCCCTGGCCGCGGCTGTCCACGACCAGATGGGCGTAGCCGGCGGCGCTGCGCAGCAGCCGGTCCGTGGGGCGGCCCCGCCCGCCGCTGTACCCGAGGAACTCCACCACGGCGGGCAGCGGCCGCGGCGCCTCCCGTGGGGTCAGCAGCCAGGCCGCCACCGGCTCGCCGCGCCAGCCGGGGAAGCGCACGTCGTGCACGTCGACGGTGGCGAGCAGCGGATCGTCGACCGGGGTCAGCCGGGCCTCGCCGGGGTGGGCGCGGGCCTCCTCGAGGGTCTCCCGCCAGAAGGCGTCGAACCCCTCCGGCTCGGGGAGGTCGGGATGGTAGGAGGTGAGGGCGTCCAGGGGGAGGTCGGTCAGCGGCACGGTGCTCCTCGTGCGGGGTTGCGGGCGGGCCCGAGGCAGGGCCCGCGGCGGGGCGTGGGACATCGGACGGTACGCCCGTCCGGCGGCCGTCCGGGACGGCCGCCGGACACGGCGGCCGTGATCCGTACCCCGCCCGGCGGCGGCGGATGCACCCCCGCGACGTGCGTCCATGGGGGCCGCGGACCGCGGCGGGTCCCGCGGACCGGAGCAGAACCCGGCGCGCGGGCGGTTCTCCCGCGCTCGCACGGCCCGTGCGCCCCCGTGCGCCCCCGCGCGTCCGGGAGCGCGCCGCGCGGGTCCCGCGGCGCGCCCGGACCCGGGCGGCCCGTTGCGGCGGGAACCGGTGTGTGCCCGGCATCCCGGGGCGTCCTTCCGGGACGATCGGGAAGACCCGACCCCCCGACCGAGGGAGCGTATCCGTGGCACCACAGTCCGGCCTTCCCGGCTCCGGCCCCGTCCACCTCCGGGCCGCCGGGGTGAGCCTCGTGCTCGACCTCTCCGGCGGCACCCTGCCGCGCGTCCTGCACTGGGGCGCCGACCTGGGCGAGCCGGCCGGCCCGGAGCTCGACGCACTCGTCCTGACCCGGCGGCCGCCGCCGCTCGGCAACCCGGTGGACGGCCCGGTGCCGGTCGCGGTCCTGCCCGAGCAGTCGTCCGGGTGGCTCGGCACTCCGGGCGTGACCGGCCATCGCGGCGGCACCGACTTCTCCACCGCCTTCCGGGTGCACGACACCGGGCTCGTCCCGCACCCCGGCGGCGAGGGCGGGCGGCTGGTGGTCGACGCCCGCGACGAGACGGCGGCGCTCGGGCTGCGGCTGGAGACGGAGCTGACCCCGGCGGGCCTGGTGCGGCAGCGCGCCCGGCTCACCAACGAGGGCGACACGCCGTTCGCGCTGGAGGCCCTGCACCTGACCCTGCCCGTGCCGCCGGAGGCCACCGAGCTGCTGGACTTCACCGGCCGGCACCTGCGGGAGCGCACCCCGCAGCGCACCGCCTTCACCCACGGCCTGCGGATGCGGGAGAACCGCAGGGGCCGCACCGGCTTCGACAGCGCCTACCTGCTGGCGGCGGCCGGCGCGGGGTCCGGCAACCGGCGGGGCGAGGTCTGGGCCGTGCACACCGCCTGGCCGGGCAACCACCGCACCTTCGCCGAACGCACCCACCACTCCGTCTCGTTGCTGGGCTCCGGCGAGCTGCTGCTCGCCGGGGAGGTCCTGCTGGAGCCCGGCGCCGCCTATCTCTCGCCGTGGCAGTACGGCGCGTACGGCACCGGGCTGGACGGGGTGTCCGCCCGCTTCCACCGCCACCTGCGCGCCCGCGAGCAACACCCGTGCACGCCGCGGCCGGTGGTGGTGAACACCTGGGAGGCGGTCTACTTCGACCACGACCTGGACCGGCTGCGGGAGCTGGCGACCACGGCCGCGGAGGTCGGCGCCGAGCGGTTCGTCCTGGACGACGGCTGGTTCGGCGCGCGCCGCGACGCCCGGCGGGGGCTGGGCGACTGGTACGTCTCCGCGGAGGCCTGGCCGGACGGCCTGGGCCCGCTGACCGGCCATGTGACCGGGCTGGGCATGGAGTTCGGCCTCTGGGTGGAACCGGAGATGGTCAACGAGGACTCCGAGCTGGCCCGGGCCCACCCCGACTGGATCATGGCCACCGGCGGGCGACTGCCCGGCCGGGCGCGGCACCAGCAGGTGCTCGACCTGGCCCACCCGGAGGCGTACGCGCACATTCTGGCCCGGCTGGACGCGCTGCTCCGCGCCCACCCCGTGGGCTACCTCAAGTGGGACCACAACCGCGACCTGGTGGAGGCCGGGCACCAGCCGGACGGGCGGGCCGGCGTGCACGACCAGACACGGGCCGTCCTGCGGCTGCTGGACGAGTTGCGCCGGCGGCACCCCGGCGTGGAGATCGAGTCGTGCTCGTCCGGCGGCGCCCGGGTCGACCTGGAGATCCTGGAACGCACCGACCGGGTGTGGGTCTCGGACTGCATCGACGCGCTGGAGCGGCAGCGCATCCAGCGCTGGACCAACGCCCTGATCCCGCTGGAACTGATGGGCACGCACGTGGGCGACGCGGTCTCGCACACCACCGGGCGGCGCCACACCCTGGACTTCCGGGCCGGCACCGCGCTCTTCGGGCACTTCGGGATCGAGTGGGACCTCACCGCCGCCACCCCGGAGGAGCGTTCCCGGCTGGGGGCCTGGGTGTCCCTCTACAAGGAGCTGCGCCCGCTGCTGCACAGCGGCACCGCGGTGCACGCGGACCACCCGGACCCGGCCCTGGAGCTGCACGGGGTGGTGGCCGCGGACGGCTCCGACGCGCTCTTCGCGCTGGTCGCCACCGGCACCTCGGAGTTCTGCCCGCCCGGCCCGGTGCGGCTGCCGGGCCTCGATCCCGCGGCGCGGTACCGGGTACGCCCGCAGCCGCCCGGCGACGTGCCGGAGGGCCCCGGGGGGCGGCGGGGCGGGGCGCCGTGGTGGACGCCGGACGGGGTGGTGCTGCCGGGCCGGGTGCTGGAGTCGGCGGGCCTGCAGGCACCGGTGCTCTTCCCGGAGCGGCTGGTGCTGCTGCGGGCGACCCGCGCCGAGCAGGAAACCCGATGAGCGGCCCGGCGGCCGCCCCGTACACTCGGGGGCTCGCGCGCCCCGGGCGGACCGCCGGGGCGAGGAGGCCGGCGCACCGGCCGGCCGGACGAGAAACAGAGGACGGGAAGCCCGTGAACCACAGAGCCGACGACGCCCGTTACGCGACCATGCCGTACCGGCGCACCGGCCGCAGCGGCCTCCGGCTGCCCGCCGTGTCGCTGGGCCTGTGGCACAACTTCGGCCACGACAAACCGCTGGAGATCCAGCGGGACGTGCTGCGGCGGGCGTTCGACCTCGGGGTGACCCACTTCGACCTGGCGAACAACTACGGCCCGCCGCCGGGTGCGGCCGAGGAGAACTTCGGCCGCCACTTCGCGCGCGACTTCCGCCCGTACCGGGACGAGATCCTGGTCTCCACCAAGGCGGGCCACCTGATGTGGCCCGGTCCGTACGGCGAGTGGGGCTCGCGCAAGAGCCTGCTCGCCAGCCTGGACCAGAGTCTGCGCCGACTCGGGCTGGACCACGTGGACGTGTTCTACTCGCACCGCCCCGACCCGGACACCCCGCTGGAGGAGACCATGGGGGCGCTGGCCTCCGCGGTGCGGCAGGGGAAGGCGCTCTACGTGGGGATATCCAACTACTCCCCCGCGCAGACCCGCGAGGCGGCCCGGATCCTGGCGGAGCTCGGCACCCCGCTCCTGATCCACCAGCCGCCGTACAACATGTTCCGCCGCGACGTGGAGGACGGCCTGCTGGACGTGCTGGCGGAGGTGGGGGCCGGGGCGATCGCCTACTCCCCGCTCGCTCAGGGCCTGCTGACCGACCGTTACCTCTCCGGCGTCCCCGCGGACTCCCGGGCCGCGGGAGCCAGCCCGTTCCTCACCGAGGACGGGCTCACCGAGGACGTGCTGGGCCGGGTGCGGGCGCTGGCCCGCATCGCCGAGCGGCGCGGGCAGTCACTGGCCCAGATGGCCGTCGCCTGGATCCTGCGCGGGGGCCGGGTGACCTCGGCGCTCGTGGGCGCCAGCAGTGTGCGGCAGCTCGAGAACTCGGTTGCCGCCGCGGAGAACCTCGCCTTCGACGACGCCGAGCTGGCCGAGATAGACCGCCTCACCCGCTGAGCCCCGTCCGGTGCGTCCGCCGGTGCCCTGCCGGTGTCCCCCGTGTGACGCCGGCGCGGGCCACCGCCGGCCGGCCGGCACCGGAAACCTCCCGTGCCGGCGGGCCGGCCGGAGGCGCAGGGCGTCCCGCCGAGCCGTAAGCCGGCGGGGGCGCCGGCGTGCGACTGCCCGGCTCCCCCGTGGGGCGGCCGGTGCGCGCTCTGGGACCAGCACCGCATCGAGCGGGAGCATCCGAAATATTCGGTCGACTTTCGAAACAACTCGCCACACTAGACCGCACCCTGTGCACGGTCAACGCACCCCGCACAGGACGCGCCAACCCAACGGAATCCCCGCAGCACCCATTGACGGCCCGGCGAGCCCTCCGTAAGGTCACCGCATCCATTCGGGGTTTGTTTCGAAAGTTTCGAACCCTCACACGTGCCCCACCCGCACACCCACCGGCCGCCGCCCGTCGCGGCGACCGCTCTGGAAGGGGATGACATGCGCACGAAAAGACTTCGCAGGGCCCTGGTCGCCGGCCTGGCCGGGCTCCTCGCGGGGGCCGGTCTCACGGCCCTGCCGGGCACCGCCCACGCCGCCGACACCCTGGCCTCCGCCGCGGCCGCCAAGGGCCGCTACTTCGGCACCGCCGTCGCGGCGAACCACCTGGGCGAGTCGGCCTACGTCTCCACGCTGAACCGGGAGTTCGGCTCGGTGACGGCCGAGAACGAGATGAAGTGGGACGCCACCGAGCCCAGTCGCGGCAACTTCACCTTCGGCGCCGGGGACCGGATCGTCGGGCACGCCCAGAGCCGCGGCATGGACGTCCGCGGGCACACCCTGGTGTGGCACTCGCAGCTCCCGGGCTGGGTCTCCGGCCTCGGCGCCAACGATCTGCGGTCCGCGATGAACAACCACATCACCCGGGTCATGCAGCACTACCAGGGTGAGATCCACTCCTGGGACGTGGTCAACGAGGCCTTCCAGGACGGCGGCAGCGGCGCGCGGCGCAACTCGGTGTTCCAGAACAAGCTCGGCGACGGCTGGATCGAGGAGGCCTTCCGCACCGCACGGGCCGCGGACCCGAACGCCAAGCTCTGCTACAACGACTACAACACCGACGGCGTGAACGCGAAGAGCAACGCGGTCTACAACCTGGTCCGGGACCTCAAGTCCCGTGGTGTGCCGATCGACTGCGTCGGCTTCCAGTCCCACTTCAACAGCGCGTCGCCGGTCCCCTCCGACTACCGGGCCAACCTCCAGCGCTTCGCCGACCTCGGCGTCGAGGTGCAGATCACCGAGCTGGACATCGAGGGCTCCGGCTCCTCCCAGGCGGCCTCCTACGCCCGGGTCGTCGACGCCTGCCTGGCCGTCTCCCGCTGCACCGGGATCACGGTGTGGGGCGTCACCGACAAGTACTCCTGGCGCAGCGGCGGCACGCCCCTGCTGTTCGACGGGAACTACGCCAAGAAGCCCGCCTACCACTCCGTCCTCTCCGCCCTCGGCGGCTCCGGCGGCGGGGACGACGGCGGCGGCGACGCGGGCTGCAGCGTCTCCTACACCAAGACGCGGGAGTGGAGCGACCGCTTCAACGGCCAGGTGACGGTCACCGCGGGCAGCCGCCCCATCAGCGGCTGGACGGTCACCGTGACCGTCACACCCCCGCAGAAGGTCTCCGCCACCTGGAACGGCAGCCCCACCTGGGACTCCAGCGGCAACGTGATGACCATGCGGCCGAACGGCAACGGCAACCTCTCCGCGGGCGCCTCGACCAGCTTCGGCTTCACGGTGATGAAGAACGGCAACTCCGCCGCGCCGGTCCTCGGCGGCTGCACGGCCTCCTGATCCCTCCGCACGCCGCGGCCCGCCTCGCCCCTCCGGGCGGGGCGGGCCGTACGCGGCTCAGCGGATGCCGAGCTCCCGCAGCACGCGGCGCTGGGCGCCGGAGGGGTGCTCCGGGAAGTAGAGGTAGCAGACGCCGCCGGTGCCGCTGCGGACCTCGCCTTCGGCGTTGTACCGCCTGGTGCGCAGCCAGATGTTCTCGAACTGGCGGCGCGGGTAGACGCGGCGGACGGCGGCGTTGTCCTCCGAGGCGGGGTCGTTGGCGATGACATCGCCGTCCTCGGTGAAGCCGATGACGGTCATCAGGTGCCCGGCGGTGCCGTAGCCGGCTCCGTCCAGCTCGTCCTCGGTGAAGGACTGCGAGGTGATCAGCGGGATGCCGGCGGCCACCAGCCGTTCGGCGTCGTCCAGCGAGGCGCACCGGGTGACCACGGACTCCAGGCCGTGGTAGGTGGCGGCGTAGGCCGCGTTGAACGGCCAGTTGCCACAGCCCTCGTAGGCGTAGTCGAAGGTCATCCGGGCGGCGTGGCAGACCTGCGGATCGTCGTACTCCGGCTTCACCCAGGCGAGGTCCTCGGGCGTGGGCCGGTGCCCCCAGTACTCGATGATCATCTGGGAGGAGGTGGGGCTGCACCACGCCTCTCCCCCGCCGTCGAACTCGGGGTAGCGGCCCTCGTGGACGTTCTGCGAGTAGCGCGGCACGTCGAGCTCGATCCCGCGGGCGCACCCGGGCTCGGCGGCCGGGACCTCGAAGCGCGCCGGCAGGTCGGAGAGCATGGCGCCCAGCCGCCGGACGACCGGCACGGAGCGGGAGCCGGGGGCGCGGCAGAGGGTGAGGCGGAGCCGGTAGGCGGCGAGCCGGAGGCCGGATCCGGTGTCGCCGACGGCGAAGGTGTCGGTCCAGATGCTGCTCCGGCCGTCGCCCTGACCGGGGACGGAGGTCCGGCGCGGGACGTCCTCGCCGTCGCCCGCGGTCCAGACGCCCAGGGTGTACCAGGGCGTGCGGCACCCGTCGGAGTACTCGCCCCGCATCTCGACGCGGAGCCAGGTGCCCTCGGGGGTGACCGCGTTCCAGGAAGCGACCAGCTCGGCCGCCGGGACCGCCGGGGTGTGGGGCGCGGAGGTCCAGGTGGCGTACTCCCACTCGGCGGTCCGGCCGGTGTGCGGGTCGTGGTACTCCGTGGTGCCGGCCGGCTCGGCGAACGCCAGGCCCGGGCACCGTCCGTACGCCACCCGGGTGCCCGCGTGCTCGCCGTTCCGCCAGTCGCGGTAGGAGCTCCAGCCGTGGAAGTCGATGAGGTCACCGTCCTCGGGTCGGTGCGGGCGGCGCCGGCCGGCGGGGCCGGCGGCGTGCGCGACCGCGGAGGGTGCGGCGGTGACGGCGGCCACGGCGGCAGCGGCGGCGAGCACGCTCCGGCGCTTGGCGGATCTGCTGGTCATGACGGAGTCCCCCAGTCGTCCGTGCTGCGGCGGGTGGTAGAGCGGTCACAACTATCGCCGGTCCCCCGCCCTTCGGGCCAGTGATCCGGCGGTCCGGCGCGCCGTTCCGCCGAAGATTCATTGGCCCGACCAGTGGCGGGCGGGGGGACGGGCGGCCGGGGCGCCGCGGGGCGGCCGCGGCCCGTAGGCTGGCGGCATGACGTCCGCCGACGGTCTGCCCGGCCTGGCACGCCTGCTGGCCGCCCGGCCGCCGTCCTGCGGACCGGTGCGCCTGGTGGGCGTGGACGGGCACGCGGGGTCGGGGAAGTCGACGCTCGCCGGGCGGCTCTCCGGGCTGCTGGGGGGCGCGCCGGTGCTGCATCTGGACGACCTGGCGAGCCACGACGCGTTCTTCGGCTGGACGGAACGGTTCGCCGCGCAGGTCGCGGGGCCACTGGCGCGGGGCGCACGGGCGCACTTCGAGGCGTACGACTGGCACCGGCGCGCCTTCACTCGCGAGGGTGAGATTGCACCGCGGCCGGTGGTGCTGGCCGAGGGGGTGGGCGCGGGCCGCCGGGAGCTGCGCCCGCTGCTGTGCTGCCTGCTCTGGATGGACCTGCCCCGGGAGGCCGCCTGGGCGCGCGGGCGGCGGCGGGACGGGCCGGAGCTGGCGGAGTTCTGGGGGGCGTGGACGCGCGCGGAGGAGGCGCACTTCGCGGCGGATCCCACCCGCCCCCGGGCGGATCTCCTGGTACGGGAGAGGGGCGCGGGTTACGAGGTGCGGAGGGGACCTGGTGGGCAGGCGAGGCATCCGGGGAGCATCACACTGGGTGACATGTCCACCGTCGTTCCGGGAAACCGGCAGGCCGGGGAGACGGGACGGGCTTGACCCGGGGGGCGCCCAGGAATTACGTTCTCAATACGCGGTCTGTACAGGCCGCATGCAGACGCGGAGCCCCCGGTTGTTCCCCCGTGACCGGGGGCTCCGTCCTGTGTCGGGCGCGCGACCCTTGGCCAAGGGATGGCCACTCTCCGTCACTCTCCGCAGTGCCGCGCCCGTGGTCCCCGCCCGCGGCTGCCGTGAACCCGGCGCTCTTCGGCCGCACGGTCTGCCCGGGTACGATGCGAATCGGCGCGGGAAGCCGGGTAATTCCTCAGGGACAGCGGCAACTCCCGCCCGCAGTGCGGCTGTTCGTCCGGTGCCCCGTGCGGCGCCGGGCGGCGGGCCGTCCAGGGACGGGGGTCGTTTCGTGGGGGACGTGATGGATTTCGGCATGCAGGACCCGCGCGGTCCGCACGCCCCGGCCGACCTCGCCTGGCTGCGCGGGGTGGACGCGTACACCGTGGGGGCGTACGCGCAGGCGGAGGAGGAGTTCCGCACCGCGGTGCGGATGGACGCGGGCATGGCGGACGCCTGGCTCGGCCTGCACGCGCTGCGCGCCGACACCACGACCGCCCTGCTGCGGATGCACCACCACCGGCGGCGCTTCGGGGAGCAGCGCGCCCGGCACCGCCGCACGCTGAACTCGTGGTACTGGCTGGGCTGGTGGGTGCAGCCCGTGCTGGAGACCGAGCGGGACCTGCTGCTGGCGCACGCCTCGCACTGGCTGGACGGCCGCCACGTGGCCGAGCTGGACCGCGCCCTGGCGGAGTGCCCGCCGGTGGAGGCGGACCCGCAGGCCCGCTTCCTGCACGCCTGCCGCGCCTATCTGGCCAAGGACTGGGACCGGCTGGTCCGGCACACCGAGCCGCTGGTGGACGACCCCGTGCTGGGCATCGAGGCCGGGCTCTTCGCCGGCATGGCCCGGGTGCGGCTGGAGATGTACGCCCAGGCGGAGCCGCTGCTGGCGGCGGCGCTCATGCGCTGCCGCAGCGAGCAGCCGCAGCGCAAGGAGCTCCGCTACTGGCTGGCCCGCGCGCGGGAGGGCACCGGGCGCAGCGCTGCCGCGCTGCCGCTCTACCGCGCGGTGCACCGGGTCGACCCGGCGTTCATGGACACCGCGGCCCGGCTGACGACCATCGCGGAGGGGGACGGGCCCGGCGACAGCCCGGATCTGGCGGCCACCGTCACCCTGACCGGGACCGGCGGTCCGGAGGCCCCCGTCACGGGGCCCGCGACGGGGCCGGAGGCGCCGCCCGGAGAGGGCGGCGGCGTGCTGGAGATGCCGGACGCCGACCCGGACGCGGACCCGGAGGCCGACGCCCTGCGGCTGGAGGACACCGGCGACCCGGCGGAGCCGCCGCGGGTCGACGCCGGTCCGGTGCGGGAGCGGCGCGCGGCCGGGGACGGCGACCGGCTCCCGGTGGGCCCCGCCGATCCGGTGCTGCTGGCTCAGGCGCTGGACGAGCTGGAGCGGATGGTCGGGCTGGAGCCGGTGAAGCGGCAGGTGCGGGCGCTCTCGGCGCAGCTGCGGATGGCGCGGCTGCGGGCCCGCCAGGGACTTCCGGTGCAGCCGCCGAAGCGGCACTTCGTCTTCTCCGGGCCGTCCGGCACCGGGAAGACCACGGTCGCCCGCATCCTCGGCCGGGCGTTCTACGCGCTGGGACTCCTCGGCGGCGACCACCTGGTGGAGGCGCAGCGCGCGGATCTGGTCGGGGAGTTCCTCGGGCAGACGGCGGTGAAGGCGAACGAGCTGATCGACTCGGCGCTGGGCGGGGTGCTCTTCGTGGACGAGGCGTACGCCCTCTCCAACAGCGGCTACAGCAAGGGCGACGCCTACGGCGACGAGGCGCTCCAGGTGCTGCTGAAGCGGGCGGAGGACAACCGGGACCGGCTGGTGGTGATCCTGGCGGGCTACCCGGAGGGCATGGACCGGCTGCTGGCGGCCAATCCGGGGCTCGGGTCCCGGTTCACCACCCGGGTCGACTTCCCCAGCTACCGCCCGCTGGAGCTGACCGCCATCGGCGAGGTGCTGGCGGCGGAGAACGGCGACTCCTGGGACGAGGAGGCGCTGGACGAGCTGCGCAGCATCAGCGGCCATGTCGTCGACCAGGGCTGGATCGACGAACTGGGCAACGGCCGGTTCCTGCGCACGCTGTACGAGAAGAGCTGCGCCTACCGCGATCTGCGGCTGTCCGGCTATCCGGGGACGCCCACCCGGGAGGACCTGTCCACCGTGCGGCTGCCGGACCTGATGCAGGCCTACGGCGAGGTGCTCTCCGGCCGGGGCCCGGAGGGCCCGCGGCCCGGGCCGCCCCTCGGCTGAGGGTGGCGGGCGCGGGCGCCGGCGCCCGGCCGCTCCGCCGGGGCGGACGGCTCAGCCGCTCGCGCCGCCCGTGCCGTGCTCCTCGGCGAGGGCGCGCAGGGCGCCGGCGTCGGCGAGGGCCCGGCGCCGCGCGATGCCGGGCTGGATGCCCATGGCGGGCAGGTTGGTGCCGTCGGCGAGATCCAGGCTGACCCAGGGGTCGCCGGGCCGGAGGTTCACCCGGAGCACCTCTGCCCAGGCGAGACGGCGCTTGGTGGTCAGGTTGACCACCGTGACGCCGTCCCGGTCCGCCGTGACCCGGGGGCGGCTGAGCAGGATGAGGACGCCGAGGAAGAGCGCCCCGGTGAGCACGAAGGTGATCCGCTCCCCCACGGTCAGCGTCTCCAGGACGACCGCGATCACGGTGAGCACGGCGCAGGCGCAGGCCCCGACGGTGAGCAGCACCACGCGGGTGCGGGTGGGCCGGAAGGTGACGGGGAGCTGCGGCGGCTGGGTCACGGCGGTCCCGGGGGTCAGAGGCGGCAGGCGTGGATGCCGGTGGTCAGGATGGCGCGGGCGCCGAGCTCGTAGAGGTCGTCCATGATCCGCTGGGCCTCCTTGGTGCGCACCATGGAGCGTACGGCGACCCACCCCTGGTCGTGCAGCGGCGAGACGGTGGGCGACTCCAGGCCCGGGGTGAGGGCGACGGCCTCCTCCAGCCGTTCGGCGCGGATGTCGTAGTCCATCATGACGTAGCGGCGGGCGACCAGGACGCCCTGCATGCGGCGCAGGAACTGCTGCACCTTGGCGTCCTCCCGGAGCTCCTCGGCGCCGACGCGGCCGATCACCACGGCCTCGGAGTGCAGGATCGGCTCGCTGATGATCTCCAGGCCGGCGTTGCGGAGGGTGGTGCCGGTCTCCACCACGTCGGCGATGACTTCGGCCACGCCGAGCTGGATCGCCGTCTCCACGGCGCCGTCGAGACGGACGACGGACGCGTCGACGCCGTGGTCGGCGAGGTGCTGCCGGACCAGCCCGGCGAAGGAGGTGGCCACGGTCATCCCGCCGAACTCGCTGACGTCCTTGGCGGTGCCGGGCAGCGTGGCGTAACGGAAGGTGGAGCCGGCGAAGCCGAGCTGCATGATCTCCTCGGCGTCGGCGGCGGAGTCCAGCAGCAGGTCGCGCCCGGTGATGCCGATGTCCAGCTTGCCGGAGCCGACGTAGACGGCGATGTCACGCGGGCGGAGGAAGAAGAACTCGACCTCGTTCTCCGCGTCCACGAGCACCAGCTCGCGGCGGTCCTTGCGCTGCCGGTAGCCCGCCTCATGGAGCATCGCCGACGCAGGCTCGGACAGTGAACCCTTGTTGGGGACGGCGATGCGCAGCATGGACGGGCTTCCTTCGGTGCTGGGGGTGTGCGGACGGGATGGGTGCGGTGGCCGGGCCGGCGGGCGGGCCGGACCGGAGACCGGGCCGGTGCGGCCCGGCCGGCGGCGCTCAGAGATGAGCGTATACGTCCTCGAGGGAGACGCCGCGGGCGATCATCATGACCTGAAGATGGTAGAGGAGCTGGGAGATCTCCTCGGCCGTGCGGCCGGTCCCCTCGTGCTCGGCGGCCATCCACACCTCGGCCGCCTCCTCGACGACCTTCTTGCCGATCGCGTGGACGCCCTGCCCGACCAGGTCCGCGGTGCGGGAGGTGAGGGGGTCGCCGGCGGCGGCCTTCTGCTGGAGCTCGGCGAAGAGCTCCTCGAATGTCTTGTTCGCCATGGTGGCTCCACCCTACGTGCTCACGCGGGGGCGTCAGCGCCAGGGTTCGGCCACGGTGCGCAGGGTGGCGGCGGTGGCCACCGCGGCGGTCGCGGCCTCGTGCCCCTTGTCCTCCCGGGAGCCCTGCAGCCCGGCGCGGTCCAGCGCCTGCTGCTCGTCGTCGCAGGTGAGCACGCCGAAGCCGACGGGGACACCGGTGTCCACGGTGACCTGGACGAGGCCCTGCGTGACGCCCTGGCAGACGTAGTCGAAGTGCGGGGTGCCGCCGCGCACCACCACCCCGAGTGCCACCACGGCGTCGTAACCGCGCCCGGCGACCACCTTCGCCACCACGGGCAGTTCGAAGCTGCCGGGGACGCGGAGCACGGTCGGCTCGTCGATGCCGAGCTCGCGCAGGGCCCGCAGGGAGCCGTCGACCAGCCCGTCCATCACCTGCTCGTGCCACTGCGCGGCGACCACGGCGACCCGCAGGTCGCCGCAGTTCCGGACGGTCAGTTCGGGTGCGCCCTTGCCGCTCACGGTCTGAGTCGCTCCTTCGTCGAGAAGTGTTCGCTGAGGTGTTCGTTGAGGTGTGCGCCGGGTACGCGGTGCCGCCCGGGGGCGGTCACTGGTTGCCGCAGGCGGAGACGGGCTCGCCGTCCAGCCAGGGCAGGTCGTGCCCCATCCGGTCCCGCTTGGTGCGCAGATAGCGCAGGTTGTGCTCGCCGGCCTGCACGGCCATCGGCTCCCGCCCGGCGACCCGCAGCCCGTGCCGCATCAGGGCGGCGCTCTTCTCCGGGTTGTTCGTCATCAGCCGCACGGAGCGTACGCCGAGGTCGGCGAGCATCTGCGCGGCGGCCCCGTAGTCGCGGGCGTCGGCGGGCAGTCCCAGCTCCAGGTTGGCGTCCAGGGTGTCGCGGCCGCGCTCCTGGAGTTCGTACGCGCGCAGCTTGGAGAGCAGGCCGATACCGCGGCCCTCGTGCCCGCGCAGGTAGACCACCACGCCGCGGCCCTCGGCCTGCACGCGGTCCAGGGAGGCCTGGAGCTGGGGGCCGCAGTCGCAGCGCTGCGAACCGAAGACGTCGCCGGTCAGGCACTCGGAGTGGACCCGCACCAGCACGTCCTCGCCACCGCCGTCGGCGAGGTCCCCGGCCACCAGGGCGATGTGCTCGACGCCGTCCGCGGTGGAGCGGTAGCCGTGCGCCCGGAAGTCCCCGTAGCGGGTGGGCAGCCGGGTGGTCGCCTCCCGGCGCACGGTGGGCTCGGCGGCCCGGCGGTAGGCGACGAGGTCCTCGATGGAGATGACGGCCAGCCCGTGCTTGCGGGCGAAGGGCACCAGCTCCGGCAGGCGCAGCATCGCGCCGTCCTCGCCGGCGATCTCGACGATCGCGGCGGCGGGGCGGAGCCCGGCCAGCCGGGCCAGGTCGACGCCGGCCTCGGTGTGTCCGGGCCGCTCCAGGACGCCGCCGGGCCGGGCCCGCAGCGGGAAGACGTGCCCGGGGCGGACGAAGTCGCCCGCGGTCGCGGACGGGTCGGCCAGCAGCCGGATGGTGGTGGCGCGGTCGGCGGCGGAGATGCCGGTGGTGACACCGTGCGCGGGAGCGGCGTCGACGGACACCGTGAAGGCGGTGCTCATCGACTCGGTGTTCCGCTCCACCATCTGCGGCAGGGCCAGCCGGTCCAGTGCGTCCGCCTCCATGGGGGCGCAGATGAGGCCGCGGCACTCGCTCATCATGAAGGCCACGGTCTCCGGGGTGAGGGTCTCGGCCGCGACGACGAGGTCGCCCTCGTTCTCCCGGTCCTCGTCGTCCACGACGACGACCGGGCGGCCGGCCGCGATGTCGGCGACGGCCCGCTCCACGGGGTCGAGAGCGAGGCCGGTGCCGTCCGGGTCGCCGAACGCCTCCGGGGGCCAGGTGTGCAGTACGGGCATCGTGGTCATGCGGCGATTCCTTCCGGGACGGGCCGAGCCGCGGGCGTGCGGGTGCGCAGCCACCAGTCGCGCATCCCCCACAGGACGAGACCGAGATAGAGGACGTAGACGAGGCCGGAGAAGGCGAGACCGCTGCTGAAGGCGAGCGGCACGCCGACCAGGTCCACCAGCAGCCAGGCGAACCAGAACTCGACCAGGCCGCGGGCCTGGGCGACCATCGCGGCGACGGTGCCGACGAAGATGTACGCGTCCGGCCAGGGGTTCCAGGAGAGGTCGGGCACGAGGGTGAAGAGGCCGCCGACGGCCAGGGTGCCGGTGGCGGTGCCGGCGGCCAGCAGTGCGCGCTCGCGCCGGGTGGCGAAGCGGACGGCCACCGCGCCGTCCTGCGCACGCCGCTCGCCGCGGGCCCACTGCCGCCAGCCCCAGACGGCGAGGGCGATGATCAGGAGCTGCTTGCCGACGCCGCCCGCCAGGTCGGCGGAGTGGTAGGCGGCGACCAGGACCAGCCCGGCGAGCAACTGGGCGGGCCAGGTCAGCACCGAGCGGCGCCAGCCGAGGGCGAGCGCGACCAGGCCGATGGTGTTGCCCAGCAGGTCGGACCAGATGACGTGCTGGCCGAAGGCGGCGAACGCCTCGGTCTCCAGCCAGTGCAGGCCGGTCACCGGGCGGCCTCCGCGCGGCCGGGCCCGCCGTCGCCGCCGGGGACGGTCCGGCCGGGTCCGAGCAGCCGTTCGACGTACTTGGCGACCACGTCGACCTCGAGGTTCACCGGGTCGCCGGGCTGCTTGCGGCCGAGCGTGGTGAGGTCGAGCGTGGTGGGGATGAGGCTGACGGTGAAGTGCTCCTCGCCCGCCTCCACCACGGTGAGGGAGACCCCGTCCACGGTGATCGAGCCCTTCTCCACCACATAGCGGGAGAGCTCCGGCGGCAGGGAGACGCGGACCAGCTCCCAGTGCTCGCCGGGGGTGCGCTCCCGGATCACGCCGGTGCCGTCGACGTGCCCCTGCACGAGGTGGCCGCCGAGCCGGCCGCCGAGGACCGTCGGCCGTTCCAGGTTGACCGGGGACCCGGCGGCGAGGGCGCCCAGCGAGGAGCGCGTGAGGGTCTCGGCCATCACGTCGGCGGTGAACTCGCCGTCCCCGGCGTCCACCACGGTGAGGCACACGCCGTTGACGGCGATCGAGTCACCGTGCCGGGCGTCCTCGGTGACGACGGGGCCGCGGAGCCGGAAGCGGGAGGAGTCGCCCAGGTTCTCCACGGCGACCACCTCGCCCAGCTCTTCGACGATTCCGGTGAACATCTCGGGTCTCCTCAGGCGGTGCGGACCGGCGCGGTGCCGGTCCGGGCGGGGTCGGCGGTCCGGTCGGCGCCGGCCGCGGGTCCGGCGTCCGGGCCGGCGGGCACGGCGGTGATGCGCAGGTCGGGGCCCAGCCGCGCGGTCCCGGTCACGGTCAGCCGCACCGCCCCGGCGAGGGTGCCGATCCCGGCGTCGCCGAGCGCGGCGGGCCCGGCGCCGAGCAGCGCGGGGGCGAGATAGCCGACGACGCGGTCCACGGCGCCGGCCGCCAGGAAGGCGCCGGCCAGCGTCGGCCCGCCCTCCAGCAGCACGGCGCGCACCTCGCGTTCGTGCAGGGCGTCGAGCAGCGCGGGCAGCGAGAGGCCGGTGCCGGACCGGGGCAGCCGTACCAGCTCGGTGCGCCCGGCGGGCCCGGCGGCGCTGCCGAGCGCGGCGGCGAGCTGCTCGGTCCGGGCGTCCTCGGCGACGGCCACGAGGGTGGGAGCGGCGCCGTCCAGCACGCGGGCGGTGGGGGCGATCGTCGCCTCGGTGTCGAGGACGACGCGCAGCGGCTGCCCGACGCCCTCGACACCGCGCACGGCGAGGTGCGGGTCGTCGGCGCGGAGGGTGCCGGAGCCGACCACCACGGCGTCGGACTCGGCGCGCAGCCGGTGCACGTCGGCGCGGGACTCCGGCGAGGTGATCCAGCGGCTGGTCCCGTCCGCGGCGGCGCTGCGCCCGTCCAGGGTGGCGGCGTACTTCCAGGTCACATGGGGGCGGCCGAGCCGTACGGCGGTCAGCCAGGCGGCGTTGACCTCGGCCGCCTCGCCGGCGAGCAGCCCGCCGTGCACCTCGACGCCGGCCGCGGCGAGCGTGGCGGCGCCGCCGCCCGCGTCGGTGGTCGGGTCGGGGACCGCGTAGAGCACGCGGGCGACGCCGGCCTCGCGCAGTGCGGCGCTGCACGGGCCGGTCCGGCCGGTGTGGTCGCAGGGCTCCAGGGTGACGACGGCGGTGCCGCCGGCCGCGTCGTCACCGGCCTCGGCGAGCGCGTGGACCTCGGCGTGCGGGCCGCCGGCGCGCTGGTGCCAGCCTTCCCCCACGGTGCGCCCGGCGGGGTCGAGGATGACGCAGCCGACCACGGGGTTGGGGCTGGCGGAGCCGAGCCCGCGGGCCGCCAGGGTGAGGGCGCGGCGCATGGCGGCGAGCTCGGCGGGTGATGCCTCTGCGGTGGCCACCGGGTCCTCCTGCCTCTTCGGGCACGGACTCCGGGGCTCGCGGGACTCTGCACGGCACGGGACCGGGGCACCGGACGGAGGCGGGAGGCCGCTCCTGACGGAGCGGGCCGCCGCCGGTCGGCGGCGTACCGGTCACGGCCGCCGCGCACTGCCTCCCATCCGGACTTTCACCGTCGGTCCAGGAATTTCACCTGGTCAACCGGTCGCTGGCTGCGGCCGGGTCGCGGACTTTCACCGCCGGTTCGGACTTTCACCGACCCCGGAGTGCGCTGACGTCACTGGTACGCCACCAGTCTGCCACGGCCGCCGGGCGGGCATGCGACCGGAGACGTGTGGGGTGGGTCACAACGCAGCGCACGCGTGCGTGCACGGTGCGGTCATCCGGCGCTGCGCCCCGCCACCGGAGAATCCCCGCCCCGGGCCGGGGACGGCCCCGTAGCGTGGGCGCGTGACACAGGAGCGAGCAGCACAGGAGCCGGGCGCCGGAGGCGCACCGGCGGGCGGAGAGGACACGGGGACCGGCGAGGGCGCCGGCGGGCCGGGGGGCGCCTCCCCCGGCGCGAGGCGCGGGGTCGGCGCGCCCGGGGACGGTGCCGTACCGCCGGACGTGCGGCGTGCCCGGGTCGCGGTGGCGGTGGTCTTCGCGGCACACGGTGCGGTGAGCGGCACCTTCGCGACCCGTATCCCGTGGCTCCGGGAGCATCTGGGGCTGAGCACGGGGGCGCTGGGGCTGGCGCTGGTGTGCGTGACGCTGGGGGCCTCGGCGGCGATGCCGCTGGCCGCCCGGGTCGCCCACCGGCACGGGCCGCGGCGCGCGCTGCGGCTGCTGTCGCTGCTGTGCTGCGCGGGGCTGCTGCTGCCGCCGCTGATGCCGGGGCTGGGCACGCTGTGCGCGGGGCTGTTCGTGCTGGGCTGCGGGCTGGGCCTGATGGACGTGGCGATGAACGCACACGGGGTGCAGGTGGAGGAGCGCTACGGCCGGTCGGTGATGTCCGGGCTGCACGGCATGTGGAGCGTGGGCGCCCTGCTCGGCGGCGCGGGAGGAGCGGTGGCGGCGCACGCCGGTCTGCCCGCGCCGGCGCATGCCGCGCTGGCCGCGCCGTTCCTGGGTCTGCTGGCGGCCGTGGCCTGCCGGTGGACGCTGGACGTCCGGGCGGAGGTCACCGCCGCGGAGCCGCCGCGGTTCGCGCTGCCCTCCCGCGGGGTGCTGGCGGTCGGGGCGATCGGGTTCTGCGCGGTCTTCGCCGAAGGCGCCTCGATGGACTGGTCCGGCATCTATCTGCGCGACGTGACCGGCGCCGAGCCGGGGCTCGCCGCGGCCGCCTACACGGCGTTCGCCTGCACCATGGCGGCCGCCCGGCTGGCCGGGGACGCAGCGGTGCGGCGGTTCGGGGCGGTACGCACGGTACGCGCCGGCGGGGTGCTGGCGACGGCGGGCGGCGTCCTGGTGGTGTCCGCCCGGGTGCCGGTCGCCGCGGTGGCGGGGTACGCGCTGATCGGCGTGGGCATCGCGGTGGTGGTACCGCTGTGCTTCGCGGCCGCCGGACGCGGTGGTGGCTCCGCCCCGGGGCAGGCGATCGCCGGGGTGGCGACGCTGGCGTACGCCTCCGGGCTGGCGGCGCCGGCGGCGGTCGGCTGGATCGCCGAGGCCACCTCGCTGCCGGTGTCGTTCGCAGTGGTGACCGCACTGGCGTCCGGGCTGGTGCTGGGGGCCGGGGTGCTGCGCGCCCCGGCCCGGGAGGCGGCCGCGGCGGGGGTGCCGGACCGGGCCGGACAGGAGGCCGGGCAGCGGGGCGGGCGGACCGGCTGACACGACACCCCGGAGGCCGGGCCGGCGGATCCGGGCCACGGTGCAGCCGGGCCCCAGGGGCGCGGCCCGGGCGGGACGGGACCGTGCCGCGGGAGCCGCGCCCGCCGGGCCCCGCGCCGGAACACGGCGCCCGGTGCGAGCGGTGCACCGGAGCGGCCGGGGCAGACCGGACCGGGTGGGCTGCCGGCACGCCGCCGCCGGGCCGAGGCCGCAGACTGCCGCAGGCCACGGCCGGTTCGCGGGCACTGCCGCGGCCGGCCCCCGGCGCCGCCCCGCGCCGCCTCGCCCCCGAGGCCACCGCCGTGCCCGGAAGCTGGATCGTCGTCCTGCGG
>NZ_JACYHE010000199.1 GCF_021696945.1 Streptomyces sp. JJ36
GGGCTCCCCGGGCCGCCCGGGGGCTCCGGGGGTGCCGGGCCCCCGGGTGCGCCGCGCCGCTCCGGGCGCCCACGGCCCGTACCCGCCGCCCCGGTGCGGTGCGGCGGGCCCCGCCGCGCCACCGCACGACGCCGCTCCCACCCGCTCACGGACCGGGCGGGCGGGCCCACCGGGCCACGCCACGGCCGGACCGGTCCGCGCCGTGCGGCCTCCCGTTCCCTCCCGTCCGACTGACCGACCGACCCGAGGAGACCCGCCATGACCACCCGCCCCGCCCTGCCGGCCCGCCCCCGGGCGGCCGCCGGCCCCCCCGGCACGCGCCCGCCGC
>NZ_JACYHE010000004.1 GCF_021696945.1 Streptomyces sp. JJ36
GCGCCGTGCCCGAGGACGTCACTCCACGTAGCCGATGTCCTGGTAGCGCGGGGTCTGGAAGCCGAACGCCCCGGCGTTGGCCAGCTCCCGCTTGGCCGCCACCAGCTGCGGCCGCTGGTAGAGCGGCACCGAGCCGGCCGCCGCCCAGATCCGGGCGTCCGCCCGGCGCAGCAGGTCCGCCCGCTTCTGCTCGTCGAGCTCGGCGGCCGCCTCCGCGAAGAGCTGGTCGATGCGGTCCGTGCCGACGCGGGTCCAGTTCTGCTCGACGACCAGCGAGCCGTCCGGCGCGGGCACCGGCTTGGCGAAGATCGGCCGGGCGTCGGTCGCCGGGAAGGCGCTGGCGGGCCAGGAGTAGAGGGCCAGGTCGTAGTCGCCGGAGGCGATGTGGTCCCGGAACCAGCTCTCGTCCTTGATCAGCTTCACCTCGGTGCGGACCCCGATCTCGTTGAGCATCCGGACGATGTGCGTGCCGGTCTGCTGCAGGCCCTCCGTACCGGGTCCGGCGGGGACCAGGAAGCGCAGGGCGAGCGGCTGGCCCTCCTTCATCCGTACGGCCGCCGCCCGGCCGCCGGAGAGCAGCCGCATCTCCTCGGCCCGCTCCCGGGCGTCCTCGGCGGCGCGGCGCGCGGTGGCGGCCTTCTCGCCGGCGGAGTCGGCGTCCGCCTCCTCGCCGGCGTCCTCGCCGTCGCCGGCCTCCGCGGCCGAGGCGTGCGCGGCCTGTGCCAGCAGCCCGGCGCGCTGCGCGGCGGTGTGCGGCAGCAGGCTGAGCGGCACGCCCCGGACCCGGGCGGCTTCGGCGGGGGCGACGGGCACCGCCAGCGCGCCGGTGGCGCGGGCGTCCGTGCCCTCCTCGGCTTCCCCCGGCCCGTCGGCCGGGGCGTCCTGGCCGCCCTTGCCGTCACCCTTGCCGTCACTCTTGCCGTCGTCACGCTTGCCGTCGGCGCCCTTGCCGTCGCCCTTCTTCGCGTCCACCGGCTCGTCCTGCTCCTCCTCGCCGACCCCGGCCTCCCAGCCGGCCTCGGCCAGCAGCGCCTCCGCGGAGGCCACGTCCCGGCCGCCGAGCGCATCGCTGTTGTCGCGGTAGCCGTGCTGGTCGCGCACCTGGAGATGGCTGCCGAGCGGCCGCGCGGGCAGGCCCACCGACCCGAGGGCGTGCTGCGCCAGGGCCTCCCGGTCCAGCGCGCGGGCGAGGGCCCGGCGCACCCGGTCGTCGGAGAGCGGGCCGGAGGCGCCGTTCAGCGCGAGCTGGGTGTAGGCGGGCTCCAGGGCCTTGCGCACGGTGTACCCGCCCAGGTTGCGCCGGGCGGCCGCGGCCCGCTCGCGCGCGGCGGCGTGCTCCGCGGCCTGCTTCTTCGAGCCGTTCTTCGCGCTCTTCGTCCCGGCCTCCCGGGCCGAAGCGTCCCCGGACTCGTCCCCGTTCTTCTCCCGCGCCGCGCCGTCCTCCCGCTCCTCCTCGCCGGCGGGCTCGGCGGGGCGTTCCGCGTACGCCAGCTCCAGCACCGCGGCGATCGCCCGGTCCGGTCCGGCGGCGCGCGGGGGCAGCCCCGCGGGCGCCGCGGCCTCACCGGCCTCCCGCGGACCGGTGCCGGCGGCCTCCCCGTGCCGTTCCCGCCGGTCGCCCGGCGCGGCGTCCCGGTGGGCGGCGCCGTCCCGCCGTGCCTTCCCGTCGTGGATGCGGGCGTCGGCGATGCGCTCGGCGAGGCCCGGTCCGACATCCGCCAGGTCCAGCTTCCCCGCGGCCAGCGCCTTCTCCCGCTCGTCGTACGGCACCGCGGGCAGCTCGATCCGGTCCAGCTTGGCGCGGTCGCCCCACCACTCCGGGTTCCGCTCCAGCGTCACCGCGTCGTCCTTCTCGGGGTCGATCCTCCCCTTCACCCGGAACGGGCCGGCGTAGGCGGGCAGCCGGTGCCGTGCCTTCTCGTTGAAGGCCTCGGCCCGGGCCATCACCTGCTTCGGATAGAGCGGCGTGAAGAGGGCCTGCCAGTCGGCGTACCGCTTGCGGAAGACCACCTCCACCTGGTGCGGCTCCTCGCCCTTGCGGACCTGAGCGATCTGCTCGTACCCCGCGTTGCGCGCGGTCCAGAAGGCGCTGTCGGAGCCTTTGAGCGCCTTCCACTGGGCCTTGAAGTCGGCCACCCCGATGGCCCGGCCGTCGCTCCACCGCGCCTCCGGCTCGAGGGTGTAGACGACGGTCTGCCGCGGCCGGGTGGAGGTGACCTCGGCGTCCTGGAGGAAGTCCGTGTTGACGTGCGGCCGCGCCCGGCTGTCCAGGGTGAACAACGCGGGCAGCACCGCGCCGGCGATCCGGTCGGTGGCGCGGGTGGCGTCGGGCTGGAAGACGTTCAGGGTGGCCGGCATCTCCTCGACCGCCCAGCGCAGCGTGCCGCCCTCGGCGACCTCGTCGCGCGCGACCGTCCTCAGGTCACGCGCCGCGCCGCTGCTGCCGCGCGGTGCGTCGTCTCCCTCCCCGCTGCACGCGGCGGCCACGGGCAGGAGAAGCGTCGCGGCGAGTACGGCGGCACAGCGCCGGGCGGCGGTGTCGTGGGCTGGCACGGCTGGCATCGCGCTACCTCCGGGGCGGACGGGCCGGAGCACCGTGGGCGGGTTCTGCGGCTCGTCACATCTGGGGCTCGTACTGCCCACTGAAGGGGCAGCCACCGGGCCCGGCACGCCGACACGTCCATCGGTGAAGGCCTCTCACCCGCCCGGCCCAGGCCCGGCGACGGTCCGTGTCCCCCGGCGCGTCCGGGCGCTCCGGCGCGGGCTGCCGGGGCGGGTTCCGGTCCGGGTCCGGCGGTGTTCCGGTGCAGCCGCACCCAGCGAGTTTTTGGGCCGCCGGGCCGAGTGGTCCGGGAACGGCTGTCCCCCGGCCGCGCGCGGTACGGCGCGTGGCCCGCGAGAGACTGACCGCACCGCTCCCTGCGTGCCGGGCGGCCGCCGGGCGCGCGAGGGGCGGACGCGCAGAACGACGGGCAGCACGACCGAGCGAGGAGCGACAGGGTGACGGAGCAGGCCGGTACGCCGGGCGAGCCGGAGGCGGGAAACCCCCGCTGGTCGGAGGAGACGCGCCGGGAGATCCAGCGCGCCATGAACGCGGTGGTGCGGGAGGCGGCCGACATCGCGGCGCGCCGGGGCGAGCACGGCGTCTGGCTGCCGCCCGGGGAGACGGCGGAGCTGGGCGACAACCCGGCGCTGTGCACGGCCGCCCGCATCTGGGTGCTGGACCGGCTGGAGGACCGCATCCGGGAGGCGCGGCAGGTGATCGAGCGGGTGGAGCACGACTGCCGGGTCCGGTCGGGCACGGAGCCCGCCTCCCCGTCTCCGGGATCCGCGGGCTGACCCGCGCCGGGGCGGCCCCGCAGGGAGGCGGCGGCGTCCCGTGGCGCGCCCGGGTCACAGCGCCGGGACCGTAGGCCGGCGGCGTCCCGAGGCCGTGAGGCGCGTCCCGGGGCACGCTCCCGTCAGGCGCGTGCCCGGGGGCGGGCGGCGGGTGAAACGGCGCCGGGGAAGAGGCCGGGGCCCGGGCGGCGCCGCGCTCGGGAGCCGAGCTCAGCCACCACAGGCGCGCACGGCGGGCACCCCCGCGCAACGGACGGACGGCCGGCCGTTCCCGGGGACGTACCGGGTAACCGCCGCCCCGTGGAATCCCGGGAAGCCGCCGCCCGGGGACGTACCGGGCAGCCGTCACCCGGGGGCGTACCGGGTGAAGAGGAAGGAGTCGTCCGCGAGCAGTCCCTCCAGGCGCATGGGCTGCGGGTCCGGCCCCAGGGCCGGGCCGCGCAGGATGCGCGGGGCGTCGCCCGCGGTGACCAGCGGTGAGAGGGTCAGGCAGAGTTCGTCGAGCGCCCCGGCCGCCTGGAACTGGGCGAGCAGCCGCGGGCCGCCCTCGGTCAGCACCGCGCGCATGCCCCGCCCGGCCAGCACCTCCAGCATCCGGTGCACCTCGACCCGTTCCTCACCTGCCTCCACGACCTCCAGGCCGTGCCGCTCGACCGCGCGGCGGGCGTCCGGCGGCGCGCTGCGCGTGGTGAAGACCAGGGTCCCGGCGCCCGGCGGCGCGGGCTGCTCCAGCAGGGGCGGCGGCAGGTCCAGGCGCCGGCTCACGACGGCGAGGGCCGGAGTGCGGGGGCGGCCGGCCGCCAGCCGGGACGCCAGGAGGTGGGGATGCTCCTCGGCGGGGCCGTACCGTTCGCGGCGGGCGGTCTCGGCGCCCACCACGATCACGTCGGCCAGCGCCCGCAGCACCGCGAGCAGCGCCTGGTCCGCGGGGCCGGAGAGCCCGCCGGAACGTGACCGCCACACGCTGGCCCCGTCCAGCGAGGCCACCATGTTGGCCCGCACATGGAAGCCCGGCGGGTAGGCGTACGCACGGGCGAGCCAGTGGGCGAGCCCGGCCTCGTCGGCCGGTGCCCGTTCGGGGGTCGGCAGCAGGCGCTCCATGGCGCCGAGTCTGTCAGTCCCCGGCGCCCCGCCGGACGCCGCCCCGGCCGCCGGGCGCGCCCCGCGGCCCCGCCCCGCCGCGCTGCTCCCGTGCCGGTGCCCCCGGGCGGGCCGTGCGCAGGAGGGGCCGAGGAGTGGCCGCCCCGACCCGGCGTCCGGGCGGTGGCCGACCGGGTCGGCGCGGCGTCGCGGACGCTTCACGTGCACCTCCGCAGCCCGGACGGGGCCCGCCGGTCCGGGCCGGTCGCCGGGCCGGCCGGGGAGTACAGGTCGGGGTGCCCGTCCTCGGCACCACCCACGGACGGCGGATCGACGCCGGACGGGTCGGCGGATGAGCGTACGAGGCCGCCGGGGTCTTCGAGGGCGTCGAGGCTGTGGCGCCCCGCCGGGGTGTGCTCACCCGTACGGCGCACCGGGGACCGGTCGCGAGGACACGCAAGACCACCCGGGCGGCGCACTTCCGTACCCGGTGGGGGGAATCCGGCGACGCACCCTTCCCAAGCGGAGTGTGACGCGGAACACTCGCATGCGCGTGAGCCGAGCCAGCCGCCACCCCGCGGAGGTGCCGCAGACCATGACCTTGCAGGACGACATGACCACCGTCCAGCGCTGCCTGGACGAACTCGCACGCAGCGTGAGCCGGCTGGAGCAGCAGGTCGGCAGCGGCCTGGAGATGCGCCGGGTGCGCAGTGACACCGAGCATCTGCGGGAGTCGCTGGCGCTGCTCCGCGCCGCCGCGCCGCAGTCCGGGCCGGCGTCGGCGCCGCGCCCGGAGATGGTCACCATCCCGGACACGCCGTACGACACGTCGCTGTGGACGGACGCGGAGGACGAGGGGCTCGGGGCGCGGGACCGGCGCGCACCCTGACGCGTACGCGCCGCGCGGGCCCCGCGCGCCGACCAGGCCGTGCGCCCGCGTGCGGCATCGCCGTGGCGGCGCCCCGCACCCGGTGCACGCCCCCGCGCACCCATGCATCCGCCACCCACCCCCGTACGCGCCCGGGACCCGTCACTCCCGGCCGCGGAACCCATCCCCGACGGAGTCACCTTGGCCACCGGAACCACACCGCCCGCCGCGTCGGACCGTCCCGACCACCACCCCGCGCCCGGGGGCGTACGCACCGCGCCCGGGCGCGCCGCGCTCACCGAGGGCCATCTGCGCGTGGACCGCTGGTGGCTGCCCCCGGCGGCCACCGCTCTCGGGCTGCTCGCCTTCGTCGTCTACTCGACCTGGCGGGCCTTCGCCAACGCCGACTACTACGCCGCGCCCTACGTCTCGCCGTTCTACTCGCCGTGCCTGGCGGAGAACTGCGTGCCGATGGAGTCCGGCCCCAACTGGGAGATCGTCGGCAACTGGTACGGCCTCTCGCCCGCGCTGATCATCCTGATCTTCCCGCTGGGCTTCCGGCTCACCTGCTACTACTACCGCAAGGCGTACTACCGCGCCTTCTGGGCCTCGCCCCCGGCCTGCGCGGTGGCCGAGCCGCACCGGACGTACTCCGGCGAGACCCGGTTCCCGCTGATCCTGCAGAACCTGCACCGGTACTTCTTCTACGCCGCGCTGCTGGTCGCGCTGATCCTGTCCTACGACACCCTGCTCGCCTTCCGGAACGCGGAGTACGAGTGGGGCCACATGGGCCTGGGCACCCTGGTGTTCCTCGCCAACATCGTGCTGATCTGGCTCTACACCCTCTCCTGCCACTCGTGCCGGCACATCGTCGGCGGACGCCTCAAGCACTTCTCCCGGCACCCGGTGCGGTACCGCATGTGGAGCTGGGTGGGGAAGCTCAACGCCCGGCACATGGCACTCGCCTGGGCCTCGCTGATCAGCGTCGCGCTGGCGGATCTGTACGTGTACCTGCTGGCCATCGGGGCGTTCGACGACCCGCGGTTCTTCTGACGGCGCGTACGGCGGACGCCGCACCCGCGCCACACACGCGAGAGGGAAGCACTCAACGATGACGCAAGTCGAACGTCAGCAGTGGGACGTGGTGATCGTCGGCGCCGGCGGCGCCGGGCTGCGGGCCGCGATCGAGGCCCGCGAGCAGGGCCTGCGGACCGCGGTGATCTGCAAGTCGCTCTTCGGCAAGGCGCACACCGTGATGGCCGAGGGCGGCATCGCGGCCAGCATGGGCAACGTCAACGAGGGAGACAACTGGCAGGTCCACTTCCGCGACACCATGCGCGGCGGCAAGTTCCTCAACAACTGGCGGATGGCCGAGCTGCACGCCAAGGAGGCCCCGGAGCGGGTCTGGGAGCTGGAGACCTGGGGGGCGCTCTTCGACCGCACCGCGAAGGGGAAGATCTCCCAGCGCAACTTCGGCGGGCACGAGTACCCGCGCCTCGCCCATGTCGGCGACCGGACCGGGCTGGAGCTGATCCGCACCCTCCAGCAGAAGATCGTCTCGCTCCAGCAGGAGGACTTCGCCGAGTCCGGCGACTACGAGGCACGGCTGAAGGTCTTCCAGGAGTGCACGGTCACCCGGGTGCTCACCGAACCCGGCGGCGGCTCCGGCGCGGGCGGCGCCCGGGTGAGCGGCGCCTTCTGCTACGAGCGCGAGTCCGGCCGCTTCTTCGTCCTGGAGGCGCCGGCCGTGGTGCTGGCCACCGGCGGGATCGGCAAGTCCTTCAAGGTCACCTCGAACTCCTGGGAGTACACCGGGGACGGGCACGCGCTGGCGCTGCTCGCCGGGGCCTCGCTGATCAACATGGAGTTCGTGCAGTTCCACCCCACGGGCATGGTCTGGCCGCCGTCGGTGAAGGGCATCCTCGTCACCGAGTCGGTGCGCGGCGACGGCGGGGTGCTGCGGAACTCCGAGGGCAAGCGGTTCATGTTCGACTACGTCCCGGACGTCTTCAAGGAGAAGTACGCCGAGTCCGAGGAGGAGGCGGACGGCTGGTACGAGGACCCGGACCGGCACCGTCGCCCGCCCGAGCTGCTGCCCCGGGACGAGGTGGCCCGCGCCATCAACGCCGAGGTGAAGGCCGGCCGCGGCACCCCGCACGGCGGGGTCTACCTGGACGTCTCGACCCGGATGCCGGCCGAGGTCATCACGCGGCGGCTGCCCTCGATGCACCACCAGTTCAAGGAGCTGGCGGACGTCGACATCACCGCGGAGCCCATGGAGGTCGGGCCGACCTGCCACTACGTGATGGGCGGGGTGGAGGTCGACCCGGACACCGCCGAGGCCACCGGCGTGCCCGGCCTGTTCGCCGCCGGGGAGGTGGCCGGCGGGATGCACGGCTCCAACCGGCTGGGCGGCAACTCCCTCTCCGACCTGCTGGTCTTCGGGCGGCGGGCCGGGCTGCACGCCGCCCGGTACGCGGCGGGCCCGGCCGCGGACGAGCGGGTCCCGGTGCCGGAGGACCAGATCGACCGGGCCGCCGCGGAGGCCCTGCGCCCGTTCAGCGCCGAGGAGCTGACCGCGGGCGCCACCGCGGAGAACCCGTACACCCTCCACCAGGAGCTCCAGCAGTCCATGAACGACCTCGTCGGCATCATCCGGCGGGGCGAGGAGATGTCCCGGGCCCTCGAACGGCTCGGGGAGCTGCGCGCACGGGCGCGCCGCGCCGGGGTGGAGGGCCACCGGCAGTTCAACCCGGGCTGGCACCTGGCGCTCGACCTGCGGAACATGCTGCTGGTCAGCGAGTGCGTGGCGCGCGCGGCGCTGCAGCGCACGGAGTCCCGCGGCGGCCACACCCGGGACGACTACCCGGAGATGGACCGCACCTGGCGGCGCTCCAACCTGGTGTGCACGCTCGCGGACGAGGCGGACGGGCTCGGTCACATCTCCCTGCGGCGCCGCGACATGCCGCCGATCCGCCCGGACCTGCTGGAGCTCTTCGAGAAGGAGGAGCTGATCAAGTACCTGACGGACGAGGAGCTGACGACCGAGTGAGCAGCACGAGCGGCACGACGAGCGACGCGGCGGGGCCGCCCGAGCCCGAGGGGTCCCGGCAGCCGGGTGCGGACGCGGGCCGGACACCGGACCCGGAGGAGACGCCCGGCGTCTCGGAGCAGGACGAGACCACCGACGGCTCCGCCCAGGGCATGGGAGCGGCGCCCACCGGCGTCCAGCCCCCGGCGGGCGGACCGCCGACCCGGGAGCGGCTGGGCGGGCCCGCGCCCGCCCCGGCCGCCGGCGCGGACGGCACCCGCTACGACGCGCACTTCCGGGTGTGGCGCGGCGATCCGGAGCGCGGCGCGCTGGAGGACTACACGGTGGAGGTGCACGAGGGCGAGGTGGTCCTCGACATCATCCACCGGCTCCAGGCCACCCAGGCGCCCGACCTGGCGGTGCGCTGGAACTGCAAGGCGGGCAAGTGCGGCTCGTGCAGCGCCGAGGTCAACGGGCGGCCGCGGCTGCTGTGCATGACCCGGATGTCGGTCTTCGCGCCCACCGACACCATCACGGTGACGCCGCTGCGTGCCTTCCCGGTCGTCCGGGACCTGGTGACGGACGTCTCCTTCAACTACACGAAGGCGCGGGAGATCCCGTCCTTCGTGCCGCCCCGGGACCTGCAGCCGGGCGAGTACCGGATGCAGCAGGAGGACGTGGGCCGCTCGCAGGAGTTCCGCAAGTGCATCGAGTGCTTCCTCTGCCAGAACACCTGCCATGTGGTGCGGGACCACGAGGAGAACAAGCAGGCCTTCGCCGGGCCCCGCTACCTGATGCGCATCGCCGAACTGGACATGCATCCGCTGGACTCCGCCGAGGAGCAGGGGCTGGACCGCAGGACCTCGGCCAAGGACGAGCACGGGCTCGGCTACTGCAACATCACCAAGTGCTGCACCGAGGTCTGCCCGGAGAACATCGCGATCACCGACAACGCGCTGATCCCGATGAAGGAGCGCGCGGCCGACCGCAAGTACGACCCCCTGGTGTGGCTGGGCGACAAGATCCGCCGCCGGCGGTGAGCACGCGGCGGACCACGGCCGGGGTCCCGCGGTCCGCGGGGCCCCGGCCGTGGTCCGCGCTGCCCGGGGCGTCCGGGCGGCGCGGGGCGTCCGGGCAGCACGGAGCGGCCGGGCTAGGCGGGTTCCCCGGGCCCTCCGGAGAGGTCCCGCGCGCTGAGCGCCAGGGAGTTGTCGTGCGCGAAATACGGGCGGACGCGCACCGGACCGCGTGCGTGGTGGGTGCGCTCGGCCGCCGGCAGGACGTCCGTGCTCTTCCGGTCCACGACGTCCCCGGTGAGGCGGCCCAGGGGTACCGCGTCGTCGCCGCCCTCGGGGAGCAGCCGCAGGTCCCAGAGGCTCTGTGCGGCGTGGTGGCGGGAGACCGCCGCCGAGACCGGCAGCCGGCACTCGAACCGGCCGTCGCCCAGCGGCCTCAGCGCCATCTCGACGTCGTACGCGTCGTCCGTGCGGGAGACGGCCACCGCCCGGGCGCCCTCCTCCAGCGGGGGGCCGGCGAGCAGAGCGGCCGTCACGGACACCTCGTGCTCGCCCAGGTGCACCTCTTCGACCTCCGCGTGTGCCGGGCGCCGCCAGGCCCGGACGGCCAGGAAGCCGTCGCTGGTGGTGTACGGGATCCACGCCGTCACCCCGTCCCGGTCCACGACCGGGGGCAGGGTCAGCAGCGCGGCCTGCTCGACCGCCGTGGCCTCGACTCGGCTGTCCCGGGCGGCGTCCTGCCCGCCGGGTACGACGTAGCAGTCCCAGCGTCCCTCGGCCAGCACGTGCGCGGAGCGCTCGACCTCCGCGGTGTACCGGCCGCGGTCGTCGCGCGCCATCGGCACCCGGAGATGGCGCTTCCGTGCGTCCCTGCGCTTGCGGACCAGCAGGTCCACCGGCCCCTCCCCGGCCTGCGGGGCGACCGTGGCGGTGACGGAGAGGCCGCCGTCGCTCGTGACCACACAGCGTGCCGTGGGCTGCGGCGCCGGCGCCGTCCCGGCGGTGTCCCCCGTCCGCCGTACGGCAGCCCGGACCGCCCGCTCGGGACGGCGCAGGCGGGCGCCGAGCCGGCGGGCGAACGCGGCCGGCCCGTGCCGGGTCTGCTTTCCCGCGCCCAGTGCCGCGAACAGTTCCTCGTACCGCCGGGCGACGACGTCGGGGGCGTAGTCGCCGGCCCGGCGCCGTCCGGCGGTCGCGAGCCGGCGGCGCTCGTCCGGAGCGTCGATGAGGCGGAGCAGGGCGTCGGCCAGCGCGTCGGAGCCGCCTTCCAGCGGCGACAGCACGCCGTTCTCGCCATGGGTGATGATCTCCCCGGGTCCGTGCGGGCAGTCGGTGGCGACCACCGGCACCCCGCAGTGCATGGCCTCCACGATCGTCATGCCGAAGGACTCGAAGTCCGACGAGACGACGGCGACGGCTCCCTTGGCCCACTCGGGCTCGACGGGCGAGACGTCCCCCATGAGTCGCGCCCGGTCGCTCAGCCCCAGCTCCTCGATCCGTTCGCGCAGCTCCGCCTTCTTGCGGCCGCGGCCGTAGAGGCGAAGCTGCCAGTCGGGGCGGGCCGCGGCCACCTTGGCGAACGCGTCGAGCAGCCGGTCGTAACGCTTGACCGGGATCAGCCGGCCCGCGGCGACGATGGTCCGGCTGTCGCCCGTGGACGGGGTCACCTCCAGCGGGACGGTGCAGTTCGGTATGGAGAGGATGCGGGTGTCCACATCCGGCAGCACCTGCCGGTAGTGACCGGCGTCGGCCTCGGAGACGGTGACGAAGGCGTCGAGCTCGGCGAGGGCGGCGTTCTGGTCCGCGCGGAGCTGCTCGGGGTGCATGCGCAGCAGCAGATGCTCCTGGCCGACCCGGACCTGCCGCGGGGAGCCGTAGCGGGCGAGGTAGCCGTTGAGCACGGGGCGGGTGGCGACGACGACGTCCGCGTCGGTCTCCTCCAGGTACGCCGCGACCCGCTCGTCGGTGAGCCGGGAGGGGGCGAGCGGGCCCTTGTTCACCGCCCTGTCCTCGAACATCGTGCTCGGCTCGGCATGGTGCGGGTGGTCGCCGTCGTAGGCGTCGGACTCCCGGCGCCAGTCGATGAGCGAGGTGAGGCGGACGTCCGGGCCGAAGGAGAGCCGGGGCGCGTCCCGGGTCCGGTGGACGCTGGCGACCTCCACCGTGTGCCGCTTGCCCAGTGCCCGGGACAGGTTGCTGGTCGACCGGATCGTGCCGCCGATCCCGTAGGCGTTGTACAGCAGGAAGGCGATCTTCACGAGTGTGTTCCCCCAGGCGGTTCGGTCATGAACGTCCGCAGCGCGCGGACCGGCGCGCGTGGCGTCCGCCCCACGCGTCGGGCGACGGCCGCCGGAGGTCCGGAAGGGCCGCCGAGCGTGTGACCGGTGAGCCGGGCAGGAGTTGTACACAGGAACGGTGAATGTGAAAGTTCGCACACTGTGGAACCTGTGGGGCCCGGCCCCCGTCCCCCCTCCTCCCCGAGAGGCCGTGACCGCCGGCCGCCGGGCCGCCGCGCGGAGGCGGGCCGGGGGATTTGGCGCCGCGGGCCCCGGCGACGGACCATGGGCCCGACCCCTGCCCCGGCGAAGGACGGCGCCCGTGACCGAGCGAGACCGCACCGCGCGGCCGCGGGCCTGCTGCGCACCGGAGCGCTCCGGCCCGGCCGCGGTGCCCGGGCCCCGTGCGGACGCGCGGCCCGGGGGCGCCGGGGGCGTACGGACCCCGTACGGCGGCTGGCGGGAGCTGCCCGGCGGCACCTTCCGCATGGGGTGCGAGGACGGCCCCTACCCGGCCGACGGCGAGGGCCCGGTGCGGGAGGTGACCGTGGACGGCTTCGCGCTCGCCGCCACGGCCGTGACCACTGCCGAGTTCGCCGCGTTCGCCGGGGACACCGGGTATGTGACGGACGCCGAGCGGTACGGATGGTCGTTCGTCTTCGCCGGCTTCCTGCCTCCCGGCGCCCCGCCGACCCGGGGCGTGCCGGGCACGCCCTGGTGGCGGCAGGTCTTCGGTGCGGACTGGCGGCGGCCGGAGGGCCCGGGCCCGGACGCCCTGCAGGACCGCTCCGAGCACCCGGTGGTGCACGTCTCGCACGCCGACGCGCTGGCCTACTGCGCCTGGGCCGGCGCCCGGCTGCCCACCGAGGCCGAGTGGGAGTACGCAGCCCGCGGCGGGCTGGAGGGACAGCCCTACCCCTGGGGCGCGGAGCGCGACCCCGGCGGTGCGTACCGCATGAACATCTGGCGCGGCTCCTTCCCGGACCGCAACACCGCCGCCGACGGGTACCCGGGCACCTGCCCGGTGGACGCCTTCCCGCCCAACGGCCACGGGCTGTACAACATGACCGGGAACGTGTGGGAGTGGTGCGCCGACTGGTTCAGCCCCGGCTTCCACAAGCGCGGGCCCCGGGTGAACCCGGCCGGGCCGCCGGCCGGCGAGGCGCGGGTGCTGCGCGGCGGCTCGCACCTGTGCCACGAGTCCTACTGCCTGCGGTACCGCACCTCGGCGCGGATGGGGAACACCCCGGACAGCTCCAGCGGGAACACCGGCTTCCGCGTCGCCGCCGCACCGCACACGGCGTCACCCTGACCCGGCCCGGAAGGACCGGGCCCGAAGGGAGAGCCCGACGGGCCGCCGGGGTGGTCTCCTCCCCGGAGCCCGGGGCCCTGCGCGGCGGGGGCGGGGAGACGGCCCGCCACCGGCCGGGGGCCCCGGCCGGCCGCCGCCAGAGGTCCGCCCAACGGCAACGGCGCGGGGTGGGTCACAGCGGCCCGCCGGCGCCCTACGCTGCCGCCGAGTCCGCAACGGCACACAGACGGGTGGCAGATGAGACGTCGACAGTTCCTGGGAACCCTGGCCGCCGGCACCGCCGCGGCCGCCTCCCCGCTCGGCACGGCCGTACCCGCCGGGGCCGCGCCGGCGCCCGCCCGCGGCGGCCCGCCGACCGTCACCGCCGCGGACCTCCGCTTCCGCCCCCGCACCCTGCGCCCGGGCAGCGCACACCAGGCGGGCCTGCTGCCGGAGCAGCTGGCCGGGGTGGTCCCGGCGGCCGCGGAGTACACCCGGCCGGGCCCAGACCGCCCGCACCCGTCCCACCCCGGCTTCGTGCTGCTCGCCGCCCGCGACGGCGTGATCGCCGAGCACGCCGCCCACGGGCACGCACTGCGCTACGAGCGGTGGGACGCCGACGCCGCGCAGGCCGTCGAGCTGCCTCGCGAGCAGTGGGAGCCGATGCGCCCCGACACCGTCTTCGACATGGCCTCGGTCTCCAAGCTCTTCACCTCGGTGGTGCTGACGATCCTCGCCGAGCGCGGGGACCTCGACCTCTCCGCCCCCGTGGCCCGGTACCTGCCGCCGTTCGCCGCGGCGGACCCCGCCAAGGCACCCATCACGGTGCGTCAGCTTCTGACCCACACCTCGGGCATGAAGCCCTGGATCAGCCTCGCCGGGTACGCCGACCGGGAGGCGCGCCTCGCGGCGGTCTACGCCGAGCCGCTGGTCTCCGGGCCGGGCACGGCGTACGCCTACTCCGACCTGAACCTCATCACCGCGGGCCGGGTCGCCGAGGAGATCGCCGGAAAGGGCCTGGACGCCCTGGTCGCCGAGCTGATCACCGGGCCGCTGGGCATGCGGGACACCGGCTACAACCCGCCCGCCGGCCGGCTCCACCGGATCGCCGCCACCGAGTACCAGCCGTGGACCGGCCGCGGCATGGTGCGGGGCACGGTGCACGACGAGAACGCCTGGTACCTGGGCGGCGTCGCGGGCCACGCCGGGATCTTCTCCACCGCCGCGGACATGGCCGTCTTCGGGCAGACCGTGCTGAACGGCGGCGTCCACGCCGGGACCCGGCTGCTCCGCGAGGACACCGTGCGGACCATGCTCACCAACCACAACGCGCACCTCGGCGGCGGCGCCGCCCGCGGACTGGGCTGGCAGCTCGACCAGCGCTGGTACATGGACGCCCTCACCTCCCCGGTGTCCTTCGGGCACACCGGCTACACCGGCACCTGCCTGGTCGGCGACCCGCTCTCCGGCACCCTCTTCGTGCTGCTGACCAACCGGGTGCACCCGACCCGGGAGTGGGGCACCGTCAGCGACTACCGGCGCGCCCCGGCCCGCCGCCTCGCCCGCGCGCTGCCGGTGCGTCCGCGGGTGGGCCGCAGCGCCTGGTTCTCCGGGCAGGCGGACGGCGCCACGGCCACCCTGCGGGTGCCGCTGGCGGAGCCCGTACGGCGGGACGCCGGGCTGCGCTTCCGGCTCTGGTACGACACCGAGGCGAGCGACGTCTGCACCGTGCAGGCCACCACCGACGGCGGCACCACCTGGCAGGCGGTACCCCTGGAGCTGCGGCAGGACCGGCACCGCTGGCACACCACCGGCACCTTCTCCGGCTTCGCCCGGCGCCGCTGGACGGACGTACGGGTGGCGCTGCCGGACGGGGTGACCGGGGTGCGCTGGCGCTACGCGACCGACCCGGCGTACCAGGGGCGCGGCGTGTACGTGCAGGACATCCGGGTGCTGGCGGGGCCGCGCCCGGTCTTCCTCAGCCTGCGCCCCCGGGACAACGCCCGCATCCGGGCCGAGGGCTGGGCCGAGTCCCGCAACTGACCGGGACCCGGCGGCACCCCCGGCCGTACCGGAAGCCGCCGGGAGATCCGCACGGGTCCCGTCCGGACAGCCCCGCCGGAAGATCCGCCGGAGAACCGCCGGTCCGGCGACGGAAACCGGGTCAGAACAGGCTGAGCAGCGCCTCGGTGGGGTCGGCCGGCTTGGTCTCCCCGTCCGGCAACGGCAGTTCGAACCAGACCGTCTTGCCGTGCGGGGTCCGCCGGCTGCCCCACCCGTCGCTCAGCAACTGGACGAGCTGGAGCCCGCGTCCGCCCTCGTCGGTGGCGCGGGCCCGGCGCCGCCGGGGCTGCACGAGCCCGGCGTCCCAGACCTCGCAGACCAGGGTGCGGTCCAGCAGCAACCGCAGCCGGATCTCGCCCTGGCCGTGCCGCAGGGCGTTGGTGACCAGCTCGCTCACCAGCAGCTCGGCGGTGTCGGCCAGCATGTCCAGGTCCCAGGCGTGCAACTGCTCACGGGCCAGCTCGCGGGCCCGGGAGACCGACTGCGGCTCCGGCGCCAGCCGCCAGTCGCCGACGGAGTCGGCGGGCAGCCCCTGCACGCGGGCGACCAGCAGCGCGATGTCGTCCGCGCCGTGGTGCACGTTGAGTTCGGCGAGCACCCGGTCGGCGACGTCCTCCAGCCCCTGCGGGGCGTGCCCGAGGGCGGTGCGGAAGCGGTCCAGGCCCTCGTCCAGCGGGTGGTCGCGGGACTCCACCAGGCCGTCGGTGTAGAGGGCGAGCAGCGCCCCGTCGGGCAGGTCCACCTCGATCTGCTCGAACGGCTCACCGCCGACGCCCAGCGGCACCCCCTTGGGGACCTCCAGCAGCAGCGCGCCTCCCTCGTCGGCGTCCGGGTCGCCGGAGGCCGGATCCCGCCGGGGGTCCGGCTCGCGCAGCACGGGCGGCAGATGGCCGGCGTTGGCGAAGGTGCAGCGCCGGGTCACCGGGTCGTAGACGGCGTAGGCACAGGTCGCCAGGTAGACCTCGGAGAGGTCGTCGGCGCCGGTGCGCGGGGCCCGCGCGGAGCGGCCGCGGCTCTGTTCCGGTGAGGCGCCGAGCCCGCGGGCGATCTCGTCGAGCGCGGAGAGCACCTCGGCCGGCTCCAGGTCGAGCAGCGCCAGCGTCCGTACGGCCGTGCGCAGCTCCCCCATGGCGACGGCGGCGCGCAGCCCGCGGCCCATCACGTCACCCACCACCAGCGCGGTGCGGTGGCCGGGAAGCTGGATGACGTCGAACCAGTCCCCGCCCACCTCGGTGGCGGGGAAACCGGGGAGATACCGGCAGGCGATGTCCAGCCCGGCGGCCTCGGGGTCGCCGGGCGGCAGCAGGCTGCGCTGCAGGATGAGGGCGCGCTCGTGCTCCCGGCGGTAGAGCCGGGCGTTGTCCAGGCAGACGGCGGCGCGGGCGGCGAGTTCGGCGGCGAGCGCGCCGTCCCGCTCGCCGAAGGGCTCGCTGCCCTTGGCCCGGGAGAACTGCGCGACGCCCAGCACCCGTTCGCGGGCCACCATCGGCACCGCGAGGGTGGACTGCACGACGGCGCCGAACTGCGCGGGCACCGAGCCGTCCTGACCGCTGATGTGCTGGACCCGTGCCGTGCGCAGGGCCTCGGCGCCCGCGGAACGTATCGCGTAACAGTGGGTGGAGCCCACGGAGATGGGGCTGGTCTCCGCGCCGTCGTCCGAGGGGACCGCGAGCGGGGCGTCGGAGACCGCGCTGGCGAAGGCGACCCGGCGCAGCTCGCCGCCGCCGTCGTGGGTACCGGTGGCGGGCGGCTCGTCGCCGACCAGCACATGCTGGTAGAGGTCCACGGAGGCGAGGTCGCAGAACTGCGGTACGGCGACATCCAGCAGCTCGCGGGCCGTGGTCTCCAGATCGAGGGAGTTCCCGATGCGCGCCCCCGCCGCGTTCAGCAGCGCCAGCGCCCGGCGTACGTCATCCGGCTTGCCCGCCGCCGCCTCGACTGGGATATCGCTCAATGCCGCCCCTTCCCGTTCCGGTGTGCGCCGGTACCGGCAGTGTCGCAGGCCGTGGCCCGCTGCGACATGCCCGTACCGGTCCCTGCCCGTTTTTCTGCAGCTCCGGACAAAAACCGTGCGTTCTCACACCGTCGTGCGTGCGCCCTGCCGTCGTCAGGGTCCTTCTCTCTCCTAACCAGGCAGAGCGAGCTCGAACCAGACCGTTTTCCCCATCGGCCCGTGCCGGGTCCCCCAGCGGCGGGATTCGCGGGCGACGAGCTGGATGCCGCGGCCGCCCTCGTCCTCCTCGGTGGCGATCCGGGCCCGCGGCGGCTCGGGCAGCGGGTCGGAGACCTCGACGAGCAGCGAGGAGCCGCGCACCATGCGGACGCCGATCGGGCCGTGGGCGTAGCGCAGCGAGTTGGTCACCAGCTCGCTGACGAGCAGCTCCGTGGTGTCGGCGAGCGGGGTCAGCCCCCACTCGCGCAGCGCGTCGCGGACGGCGGCACGGGCGCGGCGCACGGCGTAGCTCTCCGCGGAGAACGTCCAGGAGGCGGCGCTGCCCTCGGGGAGTCCGCCGAGCTGGGCCATCAGCAGCGCCGCGTCGTCGGCGGGTTCCAGCGGCGCGGGGTGCCCGGCCGCCAGCTCGACGGTGTCGGCCGCGCCCGCGCCGTCGCCGCCGTCGCCGTCGTCGCCGTCGCCGCCGTCGGACCCGGTGCCCTCACCGCCGCCGTCCTGTGGGGAGAGGGTGGTCAGGGCGGCGTCGCAGGCCTCCTCCAGGGCGCCGTGCGTCTCCCGTTCCAGTACGGCGCAGAGGCGGTCGACGCCGTCGGTGATGTCCTCCCCGCGGTTCTCGATCAGCCCGTCGGTGTAGAGGACCAGCACCGAACCCTCCGGCACGTCGAGTTCGACGGCCTCGAAGGACACGCCGCCCACCCCGAGCGGCGCTCCGGACGGCGTCTCCAGCGGCCGGGCGCGGCGACCCTCGTGCGCCCGTGGGGTGATGAGCAGCGGCGGGACGTGACCGGCCCGGGCGAGCGCGCAGCGGCCGGTGGAGGGGTCGTAGACGGCGTAGACGACGGTGGCGAGCAGCGGGTCGTCGGGGCCGGGGGCCAGGTCGTCGGCGAGGTCGTTGACCCGGCGCAGCAGTTCGTCGGGCGGCAGGTCGAGGCCCGCCAGTGTCCGTACGGCCGTACGGAGCCGGCCCATGGTGGCGGCGGCGCGCAGCCCGTGCCCGGTGACGTCGCCGACCACGAAGGCGACCCGGCCGCCGGCCAGCGGGATCACGTCGAACCAGTCGCCGCCGACCTCCGCACCGCTGCTGCCCGGCACATAGCGGTACGCGACCCGCACCCCGGTCGGCGAGGGCACCTGCTGGGGCAGCAGGCTGCGTTGCAGCATCAGCGCGCCCTCGCGCTCGCGGGCGTAGAGGCGCGCGTTGTCCAGCGAGGTGCCGGCCCGGTCGGCGATCTCGGTGAGCAGCGCGAGATCGTCCCGGTCGAACGGATCGCGCCCGGCGGCGCGGCTGATCACCAGGAGCCCGAGGACGATGCCGCGGGCCCGCAGCGGCACCACCATCAGCGAGTGGATACCCAGGTCGAGGGCGGCCTGCACCTTCGGGTCGCCGGGATAGGTGGCGGCCCGCAACTCCTCCTGGGTGACGATGAGATGGGGCTCCCCGGTGGCCAGGGTCTGGCCGAAAAACGAGCCGGTCTCGAAGGCGATGTCCTGCCCCACCCGGAGCATCCTCCGCACCGCGGGGCCTCGGTCCTTCGCGGCGACGCCGAGCTGGAGCAGCGGGGTGCCGGAGAGCACCTTGTCACCGGGGAGTTCGCCGCCGTAGGCGACGGCGCCGAGCAGCATGACGCCGGAGTAGTCGGAGAAGCGGGGCACCAGGGCGGTGGCCAGGGCCTGGGAGATGCGCCGCACGTCCAGCCGGTCGCCGAGGGCGACGCCGACGTGGTCGAGCAGGGCGAGACGCTGCCGCGAGCGCTCCACCTTGTCCAGGGCGTCCCGGCGTTCGGTGATGTCCATCACGGCACAGCTCACGCCCAGGGGCCGCCCCGCCTCGTCGGTGAGCCGGCCGTAGGCGACGGACCGGGAGCCGTAGCCGTCGGGCGCGGTCAGCACGTCGATGAGGGAGCGGCCGGTGCGCAGCACCTTCTGCTGGCAGCGGTAGATCTCCTCGGCCATGGACCGGGGCAGGGTGTCGAAGACGGTCTTGCCGAGGTGCTCGTGCACCGGGAGGCCGTTGAGCCGGGCCAGCGCCTCGTTGATGCGCACATAGCGCAGCTCGGTGTCGAAGAGGGCGAGGCCCAGCGCGTTGGAGCTGAAGAGCGCCTCCAGGGCGGCGAGGTCCTGGTCGACGGCGCGCAGTCGCCCGGCCTCGGCGACGCTGGCCAGCACGTAGGAGAAGCCGTGGCGGTCGGAGAGCAGGAAGGCGCGGGTCTCGACCTGCACCGGGTGGCCCGCCCGGTGGCGGGCGCGGAGCACCCCGTGCCACCGGCGCTCGGCGCGCAGTGCGTCGTGCAGGCGCCAGGCCTGCTCGGACGGGGTCTCGTCCTCCGGGAGGAGCAGGGTCTCCAGACGGCGGCCGGTGACGTCCCCGGGCGGCCAGCCGAGGATCTCCTCGGCGGACGGGCTCCACAGCAGGATGCGCCCCCGCAGGTCGAGCAGGACGACGCCGAGGTCCAGCACGTCCAGCAGAGCGGACGGCGCCGTGTCCCCGGCGGGGCCCCCTCCGTCGAGCCGTGCGCGGGCCCTCGCCCTCCCGTCGGCCGCCGCGCCCGCCGGTTCCGAGGTCTCTGCCACGCCGTCCACGTCCCTGATCGGGTAGCCGCTTGACCGGAACGTTCCCGTCAAGTGGGACTAATAACCCACATACCCGATTCTGCACGCGGTCAGCCGCGGACACCGCTCCCGGCATCCCGGCGCTCCACCAGATAGCTGTCCCCGACCCCCGGACGCCCCCCGAGCCGCTCCGCGATCTGCTGGGCCTCCGCCCGGGTGGCGAAGCTCCCCACGCGATAGCGGTTGCCGTGTCCGTCCTGGCGTATCAGGAGCCAGGGGAGCACGGCGCCCCCTTCGCCGCTCACATTCCGCATATGCCGGAGCCTACGCGGTTACCCTTACGTACCGCATTCGGGATGACACAAAGGGCACACACTTTCGGCCAGATGTTCGCCTCAGACGTCCCAGCTATTTCACCGGGAGGTGGTAGCTCAATCGGAAGCGGTCGGCCGCGACCACCACATCGGCCGTCTCCACCGGGCAGCCGCCGGCGAAGAAGGTGCGCTCCACCACCAGCACGGCGTGCCCCGGCACCCCGCCCAGCGCCGTCGTCTCCTCGGCGAGCCCCGGACGGGCACGGACCTCCTCCACCACGTTGTCCACCACGATGTCGATGGCGGCCATCCGCTCCACCACGCCGCGACCGCCCAGCGGCCCCTCCTCGGGCAGCATCACGGGGGTGCGCCCGGTGAGGGCCAGCGGCTCCCAGGAGGTGGAGAGCATCATGGGCTCCCCCTCCGAGCGGAAGAGATACCGGGTGCGCATCACCCGGCCACCGGCACCGATGCGCAGCCGCTCGGCCGTCGCCGGGGCGGCGTCCTCCTGCTCGCTGTACGCCTCCCAGGTCCCCTTGGCGCCGTCGTCGGCCTGCTCCTGGCGGAACAGGCCGACATCCCCGGGCGTGCGGTATCCGGTGCGGAGCACCCGGCGCGGCACCGGGTGCTCCCGCACATACGTGCCCGAGCCGGAGCGGCCCTCGACCAGCCCCTCCGCCATCAGGACCTTGCGCGCCTCCAGCGCCACCGTGTCCGAGACCCCGTACTGCTCGCGGATGCGGGCCTGGGACGGGAGCCGGGTGTGCGGCGGCAGCTTGCCGTCGACAATCTTCTGCCGGAGATCGCCGGCGACGCGCAGATACGCGGGCTGCTCACCGAATGACACGGGCCCCTCCCAACAGGCTGACAGTCTGCAACAGCTTGACAACCCAGGGTGGCCGAGCGCAATACCATGCCCCATGCCTCACTCGATGTGATGACGCGCTGCTCAGCGGCGGCGGGCGCCCGCGGGCCCGCCGCGCCACCGGCCCACCGACGCCACCACCCGCCGGCGCCGCCCGCTCAGCGCGCCCGGTCGAAGTCCACCGCGCTGTAGGCCCGCAGCTTGGAGAGCTGGTGCGTGGAGTCGATCTGCCGGATCGTGCCCGACTTCGACCGCATCACCAGGGACTGGGTGTAGGCCGTCTCCGCCCGGTAGCGCACCCCGCGCAGCAGGTCCCCGTCGGTGATGCCGGTGGCCACGAAGAACACGTTCTCGCCCGCCACCAGATCGTCGGTCTGCAGCACCCGGTCCAGGTCGTGCCCCGCGTCCAGCGCCCGCTGCCGCTCCGCGTCGTCCTTCGGCCACAGCCGGCCCTGCAGCGTCCCGCCCAGGCACTTGATCGCGCAGGCCGCGATGATGCCCTCCGGGGTGCCGCCGACACCGAGCAGCAGGTCGACGCCGGTCCCCTCACGGACCGCCATGATGGCCCCGGCCACGTCGCCGTCCGAGATGAACTTGATGCGCGCCCCGGACTCCCGGACCTCACGGACGATCCCGTCGTGCCGCGGCCGGTCGAGCACCACCACCGTGACGTCCTCAGGCGCACAGCCCTTGGCCTTGGCGACCCGCCGCACGTTGACCGAGGCCGGGGCGTTGATGTCCACGAACTCGGCCGCCTCCGGGCCGGTGACCAGCTTGTCCATGTAGAAGACCGCGGACGGGTCGAACATGGCACCGCGCTCGGCCACCGCCAGCACCGAGACCGCGTTGCCCATCCCCTTGGCCGTCAGCGTCGTGCCGTCGACCGGGTCCACCGCGACGTCGCACTCCGCACCGTGCCCGTCGCCGACCCGCTCACCGTTGAAGAGCATCGGGGCCTCGTCCTTCTCCCCCTCGCCGATGACGACCACGCCGTTCATCGCCACGGTGGAGATCAGCGTGCGCATCGCCTTGACCGCCGCGCCGTCCGCGCCGTTCTTGTCGCCACGGCCGACCCAGCGGCCGGAGGCCATGGCTCCGGCCTCGGTGACCCGTACGAGTTCCAGCGCGAGGTTGCGGTCGGGCGCCTCCGGACCGGGCTCGAGCTGCGAGGGCAGGTGGTGGTGTTCGGTCATCGGTACGCACCTTTCTGTACGGCGACGGCCGTAAGAGCGAGGGTTTCCTCGACTCTACCCAGGGGCCGCCCCGGTGAGCAGCCTGGCCCACGTTTGAGCAGGTGGCACCCCGGCGGGCCCGGGACCCGTGCCGCGCCGGTCCCGCAGGGGCCCGCCCCCGGGGCCACCGGGGGCCGCGGACCGGGGCGGAACGGGCATGGGCGACGATGGGGGCGTGGCAGCAGACAAGAAGCGCGGCACCCAGACGGTGCGGGACATGGTGCTCTCGCTGGCGGTGATCCTCCTCGCCGCCGGGGTGATCTACCAGTTCGTCCCACACGACGAGGACCAGGGCGACGGCGCGCGGCGGGTGGACTACCGGGTGGAGGTCAACACGGCCCGGCGTGCGGCGCCGTACCCCGTGGCCGCCCCGGAGGGGCTCCCCCGGGACTGGCGGCCCACCTCGGTGCACTACGAGGGCGGCGGCCCGGACGGCGCCGCCTGGCACCTGGGCTTTCTGACGCCCGGCGAGGAGTACGCGGCCGTGGAGCAGAGCGACGCCCGCCCCGGCCCGTACATCAGCGACGTGACCTTCGGCGCGGAGCGCACCGGGAGGACACAGCGCATCGACGGCGCGGAGTGGGTGCGTTACGAGGGCAGGAAGTACGACGCGCTGGTGCGCGAGGAGCCCGGGTTCACCACGGTGGTCACCGGCACGGCCTCGTTCGCACAGCTCGCGGAGCTGGCCGCCGCGCTGGAGAGCGGCACGGGGACGACGTCTCCCCCGGCCTCCCCGACGGCGGCCCCGGCGACCGCGTGACGTCCGGCGGCTCCGGGGTCGCCGGCGTCCCCCGCGGCGCGCCCCGCGGGGGACCGGGGGAGCGGAACGGGCTCAGAGCGTGGTGACCACCTCGGAATAGTCCAGCCGCGGGCTGCGCGGGCGGTAGGCGTCCGGGCCCGGCTTGCCCATGTTGACCACGACCAGGGCCTTCTGCCGGCCGTCGCCGAAGAACTCCTTGTTCACGCCCTCCGCGTCGAAGCCGGTCATCGGGCCGGCGGCCAGTCCCGCGGCCCGCACGCCGAGCAGGAAGTAGCCGGCCTGGAGCGAGGCGTTGAAGGTGCCGGCCGGCTCGCGGGCCTCCGGCTCCGCGAAGACGGCGTCCTTGAGCTGCGGCATCGCGGGGAAGAGCTCCGGCAGCCGCTCGTGGAAGTCCAGGTCCACGGAGAGGATGGCGACCAGCGGGGCGGCGGCGGTCTTCTCCCGGTTGCCCTCGGCAAGGTGCCGCACCAGCCGCTCGCGGGCCTCGGCACTGCGGACCAGAGTGACGCGGAGCGGGGACTGGTTGAAGGCCGTCGGCGCCAGCTTCACCAGGTCGTAGATCGCGCGGACCTGGTCCTCGGTCACCGGCTCGTCGGTGAAGGAGTTGGCCGTATGGGCCTCGCGGAAGAGCAGGTCCTGCGCGGCGGGATCGAGGGCGAGCGCCATGGGGTGATGCACCTCACTGCAAAGTAGTTCACATCGGCACGACCACCCTAGCCAGCAGGTGATTCACGCTTCAACCAAACCTCGGGCGCGCCGGGCGCCCGCCGCCTCCCGGAGGACGGCGACCCCGATCGGGCGTCAGCCCGCCTGCTCGCCGGCGTCCCCGGGCGCTCCGGCGCCCTCCCCGGGCTCTCCGCCCTCCTCCTCGGCGCCCTCGCCGTCCTCGGCCGCCAGGACCGCGTCCAGCCGGGCCCGGGCGCCCTCCAGCCACTCCCGGCAGATCCGCGCCAGCTCCTCGCCGCGCTCCCACAGCGCCAGCGACTCCTCCAGCGTGGAGCCGCCCGCCTCCAGCCGCTGCACCACCTCGACCAGCTCGCCGCGCGCCTGCTCGTAGCTCAGCGTGGATTCATCCGTCATGCCCCCAGGCTATGTCTCCGGACCGACGGTGACACCGAACTCCCCCTCCGCCACCCGCGCCCGCAGCGCCTCCCCCGGCGCCACCTCCGCCGGCTTGCGCACCACACCGCCGTCCGCCCGCTGCAGCACCGCGTACCCGCGCTCCAGGGTGGCCGCGGGCGACAGCGCGACCACCCGGGCCCGGGTGTGCCGCAGCTCGTCCTCCCCGCGGTCCAGCCGGTGCCCGAAGGTGCGCCGCACCCGCCCCAGCAGCCCCTCGACGTCCTCCTCGCGGTCCGCCAGCAGCGCGTGCGGATCGGCCAGCACCGGACGGCTGCGCACCTCCGCCAGCCCGCGCTCCTCCCGGTCCAGCGTCCCGGTCACCGCCCGCCACGCCCGCTCCTGCAGCGCCCGCACCCGCTCGTGCTCCTCCCCGACGTCCGGCACCGTCCGCTTCGCCGCGTCGGTGGGCGTCGAGGCGCGCAGATCCGCCACCAGGTCCAGCAGCGGTGCGTCCCGCTCGTGCCCGATCGCCGAGACCACCGGCGTACGGCAGGCCGCCACCGCCCGCACCAGGCCCTCGTCGGAGAAGGGCAGCAGGTCCTCCAGGCTGCCGCCGCCGCGCGCCACGATGATCAGGTCCACCCCGGGCAGCGCGTCCAGCTCCCGCACCGCCTCGATCACCTGCGGCACGGCGTGCACGCCCTGCACCGCCACCTGCCGCACCTCGAACCGGACGGCCGGCCAGCGCAGCGCGGCGTTCCGCAGCACGTCCCGCTCGGCGTCCGAGGCCCGGCCCGTCACCAGCCCGATGCGCCGCGGCAGGAACGGCAGCGGCCGCTTGCGCTCGGCGTCGAACAGGCCCTCGGCGCCCAGCGTGCGCTTGAGCTGCTCCAGCCGCACCAGCAGCTCGCCCACCCCGACCGGGCGGATGTCCGCGGCACGCAGCGAGAGAGTGCCGCGCGGCGCGTACCACGAGGGCTTGCCCAGCACCACCACCCGGGTGCCCTGGAGCACGCCGTCCCCGGCCCGCTCGAAGACGTCCGGCGGGCAGACCACGTTCAGCGACACCTCGTGGGACGGGTCGCGGAGCGTGAGATAGACCCAGCTCCTGCGGGACCGCCGGTTGAGCTGGGTGATCTGCCCCTCCACCCAGACCGCGCCCAGCCGGTGGATCCACTCGCCGACGAGCTGGGAGACCTTGGCGACCGGGACGGGGGCCTCGGGGGACGTGTGCAGCGCCATACGAGGAGGCTAGCCGCCCCGGCCGACACCACACCCCCGCCGGGCCGCCGGCCCGGGGGCGGGCCACGGTCCTGGGGCCGCCGCGCGCCGGCGGCGCTCCCCCGTCCGCAGGACGCCGCATCCCCCGCACGGGCCCCCTTCCACGGCCGTGCCCGGCGCGGTGGCGCCCGGGGGCGTGCCCGGCCCCTGACGCACGCCCGTTCGTGCACACCGCCCGTGCCCCGCACCACCGCTGCGGGCCGTGACACGGCCCGTACGATGGGAGCCATGACTGCAACGCCCTCGCGCACGTCCGAGAAGCGCCGCGTCCTGCTCGCCGCCCCCCGCGGCTACTGCGCGGGCGTCGACCGCGCAGTGATCGCGGTCGAGAAGGCCCTGGAGCAGTACGGCCCCCCGATCTATGTCCGCCACGAGATCGTGCACAACAAGTACGTCGTGCAGACGCTGGAGCGGAAGGGGGCGATCTTCGTCGAGGAGACGGAGGAGGTCCCCGAGGGCGAGATCGTGATCTTCTCCGCGCACGGCGTGGCGCCCGAGGTCCACCGCGAGGCCGAGCGCGGCAAGCTCGCCACCATCGACGCCACCTGCCCCCTGGTCACCAAGGTGCACAAGGAGGCGGTGCGCTACGCCAAGGAGGACTACGACATCCTCCTCATCGGCCACGAGGGCCACGAGGAGGTCATCGGCACCAGCGGCGAGGCGCCCGAGCACATCACTCTGGTCGACGGCCCGGAGGACGTGCGGAACGTCCAGGTCCGCGACCCGGAGAAGGTGGTGTGGCTCTCCCAGACCACCCTCTCCGTGGACGAGACCATGGAGACCGTCGACGCGCTCCAGGACCGCTACCCGAACCTGCTGAGCCCGCCCAGCGACGACATCTGCTACGCCACGCAGAACCGCCAGACCGCCATCAAGAAGGTCGCCGCCGAGTCCGACCTGGTGCTGGTCGTCGGCTCGAAGAACTCCTCGAACTCCGTCCGCCTCGTCGAGACCGCCCTCACGGCCGGCGCCCGGGACGGCCACCTGGTGGACAACGCCGGCGAGATCGACGAAGCCTGGCTCGAGGGCGTGACCACCGTCGGCCTCTCCTCCGGCGCCTCCGTCCCGGACGTGCTGGTCGAGGGCGTGCTGGAGTGGCTGCAGGAGCGCGGCTGGGAGGACGTCGAACTGGTGCAGCCGGTCGAGGAGCACATGCAGTTCTCGCTGCCGAAGGAGCTGCGCCGGGACCTGCGGTCGGAGGCGGCCGAGAAGGCCCGCTGACCGGGCTCCGGCCTAACGCGCCCGTGGCCCCTCCGCCGGGCCGCGGGCGGCGTCCGCGCGCCCGGCCGCCCGCCGCCGGGCGACGAGACGTACCCGGCGCACCAGCACGATCACGCCGGCCAGCAGCGTGCCGCCGTACACCCAGCCGGCGAGCACCGAGAGACCGGTGAACAAACCCATCAGCAGGTCCCCGAAGCCTTCGGTCCGGAGGATGAAGAACAGCCCCGCCGTGAAGGCCAGCGGTGCCGCCACCGGGGCCGCCACCAGGTCCGCGGGCCGCACCCAGAGCGCCGTCGCCGCGCTGACCAGCAGGAACATCACCCCGTACGCCGGTGCGTGCCCCGCGAACAGCAGCGCGTCCAGCGCGCCGAGCAGCATCATCAGCAGCACCGCCAGCAGGCCCGCGCCCAGCCCGGTCAGCCGCGGCTGCGGCAGCCGCGCCACCGCCCGCCCGCGCCCGGGCACGCGGGCGGCGACCCGCTCCGCGGCGCTCCGCCGCTCGCCCGGACCGGGACCGGGCCCCGGACGGGAGCCGGGCCCGCCACCGGACCCGCCGCCGGGCGTCGCGGTGCGCCGGGACGCCCGGGCCCCGTACCCCGGGCGCGGGTGCCGCACCTGCCGCGGCCGTCTCGCCGCGGGCACGCCCTGCGGCTCTCCGTGCCGGAACATACGCGCCCTGTGCTGCTCCACGCCCCCAACTTAGGCCGCCCGTCCGCCCGTCCCGGGCATGAACACGCCCCGCCGGCCCGGCCCGTTCCCCAGTTCGAGGAGGGCACCGGGCCACGCGCCCGGCCGGGGCGGGGACGGCCGTAGACTGGGGGGTCGGTCCGCCGTCGCGGGCCCGTCCGCCCCACCAGTCACTCGCTACGGGAAGTCGCCACGTGTCGCTCACGATCGGAATCGTCGGCCTGCCGAACGTCGGCAAGTCGACGCTGTTCAACGCCCTGACCAAGAACGACGTGCTGGCGGCCAACTATCCGTTCGCCACCATCGACCCGCACGTCGGAGTGGTCGGCCTCCCCGACAAGCGGCTGGAGAAGCTGGCCGGGCTCTTCGACTCCCAGAAGGTGCTCCCCGCGACCGTCGACTTCGTCGACATCGCGGGCATCGTGCGCGGCGCCAGCAAGGGCGAGGGGCTGGGCAACAAGTTCCTCCACAACATCCGCGAGTCCGACGCGATCTGCCAGGTGATCCGCGCCTTCCAGGACGAGAACGTGGTCCATGTGGACGGCAGGATCGCGCCCAAGGACGACATCGAGACGATCAACACCGAGCTGATCCTCGCCGACCTCCAGACCATCGAGAAGGTCCTCCCCCGGCTGGAGAAGGAGGCCCGGGTCAAGAAGGACAAGCAGCCGCTGCTCAAGGCCGTGCAGGAGGCGCAAGCCCTGCTGGAGGAGGGCCGCACCCTCTTCTCCGCGGGCATCGCCCAGGGCACCGAGGCCGCCGCCCCGCTGCACGAGCTGCACCTGCTCACCACCAAGCCCTTCATCTACGTCTTCAACGTCGACGAGGACGAGCTGACGGACGAGTCCTTCAAGGAGGAGCAGCGCGCGCTCGTCGCACCCGCCGAGGCGGTCTTCCTCAACGCCAAGCTGGAGGCGGACCTCGCCGAGCTGGACGAGGAAGAAGCCGTCGAGCTCCTCCAGACCGTCGGCCAGGAGGAGCCCGGCCTCGCCACCCTCGCCCGGGTCGGCTTCCACACCCTGGGCCTGCAGACCTACCTCACCGCCGGGCCCAAGGAGGCCCGCGCCTGGACGATCAAGAAGGGCGCCACCGCCCCGGAGGCGGCCGGCGTGATCCACACCGACTTCCAGAAGGGCTTCATCAAGGCCGAGGTCATCTCCTACGACGAGCTCGTCGCCGCCGGCTCCGTCGCCGAGGCCCGCGCCAAGGGCAAGGCCCGCATGGAGGGCAAGGACTACGTCATGCAGGACGGCGACGTCGTGGAGTTCCGCTTCAACATGTAGCGGATTACTAGCATGGCGTGACCGATCTGGCAAACATGCAGGTCAGATGGGGTCTGACTCTTCGGGGACAGGCCCCCTTTCCATGCCCGTGCTGACTTGGTGCTGACTTGTAGGCACCGCTCATCACCCCTCTCCACCCTCCCGTGCTGATTTGGTGCTGACTCTTCGAGGTGTTGGCGCAGCGTGAGGATGCGGTGGATTCGTAGCAACCAAGCGACCGGGGAAGAAGGTTGGATGGCGAGTGCCACTCGTTGTCAGTCCCCGCCGGTACGCTTCCCATTGTCACGACAGCTGGAGGAAAAACATGGGCACCTCGGGGCGTCTCAGTCTGTCCTGGATCAATAAGGACAAGTCACTCATCAGCGCCCAGGACGGCGGGTACGAGTGGGTCGACCGGGATGACCTCCGCGTGACCGAGACGCGCCTCCTCCGCGATGTCGCGACCTCCGGAGAGGTGCATGACGACCTCCAGCGGGCTGAGGACAACCTGCTGATCATGGGGGACAGCGGAGACGCCCTCAGAGCGCTCACGAGACTCCCTGAGTTCGCGGACGAGTACCGCGGCAGGGTCAAGCTCGTGTACATCGATCCGCCCTTCAACACAGGGCAGGCTTTCGAGCACTACGACGATGGGCTTGAGCATTCCGTCTGGCTCACAATGATGCGTGATCGCCTGCTGCTCATCCGCGATCTTCTGGCCGATTCTGGAAGCGTCTGGGTGCATCTCGACGATGCGGAGATGGCTTACTGCAAGGTGCTCATGGACGAAGTGTTCGGCCGGCGGAACTTCATCACAACGATCATCTGGAAGCGTCGCAATGATCCCCGTAACACGGCGCAGTACCTCTCGGGCGACCATGACTCGATCTTGGTGTTCGCCAAGAACATCGATGCGTTGACCTTCAACAAGCTTCCTCGTACGGAGGCCATGGACTCTGCGTATACCAACCCAGACAACGATCCCCGCGGACCGTGGCGGCGCGGTGACCTCGCAGCCCGTAATTACTACTCGAAGGGGACCTACCCTGTCGTGACCCCTAGCGGCCGAAAGATCCCTGGTCCTCCTTCAGGAAGCTATTGGCGCGTCTCTGAAGAGGAGCTGAAGCGACTGGACGGGGAGGGGCGAATCTACTGGGGTCCGGACGGAAAGAGCCGACCATACCTGAAGCGCTACCTCAGTGAAGTGAAGCAAGGGCGTGTCCCATCTTCTGTCTGGCACCCGGAAGAGGTGGGCTTCGTCCGAAACGGCAAAGAGGAAGTCCGCGCTCTCGTGGGTGACGTCTTCGCTACTCCGAAGCCCGAGCGCCTTCTCCGGCAGGTCATCACGATTGCGAGTGACCCCGGAGACATCGTCCTCGACTGCTTCGGCGGGTCAGGAACCACGGCCGCCACTGCCCACAAGCTGGGGCGGAGGTGGGTAACGGTGGAGCGAGAGGCAGAGACTGTCGAGAGCTTCGTTCGCCACAGGCTTGAGAAGGTCGTTAACGGTGAGGACTCAGGAGGAATCACCGAGTCGGCCGGGTGGGAGAAGGGCGGAGGTTTCCGGTATCTCGAAGTCGCCCCCTCCATGTACAAGCGCATGGGTAACCGAGTGCTCCTCGCCCCGTGGGTGATTGGCGACGCCTTCGCTGAAGCTGCCTGTGCACAGATCTCCGGCTTCGAACTGGAGGAGGGCGCTGAGCCGCCGTTCGTCGGCCGGAAGGGGCGGCAGCGTCTTGCAGTGGTCGACGGGCTTGTCTCCGAGAGCACAGTCCGGTCGGTTGTAGAGGCCCTGAGCGAGAACGAGAGGGTTCTCATCGTGGCCAAGAGTTACCTGCGCGAGGCGGCAAGCCTTCTAGAGAACCTCAGCCCCGGGTCGCGCATCAAGAAGGCTCCCCAGGACCTGTTGGATATGAAGGGACGTGTACTGCGTTGAGCTGGTCACTCACATACGACCAAGCGGCGATCGAGGACCTGGCTACCCGCATGGAACTGCGGGACCCCAACCGTCGCGCCGTGGCCAAGGTCGTCGAGGAGATCCAGTCGGGGGACGGGCGGGAGGTCGTGTGCGACCTGGCGACTGGCGTAGGCAAGACGTACATCTGCCGGGCTCTGATCGACTATCTCGCTGACCAGGGTGTTCGCAACATCCTGGTCGTCACTCCGGGCCGGACCATCCAGAGGAAGACGGTTGCTAACTTCGACCCTGGTAGCCCGAAGTTCGTGCCGGGCGCCAACTATGAGCCCATTGTCATCACTCCCGAGAACTATGCGGGGGGCCGCGTTGGCGACGCACTGCACGATCCGGACGCACTGAAGGTCTTCATCTTCAACGTACAGCTGCTTACGAAGCCGACAGCAAAGACGTCGCGCACGGCGCACATGACCGATGAGTTCATCGGGACCGCCCTGTATGACCACCTGCGCACGGCCGATGACTTGGTCGTCATCGCCGACGAGCATCACGTGTACCGGAGTGACGCGAAGAAGTTCCACAAAGCGGTCCGGGACCTCGAACCCCGGGCTCTTGTGGGCCTAACTGCCACCCCTGACGAGACGGACCGGAAGGTTCCCGGCAGGATCGTCTTCGAGTACTCGCTTGCCGAGGCAATCGCCGATCAGCTCGTCAAGGTTCCGGTCATCGTCTACCGCGAAGACGGACACACTGACGCTCGGACTCAGCTTGCTGACGCCTGTCATCTACGCAAGGTAAAGGAAGAGACCACCCGGGAGTGGGCCGAGAACAACGGGCGCCCCATGGTCAACCCTGTTCTATTCGTGGTCTGCCAGAGCATCGAGGAGGCGACGGAAGTTGCCGACACTTTGGCGGGCCCAGGCTTCATTGGTGAGCCAGGAGCCGTCTTGCAGATCACGTCAGGCAGCAAGGAGGACGCGCTCGAAGCCCTCGCTGGCATCGAGAGCCCGGACTCCCCCGTTCGGGCCGTGGTCTCGGTGAACATGCTCAAGGAAGGGTGGGACGTCAAGAACATCAGCGTCATCGTGGCGCTTCGGACTCTCGCCTCTGAGACCCTCACGGAACAGATCCTCGGCCGCGGCCTGCGTCTTCCTTACGGGGAGCGTGTTGGCTACTCGATGATCGACAGCGTCGACATCATCGCTCATGAGTCGTACCGGCGGCTGCTGGCCTCGAAGGACTCCCTTCTGGAGAACGCTCTCCTGCATAGGGCTACGCTGGGGGCCCCGGGTGGGCAGACTGCTGCGGCTGGTGGTGCGGTTCCCCAGCCTTCGCACTCTGAGACCGAGACTCAGGGAATGATCGCCTTCACGGGCGAAGCTTCTGTCAGAGAGGGCGGTTTCGACAGCGATGTACCCGACACCGTCTTCCTCGGTATGGCCGACATGGAGCATCGACTCGCCGAAGCTGGGGCGGAGAAGAAGCAGATCCCGCAGATTATGAAGCCTGCGGACGGATCTCCGGTCATCAAGTTCCCGAGCAGGCGTCTACTGGAGAAGCCGGACACGTACAGCTTGGCCTTCGTCAGCTCCGAAGCCGTGGCATCGGAGGGGAAGAAGTTCAGCCACGAAATAGAGGTGGAGCTGAAGAAGGTCGCGCTGACCCCGGAGCGGGGGCTGGACGGCCAGGTGTCATCGGTCCAGACCGAAGTTCAGAAGTCGGGCGTCGCGACGCAGCGCAAGTGGCCGATCTCGAAGATCAGGGAGGACCTGGAAGATCGGATTCTTAATCTGCCGCAGCTGAAGCTCACGCACGACGAGGTCGAACACGCCAACCGCATCGTGGGCGCGTTCCTCGGCGCGGCGATCAAGGCGGATGAGGAGGACGGCACGCCGTGGGAGGAGGCCAGGGCGAAGCTTGCCCTGAGCCAGTTGGACAGGCTCGTGGTCTCCAGTTTCAGGCAGAAGCTCGCCCAGACCGAGCACGAGTTCGTGACGGTAAGTCTTCCGCCCCTTGCCCAACCGTGGCCCGGACAGACGATGTCGAAGATGCAGATCACCGACAGGGTGATCAAGGGTATGGGTTACACAGGCTGGGACTGCTCGATTCTCCCTGTCGTGTACTTCGACGCACGGTCGACCGAGGTCAAGCTCGCGAACCTCATGGACGTGAGTCCCAAGATTGAGTGGTGGTTGAGGCTCCCATCGCGCGGAGAGACATTCATCCAGCTCAACAGCGGGTCTCGGTACTTCGCGGACTTCATCGCTATCGACAAGGAGGGCGTGCACTGGGTCGTCGAGGGCAAGTCCGACGCCGAGGCGTCCAGTCAACAGGTCCTGGACAAGAAGGAAGCGGCCAAGGTATGGGCGAAGGAAGTCACGGACCTCGGACAGTTCGGCGTGTGGAAGTACCTCTTCGCCACGGAAGAGCACCTGAGCCAGGCAAACAGTTGGGACACCCTTCTGACGATCACAGGCGCCCGGGGATAGGACGACTGAACTACCGCAAGGGCCCGCCAATTCTGGGGCCCGTCGCGGGTTCTAAGAGCTCGTAACACGATCTTGTGATGTGTGGCTGGTCGCCGTGTTCGGCGTGCCGATTCGGCCGTTCGTGGATGTGTGAGCAACAAACCGTGGATCGTGGACGACGAGTTGTGGGAGCTGATCGAACCGTTGCTGCCGCCGTGGCCCGAGCGGTCGCCGGGGCCGCGTCCGGTGGACGACCGGCGATGCTTGCAGGGCATCCTGTTCGTGCTCTACACCAGGCGTCACCTGGCAGCAACTCCCGCTGGAGCTCGGTTTCGGATCGGGCCAGACCTGCTGGCGGCGGCTGAACCGATGGCACGAGGCCGGAGTCTTCGACCAGCTGCACCGCCTCCTGCTCGCGAAGCTGCATGCGGCCGGCGAACTTGATTGGTCACGAGCCTGCGTGGATGCCTCCCACATCCGCGCGAAAAAGGGGGCGAGGCCACAGGCCCGTCGCCGGTCGACCGCGGGAAGGCGGGCAGTAAGCACCACCTGACCTGCGACGGCAACGGCACCCCCTTCAACGACGTCACCCAGACCTTCGCCCTGGTCGACGGGCTCCCGCCCGTGGCCGGCAGACCCGGCCGACCGCGCCGCCGACCCCAGGCCCTGCTCGGCGACAAGGGCTACGACAGCGACCCCAACCGGCGCGAGCTGCGCTGACGCCGGATTTGGCCGGTGATCTCCCGCAAGGGCGCCCCGAACATCCAGGGCCTGGGCAAGTTCCGCTATGTCGTCGAGCAAACCTTCTCGCTGCTGCACCACTTCAAGCGCCTGGCCGTCCGCTGGGAACGACGCCTCGGCCTCCACGACGCTCTCGTCTCCCTTGCCTGCAGCCTCATCTGCTGGCGACGCCTCAACAAGGCACGATCATGATCGTGTTACGAGCCCTAAGTGCCGGTCAGACGTGAGATGACTCGCTGTGGCTTGTGTGATCACGGCGTCGGAGCCCTCCTTGATAGCCCCGTTCATCGGGCTGAGCCCGCGTCAGTTCGGCAAGCTCATCACCCGCCTTGCGGCGGGAGGGCGCGGACCCAGTCCCCAAGGGCCGGCCGTGGAGCCATCCACTAAAGGACCGGGTCGTGCTGGTCGCCGCCTACTGGCGCACCAACCTCACCCTGCGGCAGCTCGCCCCGCTGTTCGGTATCTCCAAGTCCGCCGCGGGCCGGGTCGTCGACCACCTGGGCCCGTTGCTCGCGCTGTAACCGCGCAAGCGGTTCCGCAAGGACACCGTGCTGACCCGGGGCCACACCGTGGCCAAGCAGTCGAAGAACTACCGGTACTCCACCAACCACCAGGTCGTCATCGACGCCAACACCCGCCTGGTCGTCGCTGTCGGCCGGCCCGCTCCCGGCAACCGCAACGACTGCAAGGCGTGGGAGGTGTCCGGGGCCAAGGATGCCGTCGGCCGCACCACGGTCATCGCCGACGGCGGCTACCGAGGAACCGGCCTGGCCATCCCGCACCGCCGCGAGGCGGGCCAGGCCGAATTGCCGGGCTGGAAGGAGGAACACAACGAGTCCCACAGCAAGGTCCGGACCCGCGTCGAGCACACCTTTCGCCCGCATGAAGGGCTGGAAGATCCTCCACGATTGCCGGCTCAAAGGCGACGGCGTGCACCACGCAATGCTTGGTATCGCCCGCCTCCACAACCTGGTCCTCGCCGGCTGACCGGCAACACCACAGGTCAGCAAGCAGACTCGATATCAATTACGGGACAACCCTTGCGAGGTGTCCTGCTCTGCCAAAAGGTGGACGCGCCGAGGCTGGTTCCGTCAGATCCTGGCCTTCAGCACGTGCAGGGCCGTCCCGTCGTCGGTGCACCAGGCAGACCAACCATTGACGGAAATGCCGGCGGAAGCCCTACAGGCGCCAGAAGGGCTGTCGTGAACGGAGCCGTCCTGCAGACGCATCTTGCCTTCTTCCGTTACGAACGCGACGTGCTCTTCGCCGAGGTTGCGACGCCGCCATATAAGCCGCTGTCCTTTCGACAGCTGGCCAGCGTCTACGAGGGGAGCGAGGGTCGACTTCCGATGGTTCGTGTCCGCCGGGTCGGAAGTCTCGCTATCCAGGCCGTATTTGCGGCGCAGCACGCTGTTCGCGGTGTCCTCCAGGGGCCGCGCCTCCTTCACGAGCAGCGCGTACACCTCGTCGTCAACCTCGATGAAGCGCATGGTCAAGGTCCCTCCTGTGGGCCGGGTAGTCGGATCGGGTTCGGCGCACACGACCATACCCGTCCAGGTTCCAGGTGTCCAGGTATCCAGGCAAAGGGGTAGAAGGGTGGGGTGGACCGACAGTCGGATGTACCGGGGTAGTGGATGCAGCGACGGGTGTGGCCAAGATGAGCCTGTGCAAGTTGTCCCAGTGCTACGGTCGCCCACATGACGCTCTCGGTACCTTCGGCGCGTGCCGTCGACTTGCGAGTTGAACCGGTTGGCGACGTTCTCGACCGAGTGGAGCGGACCCTTCAGGCCCGCTTGGACCGGGATGCGGTTGTCCGTAAGCGCCGCTCGGTCGGGGCGCGGACGGATCGTGCTACGTGGGTGCGTGTCGAGAGGCGTGGGCTCGACAAGATCAGCGTTCAGGGGTGGAACGGTACCGAGTGCGCCGCACGTCTGGAAGGGATTGCTCAGCCCGCATGGCAGGGGTGGGCGTGTGGTGTGCCGGGACGCGGGTGAGCCGGTGATGTGGCGTGCCGACGAGACCGAGCTCCTGCCGGGAGCGTCTATCGGCACCGCTGTGCTGAGCGAGGCGCCGAAGCTGTCGGATGAGTGGTGGCAGGCGTTCAACGCCTCACTGGAAGCGCTTGCGGCTCAGCACACGAGGCGCGTTGCCACGCCGGACACCGTCACCATGACGCAGACCCTCGTCAGCGAGTCCATCCGCAGCGCGTTCTCGGGTGATTTCGACACGACCGTTGAGCGGTGGGCGCCGGGCGCACGCGGACCTGAACTGGGCCAACATGACCGCGCCGACTTCCCGGTGAGGCCGGCGTCCTGACGAAGGTGCTGCAAGCGCTTCGCGAGGACTTCACGCGGCGCCTAGGTGTGTTGTCCGGACAGGTTGGTGACGCGGCTGGCTGGCACGTTGCCGCTGATGCCGGTGTGGGGTCGGTGGTAGTTGTACCAGTCCAGCCAGTCGGGGAAGGCTGCCTGGCGCTCTGTTTCTGAGGTGTAGGGCTGATGGTAGGCCCATTCCTCGAGCAGGGTGCGGTGGAAGCGTGCGACCTTGCCGTTCGTCTGTGGCCTCCACGGTCGTGTCCAGCGTGGGGATAGGCCCAGTTCGCGGCAGGTCCGGCGCCAGGTGGTCTTGGTGTAGGACCAGGCGTTGTCGGTCAGTACGCGTTCGACGGTGACGCCCTGGGCGGCGAACCAGGCCGTCGCACGGGTCAGGAAGCCGGCGCAGGTGCCGGCCCGCTCGTCGGGCAGGTCTTCGGTGTATGCCAGGCGGGAGTGGTCGTCCAGCGCGGTGTGCAGGAAGGCGTATCCGGCTCCGTTACGGCGGTCCTTGTTCGCGGTCCCGGCGGAGCGGCCGAGGGTCGCCACCTCGGGGATACGGCCGAGTTTCTTGACGTCGATGTGGACCAGTTCGCCGGGGCGGGTGCGCTCGAAGCGCCGTACGGGTTCGCGGTGGCGCGGTCCAGCATGGCCAGTGGTGGCAGGCCGTGCCGGGAGAGGATGCGGTGGCAGGTGGAAGCGGCGAGACCGGTGCGGGCTGCCAAACGCAGCGGACCGATGCGGTGCTCGCGACGCATCCGCACCACCTGTGCTTCCGTTGCCGGCGGGGTCTGCAGTGGGCAGTGACGTGGCTTGCTGGAGCGGTCGTGCATACCGGCTTCGCCGTGCTGCCGGTAGCGGCCGGCCCACCGGGCGGCGGTGGTGTGGGCGACCTGGAACCGCTCGGCGGCCCGTCGCAGCGGCCATCCGTCGTCCACGACACAGCGGGCCAGACGCAACCGGCCGGTCGGGGTCAGCGGCGCGTTACGGTGGGACACGAGGGCCTCCTGATCATCGGTGTAGACGTCGCAATCCACACCGGAATCAGGATCGTCATCTCCCGCTCCACCTCGAAACCCTCCGGCGCCTCGGCCATGAGCGCGGTCGTCAGGCCGGTGACGAGGCGGCCGTGCCAGGACCGCTGCGGCGACATCATGAAGACGAGCGCTCCGTCGATCAGTTCCGTGTGGCGGGGTGCCTCGGGGAGACGGTCCAGGTCCTCCGCGAACCAGCCTTCGGGGCGCGGCGGGCGCATCCAGTCGGGCAGTGCGGTCATAGCTCAACGATAGCCACTCGGAGCGACACAAACCACGCATGCGGGCCCGGCGCCGGGCCCGCCCGCGGGAGGCGGGCGGGCTGCGGGCGGGTCGTCAGCGGAGGCGGCGGAGCAGGGACGGCAGACGGGGCAGCCGGAGCAGACGGAACCGGCGGGGGCGCCCGGCGCCGCCGGGCGCCGGGGGCTTGGCCTGCTCCGCCGCGATGGCGGCCGTCAGGAGGCTGCGGGGCAGCGCGAGCCGGGCGGGCCGCGGCAGGGCGCGGTCCGCCCGCGCGGAACGGATCAGCCGCGCCCCGTCCGCGGACGCGTCGCCGGAGGTCTCGGAGGTCATCTCGCCGGACACCTTCCTCAGGGCTGGGAGCTTCGGGGACCGGGCCTGCTCAGGACTGGAACTTGTACCCGACGCCGCGCACCGTCAGCAGATGCCGGGGGCGCTTGGGGTCGGGCTCGATCTTCATCCGGAGCCGCCGGATGTGGACGTCGATCGACCTGCCGACGCCCTTGTTGTGCACCCCCCAGAGCCCGTCCGCGATCTGCCGCTTGGTGGTCACCCGGCCGGCGTGGCGCAGCAGGTGCCCCAGAAGCTCGTACTCGCGGAGCGGCAGCGGGACCTCCTCCCCGGAGACCGTGACCTGGCGCTGCTCCAGGTCCATCCGCACGGGACCGGACTCCAGCACTCTGGAGGGCGGGGGGCCGGCGTTCCTCCGGCCCCGCACCACCGCTCGCATCCGGGCGATGAGCTCGCGTGAGGAGTACGGCTTCACGACGTAGTCGTCGGCGCCCACCTCGAGCGCGACCACCTTGTCGATCTCGCTGTCCTTGCCGGTGACCATGATGATCGGGACGTTGGACTCCTGACGCACCGTCCGGCAGACGTCCAGCCCGGAGATCTCCGGGAGCATCCAGTCCAGCAGGATCAGGTCGGCGCCGTCGTCCTGGAAGCGGCGCAGGCCGTCCCGGCCGGTGCTGGCTCCGTCCACCTCGAACCCCTCCCCGCGGAGCAGGGTGGAGAGCGCCTCGCCGGTCGCCTCGTCGTCCTCGACCAGCAGCACACGTATCACGCCGGCTCCCCCTCGAGACGGTGGTACGCGCGCTCCAGCGCCGTCTGCGCCCTTCGTACGGGCACCCGCAGGGCCGTCGCCACCTCCGGCAGCGCGAGCCCGGCCCAGTCGCTGAGCAGCAGCACGTCCCGGTCCCTCCGGCGCAGCCCGCCGAGTGCGCCGGCCAGCCGGCGGGTCGCCGGGTCCGCGGAGGTCGACCGCAGCGCGCGGTAGCGCACCGCCTCACGACGCCGGTGCCCCCCGATCACCCGGCCGGCGATCCCGTACAGCCAGGGCCGGGCGGCACACCGGCCGGCGTCGTAGCCGTGCCGCGCACGGAAGCCGCGGAGGAAGGTCTCCGCGACCACGTCGTCCACCAGTTCCGGGCCGAGCCGGAACTCGGCGTACCGGTGGATCTCCGGCGCACGGCGGTCGTAGAACTCGGCGAAACAGCCTGGGTCGTTCCGGGACAGCTCGATCAGCAGGGCATCGTGGATGACGTCCTCCAGGCCGTCGCCGGGCCATCCCTCGCCGGGTGAACGGGCCTCCCCCACGGCCGTTCCGAACTGGCGGTCCCTCCCCGGGGCAGGGACGCATGTCGTCTCGCGCATCTGCCTCACCGTCCTTCCTTCACCATGGCGTCACCCGTTATTGCCCGAAGGGCCACCTCTGGTTACAGATTTGTTCGAGCCCGGGGGCGTGAGGCATGTCACAGCGGGAACACGGCAGCGCGGCGGGAGGAGCGGCGCGGGAACACGGCAGCGCGGCGGGAGGAGTGGCAGGCCCCGGCCGAGTGCGACTGCGTGGTGGGCCGTGGTCACTGCTTGGCCGGCTACGAGGGGAGAGGTGGTGGGTGCCGGGCCCGTTCAGGCTGCCGGCGCGGGTGGCGTGGCCGGCTGGGGTTCACCCGCCTGTGACGGGGCCGGGCGGCGGGGCGGGCGGCAGCCGGTGACGGGCGCACCGTGGCGGGCTGCTGCCGCGCTGTGCCTGAGGTTTCGTCTTCTCGCTCCGCTCGTGTCACGCCGGTGGCCCGTCCTCGTCCGTCTGCGGGCCGTTCCGGAGTGGGGGTGCGCGTGGCCGGGTGCCTGGGGGCGGCCGGGCTGCGCCACAGGCTGCCCGGGTCGCGGCGCGCGCCCGATGGGCCGCGCCGAGTGCCCGAGGCACCCTCTCGGGGGCCGGGTGGCCTCATTCGGTACCGAATGTAAGGGGTGGTAGTGGGTGGCGCCTATGACGATCTTGTACTGGTCCACATAAAGCCCAAATTCGGGCCGCATTCTGGGCTTTATGTGGACCCGTACAAGATCACCGGGGATTCATCAGAGGTGGTACCCAATGGCGCCCCTTACCCCCGGCCCGAAGGCCCTTGCCGGACACGGCGCCCGCCCGCCACGCCGTGGAGTCCGACCCGCAGCCCGTCGCCGGGCGACAGGGCGAACGCCCGACCCGCCCCCGTAGGCCGCGATCATGCGCACCCCCACTCCGGAACGGCCCGCAGACGAACCCCGCAGCGCCACGCACGTGACACGAGCGGAGCGAGAAGACGAAACCTCAGGCACCGCGCGGCAGCAGCCCGCCACGGTGCGCCCGTCACCGGCTACCGACCGCCCCGCCGCCCGGCCCCCTCACAGACGGGTGAACCCCAGCCCACCACGCCACCCGCGCCGGCAGCCTGAACGAGCCCGCCACCCACCACCCCTGCCCCCGTAGCCCGCCAAGCAGTGACCGCGACCACGGACTGGTCCCGCACCCGGACGAAGACCCCCGCCACCCCAGCCGCGCAGGCGTCCCCTCACCCCGGGACCGTGGCGCGGGCCTTGAAGAAGGTGTAGTGGAAGGTCCCGTCGGGCCCTGCGGTGCGGCGCAGGTCCGCGATGCCCCGTGCGAAGTCGGCCGCCGTGGACAACCCGGCGGCCACCGCGGAGGCGCCGACCGACTCGATTGCGGCGATGAAGGTGCGCCGGGTGAACCCCTCCACCAGCCCGGGGCGCGTCCGGTCGGCGTAGACCGGGCAGGGGGTCACCGTGATGTCCGCGTAGCCGGCTCCGGCCAGCAGCGGGGACAGCCGGCGGCCGGTGTACGCGTCGCCCCCGACGTCGGCCTGCAACCGCGCCTGGTGGTCGATCGCGGCCCGGGCGTACGGGCTGTCGGGGTGGAAGAAGGCGGAGCCGTGATCGCCCTCGATCACGGTGAGCGTGCCGCCGGGGCGCAGCACCCGGCGGAGCAGGGTGAGCGTACGCAGCGGGTCCGGCAGATGCTCCAGCACGAAGCAGACGAAGACGTGGTCGAACTCCCCGTCCCCGAACGGCAGCGCGTGGAGGTCGGCCCGGTGCCACTCCACCGCTGCCCCGGGGTGCCGGGCGGCCACCCGGGCGCGGGCGGCGGTCAGGGAGTCCGCGGAGCGGTCGACCGCGACCAGCCGCGCTCCGGGGCTGGAGTCCAGCAGGTGCACCGTCTGCGCGCCCACCCCGCAGCCGGCCTCCAGCACCCGGCTGCCCGCCGGGTAGGCGGTGCCCTCGTGCAGCAGGGCGGCCAGGGTGTCCGCCTGGTCGCCGAGGCGGCGGGTCTCGTGCGCCGAGTACCCGTGCACGTAGTCGACCGTCATCGCTCTCCGTCTCCTCACCACGTCACCGACCGGCGGAACCGGCCCTCGGAGCGCCGCCGAAGCGCAGCCGTGCCGAAGCCGTCTCGTCCCCGAAGCGCTCCCGAAAGGTCGCGCCCGCCGGGCGGCCCCGGTGCCGGGGCCGTGCGCTCGATCCTGGCCGTACTCTGGACCAGTGGACAGGTCCAATCCGGAGGCCTTTCAGAGGTCCAAAGTTCCGGGCTCCGACTTCCTCCAGCTCCGCGCCGAGGAGGCGCCGCGCGGCGGCCTCGCCGAGTGGCTGGCGCGGCGGCTACGGGCGGCCATCGCGGACGGCCGGCTCCCGGTGGGGAGCCGGCTGCCGGCCACCCGGGTGCTGGCCGGCGAGCTCCAGGTGTCCCGGGGCGTGGTCACCGAGGCGTACCAGCGGCTGACCGAGGACGGGCACGTCGCGGGCCGGGGCCGGAACGGCACCGTGGTGGTCGCCGCGCCGCCGCCACAGCCGCCGCCCGCCGAGCGGCCGGCGGCGTCCGCCCGGTCCCCGGTGTTCGACGGGCCGCCGGGCGCCGACGTCTTCGACCGGCTGCGTGCGGTGCCGGCCCGCATCGACCTCTCACCGGGTCTGCCCGACCTCTCCGCGTTCCCCCGCACGGCGTGGCTGCGCGCCGAACGGGCGGTGCTGGACGGCCTCTCGGCGCCCGACCTGGGCTACGGCGACCCGCGCGGCAGCGAGACCCTGCGCCGGGCGGTCTCCCGCTGGCTGGCCCGGAACCGCGGGATCCGCGCGGACCCGGACGAGGTGCTGATCGTCGCCGGGGTGGCCCAGGCGCTGGGCCTGATCGCGCAGGTCCTGCGGGACGACGGCACCGGGGCCGCGGCGGTCGAGGACCCTGGTTCGCTGGGCACCCGCCAGCACCTGCGGCACTGGGGGCTGGACACGCCGCCGGTCCCGGTGGACGGCGAGGGCGTACGGGTGGACGCCCTGCGGTCTTCGGGGGCACCCGCGGTGGTGCTGACCCCGGCGCACCAGTTCCCGACCGGGGTGGTGCTCGGCGGGGAACGGCGGCGGGAGCTGCTGCGCTGGGCCGGCGAGGGCGGACTGGTCGTCGAGGACGACTACGACGCCGAGCACCGCTACGACCGGCCGCCGGTGCCCGCGCTGCGCTCGCTCCTCGCCGAGCGGGTCTGCTACACCGGCAGCGTCTCCAAGCTGCTGGCGCCCGCGCTGCGGATCGGCTGGATCCTGCCGCCGGCCGGGCACCGGGAGGCGCTGATCGAGGCCAAGCGGTACGCGGATCTGGGCAGCGCGGCGCTGCCGCAGCTCGTCCTGGCGCGGCTGATGGACTCCGGTGGGCTGGAGCGCCACCTGAGGACGCTGCGCGGCCGCCACCGGCGCCGCCGGGACGCCGTGATCGCGGCGGTGCGCCGGCACCTGCCGGGCGCCCGGGTACACGGCGCGGCGGCGGGTCTGCACCTCATGGTCACCTTCGAGGGGCCCGCGGGAGGGCCCGGGGACTGCTCGCACCTCGACGACACCGCGGTGGCCGCGGCGGCGCTCGCCCGGGGCGTCACGGTGCACCCGCTCTCCTGGCACGCCCAGCGCCCGCACCCGCCGGGTCTGGTGCTGGGGTACGCCGCGCGGACGCCCGCGGTCCTCGCGGAGGGCGTCGCCGTGCTCGGCGAGGAGGTGCGCCGGCTTCGCGGCACGGGGTGAGCGGCAGGGCCCGGGAGCGAGCCGCAGGGCACGGGAAGACCACGGGACCGGGCACGGGGCCGCAGGCACGGGGTGAGCGGCACGCCCCGGGGCCGGACCGCAGGAAAGGTGTGGACGGCCGACCGCGGGACACCCGCCGGGCATGAACGCACAGCGGCCCCTCGCGGTCGTCACCGGCGCCTCCCGCGGCATCGGCCTGGAGCTCGCGGGCGTGCTCGCCGCGCACGGCCACGACCTGATACTGAACGCCGAGGACCACGAGGACGCCGCCGCGGGCGCCGCGGCGGCCCCGGGAGCCGCCGGGGGCTCCGGCAACACGTCCCTGGACCTCGCGACCGCCACCGTACGGGCGGGCGGGGCGGACGCCGAGGCCGTGCCGGCCGACCTGGCCACCTACGACGGGGTGGAGAAGCTCTGCGCGGCGGTACGGGCGACCGGCCGCCCGGTGGACGTGCTGGTGCTGAACGCCGGGGTGGGGCAGGGCGGCGCCTTTCTGGACACCGAGCTGGCGGACCAGGCACGGGTGATCGACCTCAACGTCTCCGGGACCGTGCACCTCGCCCACCGGCTGCTGCCGGGCATGGTGGAGCGCGGCGCGGGTCGGGTGCTGATCACCTCCTCGGTGGCGAGCACCATGCCGGGCTCCTTCCAGTCCGTCTACAACGCCTCCAAATCCTTCCTCCAGTCGTTCGCGCAGGCCCTCGCGGAGGAGCTGCGGGGCACCGGGGTGACCGTGACCTCGCTGATGCCGGGCCCGACGGATACGGACTTCTTCCGGCGCGCCGGGATGGCGGACACCCCGCTCGGGCGGGCGCCGAAGGACGACCCCCGGCTGGTGGCCCGGCAGGGCTACCAGGCGCTGATGGCGGGCCGCGGCAAGGTGATCGCCGGGTCACCGGCGACCCGGCTGCAGGGGGCCGCCGGTGCGGTGCTGCCGGACCGGGTGAAGGCGGCGGCGCACCGGCTGGTGGCCAAGCCGACCCGGCGGCGCCGTGAGCACGCGGGGTAGGCGGGCGCCCCGGCCGCCGCGGCACGGCGAGCCGGGCGGAGCCTGCCGGACGGGGAGCCCCCGGCGGTCGCGGGCCGCAGCCCGTACGTCGCGGGCCGCGGTCCGTACGAGGGGCGCCGGCGCCCCAGAGCGCGCGCCCGGCGCGGACGGGCCGCGCGCTCGCCGCAACGCGCCCTTGTTCGGGGGAATCGGCCGCCCGGGGCGTGGGCTCTGCTGTGCTGGGCGGATGGCACGGAACCGAGGGCTGGCCATCGTCACCGGCAGCTCGAGCGGGATCGGGGAGGCGACGGCTCGCGCGCTCGCCCGGCGCGGCTTCCCCACCGTCCTCGTGGCGCGCCGGTCCGGCCGGCTGGAGGAACTCGCGGACGAGCTCGGCCGCCACGCCCCCAGCCTGCCGCTCCCGCTCGACCTGTCCCGCGAGGCCGAGGTGGCACCGCGCCTCGCGGAGGTGACCGCGCGCGCCGGCCCGGTCGACGCCCTGGTGAACTGCGCGGGCCACGGCCAGTACGAGACGTTCCTGGAGACCGAGCCGGACACCCTGCACGCCCTGATGCAGGTGCACTACTTCGGCCCGGCGGCGGCGATCCGCTCCGTCCTGCCGTCGATGCGGGCACGAGGCACGGGTCACGTGGTCAACGTGGCCTCCATCTCCACCAAGATGGGCCCGTGGGGCCACAGCGGCTACGTGGCCGCGAAGTCCGCGCTCACCGCGCTCACCGAGAGCCTCGCCGCCGAGTACGGGCCGGCCGGCGTGCGCTTCAGCGTCGTCCACCCGGGCCTGGTGGACACCGCGTACTTCCGCCGTACGGAACTGGAGGCGCTGCGCGGCCGGGTGGAGCGGCGGCTGGTGCCGCCGGAGCGGGTGGCCCGCGCGGTGGTGCGGCTCCTCGACCGGCCCCGGCTGCAGCGCTGCGTACCGCGGCACTACCGGGTGCTGGACCTGCTCGGCGCCGTGAGCCCGGAGCTGCTGCACCGGCTGGTGCGGCGGCAGAGCACCCCGCGGCACGCGTCCCGCGCCGGAGAGGCGACCACCCGCGGGCCGGGTGACGGCGGGCCGGGCGACGACGGGCCGGGGGACGGCGGACCGGGAACCGGCGGGCCCGGCTCCCGCGCGCCGGGCACCGGCGGACCCACCACGCGAGACCGGGACGCGCCGGGTGACGGCCGGGCGGCCCCGGGGGCGCGCTCGTGAACGCACCCGAGCCGGGCGTGCGGCGCCCCGGCGCCCGTACGCCCTCCGTCGCGGTGCTCATGGAGCTGATGCGCACCCCGCACGCGGGCGGCCAGGTGAAGTGCTGGGAGCGGCTCGCCGAGGCCGCCGCCGAGCTGGAACCGGACGAGCTGGGCGTGGACCTGACGGTCTACGTACTGGGGCCGCGGCCCGGGCTGCACCCGCTCTCCCCCGCGGTGCGCTTCGTGGCGCTGCGGCCGGTGGTCAGCACGGCGCCGCTGACCCGGCACGGCGGGGTCGACGCCTCCGACCTGGCCCCGTGGCGCCCGCTGCTCGCCCGCCGGCTCCGGCAGCAGCACGACGTCTGGCACCTGACGCACCTCTTCGCCTTCGCCGGGACCGCCGTCCGGCTGCGGCGGTCCAGCCGGGCGGGCCTGGTGGCCTCCGTCCACACCGACGTGCCGGAGCTGGCGACCGCCTTCCTGGGCGGCCGGAGCGCGGCCGCCGGGCGGCTGGCGGGCACGGTGCTGCGGCGCCGCCGGGACCGGCTGCTGCGGGCCTGCGACCACACCCTGGTGGCCGAGCCGGAGCAACGCGCCGAGCTCGCCTCGGTGGTGGGCGCCCACCGGGTCTCGCTGCTGGGGCGGGGCGTGGACCGGGGCCGCTTCCACGCCGACGCGTCGGCGCGGGCCGCCTTCCTGCGTCGCCACGACGTGCCGCCGGGGCGCACGCTGGTGCTCTTCGCCGGCCGCGCCGACGCCTCGAAACGGGTGCTGCTGCTGACCGAGGCGGTGCGGCGCCTGCTGGCCCGCGGCAGGCGGGTGCAGCTCCTGGTCGCCGGGGACGGGCCGGACGCCTCGCGGGTGGCGGACCGCCTGGGCACGGCGGCCACCCTGCTCGGCGTGCTCCCCCAGGAGGAGCTGGCGCTCGCCTACGCGGCCAGCGACGTGCTGGCCTTCCCCTCCCGCAGCGAGACCGTCGGGAACGTCGTCGGGGAGGCGCTGGCCTGCGGGCTCCCGGTGGTGCTGCCCGCCGGCGCACGGACCGTACGGTGGCTCGCCGCGCCCGGCGCGGACGGGGTGGTGGTGGAGGACGACACCGCCGGCGGCTGGGCCGCGGCCCTGGGACGGCTGGTGGACGATCCGGCGCTGCGGGCCGCGATCGCCGAGCGCGCCGCGGCGACCGGCCGGGAGCGGCTCCGCACCTGGACGGAGGTGCTGACGGAGGACCTGCTTCCGGTCTGGCGGGCGGTGACCCCGCCCGTCCTCCTCCCGCCCGTGGCCCCATCGCCGCGCCCGTGACCCCGCTGCCGCCCTCGTCTACCCCTGTGGACCACACACGTGAGTGACACCCTGCTGATCGCGGTCCCCGCCTCGCTGGCGGCCGGGAGCTGCTTCGCCCTGGCCGGCGTGCTGCAGCAGCACTCGGCCGCCGCCCGCCCCGAGCGCGAGTCGCTCTCCTACCAACTGCTGCTGCACCTGGCCCGGCAGCCGGTGTGGCTGACCGGCATCGGGCTGGCGGTGCTGGCGTACGTCTTCCAGGGCGTCGCCCTGGCTCACGGGCCGCTCTCCCTCGTCCAGCCGCTGATCGTGACCGAACTGATCTTCGCCATCCCGCTCTCCGCCCGGCTGCACCGCATGCGGCTGGGCCGCCGGGAGTGGCTGGGGGTGGGGGCGGTCACCGTCGGCCTCACGGCGGCGCTGTACGCCGCACAGCCGCAGGGCGGCGACCCGCGCGCCGGCACCACGGGCTGGCTGCTCAGCCTGTCGGTGATGGGCGGCCTGGTGCTGACCGTGCTGGCGGCCAGCCGCCACGTCGGCGAGGCCCCCCGGGCCTCGCTGCTCGCGCTCGCCGGGGGGCTGGTGATGGGCACCCAGTCGGTCCTGCTGGACGCCACCATCGACCTGCTGGACGAGGGGCCCGGGGTGCTCTTCACCGCCTGGCAGACCTATCTGATGGTGGCGGCCAGCATCACCGGGCTGCTGCTCATCCAGAGCGCCTTCCAGGCCGGGCCGCTGGCCGCCAGCGTCCCGGTCTTCGACGCCGCCGAACCGGCGGTGGCCATCGGATTCGGCATCGGGCTCTTCGGGGAGAGCGTGCAGACGGGCTGGGTGGCCCTGCCCGTCGCCGCGGTCGGCGTGGCGCTGCTCTTCGCCGGCATCGTGCTGCTGGACACCTCTCCGCTGCTGGCCGCCCTCCACCAGCGCGAGCGCAACGCCGAGGTGCACTGGCCCACGGACCGTTCCTGACCAGTGAGCGGCGGGGACCCGCACCTGGGCGCGGGCGCCGTTGCGGCGGGGCCACGGGCCCCGCCGCAACGGCGGCCTCCCCGCCGGATCAGGACCGGGCCGGCCCCGGCTCGGGGCCCGCCCGGGAGCGGACCGCGGACCGGACCGGTGGCGGACCGTGCGGCTCAGGCGATGCGGCGCACCGAAGCGCCGGGCTCGCCCCCTGCCGCCGCGCGACGGCGGCGGGCGAGCACGACCCGCCGCTCGGCGGCCGTCAGCCCGCCCCAGACGCCGTACGGCTCCGGCTGCACCAGCGCGTGCTCACGGCACTCGATCAGCACCGGACACCGCGCACAGACCCGCTTCGCCGCCTGCTCCCGGGAGAGCCGGGCCGCCGTCGGCTCCTTGGAGGGAGCGAAGAAGAGTCCCGCCTCGTCCCGGCGGCACACGGCCTCCGAGTGCCAGGGGCCCGCCTGGTCGTCGCGCACTCGCGGCCGGGGGGCGGGCGCGGCGGCGGCCTGCAGGGACTGATGCGGCGTTTGCAGCACGGTCTACTCCTGACGCAACGGCTACGGCTGGTCGATCTGTCGTCAGATGCACCTTCACCCGTCTTGCTGCGCACGGCACGTCGCGCTGCTCGCCGTACGAGAGACGATGCACCAGCCCTACCCGCTGTGCGCACGCTTATGCACACGGTGCTGGAGCTTGGGCCACAGCTTTCCCACCGCTCCCGCAGGACACGGGTCAGTGACAGCCGCCGTGCGGGTCCCCGCCGTGCCGCTTGCGGAGGTCGCGCAGGCGCTTGCCGCGCTTCGGCTTGGCCTCCACCCCGCCGAAGACCGCCGCTCCCTTGATCACCACGACCGGCGCGCCCGCGTCCTCCGACTCGTGGGAACGCACCTCGAAGCCGCCGAAGATGCCGGTGCCGCGGCCGCGCAGGGAGACGTTCTCCGGCACCTTGACGTCCACCCCGCCGAAGATCGCCATGGCGTTGATCACGATCTCCCGGTGCTCGAAGACCGCCTCGGTGAGGTCGATGTCCACCCCGCCGAAGCAGGCGAACGCGAACGTCTTGCGGCCGACGCGCCAGCGCCCCTTGCGGGTGGCGCCGCTGAAGATCGCGATCGCGTGGTCCACCGAGCCGTCGTGCTGCGCCGGCGCGGCGTACGCCCAGCGCTGCCCGGCCGGCTCCGCGCCCGGGCGGGTGTGCGGCAGGTCCCGCACCAGGGGCTCCAGCTCGCCCATGGTCTTCGCCGCATAGACGGCGTCGAGCCGCTCGGAATGCTCCTCGGCGTTCAGCCGGCCCTCGGCGAGGGCCTCCCGCAGGATGTCCGCGACGCGGTCCCGGTCCGCGTCCGAGGCGCGGACCTCGGCCTCGGCCGCCGGCCGGGTGGCGGGCTGCCGTCCGGACTGCTCGCGCTGCGGCCCGGGCTCCCCGGCGGGCTGACGGGCGGGCTTCTCGAGGGAAGTCTTCTTCTCGAGCGGTGAGTCGGTCACGCCCCTCACCCTACCCAAACGCGATAGATCGCGACTACCCCCGCAGGGCCTTCTCCGCAGGCTCTTCCCGGACTCCGGACCGCGGGCCTCCGGAACCGCGGCCTCCGGCAGCAGCGCCCGCCGGCCGCCCGGCTCCCGGCCGCCCCGGGCCTCATCCGACGGGTCCCGGTCGCACCCGGCCTGCCGCGGGGCCGCCCGGGGCGGCCCCGCGGCAGGCCGGGGCCCCGGGCGCTCTACCCTGTGAGGCGCGCTCACCGTCGAGAGGAAGAGGACCCATGGCCTCCAGCCCCCGCCCGTCCGGCTCCGGCCCCGAGTTCCACTACACGGACCTGCTGCCGCTCGGCGCCGACGAGACGCCGTACCGGCTGGTGACCTCCGAGGGCGTGCGCACCGTCGAGGCAGGCGGCCGGACCTTCCTCCAGGTGGAGCCGGAGGCGCTGCGCACGCTCGCCGCCGAGGCCATGCAGGACATCTCGCACTATCTGCGCCCGGCGCACCTCGCCCAGCTCCGCCGCATCCTGGACGACCCCGAGGCCAGCCCGAACGACCGCTTCGTCGCGCTGGACCTGCTGAAGAACGCCAACATCGCGGCGGCCGGGGTGCTCCCCATGTGCCAGGACACCGGCACCGCCATCGTGATGGGCAAGCGCGGCCAGAACGTCCTCACCGCCGGCCGCGACGAGGAGGCCCTCTCCCGCGGCATCCACGACGCCTACACCACGCTCAACCTGCGCTACTCCCAGATGGCGCCGCTGACCATGTGGGAGGAGAAGAACACCGGCACCAACCTCCCGGCGCAGATCGAGCTCTACGCCGCCGACGGCGACGCGTACTCCTTCCTCTTCATGGCCAAGGGCGGCGGCAGCGCCAACAAGTCCTTCCTCTACCAGGAGACGAAGGCGGTACTCAACGAGGCGTCGATGATGGCGTTCCTGGAGGAGAAGATCCGCTCCCTGGGCACCGCCGCCTGCCCGCCCTACCACCTTGCGGTGGTCGTCGGCGGCACCAGCGCCGAGTACGCGCTGAAGACCGCCAAGTACGCCTCCGCCCACTACCTCGACGCGCTGCCGGCCGAGGGCTCCCCCGCCGGGCACGGCTTCCGGGACACCGAACTGGAGCAGCAGGTGTTCGAGCTGACCCAGCGGATCGGCATCGGGGCGCAGTTCGGCGGCAAGTACTTCTGCCACGACGTGCGCGTGGTGCGGCTGCCCCGGCACGGCGCCTCCTGCCCGGTCGCGATCGCCGTCTCCTGCTCGGCCGACCGGCAGGCCCGGGCGAAGATCACTTCGGAAGGCGTCTTCCTGGAGCAGCTCGAGAAGGACCCGGCCCGCTTCCTCCCGGAAACCACGGAGGAGGACCTCGCCGAGGACGAGGACGTCGTACGGATCGACCTGACCCGCCCCATGGCCGAGATCCGCAGCGAGCTGTCCAAACACCCGGTGAAGACCCGGCTCTCGCTCACCGGGCCGCTCGTCGTCGCCCGCGACATCGCCCACGCCAAGATCAAGGAGCGGCTGGACGCGGGCGAGGAGATGCCGCAGTACCTCCGCGACCACGCGGTCTACTACGCGGGCCCCGCCAAGACCCCCGAGGGCTACGCCTCCGGCTCCTTCGGGCCCACCACGGCCGGCCGCATGGACGCCTACGTCGAACAGTTCCAGGCGGCCGGCGGGTCCTTCGTGATGCTCGCCAAGGGCAACCGCAGCAAGCAGGTCACCGACGCCTGCAAGACACACGGCGGCTTCTACCTCGGCTCCATCGGCGGCCCGGCCGCCCGGCTGGCCCAGGACTGCATCAAGAAGGTGGAGGTCCTGGAGTACGCCGAGCTGGGGATGGAGGCGGTCTGGAAGATCGAGGTGGAGGACTTCCCGGCGTTCATCGTGGTGGACGACAAGGGCAACGACTTCTTCACCGACCCCGGCCCGGCCCAGCCCTTCGTCACCTCGATCCCGGTGGGCCCGCAGGGCTGAAGGCCCGTACCGGGCGCCCACGCCCCGGAGCGCCCACGCCCGGGGCAGTCTCCCCGAAGGGGCGGCTGCGGGTACTTGCCGGGCTGGGGTCACTGCGTGGCGGGCTACGAGGGGAGAGGTGCCTCGCCGGGGCGCGCTCATGCCGCGGGCGCGGGTGGCGTGGTGGGCCGGCGTTCACCCGCCTGTGACGGGGCCGGGCGGCGGGGCGGCCGGTAGCCGGTGACGGGGGTGCCCTGGCGGGCTGCTGCCGCGCGGTGCCTGAGGCATCGTCTTCTCGCTCCGCTCGTTCCCCGTGCGTGGCACTGCGGGGTCCGGCTGCGGGCCGTTCCGGAGTGGGGGTACGCCGATGGCCGGGTCGCGCCGGAGACCCGAGGGACCGGGTCGGGCCCGGCGGGGGTGCGGGCGGCTGCCCGCGCGGCCGATCGGGGCGCCGGAGGCCGGCCCGCGTCGTGATCATGTACTGGTCCACGCTTTTGACAGATTCGGGCCGATTTTTGTCAAAAGCGTGCACCAGTACAAGATCATCCGGAAATCGTCAGGGGCGGCGCCCACTGGCAGCCCTTACACCGGGCCCGGGCCCGCCAGCCCGGCCCCGGGCCGTGGCACGCCCCGCAGGTCGCGCGCCGGACGCCGGCGCTCACCGGCCCCGGGCCGAGCGCCGGAAGCCCGACTCTGCGAAAGAACTCAGGCTGCCCCCGATCCGGCCCCTCGCCGGCCTGCCAGGCCATGGGGCGCGCCCGGCAGGCCGCACGCCGGACGCCCGGACCTCACTGCCCCGGGCCGGGTGGCGGAAGCCGGCACCCGCGAGGCCACCCCGAGGACCCGCCCGGCCTACCGCCTGGTGGCCCCGGCGTACCCCCACTCCGGAACGGCCCGCAGCCGGACCCCGCAGTGCCACGCACGTGCAACGAGCGGAGCGAGACGACGAAACCGGAACCACCGCGCGGCAGCAGCCCGCCACGGCAACCCCGTCACCGGCTACCGACCGCCCCGCCGCCCGGCCCCGTCACAGGCGGGTGAACGCCGGCCCACCACGCCACCCGCGCCCGCGGCATGAACGCGCCCCGGCAAGGCACCCCTCCCCCCCCCGTAGCCCGCCCATCAGTGACAGCAACAGAACGAGCCCCGCACCCGGCAACGCACCCGCCACCACCCCCGCCGCGCAGGTGGCGCCCCGTGGCCCGGCACACCTTGTATCGTCCACGTAGCGTCCCCCGAGGCTCACCCGCACCGCCCCCGACAACACCTCCCCACGACACCGCACCACCGACGACACCGCACCGCCCACGCAGCCCACCCACCACACCCGGCGACCGACCGCAGGAGGTAGGGACCATGACCGAGACCGGCGAGGGAATCGGCTCCGGCAGCGAGGACCACCGGGAGGAGTACCGGATCGAGCGGGACTCGATGGGCGAGGTCCGTGTCCCCGCGGACGCGAAGTGGCGGGCCCAGACGCAGCGGGCCGTGGAGAACTTCCCGCTCAGCGGCCAGCGGCTGGAGCGCGCGCACATCGAGGCGCTGGCGCGGATCAAGGCGGCCGCGGCGGTGGTCAACGCCGAGCTCGGGGTGCTGGACGGGGAGCTGGCGGAGGCCGTACGGGCAGCCGCGGAGGAGGTGGCCGAGGGCCGCTGGGACGCGCACTTCCCCGTGGACGTCTTCCAGACCGGGTCCGGCACCTCCTCGAACATGAACATGAACGAGGTCGTGGCCACCCTGGCGACGGAGCGCCTGGGCGCTCCCGTGCACCCCAACGACCACGTGAACGCGAGCCAGTCGTCCAACGACGTCTTCCCCTCCTCCATCCACATCGCCGCCACCGCCGCGGTCACCCGCGACCTGATCCCCGCGCTGGAGCACCTGGCGGCGGCGCTGTCCCGGAAGGCGGAGGAGTTCGCCGAGGTGGTGAAGTCCGGCCGCACCCATCTGATGGACGCCACCCCGGTGACCCTGGGCCAGGAGTTCGGGGGCTACGCGACGCAGGTCCGGCACGGCGTGGAGCGGCTGCGGGACGCCCTGCCGCGGCTGGCGGAGCTGCCGCTGGGCGGGACGGCCGTGGGCACGGGGATCAACACGCCGCCGGGCTTCGCGGACCGCGTGATCGCCGAGGTGGCCCGCAGTACCGGCCTGCCGCTGACCGAGGCCCGCGACCACTTCGAGGCGCAGGGCGCCCGGGACGGCCTGGTGGAGACCTCCGGACAGCTCCGGACGATCGCCGTCGGCCTGACCAAGATCTGCAACGACCTGCGCTGGATGTCCTCCGGCCCGCGCACCGGGCTGGCGGAGATCGCGCTGCCGGACCTCCAGCCGGGCTCCTCGATCATGCCGGGCAAGGTGAACCCGGTGGTGCCCGAGGCCGTGCTCATGGTGTGCGCCCAGGTGACGGGGTACGACGCGACGGTCGCCGCGGCCGGGGCGTCGGGCAACTTCGAGCTCAACGTGATGCTGCCGGTCATGGGCAAGAACCTGCTGGAGTCGGTCCGGCTGCTGGGGAACGCGGCGCGCCTGCTGGCCGACCGCACGGTGGACGGCATCACCGCGAACGCCGAGCGCGCCCGTGAGTACGCCGAGTCGTCGCCGTCCGTGGTGACGCCGCTGAACCGGTACCTCGGGTACGAGAACGCCGCCCGGGTGGCGAAGCGGGCGCTGGCCGAGCGCACCACCATCCGGCAGGCCGTGCTCGACGCCGGGCACGTGGAACGCGGGGACCTGACCCTGGAGCAGCTCGACGAGGCCCTCGACGTGCTGCGCATGACCCACCCCTGAGCCACCACCCGGCGCCACCCGAACCGCCGCCCGGACCGCCACCTGAGCCACCGCCGGAGCCGCCGTTCCCGCCCACCGGCGAGACCTGGACGGACGCGGGTGACGCGCGCCCCCGCGCCCCACCCGAACGGGTGCCGTGCGGCACGGGTCACGGCGAGGCTGTAGGCAGCCATCTACGCTTTGCGCATGACAGCGGAACCGGCAGACCCCCGTACGGGCGACACCGGCCACGCCCGGCACGGTGCGGGTGCCGGGCGCGCCGGCCGATGGGCGCCGGGGGCGCACATCCTCTGGCGCTACCGGGCGAACGGCGCCGGGCACCCGCACATCTGCCGCCCGGTGACCGTGGTGCGGGACACCCCGGAGCTGCTGGCCGTCTGGATGGCGCCGGGCACGGTCTGTGTGAAGCCCCAGCTCGCGGACGGCACGCCGGTGCATCTGGAACCGCTGGCCACCCGCTACACCAAGCCCCGCACCACGGCCCGGTCCCGCTGGTCGGGCACCGGCGTGCTGAAGCTGGCGAGTCCGGGCCGGCCCTGGTCGGTGTGGCTCTTCTGGGACCACGGGTGGTGCTTCAAGAACTTCTACGTGAATCTGGAGGAGCCGCGTCTCCGCTGGGCGGGCGGCGTCGACTCGGAGGACCACTTCCTGGACATCGCGGTCTTCCCGGACGGACGCTGGGAGTGGCGCGACGAGGACGAGTTCGCGCAGGCGCAGCGGGCGGGGCTGATGGACCCGGCCCAGGCCGCGCGCGTACGGGCGGCGGGACGGCAGGCGGTCGCCGAGATCCGTGCCTGGGGGTCGCCGTTCGCGGACGGCTGGGAGCACTGGCGCCCCGACCCGCGGTGGCCGGTGCCACGGCTTCCGGAGGACTGGGACCGCGCTCCGTCGCCCCGCGACGGGGAGGCGCCGCACCGGGAAGGACTGCCATGACACACCTGGTCGGTCACGTGCGTGCCACAACCGGTGCGGACCTCTTGCTGTGCCCCCCTGGAGAAAACGTAGGATCAACCTCCGCACCCCCAGGTGTGACGCAACTCCCCTCCGCTCCCGGGGACTTGGCGGGTGGCGAGAGAGGAGGCCGGACGTGAGCGGCACGGACCGGAAGGACGCGTACGAGGGCTACGACCGGGCGGCGATCGACCGGACCGGGCAGGCGGAGGCCTTCGACGCCATCGGGGACCGCTACGACGAGGCCTTTCCGCACAAGGAGGGCCAGCTCGCCGCGGGCGCATGGCTGACCGCACAGCTCGCTCCGGGCGCGCACGTGCTGGACCTGGGCTGCGGCACCGGCCTGCCGACGGCGCGCCAGCTCGTGACGGCCGGCTGCCGGGTCACCGGCATCGACCTCTCCCCCGGCATGCTGGCGCTCGCCCGGGAGTACGTGCCCGAGGCGGAGTTCCACCGCATGGACATCGCGGACCTGGAGCGGCACGCGCTCGGTCCGTTCGACGGCGTCGCGGCCTTCTTCTCGCTGCTGATGCTGCCGCAGGCGGAGATTCCCCACGCCCTGGAGATGCTGCACCGTCAGCTTCGCCCGGGCGCGCCGCTCGCGCTGGGCATGGTGGAGGCGGATGTGAACGATTTCTCGATACCGTTCCTGGGTAACACGATCCGGGTATCCGGCTACCTACGGGATGACCTGCGCCGGGTCGTGAGTGACGCGGGATTCGAGATCGCCGGGGAGGACTCGTATGCCTACGCTCCGGCCAGCACGGACGTACCACCCGAGATCCAGCTCTTCCTGCACTGCCGGCGACGCCCCTAGCCGGCGAGCCACGATCGCTGGGCGCGAGGAACGCGCAGCCCCGGACGGACGGAAACCCAACGCGTGACGGAGCACGAATCGCCTGCGGCGAGCAGAGCGGAGACCGAGAGGCCGCGTGCGGCGGCGCCCGAGGAGGCGACGCACGCCGCGGTGCCGGACCCGCGTGAGCACACCGCCGACGGCCCCGCGCGGGAGAACGGGCGGGGGTCCCGCGCCGACGCGTCCGGAGCGGGCGCGTCCGGCGAGGTGAGCAGACGGCGCCCGGACGACGCCACCGGCCCGGACCGGCACGCCGCCCGCGGGCCGGCCCGTCGCCGCGGTCCGCAGACCGGCCCGTCCCGTACGGCGTCGGGACCGCCGGACGCCCGGCCCACCGGCGGGCCGGGTACGGGCGATGCCGCGGGTTCCCCGCGGCACGACGCCGCGGGCCGGACGGCGGACGGCGAACCGGTCGACGAGGAGGACGCGGTGCGCCACCGCCCGCACCAGCCCGGCAGCGACGACCCGGCGACGGCGGCTGCCGCGACGGGCGCGACCACCGGCCCCGGGCAGCCCGAGGGTTCCGGCCGGCCCCAGGAGGCCGAGCGGCACGACGGGCCCGACGGACCCGACGGCACGGGCGCTCCGTCCGGACCCGCCGGCCCCGGTGCGGCCGGTCCGGCAGACGGGGCCCCCGGCACCGGCGGCCCGGCGGACGCCGCGGCCGGCCCCGGCGCGGGTCCGGCCGCCGAGCCCGTCGCCGGTCCGGTCACCGAGCGGGCCGCGGACCCGGAGGCCGGGGAACGCGCGGAGCGCGAGCGGCGTGGCGGGGACCGGCTGCGCTTCGTCGGAGCGGCGACCCGCCGGGTCGCGCGCGGCGTCGACCTGGACGAGACGGTCCTGGGCCTGTGCCGGGCGAGCGTGCCGGCGTACTGCGACGCCATCCTGGTCTATCTGCGGGACCCGTTGCCGGTGGGCGACGAGCGCCCGGCCAACCCGGTGGTGCTGCGGCTGCGTCGCAGCGACCGCATCCCGGAGGAGCAGCGCCCGGGCGGGCGGCTGCCGCTGCTGGGGGGCACGGCGGAGGGCGCGGCCGAGCATGTGGAGGTGCGGGCGGGCGGTCCGCTGGCGGAGGTGCTCCGCGGTGTCCGGCCGGTCTTCGCCGACAGCGACGCGGCCAGCGAGGCGCTGCCCGAGCTGCTCGGCCCCGGCTGCCAGGTGCCCGAGGGGTACCGGGCGATACTCGCCCCGCTGCGCGGCCGCCGCCGGGTGATCGGCGCGGCGGTCTTTCTGCGCCGGCCCGAGCGCACCTGCTTCGAACAGGACGACCTGCTGATCGCCGCCCAGCTCGCCACGCACACCGCGCTGGGCGTGGACAAGGCGGTGCTCTACGGGCGCGAGGCGTACATCGCCGACGAGCTGCAGCGCACCATGCTTCCGGACGCGCTGCCGCAGCCCACCGGCTGCACCCTGGCCAGCCGGTATCTGCCGGCGGCCGAGACCGCGCGGGTGGGCGGCGACTGGTATGACGCGATCCCGCTGCCGGGGAGCCGGGTGGCGCTGGTGGTGGGCGACGTGATGGGCCACTCCATGACCTCCGCGGCGATCATGGGTCAGCTCCGGACGACCGCGCAGACCCTGGCCGGGCTCGACCTGCCGCCCCAGGAGGTGCTGCACCACCTGGACGAGCAGGCGCAGCGGCTGGGCAGCGACCGGATGGCGACCTGCCTGTACGCGGTCTACGACCCGGTCGCGCACCGCATCGTGGTGGCCAACGCCGGGCATCCGCCGCCGGTGATGCTGCACCGGGGCGGACGGGCCGAGGTGCTGCGCATACCGGCCGGCGCACCGATCGGCGTGGGCGGCGTGGACTTCGAGGCGGTGGAGCTGGACGCGCCGGCGGGTGCGACCCTGCTGCTCTACACCGACGGGCTGGTGGAGTCCCGGCAGCGGGACGTGTGGACGGGCATCGAGTTCCTGAAGGAGAAGCTGACCGAGACGGCCCGGCTCACCCGTCCCGGCACCGCGCCTCCGCTGGAGCCGCTCTGCGACGAGGTGCTGGACATCCTGGGGCCGGGCGACCGCGACGACGACATCGCCCTGCTGGCCGCCCGCTTCGACGGGATCGCGCCGAGCGATGTGGCGTACTGGTATCTGGATCCGCGCGCGCAGACCGCCGGGCAGGCGCGCCGCCTGGTGCGGCGGGCGCTGTCCCGGTGGGGGCTGGACGAGCTGTCGGACTCGCTGGAGCTGCTGGTGAGCGAGGTGGTCACCAATGCGGTGCGGTACGCGGAGCGGCCGATAACGCTGCGGCTGCTGCGGACGGACCGGCTGCGCTGCGAGGTCGGGGACGACGTGCCGCAGCTCCCGCGGCTGCGGCAGGCGCGGGCGACGGACGAGGGCGGCCGCGGGCTGTACCTGGTCAACCGGATCGCCCGGCGCTGGGGCGCGACCCGGCTCTCCACCGGCAAGGTGGTGTGGTTCGAGCTCTCGCTTCCCCCGGGGCCGTCCGAGGGCGAGTGACGCCCCCACCGGCACGGGCCGCGCGGCAGGCGGGCGCACGGACGTCAGAGCACGGACGTCAGGCGCCCGAAGCCGGACGTACGGATACCGGAGACGGGGACGTCAGGGGTTCGGAGCCGGACGCACCGACACGTACGAGGGGCGCGCTTCCCGGGTCTCCCGGGAGCGCGCCCCGTCGCGTGGCGTGCGGGCCGGTGCGGGCCGCGGGTACGACGGGTCCGCACCGGCACCGTGGCACCGCCGGCACCGTGGCACCGGCGGCCGGTGCGGTCAGCCCTCCAGCGCCGCCTCCGCGTCCAGCGTGGTGGCCACGGCCTGGATCACCGAGGCGATCTTGAACGCCTCCTGGACGGTCTCCCGGTCGACGCCCGCCTTGCGCAGCACCTGCTCGTGCGAGTCGAGGCACATGCCGCAGCCGTTGAGCGCGGAGACGGCCAGCGACCAGAGCTCGAAGTCCGCCTTCTCGACACCGGGGTTGCCGATGACGTTCATCCGCAGGCCCGCGCGCAGGGTGCCGTACTCCGGGTCGGAGAGCAGGTGGCGGGTGCGGTAGAAGACGTTGTTCATCGCCATGACCGCGGCGGCGGACTTGGCCGCCGTGTAGGCCTCCGGCTTGAGGTTCTCCCGGGCCTCCGGCTCCAGCGCGCGCAGCACGATCGCCGAGCGGGAGGCGATCGCGCAGGACAGCACCGTGCCCCAGAGCTGCTGCTGCGGGAGCTCGGAGTTGCCGATCACGGAGCCGAGGTTGAGCTTGAGGTCCTTGGCGTAGTCGGGCAGGGCCGACTTGAGGTCAGCGAGGGCCATGGTGCTCACTCACCGGCCAGGAGCTCGACCGGGTCGAGGGTCTCCTCGCCCTTGTTCCAGTTGCACGGGCACAGCTCGTCGGTCTGCAGGGCGTCCAGCACCCGCAGGACCTCCTTGGGGTTACGGCCCACGGAGCCGGCGGTCACCATGGTGAACTGGATCTCGTTGTTCTGGTCGACGATGAAGACCGCCCGCTGCGCGTAGCCGTCGTCGCCCTCGACGCCGCAGTCCCGCATCAGCTCGTGCTTGGGGTCCGCCAGCATCGGGAAGGGCAGGTCACGCAGGTCCTCGTGGTCCCGGCGCCAGGCGTGGTGCACGAACTCGCTGTCACCGGAGACGCCGAGGATCTGCGCGTCGCGGTCGGCGAACTCCTCGTTCAGCTTGCCGAAGGCGGCGATCTCGGTCGGGCAGACGAAGGTGAAGTCCTTCGGCCAGAAGAAGACGACCTTCCACTTGCCCTCGTACGTCTTGTGGTGGATCTGCTCGAACTCCTGCCCCTTCTCCAGGGACACGCAGGCCGTCAGGTCGAACTCGGGGAACTTGTCACCGACAGTGAGCACGCGCTCTCCTTGCACAGCGGAAGAGCCCCTCGTGGGGGCTCTCCTCGGGTTGGACGTCACCACCGTGCCACACGGCGCATTGATCGCAGAAATAAGGACGACCCGGGCGCGTTGATCACCTCTCCCTATCAACGGGTCCCCCGCGCGGCGTACGGCGTCACGATCGGCGGCCCCCGTGATGCGGAGCGTAGCGGCTTCGGTTCTGCTCGTGGGTGTCGGAAACCCGTCACACAGAGGAGTCACCATGCGCATCAGCACCTCGCTCGCCGCCGCCGGCCTGGCCGCCACGGCCGTGCTCGCCGGGGGCTCCGCCGCCGCGGCGGCCGGCCCGGACCCGGTCGGCGTCGCCGCGAAGTCGCCGGGCGTGCTGTCCGGAAACGTCGTCCAGGTCCCGGTGAGGGTGCCGGTCAACGTCTGCGGCAACACCGTCAACATCGTCGGCCTGCTCAACCCGGCCGTGGCGAACGTCTGCGTCATCAAGTGAGCCTGGTCACCCCCGGCTCTCCCGGTCCGGCCCGGCGCATGGAGCGCCGGGCCGGGCCGGGCGGCCGGCCTCGGGCCGGCCGGTAGGATCGGGGGCCGGTGACCGGAGCGGGCGTGCGGCAGCCGCCCCCGGTCGCCCCGAGCCCCCGAACCGGAACCTCCTCCCCCCATGCACCACCGGCCCTCCAGGGTCCGGGCCGCCCGCCGGCCCACCCTCGCCCAGCTCCGTGCCTTCGAGGCCGTGGCCCGGCATCTGCATTTCCGCGACGCGGCAGCGGCCATCGGCATGAGTCAGCCCGCCCTCTCCGGCGCGGTCGCCGCGCTGGAGGAGTCGCTCGGCGTACAGCTCCTGGAGCGGACGACGCGCAGGGTCCTGCTCTCCCCCGCCGGGGAGCGGCTGGCCCACCGCGCCCGGCAGGTGCTGGAGTCGGTCGACGACCTGCTGGACGAGGCGGAGGCGGCCCGCGCCCCCTTCACCGGGGTGCTCCGGCTCGGTGTGATCCCGACCTGCGCCCCGTATCTGCTGCCCGCGGTGCTGCGGCTGGTCCGCCGGCGCTACCCGGACCTCGACCTGCGGGTGCACGAGGAGCAGACGGCCTCCCTGCTGGACGGGCTGGCGGCCGGACGGCTGGACGTGCTGCTGCTGGCGACGCCGCTGGACCGGCCCGGTGTCACCGAGGTACCGCTCTTCGACGAGGACTTCGTCCTGGTCACTCCGCGCGAGCACCGGCTGGCCGGGGAGTCCGCGGTGCCCCGGGACGCCCTCCGGGACCTCGGCCTGCTGCTGCTGGACGAGGGCCACTGCCTGCGCGACCAGACCCTCGACGTGTGCCGGGAGACCGGGAGCACCGGCGGCGGGCCGCTCACCACCGGGGCCGCCGGACTGTCGACACTGGTGCAGCTCGTGGCCGGCGGGCTGGGCGTCACGCTGCTGCCGCGTACGGCGCTGGAGGTGGAGACCGTCCGCAACGAGCGGCTGGCGACCGCGTTCTTCGCGGAGCCGGCGCCGTCGCGCCGGATCGCGCTGGCGATGCGGACCGGGGCGGCGCGGGGCCGGGAGTTCAGCGCGTTCGCGGACGCGCTGCGGAAGGAGCTGGCGGAGCTGCCGGTGCGGACGGTACACCCGGTGGCGGAAGCGGGGGACGGCTCCGCCGACGAGCCCGGGAACGCGTCCGGGGACGGTCCCGCGGACGCCCCCGCGGAGGGACCGGCGCCCGGGCCCGGTGACCCCGGCGCCGCGGCCGGCTAGCCGTACTGCACTCAGGGGCGGGACGGGACGGCCCACACCCGGGTGGACCGCCCGGCCACAGGGCCTCCACAGCGCCGTATACACCCGGTGTATACGCCTGGTGTAGAGTGCCGCGCATGTCCATCTCCCACACCCTGCTCGGACTCCTGGAATCCGGGCCGCGCCACGGCTACGACCTCAAGCGCGCCTTCGACGAACGCTTCGGGCACGACCGCCGCCTCCACTACGGCCAGGTCTACTCGACCATGTCCCGCCTGCTGAAGAACGGCCTCGTCGAGGTCGACGGCATCGAGGCCGGCGAGGGCCCCGAACGGAAGCGCTATGCCATCACCGACGCCGGGATCACCGACGTCGAGCAGTGGCTCGCCTCCCCGGAGAAGCCCGAGCCCTACCTGCAGAGCGTGCTCTACACCAAGGTGGTGCTCGCGCTGCTCACCGGCCGGGACGCGGCCGAACTGCTGGACACCCAGCGCGCCGAACACCTGCGGCTGATGCGGGAGCTGACCCGGCGCAAGCGGGACGGCGACCTGGCCGACCAGCTCATCTGCGACCACGCCCTGTTCCACCTGGAGGCCGACCTCCGCTGGCTGGAGACCGCGGCCGCCCGGCTGGACCGGCTGGCGAAGGAGGTGCGGACATGAGCGCCGCCACCCACACCCCGGAGACCGCCGGCGCGGACCCCGACGGGTCCGGCGCCCTGCTCAGCGCGCGCGGGCTCCACAAGACGTACGGCTCCACACCGGCCCTGGCCGGGGCCGACTTCACGCTGCACGCTGGCGAGGTGGTCGCCGTCATGGGCCCGTCCGGGTCCGGCAAGTCGACCCTGCTGCACTGCCTGGCCGGCATCGTGCCGCCGGACGAGGGCACGGTGCACTACCGCGGCCGGGCGGTGTCCACCCTCTCCGACGCCCGGCGCAGCGCCCTGCGCCGCTCCGACTTCGGCTTCGTCTTCCAGTTCGGGCAGCTCGTGCCGGAGCTGACCTGCACCGAGAACGTCGCACTGCCGCTGCGGCTCACCGGCATGGGCCGCAGGGAGGCCGAGGCGCGCGCCGCACAGTGGCTGGAGCGCCTGGAGGTGGAGGACGTGCGCCACCACCGCCCCGGACAGATCTCGGGCGGCCAGGGCCAGCGGGTGGCCATAGCCCGGGCGCTGGTCGGCTCGCCGAGCGTGGTCTTCGCCGACGAGCCCACCGGCGCCCTCGACTCGCTCAACGGCGAGCGGGTGATGGAGCTGCTCACCGACGCCGCCCGGGACACCCGCGCGGCGGTGGTGCTGGTCACCCACGAGTCGCGGGTCGCCGCCTACTCCGACCGCGAGGTCGTCGTACGGGACGGCCGGGCCCGGGACATGGCGGGTGCCCGGTGAGCGCCCCGGCCGGCGCCCCGCCCGCGGCCGGACCCGCGGCCCCGCCGCCGGGCGGCGGGCCCCCGGGCGGCGGACACCCGGCACGGTCCCCGGGCGGCCTGCGCCGCTGGGCCGCCGACCTGGCCATGGGGGCCCGCTTCGCCTGCGGCTGCGGCCGGGAGGGCTGGGTGCGCACCCTGCTGACCGCGGCCGGCGTGGGGCTGGGCGTGGTGGTGCTGCTGGTCGCGGCCTCGGTGCCGCACATGATCGGCGCCCGCGAGGCCCGCTCGGACGCCCGGGAGAACTACGGCGTGGTGGACCAGCCGGCGCCCTCCGACCGCACGGCGCTCTACGTCTCCCAGAACACCCAGTACCGCGACGAGAACGTGCGTGGCCGTCTGCTGGAGCCCGACGGCACTGACCCGCCGGTGCCCCCGGGCCTGCAGAAGCTCCCCGGTCCCGGGGAGATGGCGGTCTCCCCCGCGCTCCGGGAGCTGCTGCGCTCGCCCGAGGGCGAACTGCTGCGGGAGCGGCTGCCGTACCGCATCACCGGCACCATCGGGGACCAGGGGCTGGTCGGCCCGCAGGAGCTGGCCTACTACGCCGGCGCAGAGGGGCTGGACCCGGACGCGGGGGCGTACCGCATCGACACGTTCGACCGGGTCCCGGAGGGCGAACCCCTGCACCCGGTGCTGCTGCTCCTCCTCGTGGTGATCTGCGTGGTGCTGCTGCTGCCGGTGGGCGCGTTCGTCGCCGCCGCCGTACGGTTCGGCGGAGAGCGACGCGACCGGCGGCTCGCGGCCCTGCGGCTGGTGGGCGCCGACTCCCGCATGACGCGCCGGGTCGCCGCGGGCGAGGCCGCCGCCGGCGCGCTGCTCGGCCTGGTGCTCGGCGCGGCACTCTTCCTGCCGTTGCGGCAGCTCGCGGGCAGCGTGCGGGTGCTCGGCTTCAGCGCCTTCCCGGCGGACGTGACGCCCCAGCCGCTGCTCACCGTGCTGATCGCGGTGGCCGTGCCCGCCTGCGCCGTGACAGTCACCCTGCTGGCGCTGCGCGGGGTGGCGATCGAGCCGCTGGGCGTCGTCCGCCGTTCGGTGCCCCGGCGGCGGCGGGTGTGGTGGCGGCTGCTGCCCGCGGCGGCCGGCCTGACGCTGCTCCTGGCGCACCTCGACGACCTCGACACGCTGCACTCCCGGGCGGACACCTACCCGATCGCCGGCGGCATCGTGCTGGTCCTGATCGGCGTCACCGCCCTGCTGCCCTGGCTGGTCGAGTCCACCGTCCGCCGGATGCGCGCCCGCACGCTGCCGCTCCAGCTCGCGGTGCGGCGCCTCCAGCTCGACAGCGGCACGGCCGCCCGGACGGTGAGCGGCGTGACCGTGGCGGTGGCGGGGGCGATCGCCCTCCAGATGCTCTTCGGCGCGGTCGCCGAGCAGGAGACCCGGGACACCGGCCACGACACCGACCGCGCTCAGATGCTGGTGCAGGGGTCCACCGGCGGCGGCGAGGCGCTGGACGGACTCACCCGCCGGCTCGCGGAGACCCGCGGCGTGCGGGGCGCGCTGGGCCGGACGACGGGGTACGCCTTCCCCGCCGGGAAGGACCCGGAGGAGGTCGCGTACACCGCCATCACGGTGGCGGACTGCGCCACGCTCCGCGAGCTCGCCCGGATCGGCTCCTGCCGGGACGGCGACGCCTTCCTCGTCCCCTCACGGGACCACGGCGCCACCCGGCCGGAGGCGCGCCCGGTCCCGGAGGTGCGGCCGGGGACCCGCCTCGATCTCGCCCTCCCCGACCACCTCCGGTCGCAGGGCGGGGCCGAGCGGGAGCCGGAGCTGTGGCGGGTGCCGCGGGACGCCCGTACGGTGCCGGACCGCACCGACCCCACGGGCGGGGTGACCGAGGGCGTGCTGGTCACGCCGGAGGCACTGGACGTCTCCCGGATGACCAGCGCCCACGACGTGGTCTACGTCCGGCTGGACCCGGGCACCGAGGACGCCGCGGAGTACGTACGGAACACCGTGGCGGCCATGGGCCCGGCGGTCTCCACCCTGACCCTCCAGGACGAGGAGCAGAGCCGGGCGTTCGCCGCTATCGAGCGCGGGCTGCAGCTCGGTGCGGTGCTGGTGCTCCTGCTCATCGGGGCCAGCATGATCGTCTCCACCCTGGAGCAGCTCCGGGAGCGGAAGCGGCTGCTGTCGATGCTGGTCGCCTTCGGCACCCGGCGGTCCACGCTCGGCTGGTCGGTGCTCTGGCAGACGGCGCTGCCGGTGCTGCTCGGCCTGCTGCTGGCCGCCGTCACCGGCGTGGGCCTGGGCGCACTGCTGCTGCGCATGGCCGAGCTGCCCTTCGGGGTCTCCTGGACGGCGCTGGGGACCATGACCGGCCTGGGCGGCGCGCTGATCCTGCTGGTGACGCTGGTCAGCCTGCCGGCGCTGTGGCGGCTGATGCGGCCGGACGGGCTCCGCACCGAGTAGCCGCGGGACGTGCGACTCCGGCACCGGCCGGTACAGGGGGCTGGCCGGGGCCGGGGACGCACGTTAAAGTGTTATCACTTTGCTAGACAGATTCCGCTCGACAGGCAGAGCAGAAGCCGGGCGCGACACCGAGCCCGGCGCAGTGACGCGGCAGCGCCGCAGAGACGGGGGATCCCCATGGCCGACACCTTCCGCACCGACCCGCACGACCTGCCGGAGATGCCCGCCCCCCAGGTGCGGGAGACGGCGGCGCACAGCATCCCCGGCGGCCTGGCGCTGCTGCTCGGCCTGGTCGGCGTGCTGCTGGGCGCCGGCGGCATAGGACTGGGCGGGCTCCTCGCCGGCGACGGCACCACCGCCGGCGGAGCCGTGCTGATCGTCGCCGGAACGCTGCTGCTGATCGGGTCCGTCTTCGCCATGGCGGGGCTCAACATGGTGGCGCCCGGCGAGGCCCGCGTCGTCCAGCTCTTCGGGCGCTACACCGGCACCATCCGCACCGACGGCCTGCGCTGGGTGAACCCGCTGACCACCCGCACCCGGATCTCCACCCGGGTGCGCAACCACGAGACCGCGGTGCTCAAGGTCAACGACGCCTACGGCAACCCGATCGAACTCGCCGCCGTGGTCGTCTGGCAGGTCGCCGACACCGCCCAGGCCACCTTCGAGGTCGACGACTACGTGGAGTTCGTCTCCACCCAGACCGAGGCCGCCGTGCGGCACATCGCCATCGAGTACCCCTACGACGCCCACGAGGAGAACGGCCTCTCGCTCCGCGGCAACGCCGAGGAGATCACCGAGAAGCTGGCCGCCGAACTGACCGCCCGGGTGCAGGCCGCGGGCGTCACCATCGTCGAGTCCCGCTTCACCCACCTCGCCTACGCCCCGGAGATCGCCTCGGCCATGCTCCAGCGGCAGCAGGCCGGCGCGGTCGTGGCGGCCCGCAGGACCATCGTGGACGGCGCATGCGGCATGGTGGAGGACGCGGTCGGCCGGATCGCGGCACAGGACTTCGTGGAGCTGGACGAGGAGCGCAAGGCGGCGATGGTGAGCAATCTGCTGGTGGTGCTCTGCGGCGACCGCTCGCCGCAGCCCGTGCTGAACACCGGGACGCTCTACCAGTGACGGAGCCCGGACCCGGACGGCGCCCGGGCGCCGGGGCCGAGACGGCCCCCGGGGAGACGGCCGGCGGGGAGACGGCCGGCGGCGGGGGCCGGGCGCCCGCGGGCGGGGGCGCCGGGGCCGACGGCTCCGGGGACGAACAGCCCAGGCGCCGCGCCCCGCAACGGAAGCAGGTGCTGCTGCGGCTCGACCCGGCCGTCCACGACGCCCTGGCGCGCTGGGCCGCGGACGAACTCCGCTCGGCCAACGCCCAGATCGACTACCTGCTGCGCAAGGCCCTGGCCGAGGCGGGCCGTCTCCCCCGCGAGGCCCGGCCGCACCCGCGCCGCGGCCGCCCTCGCCGCGACGAGTCCTGAGGACCACGCCGGCGCACCCGTGGTCCGGGCGGCCGGCCGCGGAACGGCACATGTCGGGCAGGTCGTGGCCCGTCGTGGCACCTCGCGACACCGCGGCACGTCGCGAGGGGCCGGCGGCGGGGGCGGGTGCCCGTGCGCGGAGCAACCCCGGAGTGCCCCGTGGCGTCAGCGAGGGGGGCCGCCCCGGCGGCGAACGGCGGACGAGGGAGACGCGGGTGACGCAGCAGCACACCGGTGCGCGCGATCGGCCCCTTCTCCCACCCGGTCCCGCCCTGCCGCGCCCCGGTCGTCGGCCCCACCCGCCGCCCGGGCCGGACACCGAGGACCCACCGGGCACCCGGACGGCCCCGGACGCCCATGACAGGCCGAAGTCCCCGGCCTCCACACAGGACCCGGACGCGCCGGAGACTCCGGGCGCCCGGGAAGCCACGGACCCCGGACACGTCCCCGCGGGCCCGGGCGGACCCGGGAGCGGCCCGCCGGGCCGGCCGGCCCGGTTGCGGCGCGCCCTCGCCACCGCACGCCGCATCGCCCGGCACCCCTACCGGACGCCGCGGCCGGGGCGACTGGTGCGCCGCTGGCCGGACCTGACCGCGCTCTGCGTCGCCACGGTCTTCTTCTGGCTCTCCCTCACACCCTCCCTGGTCCCCCGGCCCTGGTATCTCCAGGGCGTCATCGGCGGTATCACGGCGGCCATCGGCTACGCCCTCGGTGCGCTGCTCGGCTGGGCCGTACGGGCCGGACCGGGCCGGCTGCCGAGGTGCCGCGCGGCCCGGCGGCACCGTGCCCGCCTCTGGCAGGCCTACTACCTCACCGCCGCGCCGCTCAGCGTGCTCTGCCTCTCGGAGAGCGCCCGGATGCAGCGCACCCTCCGCCGCATCCAGGGCCTGCCGGAGACCCTGACCTGGCACTCGCTGATGATCACGCTGATCACGGGCGTCCTCTGCGCCGCCCTGCTGCTCGCCGCGCGTGCCGTGCGGCTCGGCACCCGCGCCCTGATACGGCTGCTCTGCCGCTTCGTCCCGCGGCCGGTGGCCGTGGTCGCCGGGCTGCTGATCAGCGTGGCCGCGGTGGCGGTCGGGACCCGGGACGTGGTCTTCGACCGCGGGATCGTGGAGGTCGCCTCGCGGATCGCGGCCGCCACGGACCGCAGCACCAAGGACGGCATCGTGCAGTCCGGCTCACCGCACGTCTCCGGGAGCCCGCACTCGCTGGTGCGCTGGGAGGACCTGGGGTACGAGGGGCGGAACTTCACCGGCTCCGTGCCCGGGCGGCGGCAGATCGCCCGGGTGACCGGCCGCCCGGCCCGCGACCCGGTACGGGTCTACGTGGGCCAGCGCGCGGCCGACGGCTTCGACGCCCGCGCCGCGCTGGCGGTCGCGGAGCTGGAGCGCACCGGCGGCTTCGACCGCGAGGTGCTGGCGATCGCCGGCACCACCGGCATGGGCTGGGTGAACTCCACCGACGCCGAGCCGCTGGAGTACCTGCACGGCGGCGACACGGCGATCGTGGCGGTCCAGTACTCGTACCTGCCGAGCTGGCTGTCCTTCCTGGTGGACAAGGAGCAGGCCGGGCGGGCCCACCGGGCACTCGTGGACGCCGTACGCGCCCGCTGGCTGGAGGAGCCCGCCGCCGAGCGTCCCGAACTCGTGGTGTTCGGGGAGAGTCTGGGCGCGTACGGCGTCGAGGCGGCCTTCGACGACGCGGAGGACCTGCTGGCCTCGGTGGACGGGGCCGTCTTCGCCGGCACCCCGCAGTTCTCGCCCATCCGGCGGGAGCTCACCGAGCACCGCGACCCGGGCTCCCCGGTGTGGCGGCCGGTGTACGACGGGGGCCGCCACTTCCGCTTCGCGCAGTACCCGGTGACCGACCTCTCCCGGCCGCCCGGCCCCTGGGCGAAGCCACGCGTCGTCTATCTGCAGAACGCCTCGGACGCCATCGCCTGGTGGTCGCCCCGGCTCGCGGTGGAACGGCCGGAGTGGCTGGAGGACCCCCTCGGGCCGGACGTGACGGGCGAGATGACCTGGTTCCCGTTCGTCACCTTCTGGCAGACGACGGTGGACATGGCCGTCTCCTACGGCGTCGACGCACCGCACGGCCACCGCTACGGCACCGGTTCGGTGGAGGCCTGGGTGGCGGTGGTGCCGCCGGACGACTGGACGCCGGCGGACACCCACCGTCTGAAGGGCTACATGGACGCCCGCGACGCTCCGTACTAGGGCAGCGGGAGCGCCCGCACGGGCGGGGCGGGTGCCGGTGGCCGGGCGGGGTCAGGAAAGCCGGGGCGGGTCCGCGTCGCCGTGGCCCGTGGGGGGTGCCTCCCGCCGGGCCTCCGCGCGGGTGGCGCGTTCCCCCGGGGGTTCGGCGCCGGCGGAGGCCGCCGCGGCCGAGGCCAGCGCGTGTTCGTGTGCGTACCGGCGGAGATAGCCGATCGCGGTGTTGGAGACCGCGACCAGCGGCACCGCCACCACCGCGCCGGGGATTCCGGCGATGAGGCTGCCGCCCGTGACCGCGAGGACCACGGCGAGCGGGTGTACCCGCACCATGCGGCCCAGGATGAAGGGTTGCAGCACATGTCCCTCGAGCTGCTGCACGGCCAGTACGACGGCGAGCACCAGCAGCGCGGTGACGACGCCGTTGGTCACCAGCGCCACCAGCACCGCGAGCGCCCCGGACACCACGGCGCCGACGATGGGCACGAAGGCGAAGAGGAAGATGAAGACGGCGAGCGGCACCGCCATCGGGACGTCCAGGAAGTAGATGCCGATGCCGATGAAGACCGCGTCGATGAAGGCCACGATCACCGTGCCGCGCACATAGCCGGTGAGGGTGACCCAGGCGCGCGGTCCGGCGCCCGCGACCCCGCCGCGGGCCGCGGCGGGCACGAACTTGAGGGTCCACGCCCAGATCCGCGGCCCGTCGTAGAGCAGGAAGAGCGTGACGAACGCCGCCAGCAGCGCGCCGGAGAGGAACTCGAAGACGACGGTGACGCCCTCCAGCCCGGCGGAGGTGACCTCCTGGCTGTTGTCGCCCAGCCAGTCGCTGACGTTCTGGGCGATGTTGTTGATCTGCGCCTCGGAGACGTGGAAGGGCCCGTCGATCGCCCAGCGCTTGAGCTCCTCGATGCCGTCCTGCACCCGGTCGGTGAGGGTGGGCAGGTTCTCCATGACCTGCCAGACCACGAACCAGCCGACCAGGCCCATGACGACGAACCCGCCGACGAAGGTGATCAGCGTCGAGGGACCGCGCCCGAGGCCGAGCCGGCGCAGCCGGGCCACGGTCGGCTGGAGCAGCGCGGTGATCAGCAGCCCGGCGGAGAAGGCGATGATGAGCAGGCTGATGGTGCTGACGATCTTCATCAGCACCCAGACCACGCCGGCCAGCACCAGGAGCCGCCAGCCCGCCTCGGCCGCCACCCGCATGCCCCACGGGATCACGGCGGGCGGCTCCGGCCTGGCCGCTATGGCGGGGGCGTACGTGGGGGGCAGGGGCACCCGGACGGGCTCCGCTCCGCCGCCCTCACCGGCCCGCGCGCCGGGTTCTTCCGCCGCGTCACCGGAGGCACCGGGGCCCGGGGACGCCGCGGGATGCTCCGCGTCGCGCGCGGGCTCCCGGTCGCCGTCCGCCGCGCGGGCCGCCGCCCGGCGCTCGGCCAGGCGTGCCGCCCACCGCTGCACGCCCTCGAGGGCCCGGTCGATCCTGGGTGCCATCCGTCCTCCGCCCCCGTGGGCTCCGCGTGGTGCTCCGGGAGCCTGCCGTATTTCGTATCCGCTGCCGTGTGGGGGACGACGTTACCGGCGCGGAAGGTTGCCTTCCGCACCGCACACGCCCCGAAGCACGCCGCCCCCGGCCCGGGTTCGGGCGGGGGCGACGTGCGGGAAGTCGCGGACCGCTCGGCGGCACCGCCCGCGCTCCGTCACGCGGCGGGGCCGACGGCTCGGCCGGGAGTCAGTACCAGTTGTTGGCCTGCCAGAACTCCCAGGCGCCGCACGGGCTGCCGTAGCGGTCGTTCATGTAGTTGAGGCCCCACTTGATCTGGGTGGCCGGGTTGGTGCGCCAGTCGGCGCCGGCCGAGGCCATCTTGGTCCCGGGCAGGGCCTGGACCAGGCCGTAGGCGCCGGAGGAGGGGTTGGTGGCCTGGTAGTTCCAGCCGGACTCGTGGTCCACGATGTTGGAGAAGCACTGGAACTGGCCCGCCCCGACGATCTGCCGGGCCATCGACTGGACCTCGGCGACGGTGTACGAGGACTGCTGGGCGAAGTCGGTGCTGCGCTCTGCGGAACGGCTGGCGGCGAGTTCCGCCTCGCGCTCCTTGGCGGCACGCTCGGCCGCGGCCTTCTCGGCGGCCTCCTTCTTGGCCGCAGCGTCCTCGGCGGCCTGCTTCCGGGCGGCCTCCTGCGCGGCCTGCTTGGTGGCAGCGGCGGCGGCGCTGGACTGCGCGTCCGCCTGCTGGGTGAGGGAGGTCGTCTGCACCTGGGCGTGTCCGCCCGCGGGTATGTCAGCGAGGAGCGTCGCGTCAGCGGCAGTGGCCTCGACGTCGTTCGAGGGGTCCTGCTCGCTTCCCGAGGCCACGCCGACGACTGCGCCGACGGTGGTGACCGCGGTCGCAGAGGCCACGGCGAATCCCCGGACCGAGATCCGGCTCACACGTCTTCCTTCCCACATCGCCCGCTCGTGTGACCGCGCGGGCGCAATCGTGCCCCTGGCACTGGCCTCCTGTGTACGACGGCGTACACGGTCACGGAGACACGGGCCCGGTGGGGTCTCCCGAGGTACGGGAGCCCGCGTGGTTCCTCGGGCGGCATACGGCGGACGACTGTGGACTTGTGTGGTGCTGCACCCCTGGAGGTGCGGGTGTGCCGTATGCGGGGCCTGACAGGAACCACACCCTGCCGGACGCCCGAGGGTTGAGGCAATTCTGCGCCGAGTGGGAAAGGTCACACGGGGTTTGAGGCTCACGTTCCGCGGAAAGACGGGCGCGGCCGGGCCCCGGTGAGTAAGCTGCTCGGCTCACCCGTCCGGAACCCGGCCGTCCGCCGTCCGTATCTGCACCTGTCCGTCGGCATATGTCCGCGTCTGTCGGCGCCCGTCGGCCCCCGGCGCCTGCGGAACCGCCGGCGGTGGCGCGGCGGCGCCCGGCCCGCGTGTCACTCCGGGGGCGGCGTGCCCGTGACCGGCGGCCGGGCGCTCAGATCCGGCCCTCCTCCAGCATCTCGGTCACCAGGGCCGCGATCGGCGAACGCTCCGAGCGGGTCAGCGTGACGTGTGAGAAGAGCGGGTGTCCCTTCAGCCGCTCCACCACCGCGACCACGCCGTCGTACCGCCCCACCCGCAGGTTGTCCCGCTGCGCCACGTCGTGGGTGAGGACCACCCGGGAGTCCTGGCCGATCCGGGAGAGCACCGTCAGCAGGACGTTCCGCTCCAGCGACTGCGCCTCGTCCACGATGACGAAGGCGTCGTGCAGCGAGCGCCCGCGGATGTGCGTCAGCGGCAGCACCTCCAGCATGCCCCGGCTGACGACCTCCTCGATGACCTCCCGGCTGGTCACGGCGGACAGGGTGTCGAAGACCGCCTGCGCCCAGGGGTTCATCTTCTCGTCGTGGGTGCCCGGCAGATAGCCGAGGTCCTGCCCGCCCACCGCGTACAGCGGACGGAAGACCATCACCTTGCTGTGCTGGCGGCGTTCGAGCACCGCCTCCAGCCCGGCGCAGAGCGCCAGGGCGCTCTTGCCGGTGCCGGCGCGGCCGCCCATCGAGATGATGCCGATCTCCGGGTCCAGCAGCATGTCGAGCGCGATCCGCTGCTCGGCGCTGCGGCCCTTGATGCCGAACGCCTCGCGGTCGCCGCGGACCAGCTTGATGCGCCCCTCGGGGGTGACCCGTCCCAGCGCCTTGCCCTTCTCCGACTGGAGCACCAGGCCGGTGTGCACCGGGAGCTCGGCGGCCTCCGGCACGTGCACGGTGTCGGCGGCGAACAGTTCGTCGATCTCCTCCCCCGGGAGCGTCAGCTCGGCCATGCCGGTCCAGCCGGAGTCGGTCACCGCCAGCTCCGCGCGGTACTCCTCGGCGAGCAGGCCGACGGAGGACGCCTTGATACGCAGCGGCAGGTCCTTGGAGACGACGGTGACGTCGTACCCCTCCGCCTGGAGGTTGCGGGCGACCGCGAGGATCCGGGTGTCGTTGTCCTCCAGCCGGAAGCCGGCCGGAAGCACGGTGGCGTCGGTGTGGTTGAGCTCGACGCGGAGAGTGCCGCCCAGGTCCCCGACGGGGACGGGCGCGTCGAGCCGGCCGTACCGTACGCGGTACTCGTCGAGCAGGCGGAGGGCCTGCCGGGCGAAGTATCCGAGCTCCGGGTGGTGGCGCTTCGCCTCCAGCTCGGTGACCACGACCACGGGGAGCACCACCTCGTGCTCGTCGAAACGGAGCATGGCCGCCGGGTCGGCGAGCAGGACACTGGTGTCGATCACATAGGTGCGCCGGTCGTGATCGCTGCGCTTCTTGCTGGTCACCACGGGTGGACGTACCCCCTCGGATGAGGTCGGGAGCGACGGCGTCGCGGGGGAAGAGACCGGGCCGGGCCCCGCGCACGGGCCGGGCTCCGGCCCTTCGCGACGTGTTCCGCATCCCTGATGCGGTCGTCCGTGGTGCGCAAACGGGCCTCCCGGGACCGCGCGGCCCGAGGCGGGCACGCGGCCATGAGTGATATTCCCTCCCGGAGCCGGTGCCATGCAACGGCATATGCCGCCGGATGGCTGCCGGTGGCGCGCGCTCCCCCGGGGGCCCGTGGCGACGCGGGGACGCCGGGGGCGACGACGGGGGTACGGCGACGGGGCGGCCGTCGCTCAGTTGCCGTAGCGGCGATGGCGGGCCGCGTAGTCACGCAGCGCACGCAGGAAGTCCACCTTGCGGAAGGCGGGCCAGAAGACCTCGCAGAAGTAGTACTCGGAGTGGGCGCTCTGCCAGAGCATGAAGCCCGAGAGCCGCTGTTCGCCGCTGGTGCGGATCACCAGGTCGGGGTCCGGCTGCCCCCGGGTGTACAGGTGTTCGGCGATGTCCTCGACGGTGAGCGTCTCGGCCAGCTCCTCCAGGGTGGCGCCGGTCGTCGCCCGGTCGGCCAGCAGGGAACGGACCGCATCGGTGATCTCCTGTCGCCCTCCGTAACCGACGGCGACGTTCACGAGTATCCCGTCCACCTCGCCGGCCTGCTGCTCGGCCTCCTTCAGCACCCGCTGGGTGCGGGCGGGCAGCAGGTCGAGCTGGCCCACGTGGTGCACCCGCCAGCGCCCGTCCTCGGCGAGGTCGCGGACGGTGTCCTCGATGATGCCGAGCAGCGGCAGCAGCTCGTTCTCGGCGCGGTTGAGGTTGTCCGTGGAGAGCATCCAGAGCGTGACCACCTCGACGTCCGTCTCGGCGCACCAGGTGAGCATCTCCTTGATCTTGTGCGCGCCCGCCTGGTGGCCCTGCTCGGTGGTGCCGCCGGAGGCCTTGGCCCAGCGCCGGTTCCCGTCCAGGATCACGCCGACGTGGCCGGGCACCCGCGCGTGGTCGAGGCGGTCCTCCACCCGGCGCGCGTAGAGCCGGTACACCAGGTCGCGAAGCTTCATGGGAATGGCCAGCCCTCCGTGCCGAGTCCGGGGATTTCAGAACCTTACTGCCGTTCGCCCGAACGGGCGAAGCCGGGCGGTCATACAGACACACCGGTCGGCGGACCGCTTGATAGGAAAGTCCCATGAACGAGCTCTTCCCCTACCGCGCCGACGCCGCGCGGTACGACGCGATGGAGTACCGCCGCTCGGGCCACAGCGGTCTCCGGCTGCCCGCCGTCTCCCTCGGGCTGTGGCAGAACTTCGGCGACGACCGTGCGCTCGACACCCAGCGGGCGATCCTCCGCCGCGCCTTCGACCTCGGCGTCACCCACTTCGACCTGGCCAACAACTACGGGCCGCCGCCCGGCTCGGCCGAGGCGAACTTCGGCAGGCTCCTCGCCCAGGACTTCCGCCCGTACCGGGACGAACTGATCATCTCCACCAAGGCCGGGTACCTGATGCACCCGGGCCCGTACGGCGAGTGGGGCTCCCGCAAGTACCTGCTGTCCTCCCTGGACGCGTCGCTGCGGCGGATGGGACTCGACCACGTCGACATCTTCTACTCCCACCGCCACGACCCGGACACCCCGCTCGAGGAGACCATGGGCGCCCTGGCCTCCGCCGTGCACCAGGGCAAGGCGCTCTACGCCGGCATCTCCTCCTACAACTCCGAGCGGACCCGGGAGGCGGCCCACCTGCTCCGCGGGATGGGCGTACGGCCGCTGATCCACCAGCCCTCCTACTCCATGATCAACCGCTGGACGGAGGAGGACGCGCTGCTGGACACCCTGGAGGACGAGGGCATGGGCTGCATCGCCTTCGCCCCGCTCCAGCAGGGCATGCTCACCGACAAGTACCTGGCCGGCATCCCGGAGGGCTCGCGGGCCGCCCGGGCCGGCTCCTTCCGGCCCGAGTGGCTCACCGACGAGATGCGTCGCCGGCTGCGCGGCCTCGACGAGATCGCCCGCGGCCGCGGCCAGTCGCTCGCCCAGCTCGCGCTGACCTGGGTGCTGCGGGACCCCCGGATGACCTCGGCGCTCATCGGGGCGAGCAGCGTGGCCCAGCTCGAGGCCAACGTCGCCGCGCTCACCGGCCCCGCACTGACCGAGGACGAGCTGGCGGAGATCGACCGCTTCGCCACCTCGGAGCCCGGCGTGAACATCTGGGCGCGCAGCAGCGAGAGCTGACCGCAAGGGGGCGGCCAGGCAGAGCTCGCGCACCGCGGTGAGAGACGGCGGGGAGCCCGGACCCGCGAGGAGCGGGCGCACGCAAAAAAGCGGGCCGGTCCGTGGGGGGATACGGACCGGCCCGAGGGGGGGATTCCACCATAGCCCCTCCAGGGGGGTGCTTCGTGCAGCAATGGCACTCTTTCCCGCGCCGTGTCGAGCGGCGGCCCGAGCCCCGGGGCGTCCCGCGGCGCCCGTCAGACCCACATCCCGCCCAGCAGCACCCCGGCCAGCGCCCCCAGCACCAGGAAGGGACCGAAGGCCAGCGCCGTGCCCCCGTCGGCGCGTCCTCGCAGGACAAGGACGGTTCCGTAGACCGCGCAGAGGGCGAATCCGAGGAACGCGCCGACCAGCAGAACCCCCCAGCCGTACCACCCGAGGGCGACCCCGAGAGCGAGCGCGAGCTTGACGTCGCCGAAGCCCATGCCATTCGGTTGAATGAGAAACAACACACCGAAGACCCCGGCCAGCACCACCCCCCCGAGCACCGCGCGCGGCCAGCTCCCCTCCGCTCCAGGCAACAACGCCGCCACCCCCAGCAACGCGGTCACACCGCCGGCGAGCGGCAGGGTGAGCACGTCGGGCAGCCGGTTGACGGCCCGGTCCACCGCCGCCAGCACCAGGCCCGCCGGCACGGCCACCAGCCACACCGCCAGCTCCGGACGCGGCCCCACCACCGCCGCCAGCGTCCCGCAGACCACCGCACCGGCCACCGCGAACCAGCGTGCTCGCGGCCCGTACGGGCCCGGGCAGCCCGCGCAGTACGCCCGGCCCAGCCAGCCGCCCGCCGGGCCCGGCAGCGGATGCCCGGCCGGACAGCGGTCCCGCCACGGCTCCTCCGGTCCGACGGAGAACCGGTAGACCGCACGCGGCAGCAACACGCCGGCAGCCAGCCCGAACCCGGCGGCGAGAAGCATCCAGAGCAGCAGCACGCCGCGAGCCTACGCGTGCCCCGCGGCGCGCGGACCCGTACGGGCGTACGGCGGTCGTGGACCCCCGGCGACGCGGACACCCGCGGCTGACGGGGCGGCGGACGGTCGAGCTCCGCGCGCGTGCACGGCGAGCACGTGCCCTGCCGCCCGGCCCCGGGACCGCCGCCGCGGGAACGCCGCCACGAGTACGCCGTGCGCACCGCGCCCCGCAGGGCGCGAAGGACCGGCCGCCGCACACGGCGAGACCGGTCAGACGTCCTCGTAGCCGCCCGGCGGGGTGGTGGCGAGGCCCAGGACCTGGCGGACCCGCACGTGCAGCTCCGTACCGAGCGCCTCGTCGGCCGCCCGCCAGTGCTCCTCGAACGCACCCGGGCCCGCGGCCTCCGCCGCCTTCTTCCAGTGCTTCTGCGCCTGGTCGACACCGCGCACCAGCGCGTCCACCGGCCCTTGCGCCCCGGCGGACCACGAGTGCTCGCGCAGCCGCCGGGCCTCGTCGCCCAGCGCGTCCGCGACCTGCCGCGCCCAGCGCTGGTAGCCGGGCAGGTCGTCGTCCGGGTACTCCGCCGCCGGAGGTGCCACCAGGACCTCGTCGACGGGGTTGGCGGCGAGCAGGTACCCGCTCTGATGCCGGTCCAGGTCGGCGAGGTCGGTCTGGAGCGTGCCGGTCAGCCGCTCGCCCCCGCGATGGGTGAAGGCGCAGGTGATCTGGCGGACGCCCTGCGACCAGCCCGCCTCCGAGGGGGTGTAGAAGAACAGCTCGACGTCGGCGGGCAGCGCCCAGGCGTCCATGGTGTAGTCGAACTGCCTCGGCGCGCAGAGCCGGAAGGCCACACCGTCCAGCCGGGCGTGCCCCGGGAACGCGTCGTCGCTTCCCCCGGAGGCCCGGGTATGGCTGAACGTCTCACCGTCGTGCGGCTGGTCGCAGGGCACGACGGTGACCTCCCGTACCGGTTCGTCCGGCCCGCCGGGGAGGTTGAAGCAGTCGCCGGGACGCAACGCGGAGGGGGACGCCGCATGGGGTCTCACCCCGTACGACGGGCCGCCGTCGGGGCCGGAACCGACCACGGCGAAGAGCACGACCGCGAGGATCAGCACGATCTGCACCGCGGTCACCACGATGCCGCCGATGGCGAGCCCCCGGCCCTTCTCACCCCGCTGCCGGATCTGCGAGAGCGCGACGATGCCCAGGATCAGCCCGACCGGGATGGCCCCGCAGGCGAACGCCGTCACGAGGGAGGCGATGGCCATGCCGTTGGTCGGCGGCGGAGGCGCGAAGGGCGGCGGGGCGCCGTAGTAGCCGGGCCCGGGAGGGGGCGGATAGCCGTGATCGGGCCCGTGCGGCGGTCCGGGCGGGGGCGGGTATCCGTATCCGGGCGGCGGGGGCGCACTCACGCAGCGGGCTCCTGGGCTGGACGGCACTCGAACAATCAGCCGAACCTACCCGGTTGCCGCACCCCGCCGGACGCCGGGGCCACCGGCGCGGGGACCTCCCGTCCCGGGGCGGGCCGGGACCGCTGAACCGGCCCGCAGCAGCCGGGGCGGAGCCGCCGGGAGGGAAGGCGCAGGCCCGCAACCCCGGCGAGCCGGTGCCGCTCCGGGGCGTCAGCCCTCGCGGGCGAACGACACCTCGACACGGCGGTTCTTCTTCCGGCCCTCCTCGGTGCTGTTGTCCGCGATCGGGTAGTCCTCGCTGTAGCCGCGCACACGGAAGGTCACCCCGGAGCCCAGCTCCTTGGCGAGCTCGCGCTGCACCGCGTTCGCCCGCTTCTTGGAGAGCACCTCACCGTGCGCGTAGGACCCCAGGTCGTCGGTGAAACCGAACACGTTCACCTCGGTGGCGCCCTGGGCCTCCACCTCGGAGGCGATGTCCCGGATCCGGGAGAACGCCTCGTCGTTCAGCTCGGCGCTGTCCTTCGGGAACAGCACCTCCGCCTGCAGCGTGAACGTGGTCTTCCGGTTGCTGTCCTCCCGGCGCTGCTCGCCCGCCATGTCCTCGGTGACGAACTTGATGTCCAGCACCTTGGCCGGGGCGAGCTGCGCGCCGTCCGCCAGCTTCAGCCCGGAGGCCTGCGGGTCCACCTCGACCGGCGGCCGCGCGTCCCCGATGTTGTCCGGCGGCTCGCTGTACCCCGGCTTCGGGCCTCCCTCCCCGGGGAGGGAGGGGGCGCCGGTGGGGATGGTGGTGGGGTTGTCCGCTCCGGGGAGGGAGGGCCCGGGCGGCGGTGTGACCGGCGGGCGGGAGGGGTCGGCGTGCGCGGTGCCCACGCCCATGCCGACGAGCAGCAGCGCGGAGGCCGAGGTGCAGGCGGCCCTCCGGAACGTGCGCGCACGGGGCAGCTTCATGGCGGCGCTCACCCCTCGGAGAGGGTGATGGTGGCGGGCGGCATGTCGGCGATCTGGAAGTCGACTTCGTCGTTGCCCTTCGGGGGAGCGGGGAACTGGGTGTACCAGGACTCCGACTCCCCGGAGTTCAGCCCGCCCTTGAAAGCGGTGCAGAGGCACCGGCCCTCGGTGTCGCGCAGAATGTAGTAGCGCTTCTTCCCGGCCTTGTCGACGAGACGGGCGGCCGCCATGGACGCAGGGTTCTTCAGGGAGAGCTCGGTTTCGTCCGACTTCCACTCGATGCCCGTCCAGACACCGCTTCCGTTGTTGGTCACCGTGCCCGTCACCGTGACGAATCCCCCCTCCTCGCGCCTGGCCGAGCGAATGGTGAGGGCGATGTCGCCGCTCTTCACCTGTGCGAGTACCTGGTCGTCCCCCTCGGACGTGCTCTGCTCTCCCCCGCCCGAGCCGCCGTCCTCGGCGCCTTCGGCGGAAGCCGACTTCTCCGGTTCCGACGGGTCGTCGTCGCCGATGCCGCACGCGCCCAGGGTCAGGACCAGGCCGGCGGCCGTCGCCACGGCGGTGACCGCCGTACGAGCCTTGGTACGCCGCATGCTCATGGGTGAGGTTCGTCCTTCACTCGTCGTTCGGTCACTCGGTCAGCACCACGGAGAAGAGGTCCGACGGTTCCACGTCGATCTCCTCATCGTCCGGATCGATGTCGAAGTCCCCGTTTTTACAGTCGAGTTCGATTTCCTTCTCCTCGGCATCGAACTCGCAGGACGGCCGCACGACGGCTGTCGCCTCGGCGGTCGCGGTTCTGTCGTCCGCACCGGGAATCACAGTGTTCCCGGTGTCGTAGTTCGTTTCGACCGTGACGGTGTATCCGGGACGCCCATGGCGGAACACGGGCTCGCAGCGGAGCACCGAGGCGTCGTTGCGTCCCGCGAAGTCCCCCGCAGCGCCGCAGCCGTCGGCGCTGACGAGCTCCGAGAGGTCCAGCCACCGCTGCCAGCCGTCGCCTTCGCCCAGCGAGTCCAGAAATCCGTCGAAGAAGCGGTCCCGGTCCTCCCGGGCGGCGGCGAGCGCGGCTGCGTCGGCCGCGGACTGGCCGCCGTTGCGCACGGTGGCTGCCTGGGCCACCGCGAAGAAGGCGAGGGCCAGGAAGAGCAGCCCGGACATCACCGCTGCGTACAGCAGGACCGTCTGCCCCCGGTCCACACCTGCTCCGGTCAGGTTCCGAGCACCGCGTTGACCCAGGTCGCGATGGAACTGGAGATCGTCGCGTCCAGCCCCAGCGCGCGCACGGCGATCACGATCCCCGCCACCAGGATGACGATCCCCGCGTACTCGATCGACGTCACGCCACGATCCCCCGCGCGCGCGGCGCGCCCGTGGAACCAGTCGCGGATGGCCTTCATGGCGGTCTCCTCCGGTGTCGGCCGGCCGTGCGCCGGTCACCCTCTGCTGCGTGCGGGCGGCGAAGAAGGCGGTGAGCCGCGTGCGTACGGCCAACCCGCTCACCTCCGACCCTCGTCGCGGTCCCCCCCGGAACCGGCTGCTCGTCGCCCACCGTTCATGCGTCATCGCTGACTGTGTCACGACCGGTGGCCTCTGCACCAGACTTCCCTTTCCCCCGCGACGGTTTCGATATACGGATGCGGCGTACGGAGCGGTGCCCGGTTCGTCATCCGTCCAGCACCGACCCGAAGTCGGTGCCGGAGCCCAGCACGAAGGTCGCGACGATGAGGATCAGGGTGCCCGGCAGCAGGAAGGCGATGGTGGCGATGGTCGCCTTGGGGACGGTCTTGGCGGCCTTGCGGCGGGCGTTCTGCGCGTCCGTACGACGCATGTCGGTGGCGATCTGCACCAGGGTCTCGGCGATGGGGGCGCCGAGTTCCTCGCCCTGCTGGAGGGCGGTGACGAACTGGTCGACCTGCTCGGAGGAGTTGCGCCGGCGGAGTTGCGCGAAGGCCTCCCGGCGGCTGACGCCCATGTCCATCTGGCGGAGTGTGATGCGGAGTTCGTCGGCCCAGGGCCCGCGGTAGCGTTCGGCGACGCGTTCCAGGGCCTGGCGGAAGCCGAGCCCGGCGGAGACGACGACGGCCAGCACGTCGAGGAAGTCGGGCAGGGTGCGTTCGATCTCGCGCCGGCGGTCGCGGATGGCCTGCCGGAGGGCGAGGTCGGCGGCGAACCAGCCGAAGCCCAGGGCGAGCAGCGAGAAGAACGGGGCCCCGGCGGCGAGCCCGATCAGCGCCATCAACGCGCCGAACAGCCCGTAGACGGCGCGCCGGGCGGCGTAGCGGTCGAGGGTGAGGCCGTCGGGGTTGCCGGCCTGGTCGATGCGGCGGCGCTTGGCGTCGCGGAGTTTGGGGCCCATCAGCCGGAGCACGGTGGGCGCGAGGCGGATGCCGAGCCGGTCCACGGCCTGCTGGCGGGGGCGGGCGCGGGAGGCGCCGACCTCCAGGGCGAGGCTGAGGTCGGGCGGGAGCGTGGTCTCGCTGCGGTAGAGGCGGATGCCGGTGGCGAGGCCGAGGGCGGCGAGCCCGGCGAGCAGCGCGAGGGCCCAGGCGAGGGGCGGCAGGTCGGTCATGTCAGACGTCGATCTTCCCGAGGCGCCGGATGACGGTGAAGCCCACCGCGAAGAGGCCGACGGCGACGATCATCGCCACCTGCCCCAGCGGGGAGCCGGTGACCTCGTCCAGGGCGCCGGGCGACATGGAGTTCATCATCAGCATGGCGCCGAGTCCGAGGAGGGGGATGGTGTACGCGGTGGCGTTGACCTCGGCGAGCATCGTGCGGACCTCCCGCCGGGTCTCCTTGCGTTCCTCCAGCGTGGTGGTGAGGTTGCGCAGGGAGCTGACGATGGTGCCGCCGGCGCGGTTGGAGAGGACCAGCGTGGTGACGAGCACGACGAGTTCCCGGGAGGGGAGGCGTTCGGCGAGTTCGCCGAGGGCGTCGTCGAGGGAGCGGCCGACGGCGAGCTGGTTGGTGACGGTGGTGAGTTCGTCGCCGGCGGGGGCGTCGAGTTCCTCGGCGGCCATGCTGAGCGCGGTCCGCAGGGCGAGCCCGGCGGAGGTGGCGTTGGCGAGTATCCGGGAGAGCTCGGGGAGCTGCCCGATGAAGGCCTCGATGCGCTTCTGGCGCTGCCAGTCGAGGAAGGCGTTGGCGGCGAGGACGCCCAGCAGCCCGGCGATCGGGCCGAAGAACGGGGCGAGCAGCGAGGAGGCGAGCAGCCACAGCGCGGCGACCGCGGCCAGCACGTAGACCAGGAACTCGCCGGGGGTCAGGTCGAGCCCGGTGGCGGCCAGCCGGAGCTGGAGGCGGTGGCCCGGGCCCGTACGGCGCAGCCGGCGGTCCACGGCGGTGAAGTGGCGGCGGCGTCCGGCGGGCAGCCCGGGGGCGGGGCCGGGGCTGGCGAGCCGGTCGATGAGCGCCCGGCGCTGGGCGCGGCCCGAGGCGTACGTGTGCACGCCCGCGACGGCGAGCACGCCGGTGAGGAGCGTGGCGCCGAGGGCGAGCAGGGCCAGTGAGTCCATGGGGTTCGGGTCCTTGGGGCGGGTCCTTGGGGCGGGTCCTTGGGTGCGGGTCCTTGGGTGCGGGTCCTCGGGATCGGGTCCTCGGGGCGGGGTTCAGCCGGCCTCGCGGGTGGTCAGGTGGGCGTCGTCGGCGGCGACGCCGAACGCCGGCGGGATGGGCTCCCCGGCGAGGGAGAGCCGGTCGGCGGTGCGGCGCGGCAGCGGCAGGTGGGCGAAGCGGCCGGTGACCCGGCCGTCCGGGCCGAGGGGGTCGGCCTCGTAACGGCAGACCGTGGCGATCTGGAAGGTCTCCCGGCCGTGCGAGGCCAGCAGCGAGATTTCCACGATCTTGCGGGAGCCGTCCGGGAAGCGGGCGAGCTGCACCAGGACGTCGACCGCGGAGTTGATCTGGTCCTGGAGCGCGGCGAAGGGCACCTCCACCTCGGACATGGAGGCGAGGGTCTGGAGCCGCATCAGGGCGTCCTCGGCGCTGTTGGCGTGGACGGTGGCGAGGGACCCGTCGTGGCCGGTGGACATGGCCTGGAGCATGTCCAGGGTCTCGCCGCCGCGGACCTCGCCGACGATGATGCGGTCGGGGCGCATGCGCAGCGAGTTGCGCACCAGGTCGCGTACGGTGATGCGGCCCTTGCCCTCGACGTTGGGCGGCCGGGTCTCCAGCCGGATGACGTGGTGCTGCTGGAGCTGGAGCTCGGCGGCGTCCTCGACGGTGATGATGCGCTCGTGCTCGGGGATCAGCCCGGAGAGGGCGTTGAGGAGGGTGGTCTTCCCGGAGCCGGTGCCGCCGGAGACGATCACGTTGAAGCGGGCCCGGATCAGCGCGGCGAGCAGCAACACCATGGCGTCGTCGAGGGTGCCGAGGCCGATCAGCTCGTCGAGCTTGTACGCGCGGGGGAAGCGCCGGATGGTGAGGGTGGCGCCGGTGAGGGAGAGCGGCGGGATGATGACGTTGACCCGCTCCCCGGAGGGCAGCCGGGCGTCGACCATGGGGTTGGACTCGTCGACGCGGCGGTTCACGGTGGAGACGATGCGCTCGATGGTCTGCATGAGCTGCTCCTCGGAGGCGAAGCGCACCGGCACCTGTTCGACGCGGCCGGCGCGTTCGACGAAGATCTGGTCGGGGCCGTTGACCATGATCTCGGTGATGGAGGGGTCCTCCAGGAGTGGTTCGAGGACGCCGAGGCCCAGCGCCTCGTCGACGACCCGGCGGATCAGCAGGGCCCGGTCCTGGGTGGCGAGGACGGGTCCCTCGCGGCTGAGCAGATGGCCGAGGACGCGTTCCAGGCGGGCCCGTCGCTCGGCGGGGGCGAGCGCGGACATCTCCGCGAGGTCGATCTCCTCCAGCAGCTTGGCGCGGTAGACCGCGACGAGGTGCCCGGTGCGGTCGGTCTCACCGCCGGGGGCGCCCGGTGCCTGGCCGGTACGGGCCGGGGACGCCCCGGCGCCCGGGGCGGGGGCGCCGGGCCCGGGGGGGTGCCGGGGGTCACCGGGGGTGTTGAGGCGGGAACGCAGGCTCACGGTGCGGCCTCCTTCCGTGGTGCGCGGGCTGCCGGGCGGGTCGTTCGGCGGTCAGGGTGTCATCGGGCGGTCAGGGTCATTCGGCGGGCAGGGTCACGGTGCGGTCGGCGGCGCCGAGGCTGTCGATGCCGGGGATGAGGGAGGGGATGGTGACGGTGGTGGTCACCGTCACCGCGTCGTCGCCTGCGGCGCAGGCGAAGGTGGCGCGGTCGGCGGTCCAGCCGCTCATGGCGGCCCGGCCGCTGTCCGCGCAGCCGGCGCCGGGGTCGTTCTGGGAGGCCGTACGGGCGGCGGCGCGGGCGCCCGTTCCGGCCTGCTGGACGGCGTACCCGGCGATCCCGAGCTGGAGGGCGGCGAGGCCGACGAGCAGCAGCAGCGGCAGCATCCCGGCGAACTCGACGCTGGAGGCTCCCCGGTCGCCGTGCCCGCGGCGCACGGCGCGTCTCCGGGCCGCGGGGGGCGGGGAGCGCCGCCCGGGTCTCCGCCGGGCCGGGGCGACCCCCGGCACGAAGCGCGTCCCTCCGCGGCGGCCGGGCCCCCGCCGGGTACGGCCACCGGACACCACCGGGCGCCGGGCACCGCCCTCGGCCGGCGCGCCGGTGACCGGGCCGGCGGCTGCCGGGGCGTCGTGGGTGAAACGGGGAGGGCTCACTCCACCTCCTCGGCGGCGCCGGCGGTGCCGTTCACGGTGAACGGGAGGTGGGCCGCGCCGGGGAAGAGCACGGGGGTGGCCAGGTCCACGTCGGCCTTCCAGAGGCCGCCCGCGGAGTAGCAGTTCACGGTGGCGCCGGAGGCCCAGGCGGCGGGGAGGTGTTCCCGGGCGGCGGTGCGGCAGGCGGCGGCCGGGTCGCCGTAGGCGGCGGCGGAGGCGGCGGCGCGGGCGCCCTCGTCGGCGGCGTTCCCGGCGAGGGTGAAGGTGTGGCCGATCAGCACGCACTGCCAGAGCAGGGCGAGCACCACCAGGACGACGGGCGCCAGACCGGCGAACTCGACGGTCAGCGCGCCCCGGTCCCGCGCACCGCCGGTGCCGTCGGCAGAGCCGCCCGGCGTCTCGTTCCGGCCGCGGAACCGGACGGGCACCGCCCGGTGCGGCACCCGTACCGCGCCGCGGTCGTCCCGGAGGCGGCGGCCCCAGGGCAGCCGGACCGCCCCGCGGTCCGGCCCGAAGGCACCGGAGGCGCCGGAACCACCGGAGGCGCCGGAAACCCCTCCCCCGGGCGGCAGGGCGGCGCGCCGCCCGCCGGCCAGCGCCTGCGGCCCGTGCGACGGCGCGGCTTCCACGGCGTCCGCGCCCCCGGCGCCGTTGCGCGTACGTCCGCTCGTACGCCCGCCCTTGGGGGCCCGGTGGCTGCGGGCGCCGCCCTTGCCGCCCTGCGGGGGCGGGCCGGCGGCTCCGAGTTCGGCGGCGAGTGTCCACAGGGCCTGCTTGACGGTGCTGCGGTGGTCGAGGTCCTGGATGCGGCCGGCGTCCAGCGCGGTGTGCAGCTCCTTGAAGGCGGCGGGCACGGTCGCCCGCGCGACCGGGGTGCCGATGACGCGGGCGACGAGCGGCGGCTGGATCTCACTGTGCCGGGAGGCGCGGTTGACGGCGGTGACGGTCTCCTCCGCCTTGCGGATCTGGAGCCGCTCCCACAGCCGGACGACCCGCTTGGCGGCGCGTACCGAGACCACGTCCGGGGTGGTGACCAGCAGCGCGCGGTCGGCCATCTCCACGGCGGCGGCGTTGGCGGCGTGCATCTGGGTGCCGCAGTCGGCCACCACCACCTCGTAGCGGGAGCGGAGGGCGCTGACGAGCTGCCGGGCGGTACGGTCGTCGACCTCCTCGCCGCGTTCGCCGTCGCCGGGGGCGAGCAGCAGGGAGAGCCCGGTGTCGTGGGTGTAGACGACGTCCTGGAGCACCCGGGGCGACAGGTCGGCGATGCCGGCGAGGTCGGCGACGGAGCGGCGGAACTGCACGTCCAGGAAGGAGGCGACGTCCCCGGACTGGAGGTCGAGGTCGACGAGGGCGACCCGCTGCCCGGAGGCCTGGGCGGCGAGGGCGATCTGGACGGCGGCCAGGGTGCAGCCGACGCCGCCCTTGGCGCCGCTGACCGTGAGCACGGTGCCGCCGTGGCCGGGGGCCTCGCCGGGGCCGGCGGTCCGCTGCCCGAGGTGGCGGCGGACTCCGGCGGCCCAGGTGGCGGCGGCACCGACGCGGGCGGCGAGTTCGTCGTACGAGACGGGGATGCCCACCACGCCGCGTGCGCCGGAGTCCATGGCCGCCGAGTAGAGGCCGGGGGTGGTGTCGCGGGTGACGAGGACGACGCCGACGGAGGGGAAGCGGAGTGCCACCTCGCGGAGGAGTTCCAGCGCGGGCAGCGGCCCGATCAGTTCGTGCACGAGGACGACCTCGGGGAGGTCCCCCACGGACTCGGCGGCGAGCCGGTCGAGGGTGTCCAGGAGCTGCCCGGAGTCGACGGCGGGTGTGAGGGGCTCGGCGTCCGGGAGCTGCCCGAGCAGGGTGACCAGCGGGCGGGCCGCCTCGGCGTCGCCGACGGCCGGCAGGATGCGGGTGACGGTGGTGTTCACGGGTGCGCCTCACCTGTCCCCGGCGAGCGTGTAGGTGCGTTCGTCCTCGGGGACGTCCCCGCTGCCGGGCCCGACCAGCGCGAGCCGGACGTGCTCGGCGAAGGACTCGGCGTAGGCGACGCGCTGGGCGTCGGGCGTGGCGAGCGCGAAGGTGATCGGCACGCCCTCGCGTTCCCGCTGCCGGGCGCGGGCGTCGTCGCCCTCGTCCTGGAACGGGGTGAGCTTGCCGACGTCGATGACCTGGGCGTTGTCGACGATGACCCGGGAGGTGTCGGGCTCCTCCCGTTCTCCGCTGTCGTCGCCCTCGAAGGTGGCGTAGATGTTCACCCGGTCCCCGGGGTTGATCTTGCCGGCCACACCGGTGGCGGCGTCGATCATGATGGCGATCTCCTGCTGGCCGGGTTCCAGTTCGGGCCGGTCGGCCACCATGTCGCGTTGCAGCAGCGAGCCCTTGCGCAGCGGGTTGACGGCGATCTTGCCGCGTATCGCGCCGAGGTCGGTGACGGCGGTCTCCGGCAGCCAGCGCTCCGGCATGCTGATCTCGGTGAAGTGCTCCGGCTTCAGCCGCTGGTAGGCCGCGACGTCGGAGGCGAGCTCGTACGCGGTCGTCTCCGGGCCGACCTTCGACTCCACGTCGCGGATCACCGCCAGGACGCCCGCGAAGGCGCCGGCGGCGCACAGGGCGGAGATCACGATGAGGAGGACGCCGCGGCGCTGGCGTGAGTTCATGGACGGGGGATCCCTTGGTGTACGGCGGGTCGGAGGGCGGCGGCCGAGGACGGCCGGGGCGTGGCGTCCTGCGGCGCGGCGGCGCCGGGGCCGGGGGCATGAGCCGTGCCGGGTCCGGGGGCCGTGCCGGAGCTGGGCGGTCCGGCCGGTCCTGAGGAGTCCGGGGGCGCCGGGGGCGGCGTCTCGGCGGCGCAGAAGGCGCACCGGTCGCCGATGAGTTCGAGGCCGCACCAGCGGCAGGTGTCCCGGCGTACGGAGGCGACGAGCTGGTAGAGGACCGAGACGTCGGGGATGGCGGCCGCGAACTCGGCCAGCTTGCCCGTCCCCCACCAGCGCGGCGAGTCCTCGGGCAGCGCCGTCTCCTGCACCTCGCCGACCCGCCACTGGCGGGCGAGGGTGCCGGTGACCCAGTCGGGACTCAGGCTGCCGGCGGCGACCGTGAGCCGGGTGGCGAACTGCGGCGCGGCCAGCGGTGTCCCGTCCCGGCCGCCGATGCGTACGAGCTGCGGGGCGGGCGCGGCGAGCACTCCGAACTGGGCGCCGGGCAGCCAGGACTTGGCGTGGGCGCGGAGCCCGACGGGCACCCGGTCCAGCTTGGCCACGGAGCCGAGCAGGGCGCCGGCGTAGATGTAGTGCGCCAGCAGGCGGGCGGCGGAGCCGAGGACGCCGGGGCTGAAGTCGCAGAGCGAGAGCTGCCGGAGCTGCCGTACGAGCACGCCCGTGGCGAGCGGCGGCAGGGTGGTGGGCAGCAGCGCGATGCGGTCGCTCTCCAGGAGGCCCCGGACGGTGTGCAGCCGGTGCCGGAAGGGGGTGGGCAGCGTCTCGGGATAGAGGGCGACAACATAGCCGTGCTGGTCGAGCAGGGTCCGCATCTCGGCGAGGGCGGCGTCCAGCGGCTGCTCCTCGGGAGGCGTGAGGAGGTGGGCGCGCGGGGTGTGCCGGTCCGGCGGCGGCAGCATGTGGCCGTGGCTGGTGACCGCTAGGGCAGTAGTCACATCCGCTCCCCCCGGCCTGACGGTCCGTCCCTCACGCGGTCCTCGCAGCTCGCCCGGCCGGTACGCCCGGCTGCGCGGCCGCCAGGCCGGACGACCGGCCGGCCGAGCAGCCGACCGGCATCATCGACAGCTTATCCGTGCGGCTCCCGGCAGAGAACCGCGTCCTGGAACACACCCGCCACCGTGCGCCGGGCGCCGCCCGCCCGGCACCGCCCGCGCCGGGCCGCTCCGCGTGCCTCCCCCTGCGTTCCCCGCCCGGCGGCCCGGCAACCCCCGCCGGTTCGTGCCGGAACCCTTGACATGCCCATTGGTCTGGACCAGTCTTCGCGGCGGACGACGGTGGCCACCGTCCCCGCACGCGTCCTCCCGCACCCCCACCACCCCCATGCCTGGAGGCAGTTGTGGAACGCACCACTCCCCGGCGTCCCTCGAGACGCACCCCGGGACGGCACCCGGGCCGCAGACGCCTGCCCGGCCGCACCGGCCTGGCCGGGCTCGCCACCGCCGCCGTCGGCGCGCTGCTCGCCACCGCCCTCACCGGGCCCACCGCAGGCGCGGCCGAGACCAACCTGCTGGAGAACCCCGGCTTTGAGTCCGGCCTGACCGGCTGGACCTGCTCCGGCGGCAGCGGCACGGCCGAGACGTCCACCACACACAGCGGCTCCGGAGCGCTGCGCGCCACGCCCGCCGGGCAGGACAACGCCCGCTGCGCGCAGGTGGTCGCCGTGCAGCCGGACGCGGAGTACGAACTCAGCGGCTGGGTCCAGGGCTCGTACGTCTATCTCGGCGCCACCGGCACCGGCACCACGGACGTGTCCACCTGGACGGGCTCGGCGCCGGACTGGCAGCAGCTCACCACCCGCTTCACCACCGGCCCGGACACCACCTCGGTGACCGTCTACACGCACGGCTGGTACGGGCAGCCGGCCTATCTCGCCGACGACCTCGCCCTGACCGGCCCCGGAGGGGACCCGGGCGACCCGGGTGACCCGGAGCCGCCGGCCGTTCCCGGCGGGCTCGCGGTGGGCACGGTCACCGCCACCACCGTGGACCTGTCCTGGGACGAGGTCTCCGGGGCCACCGCCTACCACGTGCACCGGGACGGCGAGCGGGTGCTGACCGTGGAGGGCACCTCGGCCACCGTGACCGGGCTGGCGCCCTCGACCTCGTACGCGTTCCGGGTCAGTGCCGCCAACGGCGCCGGCGAGTCGGAGAAGTCGGCGCCGGTGACCGCCCGTACGGCCGCGGACGGCGGCGACGGGGACAACCCGGTGCCCCGGCACGCCGTCACCGGCTACGTGCAGAACTTCGACAACGGCGCGCAGACCCAGCGGGTGCGCGACGTGCAGGACGCCTACGACATCATCGCCGTGGCCTTCGCCGACTCCACCGCCACGGCCGGTGAGATCACCTTCCACCTCGATCCGGCGCTGGCGCCCTCGGAGGCGGAGTTCAAGGCCGACATCGCCGCCAAGCAGGCGGAGGGCAAGGCGGTGGTGCTGTCCGTCGGCGGCGCCGAGGGGACGGTGCTCATCAACGACGACGCCTCGGCGACCCGGTTCGCCGAGAGCGCCTGGGCGCTGATGCAGGAGTACGGATTCGACGGGGTCGACATCGACCTGGAGCACGGCATCAACGCCACGTACCTGACGAAGGCGCTGCGGCAGCTCTCCGCGAAGGCCGGCCCGGACATGGTGCTCACCATGGCCCCGCAGACGCTGGACATGCAGTCCACCTCCACGGAGTACTTCCAGCTGGCGCTGAACGTGAAGGACATCCTCACGGTCGTCAACACCCAGTACTACAACAGCGGGTCGATGCTGGGATGCGACGGGAAGGTGTACAGCCAGGGCTCGGTGGACTTCCTCACCGCACTGGCCTGCATCCAGCTCCAGGGCGGTCTGGCCCCCTCGCAGGTGGGGCTGGGCACCCCGGCCTCCACCCGCGGCGCGGGCTCCGGCTACGTCGACCCCTCGGTGGTGAACGCGGCCCTGGACTGCCTGGCCCGCGGCACCCGCTGCGGCTCCTTCCAGCCGGCCGACACCTACCCGGCGCTGCGCGGCGCGATGACCTGGTCCACCAACTGGGACGCGCTGAACGGCAACCGCTGGTCGGACACGGTCGGCCCGCACGTGCACGGCCTGCCGTGACCCGGTGCGGCCCGGTGTGACCGGCTGAGCCGGAACCCCGCCGGGGGCGTGCCGCGGATCCCTGCCGTGGCGCGCCCCCGGCGGCATGCCGGGGCGACCCGGAGACCGGGCACCCCGTTCACCAGGGCAGGTTGCGCACCTGCTCGACGCAGAGCACCACGAAGAGCGCGCCGGCCGCGACCAGCATCACGTTGCTGAGCCCGAAGGGCCGGTTCCGCCAGGCGGCGGGCGTGCGCTCGCCGTTGAGCAGCCAGAGCAGGGTGGCGGCCAGATAGGGCAGGAAGAAGGCGCCGAGCACGCCGTAGGCGATGACCAGGCCGAAGGGCCGGTCCAGCCAGAGCAGCGCCATCGGCGGGAAGGTCAGCCAGAGCAGGTAGCCGCGGAAGGGCAGCGAGCGTTCGCGCTCCCCGCGGGCCACCGTGCCCACCGCCTCCTCGGGGGACTCCGCACGCTCCCCGGCGCCGCGGCCCGCGCGGACCCGTTCCACGAAGTCGGCGAAGAGCAGACTGACGCCGTGCCAGACGCCGACCAGCGAGGAGAAGGAGGCGGCGAAGAAGCCGACCAGGAAGAGCTTGGCGGTGAACGCGCCGAAGCGGTCCTCCAGCACGTCACCCAGGTCCAGCAGGCCGCGCCCGCCCTCCGCCAGCGCGATGCCGCTCGCGTGCAGCAGCTCGGCGCCGATGACCAGCATGGCGACCACGAAGACGCCGGTGGTGAGGTAGGCGACCCGGTTGTCCAGGCGCATCATGCGCATCCAGCCGGAGTCGGTCCAGCCCTTGGCGTTCACCCAGTAGCCGTACGCGGCCATGGTGATGGTGCCGCCGACGCCGCCGACCAGGCCCAGGGTGTACAGCACCGAGCCGTCGGGGAGGGCGGGCAGCAGCCCGGCGAAGGTCCTCCCCAGGTCGGGCGAGACCCGGACGGCCACCGAGACCACCACCACGAACATCACGCCGACGAAGATCATCATGATCTTCTCCACGACGGCGTAGCGGTTGAACCACACGAAGGCGAGGCCCAGCAGGCCGGTGGCGATCGCCCAGAACTTCAGGCCCGGGCCGCCGGGGAAGAGCGCCTGCAGGGGCAGCGCACTGGAGGTCATGGCGGTGGCGCCGTAGACGAAGCCCCAGACCACCACGTAGACGGCGAAGTAGACGGTGGTCCAGGCGCCCAGCGAGCGCCAGCCGTCGAAGAGGGTGCGGCCGGTGGCCAGGTGCCAGCGGCCGACCGCCTCCGCCAGAGCGATCTTGACCAGGCAGCCGAGGACCGCCGCCCACAGCAGCGTGTAGCCGAACTTGCTGCCCGCCAGCAGCGTGGAGACCAGGTCGCCGGCGCCGACGCCGGTGGCCGCCACCACGATGCCCGGCCCGATGGAGCGCCAGCTCGGCCGCCGTACGGGCGCGGCAGCCCCGGGCATGCCGGGCGCCTGCTCCGCACCGCCCGCCGGCCGCGTGCCGCCCGCCCGCCGCGCGTCTGCTTCCGCGGGCCGCCTGTCGCCGGCGCCCTGCGCACCGGCCCTGTCGTCCTCAGCTGTCATCCGGCCTCCCGGCTCGTCCCCTGGTCCGCCCGCGCATCATCGGGCGGGGCGGAACCCGGCACAAGGGCGCCGGTGCCGCGACACCGCCGGGGCGCGACACCGGCACCCTGCCGTCACGGGGCGGGCACGTCCCTCACGGGCGGGGCAGCTCGCACTCCGGCAGCCCGAGGTCGAGCTTGTTGCCGGTGCCGATGCAGTCGGTGAGCAGGTAGGTCTGCTGGCCGTAGTTGATGCCCTCGTGGACGGTCACGTCGCCGTTCTCGTCCACCTCACAGGGGTTGTTGAGGGTGCAGCGCCCGCCGTCCGTGTTGCCCGTGTTGTTGACGCCGATCACCTCTCCGGTGGCGTCGTTCACGATCGGGGAGCCGGAGGTGCCGCCGATGGTGTCGCACTCGGGGGTGTAGCGGATGGAGTCCGAGAAGCTCCAGCCGGCCTCCCGCAGTTCGTACACGAACGTGTCGATGCGGCAGCTGTAGGTGCGCTTCCAGTAGCCGGAGACGACGGTGATGTCCGTGCCGGCGGACGGGTGTTCCGGGGCGATGTCCAGCGCCTCGATGCCGTACCGGCTCTCGATCTGCGCGTAGGTGGAGTTCAGCTCGTAGAGCGAGACGTCGGTGCGGGTCATCGTCCCGTACGCGACCTTGGTGGCGCGGAGCGTGGCGACGTCGTTCGCCCGCGCGTCCAGCAGCGTGAAGCGGCGGCTGGAGGGCTGGTCGACGACGACCTCGCCGGGGCCGGGCATGCCGGACTCCAGGCAGTGCCCGTTGGAGAGCACCAGCGCGGGGTCGGTGGGTTCCGACTGCGGGACGCGGACGAGGGAGCCGGAGCAGTTGCTGAGCGCCACCGTCCCGGCGAAGTCGGGTGCCCGCAGCCCGTCCCTGGCCTCCGGGGCGGCGTCCACCGCCGGGGCGGGCGCGTCGGCGCGGTGGAAGCCGGTGCCGGTGGTGCTGACGGTGCCGGTGGCGCCGGTGGTGCTGCCGGTCGGGGTGTCGTGGGGGGCCGCCAGGGCCGGGGTCGCGGCGAGGCCGGTGGCGGCGGTCGCTCCGAGGAGCGCGGCCGCGAGGGCGCCGACGAGAGGGCGTTTCATGGGGGGTTCCTCTCCGTACCGAAGGTTCGTTCGGCGGTGCGCCCCGCATTCTTCGTCGCTTGCCATGCACACCACAAGAGGGCCTCGGTGCGGAACCGGCGCCCTCGGGATGGTGAACGGCCCTCGCCCGCGGGGCCGTCGAACCGGCCGCCGGCATCAGGCGCGGGCGTCCTCGCCAGGCGCCAGGCACCGGCGACCGTCACCGGCTCAGTCGAGCACGGCCATCGCGTCGATCTCGACCAGCAGGCCCGGCGGCAGACCGACATAGACCGTGGTGCGGGCGGCGGGCGGCGCGGCGAGCTCCTGCCCGGCGAAGTAGGCGTCGTAGACCTCGTTCATCTCGGCGAAGTGGCCGGTGTCGGTGAGGTAGACCCGCAGCATCACCACGTCGTCCCAGCCGGCGCCGCCCTCCCGGAGGACCGCGTGCACGTTGGCCAGCGTCTGCAGGAGCTGCTCCCGCAGCCCGGGCCCGGCCGGCACCGGCGTACCGCCCTGCTCGACGGGCAGGAAACCGACCTGCCCGGCCACCTGGAGGACGGGCCCCTTGCGCACGCCGTGCGAGAAACGGGCGGGCGGGGTGGTGTGACGCGGCGGGGTGACGGCGGTCTTCGCGGCCATGACGGTCTCTCCTGGGATACGGGAACGGGTGCGGGCGGTCAGCCGCCCGGGTCGGGGACGGGACGTCCCGAGTAGTCGGCGCTGACGGCCTCGGCCGTGCGGCGCACCAGCGGCAGCAGGGCGAGGAGGTCGTCCGCGGACACGACGACGTTGGGCGCGGACACGGACATGGCGGCCACCACCCGCCCGTCGGCACCCCGCACGGGGGCCGCCACGCAGTTGATGGACTCCTCGTGCCCGCCGAGGTCGCTGGCCCAGCCCTGCTCGCGCACGGTGGCCAGCTCGGAGAGGAAGGCGGCCGCGTGCGGCGTGGAACGGGCGGTGTAGCGGGGGTAGTCGAGCCGCTCGGCGACGGCGCGCCGCTCGGCCTCCGGCAGGTCGGCGAGGAGCAGCTTGGCCACGGCCGCGACGGTGATGGCCACGGGCTTGCCGATGCGGGAGTACATGCGCACCGGGTAGCGGCTCTCCACCTTGTCGATGTAGACCACCTCGTCGTCCTCGTAGACCGCGAGATGGACGGTGTGCCCGGTCTTCTCACCCAGCGCCGCCAGATGCGGGTGGGCGATCTCCCGCACGTCGAGGTTCTCGATCGCCTCCTGGGCGAGGGCGAACAGACGGGCGCCGAGCCGGTAGCGGTGATCCTGCTGGCGGTGCACGATGCCGTGCTCGTGCAGGGTGCGCAGCAGCCGCAGCGCGGTCGACTTGTGCACGCCGAGCCGCTGGGCCACCTGCTCCAGGTTCGCGGGGCCCTCCGCGAGCAGGGGCAGGATGCTCAGCGCTCGGTCGACGGTCTGGCTCATGGTGCGCTCGCCTTCTTCGTGGTCCAGCCGGGGCCGAGTCGCAGTGTGCCCCACTCCCCCGCGTGCAGCGCGGCCAGCCGGTCCGCGGACTCCCGGGCGGGCGGCCGGGCCAGGTCGCCGGGCACGGTCAGGGCGGCGGCGGCCAGCAGGTGCCCGTGCCGCAGCCGGTCCCGTACGGGCAGGCCGCGCAGGGTCGCGGAGAGGAAGCCGGCGGCGAACGCGTCCCCGGCCCCGACCTGCCCGACCACGTCGACCCGCGGCGCCGGCACCCGCCGCCCGTCCTCCGGGCCGCCGGTGAAGGCGGTGGCGCCGCGGGCGCCCTGCTTGACCACGAGCACCGCCGGCTCGGGCAGCGCCGCACGCAGCGCCTCCGGGCCGCCGCCCAGCCCCCAGGCGGCCTCCGCCTCGTCCTCACCGACGAAGACCAGGTCGCAGCCGCGGGCCAGCTCCAGCAGCACCCGGGCGGCGGCGGGCGTACGCCACAGGCTCGCCCGGTAGTTGACGTCGAAGGAGACCAGGGGCCGGCCGGGGCGGGGCGCGGTGAGCAGCCGGAGCAGTTCCAGGCAGTCGCCGGAGAGGGCCGCGGTGATGCCGGTGAGGTGCAGGACGCGGCCGGCGTCGGCGGCCGCCGTGTCCACCGTCCGCGGGGACATGGCGGAGGCGGCGGAGCCGGCCCGGTAGTAGGCCACCTCGGCGGTCCGCGCGCCGGGCGCGGGCTCGCCGTGTGCGGGCGCGGGGACCGCCGCGACGGCGGTGGGGCGCTCGCCGTCGGTACGGAAGTAGATGCCGGTGGGCCGCACGGGGTCCCTTCCGACCGCCCGGGTGTCGACGCCCGCCGCGGCGATCGTGCGGACCAGGTGGTCGCCGAAGCCGTCCGCGCCGACCCGGCTGATCCAGGCGGCGCGGTGCCCCAGCCCGGCGAGGGTGCAGGCGACGTTGGACTCCGCTCCCCCGATGGACCGCTCGAAGGCGGGCACGTCGGCGAGCCGCCCCGGCCGGCAGGGCAGAAACGTGACCATGGACTCGCCCAGGCAGACGACCTCCGGAGGGGCACCGGAATGCGCGGAGCCGGCAGTGCTGGCCAACGGTCGAGCGCTCCTTCCGCCACGGGTCGTGGGTGCTTCCGCACCCGGGCGCCGGTGTCCGAGGATCCATTGACCGGCCGTTCGCCGGGATGCTAGACAGCAGCAAGCGTCATGCGCAATGACGGTTGCATATAACGCAACTGAGCTCAGGGAGTCGCCTTGTCCCCCGCCGATCCGCCCGCCGCCCCGTCCGCCGACCCCTCCGCCGGCCCGTCCGCCCTGCCGGGCCTCGCGGACGAGGTGGTCGACCACCGCTTCAAGGGCCTGCCCCCGGACGCGGACGGCCGTAGGGTCGGCGCGCTCGCCGCCGAGCGCCGCGACCTCTTCACCGGCGGCTTCACCACCCCCGTACTGGCGCTCTCCGCCGCGGACGTCGAGCACAACCTGCGGCAGCTCGAGGAGTTCGCCGAGCGCCACCACCTCGCCTTCGCCCCGCACGGCAAGACCTCCATGGCCCCCCGGCTCTTCGCCCGCCAGCTCGACCACGGCGCCTGGGGCATCACGGTGGCCGTGCCGCACCAGGCCCGGGTCTGCCGCGCCTTCGGCGTGCAGCGGATCTTCCTGGCCAACGAGCTGGTGGACGCGGCGGCACTGCACTGGCTCGCCGCCGAGCAGGACGCCGACCCCGACTTCCGCTTCGTCTGCTACGTGGACTCCGTACGCGGCGTCGCACTGATGGACGCCGCGCTGCACGCCGCCCAGGCCGCCCGGCCGGTGGACGTGGTGATCGAACTGGCCGCGGGCGAGGGCGCCCGTACCGGCGCCCGCACCGAACAGGAGTGCGCCGCACTGGCCGACGCGGTGACCGAGGCGCGCCACCTGCGGCTGGTCGGCGTCGCCGGCTACGAGGGCGAGGTGCCGGAGGCCGACACCGCCCGCGTCACCGCCTGGCTGCGCCGCCTGGTCGCGCTGGCCGAGGCGCTGGACCGCACCGGCCGGTTCGACCCGGACGTCTCGGAGATCGTGCTCAGCGCGGGCGGCAGCGCCTGGTTCGATGCGGTGGCCGAGGTCTTCACCGGTCTGCCCGAGCTCTCCCGGCCGGTGCTGCCGCTGCTGCGCTCCGGTGCGTACGTCTCGCACGACGAGGGGCACTACCGGAAGCTGACCCCCTTCAACCGGGTGCCGCAGGAGGGCAGCCTGCGGCCCGCCTTCACACTCTGGACGCAGGTCGTCTCCCGGCCGGACCCCCGGCAGGCGTTCCTCAACGCCGGGAAGCGGGACGCCGCGTACGACCTGCACCTGCCGCAGCCGCGGGTGGTGCGCTCCGCGCGTGACGGCGTGGTGCGGCCGGCGACCGGGATCGAGGTCGTGAAGCTCTCCGACCAGCACGCCTGGCTGGAGACCTCGCCGGAGGCGGAGCTGGAGGTCGGCGACTGGGTCGGGCTGGGGCTCTCCCATCCGTGCACCATCTTCGACAAGTGGCAGATGATCCCGCTCGTCGAGGAGGACGGCACGGTCACCGACTACGTCCGCACCTTCTTCTGAGACGGCCGGCCGTCCCGAGCGCCCTCCCCGGGACGGGCGGGACGGCCGCACGCGGCACGGGCAGCACACGCCGGCACGGGCCGGCGCGGGGAGGGAGGCAGTGCACGCATGGACACCGCGTTCCGGGGAGCCCTGGTCGTGGACGGCTCCGGCCGGCCCGCGTACCGCGCCGACGTCGGCCTCGCCGGCGGCCGGATCGCCGCCGTCCGCCCGGTCGCGGACGGCGGCCCGCGGCTCACCGCCCGGCACACCCTGGACGCCGACGGGCTCGCCCTCGCGCCCGGCTTCATCGACATGCACGCCCACAGCGACCTGGCACTGCTTCGCGACCCGGACCACTCCGCGAAGGCCGCCCAGGGCGTCACCCTGGAGGTGCTCGGTCAGGACGGCCTCTCCTACGCCCCGGTGGACGACCGCACCCGGGAGGAGGTGCGCCGCGCGATCACCGGCTGGAACGGCGACGGCACGGACCTCGACCTGGACTGGCGCACCGTCGGGGAGTACCTGGACCGGCTGGACCGCGGCGTCGCCGTCAACGCCGCCTACCTCGTGCCGCAGGGCACCGTGCGGATGCTCGTGCTCGGCTGGGAGGACCGGCCCGCCCGCCCGGCGGAGCTGGACCGGATGCGGCACCTGGTCGCCGAGGGCCTGGAGCAGGGCGCGGTGGGGCTCTCCTCGGGCCTGACCTACGCCCCGGGGATGTACGCGGACACCGCCGAACTCACCGCGCTCTGCCGGGTCGTCGCCCGCTACGGCGGCTACTACTGCCCGCACCACCGCTCGTACGGCGCGGGCGCCCTGGCGGCGTACGCGGAGATGCTCGACGTGACCCGGGAGGCCGGCTGCGCGCTCCATCTCGCCCACGCCACCCTGAACTTCGGCGTGAACGCGGGCCGCGCACCCGAACTGCTGGCCCTGCTCGACACCGCGCTCGCCGACGGCGCCGACGTCTCCCTGGACACCTACCCCTACACCCCGGGCTGCACCACGCTGGCCGCGCTGTTGCCGAGCTGGGCCAGCGAGGGCGGCCCGGAGGCGGTGCTCGCGCGGCTCGCGGAGGACGACACCGCCGCCCGCATCCGGCACACGCTGGAGGTGACGGGCTCGGACGGCTGCCACGGGGTGCCGGTCGACTGGGACACCGTGGAGATCGCCGGGGTCGCGGAACCGTCGCTGGCCGCGCTGGTGGGCCGTACGGTCGCCGCGGCGGCCCGGGACCGGGGCGAGGAACCGTTCACCACGGCGCGGCGGCTGCTCCGCGCGGACCGGCTCGGCACCACCATCCTCCAGCACGTCGGCCACGAGGAGAACGTCCGCGCGATCATGCGGCACCCCGCACACACCGGCGGCAGCGACGGCATCCTCCAGGGCGCCAAGCCGCACCCGCGCGCGTACGGCACCTTCCCGCGCTACCTGGGGCACTACGTCCGGGAGACGGGCGTCCTCTCCCTGGAGGAGTGCGTGGCCCGGCTGACCGGCCGCCCGGCGGCCCGGCTACGGCTGCCGGACCGGGGGCTGGTGCGCGAGGGCCACCGGGCCGACCTGGTGCTCTTCGACCCGCACACGGTGGCGGACCGCGCCACCTTCGCCGCACCCCGCACGCCCCCGGCCGGCATCCCGCACGTGCTCATCGACGGCCGCTTCGTCCTCCGCGACGGCCACCGCACCGACGTCCTCGCCGGCCGCTCCGTCCGCCGCACCGCGTGACCGCGGAACTCGGCCTCAGCGGGCGGCCTTGAGGCCGTCCACGAAGGCCGCCCAGGACGCCGACGGCAGCACCAGGACCGGCCCGCCGGGCACCTTGCTGTCACGTACGGGGACGACGCCGGGGAACCCGTCGGCCACCTCCACGCAGTCGCCCCCGGCCTGATTGCTGTAGCTGCTCTTGCGCCAGGCGGCGCCGCGCAGCGCGGGACGGGATACTCGCTCCACGGTACTTCCCCTCCAAGGCGGACCGGATCATGTCCTTTGACATGTCCGGGGGCAGAGCGGCTGCCCGGAGCCGATCGTAGATGACTGCGTGTCGCCTGACCTCCGTCGGTTCTTCGAGAAGGTAGCCGTACTCCGAGCCCTCCATGTAAGCGACCTCGGTGTCGTCCGGCAACGTCAGCAGCGTGAGTGAGCCACCGAGGGAACCGTGCTCACCCTGGCCGAAAGGCAATACCTGCAAGGTGACCTGGCGCCTCTGAGCGGCCTCCAGTAGTCGCCTCAGCTGAGCACGCATTCCGGCCTGCCCACCGACCGGACGCATCAGTACCGATTCGTCGAGGACGACCCACAACTCGGTGTGTGCGGCAGCGGCCAACTGCCGCTGCCGTTCCATGCGTGCGGTGAGGCGCTCTTCCAGCTTCGCCCTGTCCTCATGTTCCGGGTAGACGCTCAACAGGGCCCGGGCGTAGCCCTCGGTCTGCACAAGACCGGGCACCACATGAGCCGCGTACTGTCGGATGCGCACTGCCCGTGCCGAGTACTCCATGAACTTCTGCGACCAGTCGGGGAACGCCTCGCGGTAGACGTACGGCCACAGGTCGATCAGCAGCCCGTCCGCCTCCAGCACCTCATCCAGAGCCCGCGCGAGCTCCCGCGTCGGGCGCGCTCCGGAGCACCGCTCCACCTGGGTGATCCGGGTGCTTACCACATGCGTCCTCGCGCCCAGCTCGGCCTGTGTCAGCCCGGCGGCCGTCCGCAGTCTGCGCACACGATTGCCGAAGAGCGCCGCCATCGAAGAAGTGGGGTCGATTTCCTTGGCCATGGGCTGACTTCGACTCCTTACCGCCGGAACGTTTAGCGCTGACCCTCTTTCCAGGATACGTCCGGGAACCGATTCTCGACCACGGAACGTCACAACCCACTCACCAGGCGGAATCGTGCACCAGATCGACCCCACCACCGGATGGACGACACCCGTGCTCCAGAGCACCACCATGCCCGGCGACGGCCCGAGCGCGGCCGCACGTGGCGGCGCTCGACCGCACGCCGAACGGCACACCTTCGCCATGCGGTTCACCTCGTCGCCGCGGGGCTCCCGGCTCGCCCGGCGGCTGGCGGTGCAGCGCCTGGACGAGTGGGGGCACTCCCCCGACTCGGAGACGTCCTGCACCGCCGCCTCGATCGTGGGAGAGCTCACCGCGAACGCCGTTCACCACGGCCGGGTCCCCGGGCGGGAGTTCGCGCTCCACCTTGCCTGCACACCCGGCGGCGTGCTCCGCATCGAGGTGGCCGACGCCAACCCGACGCGCCCTCCGGCCCACCCGGCGCCGGCCGGGCTCGAGGACGAGTGCGGCCGCGGCCTGCTCCTGGTCGACCGCCTCGCCGACCGCTGGGGCTCCGCCCCGCGCGACCCGATCGGCAAGACGGTATGGGCGGAGCTGGAGACGGCCTCTTCTTCTCGTCACGACGCCACCGAAACGAGCCAGCCGGGACCAGAATGCGCGGACTGAAGGACCTGAAGAGACCGTTGCTGCACACCGGCCACGCTGGCCCCGGCGAGGAGAAGGGGCTGGTCAAACTGTTGGAGAACTACGTCCGCACTGGCGGACCGCCACCGAGGCGCCACAGTAGGCTACGGAGTGACCAGACGCCGCAACACACCATGTACCGGGGAGAAGGGCCAGCATGGGGCAGGCCGCCAAGGCACCGTCGGGGACCAGGGACTTCCTGGCTGACGAAGTGCGCCGCCGGAAGGCAGCGTTCGACACACTCTCCCAGGTCTTCGAGAGCTTCGGGTTCGACCCACTGGAGACACCGGCTTTCGAGAACCTGGACGTCATCACCGGCAAGTACGGCGAAGAGGCGTCGAAACTCATCTTCAAGATCCTCAAGCGGGGGGTACACGAAGCCTCCGGGCAGCCCGACCTCGCACTGCGGTACGACCACACCGTGCCCCCTCGCCCGCCTCATCGGCGCTCACGGCGCCAAGCTGCCGACGCCCTACAAGCGGTACGCCATCGGACCGGTATGGCGCGCAGACCGCCCGCAAGAGGGCCGCTTCCGGGAGTTCGTGCAGTGCGACATCGACACCGTGGGATCGCACTCGCCACTCGCCGACGCGGAGATCGTCCTCGCGGTGGCGCGGTGCCTCGACGCCTTGGGCGTACACGATTTCACGTTCATGGTGAACTCTCGCAGGGCGCTGTACGCAGTCCCGGGTTCCCTTGGCGGACGCGGCTGAACGCGTACGCGACTTGCTGGAGCGGCCCTCGCAGTGACCTGGCGTAGGGCCGTCCGAGCAGCGGCCAGGCCGGATGCTCTGCGCTGCCGGGGACGATGTAGAGGCTCCTAGCCTTTCCGCGCGATCGGACAGCCCGCGGACGGCTCCTCGGCTACGGAGTGCAGGTCGTGGGCGACAGTCCGTCCTTCGTCACAGACCGTGTCTGGTGGGACAAGTGGGCGGTGGCCTGACATGCCGGAGCCCTCTGGGGGGCTCCGGGGGCCACTGCCGCCATGTCGCTTCGGCGGAGGATCCAGTTGCCTGGTTCCGACCTGATCCCGGCAGCCCTCCAGAGGGCTCCACGCCAACTCAACGTCACGGGGAGAATACCCTCCCGAGGACCCATGCAGTGTTCTCGCCACGAACCCTCGCATGATCACCCGGCAGGACCACCCGGTGCCGAAGAGCCGGGCCCCGGGGTCAGGCCCGGCACGATCGGTGCGGAGGTGAGGCGGTTGCCGGCTTGGTGCGTCCCGGGCGGGGCCCGCGCCGGCCCCGCGCAAGAACGGAACCGTCCCGTATCCAGCTCCCGAGCATCGACAGCCATGTGATCAGTGCACCTCGGCCCCCCGGGGAGTGGTTCGGGCGTAGGTCATGTGAGGTGCCCGAGGAGGACGGTGGTCGTCATGGGCGGCCCCGCGTCGTCGCCCTCGCCGTCGTCACGGATGGTCTTCACGGCGGCGACGGTGAACCCGGCCTCGGCGAGGAGCTTCTCCCACACCGGGGTGCCGAGGACCCATCGCTCCATGGTGGTGGGCGTTCCGTCGGCAGCGCGGGCCGTGATGCGCGCGGGGCGCACGTCCGTCTCGGGTGGGCTGCCGTCACGGTACCGGGCGAGCGTGGCGATCAGGAGCCTGCCGCCGGGCCGCAGGGCGGCCGCGACGGCCGGTAGCAGTAGGCGCGGGTCGGTGAAGTCGCACGCGCCGAACGCGGAGTAGCACACGTCCGCGCCGCCGGGGTGCTGTCGCAGGTAGGCGGTGGCGTCGGACTGGACGGGGACGAGTCGGGGAATGTGCCCGTACCGGGCGCGGGCGCGTTCGTGCTGAGACGGTGAGGCGTCGACGGCGATGACGCGCGCCGGGGCGAGGCGTTCGGCGAGGTGTGCGGCCTGACGGCCGCTGCCGGCGCCGAGGTCGAGGACGACACGGCCGGTGACGTCGCCCAGGAGCTCGGCGCCGGGTCCGGTGCGCTGGTACCAGTCCCAGTACAGGCGGCCGGTAGCCCCTCGGCGCCGATCGCGGGAGAATCGGCCGGCGCCGTAGCCGTGCCACAAGTCGGAGTCTGCGGGTGGGGCAGGTGTCACCCGCCCCATCCTGCTGCGCCGTCACACGCAGGTGGGGCCCTTTTCGGGAGTACACCCGTACGTGCAACCCGGTCTCGCGCCGACGACCCCCGCCCAGGGGTGGGGGAAGGCGGGGGCTGGCTTCGATGCAGGGACGGTCAGTGACCGTCCTCCCCAGGGCGGCAGGGCGTGCACTTGGAGCGGTCGGCCGGAGGCTGCACGAGGAGCAGTTTGCTACCGCGGAGCGACGGGGCCGCATGCACACGGACCTGGCGCGGACCTGGTGGCAATGGGGCAAGCCGGAGCAGACCGCAGAGGCGCTGCGCGCGGCCGTACGGGTATCACCCGGGGAGGTGCGTGATCGCCCCTCCATCCGCCTCATCGTGACCGAACTGGACAAGCGTCACGGCCACGTGCCGGGTGTGCGGCAGTTGGCCGCCGTTGCCCGGCCGCCCGGTGACCGCTGATGGTTCCCGTCTGCTGAGGGGAGGGCGCCGCTGCCGCACCGAAGGGCTCCGCGCCTGTGATTCGTGACGAGGCTCTCCGCATCCGGATGGTTCGCCATGCGGTGAGCGGGGCCGGGGGCCCGCATTGCCTTTCCTATCGAAAGACGATAGATTTCGATCGTTGATCGAGTGAGGGAGTGGCGATGGGGAAGCTGACGGTGCTGGCGTTGCGTGCCGTGATCGCGGTGTTGCTGGCCGGCTCGGTGTTCTGCCAGACGGTGATGGCCGCGCTGCTGGCCGGCGATCTGAAGGACAGCCCGCTGGCGGACCGCGCCGTGCCGATCCTCGTGATCGTGTTCCTCGGCGTCGTGACGGCTCAGATCGTCCTGGTGTGCGTGTGGCGGTTGGTGACGATGGTGCGACAGGGGACCGTGTTCTCCCACGACGCCTTCTGGTACGTACACCTGGTGATCGGCGCCTTCACCGCCGCGGCGCTCCTGGTGTGCGCGCTCGGCGTCGTCCTGGCGCCCGGCGAGGCCGTGGCCCCCGGCATCGTGCTGCTGCTGGGCGGCGTCGCCCTCGCGGTCTTCGGGGTCGCGCTGATCGTGCTCGTGCTGCGGATGCTGCTCGCGCAGGCCGTCGCACGCGACGTGGAGGCGTCGCAGATGCGGGCCGAACTGGCCGAGGTGATCTGATGCCGATCGTCGTCGACATCGACGTGATGCTGGCCAGACGGAAGATGTCCGTCGGCGAGCTGGCGGATCGTGTGGGCATCACTCCCGCCAACCTGGCGGTGCTCAAGAACGGCCGCGCCAAGGCGGTCCGTTTCTCGACGCTCGCCGCCCTCTGCGAGGTGCTCGAGTGCCAGCCGGGGGACCTGCTGCGCTGGGAAGCCGAGGACCTGGCGGACGCAGTCGCCTCCGAGGGGCACCGCTAGGACGGCGCCCGGTCGGCCACCGGGAGCGGACCCGTGCCCGCACCGGCCCCCCTCCGCCCGAAGGCGACGAGGTCCGGGCGACGACCCCGCCACGCCGTCGGGCCCGGACTCCCACGCCCGCGCCCGGCGCGCTCCCGGCCCGGCGGGCACACGCCCGGCCCGGCGGGCGGCATCCCGTGGGGGATGCCGCCCGGCGGGCGGCATCCCCCACGCACTCGCGGGCCACCGCCGCGTGCCCACAACGGACCCCAGGAAACACCTCATGAAGCAAGCCGACATCTCCCCTCCGCTCGGTGCCACGACACGCACCGACGTCCTGGTGGTCGGGGCCGGGCTGGCCGGTCTGCACACCGCCACCCTGCTGGCCCGGCAGGGCCACGACGTGATCCTGGCCGAACGGCGCACGAGTCTCGCCGCCGCCGTCCGCACCACCGGGATCTTCGTACGGAAGACTCTCGACGACTTCCCGCTGCCCGCCGAGCATCTCGGGCCGGCCATCCGGCGCGTGGTGCTCTACCCGCCCAGCCGTCGCCGCCCGGTGGACCTGGTCAGCCCCCGCGACGAGTACCGGGTGGGCGACATGGCGCCGCTCTACACGGCGGCGGCCGAGGCCGCGCGCGCCGCCGGGGTGCGGACGGCCCTGGGCACCCGTTATGCGGGCCGGCAGGGCGGCACCTTCCACCTGGCCGGCCGCGACGGGCCCACGACGGTGCGGGCCCGGTTCGTCGTCGGGGCCGACGGCGCCCGTTCCACCGTCGCCCGCGACCTCGGGCTGGACCGCAACCACCACCTGCTGATCGGGGCGGAGGAGGTCTTCGCGCTGCCCGGGAGCGACGAACCGCCCACCTTCCACTGCGTCCTCGACCCCGCGCTCGCCCCCGGCTACCTGGCCTGGGTGGTCAACGACGGGCGGCACGCCCATGTCGGCGTCGCGGGGTACGCCGACCGCTTCCCGGACGGGCTCCGCCGGGCCCTGGCGCGGTTCGGCGCCACGGCACCGGGTCTGGCCGGCGTGGACCGTCCCGCATCGGTGGAGCGGCGCGGCGGTCCCATACCCGTCGGCGGCATGCTGCGCCGGATCAGTTGCCCCGACGGGCTGCTGGTGGGCGACGCGGCCGGCGCGGTCTCCCCGCTCACCGCGGGCGGACTCGACCCGTGCCTGCGCTTGTCGGAGCAGGCGGCCGGCGTCCTCGACGACGCGCTGCGGGCCGGGAGTCCGGACCCGCTGTCCGCCTACGACGGGGCGGCGTTGCGGGCCCGCTTCCGGGGACGGCTCACGCTGCGCCGGGGCCTGGCCCACGTACGGACGCCGGCTGCCGCCACGGCGGCGTTCGCGCTGCTGCGCACGCCGTTCGGCCGGGCCGCGGCCGGCCGCATCCTCTTCGGCGACAGGTCGTTCCCCGAGCCCGCCCCGCAGTGACCCCGCCCGACACGCTGCCGGGCGCGCGGCGCGAGGGCGGCTCCGGCCGGATGCCGCGCCGCACGGGCCCGCCGTACGCCCCGGAGACGAGCCCGGCGACCCGGGAGCGGCACGGTGCGGCACGGCACCGGCTGCGCCCGCCCGAGGGTGGATTCAGGCGTGCTGGTACGCGACCAGGGAGATCCCGACGAAGTGGACCACGAAGGCGGCCGGTGTGAGGTTTCTCCCGGGATGACACCGGGACGTCCCTTGGTCTTGCACCAGCGATCCCGGGCGCTCACGAGACAGGCGAAAGCCCTCCGGGGGCTCCGGGGGCCGCTGCCGCCGTGTCGCTTCGGCGGAGGATCCAGTCGCCTGGTTCCGACCTGATCCCGGCAGCCCTCCGGAGGGTTCCGTGCGCACTCGGCGCCACCGGCAGGCTACGCGCTGCCATGAAGGGGCGTGCGGGAGGAGAACGGCGTGCGGGGCCGCTCAGCGGCCCGCCGCTCGCGTACGGCGCGGGTAGGGGTGCCAGCCCACGGTGCTCACGGAGAAGCCGAGGGGCTCCGGCAGCGCCATCTCCTGGCCGAAGACCCCCTTGTCCGTCTCGACGTACTGGCTGCCGTCGAGTCGCAGGACGTGCCAGGTGGCGTCGTTGGGATCGACGATCACGTAGACGGGGATACCGGCGGCGGCGTAGCGGAGCCGCTTGTCGTCCCAGTCTCTCTTGATCGCCGTGGGTGTCGTGGAGACCGTCTCCACGACGCCGAGGACGATCTGCGGGGGCCAGTCGGCTTCGGCGTCATCGGCCGGCAGGTCCTCCGACCGGATGATCACCGCGTCCGCACGGGGGCGGTAGTCGTCTGCGATCATCAGTCCGCGCTCTGCCCAGGCCTCGAAGGGCTCGGGCGTGTGCCGGACCAGGCTGCGCCCCGGCAGGTCGTGCACATGCCCGGGGTTGGCCTGCATGACGAGCTCGCCGTCCAGGAGTTCGACCCGGAGTCCGTCCGGGACGTCCATGTCGTGCCAGGCACGGATGAGCGCGTGGGTGCTGTTCACATCGCCTCCCGCAGGGGACCGCCGCTGCTCTCAGGATATGTCGCAGCCGGCTCAGGCGTGCTGGTAGGCGACCAGGGAGATCCCGACGTAGTGGACGACGAAGGCGGCCAGCGTGAAGGAGTGGAAGACCTCGTGGAAGCCGAACCAGCGCGGTGACGGGTTCGGGCGCTTGATGCCGTAGATGATGCCGCCGGCGCTGTAGAGCAGGCCGCCGGCGACCACCAGGACGAGTACCGCGACGCCGCCGGCCCGCAGGAACTCCGGGAGGAAGAAGACGGCGGCCCAGCCCATGGCGATGTAGCACGGGGTGTAGAGCCAGCGGGGCGCGCCGACCCAGAGGACGCGGAAGGCGATGCCGGCGAGCGCGGCGGCCCAGATGCCCCACAGCAGCAGGTCCCGGCGGCCGCCGTCGAGCAGCAGGATGGTCAGCGGCGTGTAGGTGCCGGCGATGATCAGGAAGATGTTGGCGTGGTCGAGCCGCCGCAGCACGGCCTCGGCGCGCGGGCCCCAGTCGCCGCGGTGGTAGAGGGCGCTGGTGCCGAAGAGCAGGCAGGCGGTGAGGGTGTAGACGGCGCAGGCGACACGGCCGCGGTCGCTCTCCGCGAGGGCGGTCAGGATCAGGCCGGCGGCCAGCACCGCGGGGAACATGCCCGCGTGCAGCCAGCCGCGCAGCAGCGGCTTGACGGGGAACGGCAGATGCGCGGCGCGGGCGGCCCTCGCGAGCCTGCCTGTGCCGCCGGGCGCCTCCTCGGGCCCCTCTGCGCCCTCCGGTCTGCCGGCCGGGGCCTCCGGCGCGGCCTCGGCGGAGGCGCCGGTCTCTCCGGCGCCCCGGGAGGGGTCGGTGACGTCGTGCTGCCCCGCGGCGCGCGGGGCGTCGGTCGCGGTGTCCGGCTCGCTCGGGACGGCAGTCATATGGACAGGCTACTCATCTTCCCTACGCGTCCGTAGGTTCGACCCCCGGTAACAAGTGGCGATGCTCACCTGAGCGCCCCTCTGGACACATGCGGCCGCAGGAGCCATGATCAGATGAGCGTGGTCGGCACCGGATGAGCGTAGCCACGAATGCATCCGGGTCGCGGCCCCCAAGGGGTGCGCTGTTAGGAGATGCCCTCAAACGGACACCTGTGCCGGTGTCCGCCCAAAAACCCTCACACCGTCTGGAGCGATCGTGGCGCGCAGTACTCCGGCTCCCACCACCACCCCGACCAACCACCAGGAGCTGGTCTCCTGGGTCGACGAGATCGCCGCCCTCACCGAGCCGGACCGGGTCGTCTGGTGCGACGGCTCGGAGGCCGAGTACGAGCGCCTCTGCGAGGAGCTCGTCGAGAAGGGGACGTTCAGGAAACTCGACCCGATCAAGCGGCCGCACTCCTACTACGCCGCCTCCGACCCGTCCGACGTGGCCCGCGTCGAGGACCGGACGTTCATCTGCTCCGAGAAGGAGGAGGACGCCGGCCCGACCAACCACTGGAAGGCGCCCGCGGAGATGCGGGAGATCTTCCAGGGCGCGAACGGCAAGGGCGGCCTCTTCCGGGGCTGCATGCGCGGCCGCACGATGTACGTGGTGCCGTTCTGCATGGGCCCGCTCGGCTCCCCGCTCTCCGCGCTCGGCGTGGAGATCACGGACTCGGCGTACGTCGCCGTCGCCATGCGCACCATGACGCGCATGGGACAGCCGGTACTCGACGAGCTCGGTGAGGACGGCTTCTTCGTCAAGGCCGTGCACAGCGTGGGCGCGCCCCTCGCCCCGGGCGAGCGGGACGTTCCGTGGCCGTGCAGCAGCACCAAGTACATCTCGCACTTCCCGGAGAGCCGGGAGATCTGGTCGTACGGCTCCGGGTACGGCGGCAACGCCCTGCTGGGGAAGAAGTGCTACGCGCTGCGTATCGCCTCGGTGATGGCCCGTGACGAGGGCTGGCTGGCCGAGCACATGCTGGTGCTCAAGCTGACCCCGCCGCGCGGCGAGTCCACGTACGTCGCCGCCGCCTTCCCCAGTGCCTGCGGGAAGACCAACCTGGCGATGCTGGAGCCGACCATCCCGGGCTGGACGGTCGAGACCATCGGCGACGACATCGCCTGGATGCGGTTCGGCGAGGACGGGCGGCTCTACGCCATCAACCCGGAGGCCGGCTTCTTCGGCGTCGCCCCGGGCACCGGCGAGCACACCAACGCCAACGCGATGAAGACCCTGTGGGGCAACTCCGTCTTCACCAACGTCGCCCTCACCGACGACAACGACGTGTGGTGGGAGGGGATGACCGAGGAGCCGCCCGCGCACCTGACCGACTGGAAGGGCAACGACTGGACGCCGGAGTCCGGCACCCCCGCGGCCCACCCCAACGCCCGCTTCACCGTCCCGGCCGGGCAGTGCCCGATCATCGCGCCGGAGTGGGAGGACCCCCGCGGCGTGCCGATCTCGGCGATCCTCTTCGGCGGCCGGCGCGCCTCGGCCGTACCGCTGGTCACCGAGTCCTTCGGCTGGCAGCACGGCGTCTTCCTGGGCGCCAACGTGGCCAGCGAGAAGACCGCGGCCGCCGAGGGCAAGGTGGGCGAACTGCGCCGCGACCCGTTCGCGATGCTGCCCTTCTGCGGCTACAACATGGGCGACTACTTCGCCCACTGGGTGAAGATGGGCGCCGAGGCGCCCGACCCGGAGAAGCTGCCGCGCATCTACTACGTCAACTGGTTCAAGAAGAACGAGGCCGGGAAGTTCGTCTGGCCCGGCTTCGGCGAGAACAGCCGCGTCCTGAAGTGGATCGTCGGCCGCCTCAACGGCGAGGCGGAGGGCGTCGAGACGCCCATCGGCGTGCTGCCCACCAAGGAGGCCCTGGACACCGAGGGACTGGAAATCTCCGCGGAGGAGCTGGACTTCCTGCTGACGGTGGACCGGGACGTGTGGCGCGACGAGGCGTCGCTGGTGCCCGAGCACCTCAACACCTTCGGGGACCACACCCCGAAGGAACTCTGGGACGAGTACCGGGCCCTGGTGCAGCGCCTGGGCTGACCGCTCGCGCCGCCGGGCGGGACGGGGCACCGGCTCGGTCCCGCCCGGCGGTGTACGGCCGGGGCCCGGCCGCGCCCGAGCGGCCCGGTCCGGCCGACGCGGAGTCGGCCGGTTTCCCCGGCCCGCCTGCGCGGGCGCCTACGCGGACTCGGTCAGCCCGAGCGCGGCGGCGTGCCGGTCCAGGCAGGAGGCGGCCAGCGCGGTCGCGGTTTCGTCCTCCCGCGCCGTCGCCACGACCAGCGCCATGCCCGCGAGGGTGTGCGCACGCTGGTGCAGGGCGGCGAGATGGGCGTCGTCCGCCTCCCGCGCGGAGGGCGCGGCCCGCAGCGGGGCAGTGCCGCCCCGCAGCCGCGCCGCCTGCTCCGCCAGTTCCTGCGCCGCCGCGTCCAGCTCCGCGCCGGGCGTGAGGGCCCGTAGCTCGTCGGTGACGGTCAGCAGCGCCGTCAGATGCCCGGCGAGGCGGATGTCCAGCTCCTCCTCGCGGGAGCGGTGCGGCACGTCCGCCTGGGCCGGGGTGTGCACCGACTTGGTGCGGATCGGCTCGTACATGGGAGGGCCTCCTGGCAGGTGCAGGTCTCAGGAAGCCATCCTAGCTTGGACAATGTCTAAAGTTGACCGTGTTCGGCAGAACCGGCGGGACAATCTGCGGCCGGGCGCGGCACGTGAGCGGCTCAGGGCTGTCCGTAACCGTCCAGGAAGGTGCCGATCCGGGTCACCGCGTCCGCCAGCTCGTCCGCCGCGGGGAGGGTGACGATGCGGAAGTGGTCCGGCTCCGGCCAGTTGAACCCGGTGCCGTGCACCACCATGATCTGCTCCGCGCGCAGCAGGTCGAGCACGAGCTGCCGGTCGTCCTTGATCTTGAAGACCTTCGGGTCCAGCCGCGGGAAGAGATAGAGCGCGCCCTTCGGCTTGACGCAGGTCACCCCGGGGATCTGCGTCAGCAGCTCGTACGCCGTGTCGCGCTGCTCCCGCATCCGGCCGCCGGGCAGCACCAGCTCGTCGATCGACTGACGGCCGCCGAGCGCGGTGGCCACCGCGTGCTGCGCGGGCATGTTGGCGCACAGCCGCATGTTCGCCAGGATCGTCAGGCCCTCGATGTAGCTCTGGGCGTGCGTCTTCGGGCCGCAGACCGCGAGCCAGCCGCTGCGGTAGCCCGCGACGCGGTAGTTCTTGGAGAGCCCGTTGAAGGTGAGCGTCAGCAGGTCCGGCGCCACCACCGCGGTGGGCGTGTGCGTGGCGCCGTCGAAGAGGATGCGGTCGTAGATCTCGTCGCTGCAGACGATCAGCCCGTGCCGCCGGGCGATCTCGGTGAGCCCGCGCAGCATCTCCTCGTCGTAGACCGCGCCCGTCGGGTTGTTCGGATTGATGATCACCAGCGCCTTGGTGCGGTCGGTGATCTTCCGCTCGACGTCGGCGAGGTCCGGCATCCAGTCGGACTGCTCGTCGCAGCGGTAGTGCACGGCGGTGCCGCCGGAGAGCGAGACCGCGGCCGTCCACAGCGGGTAGTCCGGCGCCGGGACCAGCACCTCGTCCCCGTCGTCCAGCAGCCCCTGCATCGCCATCTGGATCAGCTCCGAGACGCCGTTGCCCAGGTAGACGTCCTCGACGGAGAGCTCGACGCCCTTGGTCTGGTAGTGCTGCATCACCGCGCGGCGGGCGCTGAGCAGGCCCTTCGCGTCGCCGTAGCCGTGCGCGTCGCCGACGTTCCGCAGCATGTCCTCGAGGATCTCCGGCGGGCACTCGAAGCCGAAGGCCGCGGGATTCCCGGTGTTCAGCTTGAGGATGCGGTGACCCGCCGCCTCCAGCCGCATGGCCTCCTCGAGCACCGGGCCACGGATCTCGTAGCAGACATTGGCGAGCTTCGTCGACTGGATCACCTGCATGTCGCCACTGTACGGGCGCGGCCCGGCGGGCGCCCGGGTGTTTTGTGTCACGAGACGGCGACAGCCACTGCCACCTCGCCCGTCCCTCCTGCGACGACGCCCCGGCCCACGGCTCCGCAGCCGCTCCCGGGAAGCCACCCGGTCGGGTGACGCCGCCGCCGGGCCGGGGCGCCGGCGGGCCGGGGCACGCCGGTCCGGCACGGGGCACGGCCACGGCCGCCCGAACGAGCGGCACTGCGGACATGGCGCCGCGGCACCGCGATACCCGAGAATGAAGGTCATGACCGCCGCACACACCGACCCCTCCGTCAGCGCGCCCAAACTCGGGCTCCGCGAGCGGAAGAAGCTCCAGACCCGCCAGGCGATCCGGCAGGCCGCATACCGGCTCTTCGCCGAACAGGGATACGACGCCACGCCCGTCGACCGGATCGCGGAGGTCGCGGAGGTCTCCCCCAGCACCGTCTTCCGGTACTTCCCCACCAAGGAGGACATCGTCCTCACCGACGAGTACGACCCGGTGATCGCCGACACCCTCCGGGACCGCCCGGCCGGGGAGCCGCCCGTCACCGCGCTGCGCAAGACGCTGACCGCCGTGCTCGCCCAGATGTACGAGGAGGACACCGCCGAGACCCTGGCCCGGGTCCGGCTGATCTGCGAGTCCCCCACGATCCGCGCCCGCATGACCGAGCACAGCGCCGTCACCACCCGGCTGCTCGTCGAGGTCCTCTCCGAGCGCACCTGCCGCCCGGTGGACGACCTGGAGCTGCGGGTGGTCGCGGGCGCGGCCATGGGGGCCCTGACGGAGGCCTTCTTCCACTGGGTGGAGACGGGGCAGCACGGCAGGCTCAGCGACCTCGTCGAGGACGCCCTCCGCGTCCTGGAACGCGGACTCACCCTCTGAGGCTGGGCCCTGCCGGCCCGCTCAGTCCCCCGCGACGCGCACGGCGCGCGCCAGCTCCTCCGGTTCCGCCGTCGGCGCGTCGCAGGTGAAGTGGCGGCACACGTACGCCGCCGGCCGCCCCTCCAGCAGCGGGCGGTCCCGGAGCAGCGGCACCGGCAGCTCCCCGTCCCCGGCTCCGGTCCCGTCAGCGCCGTCGCCGTCCGCCGGCTCGCCGACCGCGACCACCGCGCCCGGCGCCGTACCCAGCAGCGCGACCCGGTGCAGCCCGCGCGTCGCCGGGTCCTCCCGGGCGCCGACCACCGCGATCTCGCGCGGCCCGTCCAGCGCGGCCTCCGCCGCCGCAAGCCCCCAGCCGATGAACCGGGGCGCCCGTGCCGCCAGCGCCTTGACGATCCCCAGCGCCTGCTCCGCCGCGCTGCGGTGCCGGTCGCTGCCGGTGTAGGCGGCGTACGACAGCAGCGCCTGGGCCGCGGCCGTCCAGCCGGAGGGGGTGGCGCCGTCGGTGGGGTCCTGCGGGCGCCGGATCAGCCGCTCCGCGTCGTCGGCGGTGTCGTAGAGGGTGCCGTCCTCGCCCGTGAAGTGCCGCAGCACCACGTCCAGCAGGGTGCCCGCGAGATCCAGCCAGGCGCTGTCGCCCGTCACCGCGTAGAGGGCGAGCATTCCCTCCGCGGTGTCCGCGTAGTCCTCCAGCACTCCGGCGCTGGGGCCGGGCCTGCCCTCCCGCGACGTGCGCACCAGCCGCCCCCGGTCGTCCAGATGCACGGCGACCAGCAGGTCCGCCGCCGCGGCGGCGGCCTCCACCAGGTCCGGCCGCTCGAAGTAGGCGCCGGTCTCCGCGAGCGCGGCGACGGCCAGCCCGTTCCAGGCGGTCACGACCTTCTCGTCCCGGCCCGGCCGCGGGCGGCGCTCCCTGGCCTCGAACAGCCGCCACCGTACGGACTCCACCCGCTCGGCCTCGGCCGGGTCGGCCGGCTCGCCGGCTGCCGCCTCCGGTCCGGGCCCGTGCATACCGGCCCCGGCGTCCGCCGGGCCCGCCCCGTCCGGGCGCGGACCGCCGGGGAGGCGCAGCACCGAGGCGCCCTCCTCGAAGGTGCCCTCCCGGGTCACGCCGAACCAGGAGGCGGCGAAGGCCGCGTCCTCCTCGCCGAGCACCTCGGCGAGCTGCTCCGGCGTCCAGACGTAGAAGGCGCCCTCCTTGTGGCGGCCGTGCCCGTCGTCGCTGTCCGCGTCCAGCGCGGAGGCGAACCCGCCCTGCCCGGTGCGGAGTTCGCGGACCAGGAAGTCCGCGGTGTCCAGCGCCACCCGCCGGGCCGTCGCCGAGCCCGAGGCGCGCCACAGGTGTGCGTACACCCGGCACAGCAGCGCGTTGTCGTACAGCATCTTCTCGAAGTGCGGCACGGTCCACTCCGCGTCCACCGCGTAGCGCGCGAAGCCGCCGCCGAGGTGGTCGTGGATGCCGCCGCGGGCCATGGCCCCGCAGGTGGCCTCCACCATCTCCAGCGCACCGTCGGCCCCCGTACGGGCGTGGTGCCGCAGCAGGAACTCCAGCGCCATGGCCGGCGGGAACTTCGGCGCCCCGCCGAACCCGCCGTGCACGGCGTCGAACTCCCGGGTGAGCCCGAGCAGCGCCGCGCCCAGCTCCTCCGGCCCGGGCGGCTGCGGGGCGTCGTACGCCAGGGCGCGCCCGGCGAGGTCCCCGGCGATCCGCCCGGCCACCTCGGCCACCTCGTCGCGGCGTTCCTCCCACGCGGTGTGCACGCCCTCCAGCACCTGCCGGAAGGACGGCATGCCCTGCCGGGGGCGGGGCGGGAAGTAGGTGCCGAAGTAGAATGGCTCGGCACGCGGCGTCAGGAAGACGGTCATCGGCCAGCCGCCGTGGCCGGTGGCGGCCTGCACGGCCTCCATGTACACGGAGTCGACGTCGGGGCGCTCCTCCCGGTCCACCTTCACCGGCACGAAGTGGGCGTTGAGGACCGCGGCCGTCTCGTCGTCCTCGAAGCTCTCGTGCGCCATCACATGGCACCAGTGGCAACTGCTGTAGCCCACGCTCAGCAGCACCGGCACTTCGCGTCGCCTCGCCTCCTCGAACGCCTCGTCCGACCAGGGCCACCAGTCGACGGGGTTCTCGGCATGCTGCAGGAGGTAGGGCGAGGTCTCGGCGGCGAGTCGGTTGGCCATACCCCCATCGTGCACGACGCGCCCCCGTGGACCGGGGCGGCACGGGCGCGGGTTCGGGTGGCGTGCGGGCGGGTGGCCACGGGGCGTGGGGTGCGGGTGAGGCTTCGCGGCCGGGCCCGGCACCGCGCGCACCCCGGCCGCACAGGCGCCCGCTCCGCCCCCGGCGCTCAGCCTCCGGCGGCCGGTGTCCCGCCGCCGGCACCCCGCCTGGGGGCCGCCGTCACCCCGCCTGGGGCGGGGGCAGCTCGGCGCGGGTGCCGCCGGAGGCCTCGTAGCCGGCGACGGCGAGGGCGCGGTAGGCGGCGTACTGGGCGGCGGGGTCGTCCCCGGCGGCCCAGGGCAGCGCGCCCACGTAGCCGTCGACCACGCGCAGCGCCTCCATCGCCTCCCCGTACCGTTCGGCGCGGACGAGCATGCAGACCAGCAGGTGCAGGACGTGCGGGCGCACCGGGTGGTCGCCCTCCACCTGGTCGACCGCGAACTCGGCCGCCTCGATCGCGCGCCGGATCTCCTCGCTCTGGTAGAGGCCCCGGACGAGGTTGACCTCCGGCAGGTGCTCGAAGGCGGCGAAGAGCGGCAGGGCGGGCAGCAGGGTGCCCTCGGGGGCGTGGGCGGCGGCGGTCTGCGCGAAGCCGTCGGCCAGCGCCTTGGAGCCCTGGCCGCGCGCGGACCAGTACTGCAGTGCCGCCAGGTGGGCGCCCATGTGGTGCGGGGCGCGCCGGACGACCTCCGTCCAGAGCGCCTCGAAGTCCGCGCGCCGGTCGCCGAGCCCGCGGGCGACGTGCAGCTCGGTCAGGTACGGGGTGGGGTCGGCGTCGGCGATGCGGGCGGCCTCGCGGCAGATCGTACGGGCCTCCTCCAGGATGATCCGGCGGCTGTCCGGGTCCCCCTCGGCCAGCGCCTGCCAGACCAGGAACTGCGCGTACACCTGGGCGCCGCCCTGGTCGCCGGGCTGTCCGGCCCGCCACCGGCGCAGCCAGCTCGCATCCCGTACGGGCCCGCCCGGCCGCTTGGTGAAGGAGATGGCGCCCGGGCCGCCCGCGCCGTCATGGCCCTCGGCGGCTCCGTCCGCGCCCTTCCCGCGGGACTGCCCGGCGGCCTGCTCGGCCGCCTGCGCGGCCCGCGCCTCGGCCAGCTCCCGCGCGGCCGCCCCGGCCAGGGACTGGACCCGCTGCCAGCGCAGCTCCCACTCGTCGCCGGTGAGCGCCAGCAGCCGGGCGACCGGCGTGGGGTCCTGCTCCGCCTGAGCCTCCTCCAGCGCGTCCACGAGCTGCGGGTCCGGGCCGGGCAGCCGTACGTCCAGCTCGTCCACGGGCACGAAGGCGTAGGCGGACTCCGGGGACACCGCGGCGAGGGGCCCGCCGCCCGCACCCTGCCGCTGCAGCCGCATGCGGCGCCGCAGGGGGGCGGCGAACACGGCGACGAGGACGGTGAGGGCGATGAGCAGGAGCAGCAGTTCCATGGGGGCGGACTCCGGGGCGGGTGCGGGCGGCGGGCGGGCGGGGTGCGGAATTCCGGGCGCGATCTCACGAGCGCACCCGGTCTCCACGGTACGGCCCATTACGGTGGCCGCATGAACGACCGGAACGCACAGAACTTCGAGACCCTGGCGATCCACGCCGGGCAGACCGCCGAGGCCACCACCGGCGCGGTCGTCCCGCCGATCTACCAGGTGTCGACCTACAAGCAGGACGGCGTGGGCGGTCTGCGCGGCGGCTACGAGTACAGCCGCTCCGCGAACCCCACCCGCACCGCCCTGGAGGAGAACCTCGCGGCGCTGGAGGGCGGCCGGCGCGGCCTCGCCTTCGCCTCCGGGCTGGCCGCCGAGGACTGCCTGCTGCGGGCGCTGCTGCGCCCCGGCGACCACGTGGTGATCCCGAACGACGCCTACGGCGGGACGTTCCGGCTGTTCGCCAAGGTCGTGGAGAAGTGGGGCGTGGAGTGGTCGGTGGCGGACTCCGCCGACCCTGCCGCGGTGCGGGCGGCCCTGACCGACCGCACCAAGGTGGTGTGGGTCGAGACGCCCTCGAACCCGCTGCTCGGCATCAGCGACATCGCGGCGCTGGCGGACGTGGCGCGCACCGCGGGGGCGCGGCTGGTGGTGGACAACACCTTCGCCAGCCCGTACCTCCAGCAGCCACTGGCCCTGGGCGCCGACGTGGTGGTGCACTCCACGACCAAGTACATGGGCGGCCACTCGGACGTGGTCGGCGGCGCCCTGGTGGTGTCGGACGCCGGCCTGGGCGAGGAGCTGGCCTTCCACCAGAACTCCATGGGGGCCATCGCGGGGCCGTTCGACGCCTGGCTGGTGATGCGCGGGATCAAGACGCTGGCGGTGCGGATGGACCGGCACAGCGCCAACGCCACCCGGATCGTGGAGCTGCTGGAGCGCCACCCGGAGGTGACCCAGGTGTACTACCCGGGCCTGCCCTCGCACCCGGGCCACGAGATCGCCGCGAAGCAGATGCGGGCGTTCGGCGGGATGGTGTCCTTCCGGGTGCGCGGCGGCGAGGAGGCGGCCGTACGGGTGTGCGACCGGGCGCGCCTCTTCACCCTGGGCGAGTCGCTGGGCGGCGTGGAGTCGCTGATCGAGCACCCGGGGCGGATGACGCACGCCTCGGCGGCGGGTTCGGCGCTGGAGGTGCCGGCGGACCTGGTGCGGCTGTCGGTGGGCATCGAGTCGGCGGACGACCTGGCGGCGGACCTGACGGCGGCCCTGGGCTGACGCCCGGCGGCCGGCAAGCCGTCGGGGTGCCGCGCTCGGGGTCCGGCTCTCGCCCGGACGCGCCGGGTCCGGCCTGCGCCCGGCAGCGGCGGTGCGCCCGGGTCACCGGGCCCGGCCCCGCACAGAGGGCCGGGGCATCGCCGCTGTCCCGGCCCTCGCGGGCGCTTCGCCGCGTGCCGGGCGCACCGCGGCCCGGGCGGCCGGCCCTTCCGCGCTGACCTGCGCGGGCTGATGGCCGGGCTGTTTGCCGGGCTTGCAGTTCCCACGACCACTGTCCCGCCGGCACCCCGGAGTCCGCCTCGGACCCCGGTACGCCCTCACCAGCGGTAGACCGGAGGCGTGGAGTCCCGGGAGGGCACCGACCAGGGCTCGGCGACCGCGGCCCAGCTCGCCAGGGCCAGGGCGGCGAGGAACGCCAGCGTCCACAGCAGGGACCGCAGCGCGTGCCGGCGGCGGAGCAGCCGGTCGCCACGGGAGCGGGCGCGGAGCGCGAGGTCGGCGGGCAGCGGCGCGTGGGAGCCGTCCAGCATGCGCCGCAGCTCTCGCTCCTGGCGGTCGGGGAGGGTCATGCGGCACCCTCCGCCGCCCGCCGCGAGGAGGCCGGACGGGCGGCCGGCGGGCGGCTGCGCAGCGTGGCGCCGGCCCGGGCGCAGAGGGCACGCACGCGTTCCATGGGGAGTCCCAGCCCGGCGGCGACCTGTTCCTCGGGGACGCCCTCGCAGTGCCGCAGCACCAGCACCAGGCGTTCCCGGGGCGGCAGCCGGCCGAGGAGGCCGCCCCGGGGGCGGCGGTAGCGCCAGGCACTGTGCGCGAAGCGGGCGGCGAGCTCCCGCCGGGCGTGCTCGTAGGGGTCCTCGCCGTGCAGCCGGTCCCAGTCGGCGTACGTCCGGCCCAACACGGCCACCAGGAGTTCCTCGGCGGCGGGGGCGGTGCCCGGAGGCTCCCCGGTCAGCAGCGTGGCGGCATGCAGCAGCCGGCCTCCCGCGCCCGCGGCGAACGCCTCGAACTCCCGGGCACGGCGCCGTTCGCGGGTCGTGCGGTTCTCTCCCACCGTGCGCGCCTCCGTGGTGTTCATGGGACGGCAGGCGGGCTGATCAAATCAAGGGGGCGGACGGCGCGTTCGCAGGCCGGGGAGCGCCGCGGGCCCGGTTCCCCGGCCGCGCCACGGGCGGCCCGGGCCGGACCAGGAGGCGCCGGCCGGATCAGGAGGCGCCGGCCGGATCAGGAGGCGCGACAGGTTCAGGAGACCCCGCCCGGCAGCGAACCGGATGCGGGGCCGGACCGGGTGCCCGAGCCGCCGTGGGCGCCGGTGAGCGCGGTGTTGAACCGGGTGAGCAGGGCGCAGAAGGTGTCCCGCTCCTCCTCCGTCCAGCCCTGGGTCAGCAGCTCCATCAGCTCGCGCCGGGAGGAGCGGACCTGCTCCAGGCGCGCGGAGCCGCGCGCGGAGAGCTGGAGGACGACGGCGCGGCCGTCCTCGGGGTGCGAGGCGCGGTTCACCAGGCCCGAGTCGACCAGCGGTGCGACCTGCCGGGTGACCGTGGAGGAGTCGATGCCCATGGCGGAGGCGAGCGCCTTCACGCCCATGGGGCCCTCCGTGTCGAGCCGGTTGAGCAGCAGGTAGGCGGCGCGGTCCATGGAGTTGCGGGCCTGCCCGACGCCGCCGAGCCGGGTCTGCTCGGCGCGCCGCGCGAAGACGGCCACCTGGTGCTGCATGGCGTCGAGTACGGGGGCGACGTCCTCCGCGCGGTCCGGGGTGCGGGGGGAGTCCTGCGGGACCTGGCCGGGCGGGGCGGGCCGGTCGGCGGGGACGGATCGCGGCGGCTCGGGGCTGCGGGGCGGGCCGGGGGTGTCGTGGACTTCTGTCGTCATGTCCGGGTGCGTGGGCATGGCCGGGGTGCTCGCTTCGTTGGGGTGCCGAGGTACGTACGACCGAAAGTGTGGGGCACAGGGTACGCGCCCCCGGCACGCCCGCGTACCGGTGCTGCACGAACCGTTGCCGGAGTGCCGGCGAGGGTGCGGGCGCCGAAGGCCGGGGGACGGCACCCGGCGGCCGGCCGCGGACGGCTGAAGGCGCCGGGCGGGCGGGAGGCTGCCAGACTGGCCGCATGGTTGCCAGTCCTCCCGAGGGCCACACCCCCGCCCTCTCCGTCACCGTCGACGACGTACGCGCCGCCCAGAAGACCCTGTCCGGCGTGGCCCGCACGACCGCCCTGGAGGGGAGCCGGCACCTGACCGGACTGCTCGGCTCTCCCGTCCACCTGAAGTGCGAGAACCTGCAACGCACCGGTTCGTTCAAGCTGCGCGGCGCCTACACCCGGATCGCCGCCCTGTCGCAGGAGGACCGCGCCCGCGGCGTGGTCGCGGCCAGCGCGGGCAACCACGCCCAGGGCGTGGCGCTCGCCGCCGCGCTGCTCGGGGTGCGTTCGACGGTCTACATGCCGGTCGGCGCGCCGCTGCCGAAGGTCGCCGCGACCCGTGACTACGGCGCCCAGGTGGTGCTCCAGGGGCAGGTGGTGGACGAGACGCTGCGGGCGGCGCAGACGTACGCGGAGGAGACCGGCGCGGTCTTCATCCACCCCTTCGACCACCCCGACGTGGTGGCCGGCCAGGGCACCATCGGGCTGGAGATCCTGGAGCAGTGCCCCGAAGTGCGCACCATCGTGGTCGGCGTCGGCGGCGGCGGCCTGGCGGCGGGCATCGCGGCCGGGGTGAAGCCGCTGCGCCCGGACGTGAGGGTGGTGGGCGTGCAGGCGGAGGGCGCGGCGGCGTATCCGCCCTCGCTCACCGCGGGGAGGCCGGTGGCGCTGGAGTCGGTCTCCACGATGGCCGACGGCATCAAGGTGGGGCGGCCCGGCGATGTGCCGTTCGAAATCGTTGGCGCTCTGGTGGACGAGGTCCGTACGGTGACCGAGGACGCGCTCTCGAGTGCGCTGCTGCTGCTCCTGGAGCGGGCGAAGCTGGTCGTCGAGCCGGCCGGGGCGAGCCCGGTCGCGGCGCTGCTGAGCGAGCCGGGTGCCTTCGAGGGCCCGGTGGTGGCGCTGCTCTCCGGCGGGAACGTCGATCCGCTGGTGCTCCAGCGCACCCTGCGGCACGGCATGGCCGCCGCGGGCCGCTATCTGTCGCTGCGGCTGCGGCTGACCGACCGGCCGGGGGCGCTCGCGGCGCTGCTCGGGGAGTTGTCAGTGGCGGACGCTAACGTCCTGGACGTGAGCCACGTGCGCACGGATCCGCGGCTCGGACTGGACGAGGCGGAGGTGGAGCTGCATCTGGAGACCAAGGGGCCCGAGCACTGCATCGAGGTGTCGGCGGCGCTGCGGGCGGCGGGTTACACGGTCATGAGCTGACGGGGCCCACTCCCGGGCGGCCGGTCCGTGCCGGAAGACGGTCCGCTCACGGGGCGGGCGGCCACCCGCCCCGTGAGCGGCCGCACCGGGCGACAGTCGCGAAACAGCGGCCCTTGCTTGACGCGATATATCGCGTCGGGCAAAGATGGGGCGCACCGTGTGCCGGACCGTCGCGCCGTCGTGTCAGGACGGCGCGCACGTCCGCCCCGCCCGCCACGGGCGGCGTACGGCCGCGCCCCGCGGGCGCCCCGCACCACCGGTGCGCCCCGCATCTGTATCCGCACCTGCACCCGTACCCGCACCGCACCGACCGCCCGGACACCCGGGTGTCCACCGATCCACCCCAGCGACCCACGCGACCCTGTTCACCGATCCATCCCATGCACCCAGAAACGGGGAGACCTATGCCAGGCGCCATTTATGCCGAAGGTCTGGTGAAGACCTTCGGCGAGGTGAAGGCTCTGGACGGCGTCGATCTCGATGTGCCCGAGGGCACGGTCCTCGGACTGCTCGGGCCGAACGGCGCCGGCAAGACCACCACCGTCCGCGTCCTGACCACCCTGCTCCGGCCGGACAGCGGCCGGGCCGTCGTGGCGGGACTGGACGTCCTCAAGCACCCGACCGAGGTGCGCCGCTCCATCGGCCTGTCCGGGCAGTTCGCCGCCGTCGACGAGTACCTGACCGGCCGGGAGAACCTCCAGATGGTCGGGCAGCTCTACCAGATGTCCGCACGTGACGCGAAGGCACGGGCGGGCGAGCTGCTGGAGCGGTTCAACCTCGCCGACGCCGCCGACCGCACGGCCAAGACCTACTCCGGCGGCATGCGCCGCCGGCTCGACCTCGCCGCCGCGCTGGTGGTCAGCCCGCCCGTGATGTTCATGGACGAGCCGACCACGGGCCTCGACCCGCGGAACCGGCAGCAGCTCTGGGAGGTCATCGAGGAGCTGGTCGCCGGCGGCACCACCCTCCTGCTGACCACGCAGTACCTCGAGGAGGCCGACCGCCTCGCGCACGACATCGCCGTGGTCGACCAGGGCACCGTCATCGCCCGCGGCACCTCCGACCAGCTCAAGGCCCGCACGGGCGGCGAGCGGGTGGAGGTCGTGGTGCACGAGCGCGAGCACATCGGCACCGCCGAGGGCATCCTCCGCGGCTTCGGCAAGGGCGACACCGTCGTCGAGGAGCACACCCGGAAGATCACCGTGCCGGTGACCGGCGGCGCCAAGCTGCTGGCCGAGGTGATCCGCGAGCTGGACGCCCGCGGCGTGGAGATCGACGACATCGGCCTGCGCCGGCCGACCCTGGACGACGTCTTCATCTCGCTCACCGGCCACGCGGCCGAGGACGGCGCCGAGGGCGCCGACGGCGGAAAGCCGGGCGGGCAGGCGGGCGGGAAGCCCGGAAGGCAGGCGGCGCAGCAGGCCCGGAAGGAGACCGCACAGTGAGCGTGACCGAACGACCGGCTCCCGCGCCGGTGTCCCCGCCCGCCAGGGGCGGGATCGCGCAGGGGGTCTCGGACTCCCTGATCGTCGCGAAGCGCAACCTCATCCGGATGGCCCGCATCCCCGAGGTGGTCATCTTCGGGCTGATCCAGCCGATCATGTTCGTGGTGCTGTTCAGCTACGTCTTCGGCGGGTCGATCAACATCCCCGGCTCCGGGCTCGACCCGGACGCCTACCGCGAGTTCCTGATGGCCGGCATCTTCGCCCAGACGGTCACCTTCGCCACCGCGGGCGCGGGCGCGGGGATCGCCGAGGACATGCACAAGGGCCTCATCGACCGCTTCCGCTCGCTCCCCATGGCCCGCGGCGCGGTGCTCACCGGGCGCACCCTGGCGGACCTGGTGCAGACCGCGCTCACCCTGGTGGTGCTCGCACTGGTCGCGGTGCTGGTCGGCTGGCGCATCCACGAGAACTTCCTCAAGGTGCTCGCCGGCTTCGGCCTGCTGCTGCTCCTCGGGTACGCGTTCACCTGGATCGGCGCGGTGATCGGCCTCTCCGTGCGGACTCCGGAGGCGGCGACCTCGGGCGGCCTCATCTGGCTGTTCCCGCTGACCTTCATCTCCAACGCCTTCGTGCCCTCGGAGAACATGCCGACCGTGCTGCGGCACATCGCCGAGTGGAACCCGTTCAGCGCGACCGTGCAGGCCTGCCGGGAGCTCTTCGGCAACATCCCGCCGACGTACCCGGTGCCGGACGCCTGGCCCATGCAGCACCCGGCGCTGGCCTCGCTGCTCTGGTCGGTCGTGATCATCGCGCTGTTCCGCACGCTGGCGGTGCGCAAGTACAAGTCGGCCACGGCCTGACGGCTGCCCGGGCCGGGGCACGGGAAGGGGCCGGGCGCGCCGTGCGCGCCCGGCCCCTTCCGTACGCCTGCTGTGGTCAGCCCTTGTAGGGCTTGGCGTCCAGGATCCGCACCGAGGCCATCTTGCCGTTCGGCAGCTCGTACTCGGCGTCCGTACCGACCTTCTTGCCGTTGACGCCGTCGCCCAGCGGGGACTGCGGCGAGTAGGTCTCGACGTCGGCGCTCGCGTATTCGCGGGAGGCGAGGAGGAAGGTCAGCGTGTCGTCCTCGTCACCGTCGAACGCGATCGTCACGACCATGCCGGGCGCGACCACACCCGTGTCCGCGGGCGCCTCGCCGACCTTCGCGGTCTCCAGGAGCTGCTGGAGCTGCCGCACGCGCAGTTCCTGCTTGCCCTGCTCCTCCTTGGCCGCGTGATAGCCGCCGTTCTCCCGGAGGTCGCCCTCCTCGCGAGCCGCCTCGATCTTCTTGGCGATCTCGGTGCGTGCAGGACCCGACAGGTACTCCAGCTCGGCCTTGAGCTGGTCGTACGCCTCCTGGGTCAGCCAGGTGACGTTCTCGCTGGTCTGGGTCACAGGTCGCTCCTCGTCGGTACTCGGATATAAAGCAACGCCCTGACCGTAAGGCTGCGCCTGTACGGGCGGGCGGAAACTACGAGCCTAACAATTCCGGCGGAAAAGAGAAGAAGGACAAACGCAGGGTCAGCGCATGATCGCTTTGCGTCACCGCCGGCCGAGGGTGCCCCCGGGCGGCTACCCCGCCTCGGCGGCCCGGCAGCCGGTCAGCTCCGCGTTCACGGCGCGGCGCGTGGTGCGTACGGTGACCACCCGGTCGACCCGGGTCTCCGTACTCTCGAAGCGCACGTCCTTGCGGCCCACGACACCGCCCGTCCCGTCCACCACCCGCAGCGTGCACACCCCGGCCACGTCCGCTTCCTTGCGGACCTCCAGATGCACCTCGACGGCCTCCTCCGAGGCCACCCGGAACTTGATCATCGAGCCGCTGACGTCTGCGCCGGCGACGTAGGAGACCCCGATCCAGCCGACCAGCCCCAGCAGCAGCACACCGAGCACACCACCGGTGATCTTCAGACCGCGGTCGGAGGAGCCCGCCGTGGCTCCGTACCGGCCCGCGCCGCCGTACCGGCCGGGGGGCGGCGCCTGCGGCTCACGCTGCACATCGGCCATGGCTGCTGCGGTCCTGTCTGTCGGTCGTACGGCCCGCCGGCCCCGCGCGGCCGGGCCGGACCGGGGCGAGGAATACATCGGGGCCCCGCTTCGGTCACTATAGAAGCCGTCTGATGCGACGAGACAACGAGGATCGAGCCTTGACTGATCAGCTACGACTGATGGCCGTGCACGCGCACCCCGACGACGAGTCGAGCAAGGGCGCGGCGACCATGGCGAAGTACGTGTCCGAGGGGGTGGACGTGCTGGTCGCCACCTGCACGGGCGGTGAGCGCGGCTCCATCCTCAACCCCAAGCTCCAGGGCGACCCCTACATCGAGGAGCACATCCACGAGGTCCGCAAGAAGGAGATGGACGAGGCCCGGGAGATCCTCGGCGTCAAGCAGGCCTGGCTCGGCTTCGTCGACTCCGGGCTCCCCGAGGGGGACCCCACGCCACCGCTCCCCGAGGGCTGCTTCGCCCTCCAGGACGTGGAGGAGGCAGCCGGGCCGCTGGTGAAGCTGATCCGCGAGTTCCGGCCGCAGGTGATCACCACCTACGACGAGAACGGCGGCTACCCGCACCCCGACCACATCATGACCCACCGGATCTCGATGGTCGCCTTCGACGCCGCCGGCGACCCCGAGCGCTACCCCGAGGCCGGCCCGGCCTGGCAGCCGCAGAAGCTCTACTACAACCAGGGCTTCAACATCCCCCGCACCCGCGCCCTGCACGAGGCACTGCTGGAACGCGGCATGGAGTCCCCCTACGCGGAGTGGCTGGAGCGCTTCAAGAAGTTCCAGCGCAAGGAGCGCACCCTCACCACGTACGTGCCCTGCGGCGACTTCTTCGAGATCCGGGACAAGGCGCTGATCGCCCACGCCACCCAGATCGACCCGGACGGCGGCTGGTTCCGGGTGCCGCTGGAGATCCAGCGGCAGGTCTGGCCCACCGAGGAGTACGAGCTCGCGAAGTCGCTCGTGGACACCTCCCTCCCCGAGGACGACCTCTTCGCGGGCGTCCGCGAGAATTGACCCCATGAGCGCGACACAGACCACCGTCGTCCAGCTCCTTCCCCTCGCGAAGGAACTGGACGAGAACAAGGTGACACCGGGCGTCCTCGGCTTCCTCGTCTTCGCGGTCATCGGCATCGCGGTGTGGATGCTGATGAAGTCGATGAACAAGCACATGAACCGCGTCGACTTCGAGGAGGCGCCGCCGGCCGGCGCCTCCCCCGCCGCCCCGGCCCCCCGCACCGGCACCGGCTCCGGCACCGGCACCGGCCTGGAGGACTGACCCCGGCCCGGCCGCGTCACGCGGCCGGGCGGGGAATCCCGGGGGCGGGCCGGGCGTTGGCGGGAGGGCGGAGCGCCGCCCGTACCCGTCGTCGCACCAGGAGTCCCGATGCTGTTCGGCCGCACCAAACACCTCCCGACCGCGGACGAGGCCCTGCCGGGCCGTCCGGAGCCCGCCTTCGCCGTCCCGGAGCGCCACACCGTGCTGGGCAACCCGCTCCTCGGGCCCTACCCGGACGGCCTGGAGATCGCCGACTTCGGCCTGGGCTGCTTCTGGGGCGCCGAGCGGGTCTTCTGGCGCGCCGAAGGCGTGTGGACCACTCTCGTCGGCTACCAGGGCGGGCACACCGAGAACCCGACGTACGAGGAGGTCTGCTCGGGCCTGACCGGGCACACCGAGGCGGTGCGCGTGGTCTTCGACCCCGCCCGGATCTCGTACGAGGCCCTGCTGAAGCTCTTCTGGGAGGCGCACGACCCGACGCAGGGGTTCCGCCAGGGCAACGACGTCGGCACCCAGTACCGCTCGGCCGTGTACACCCACTCCCCCGCCCAGCAGGCCGCCGCCGAGGCGAGCCGCGACGCCTACCGGAAGGTGCTCGCCGGCGCCGGGCACGGTGAGATCACCACCGAGATCCTGCCCGCCGACGGCCGCCCCTTCCACCCGGCCGAGGGCTACCACCAGCAGTACCTCGACAAGAACCCCGCGGGCTACTGCGGCATCGGCGGCACCGGCGTCTCCTGCCCGGTCGGCGTCGCCCCGGGCCCCGAGGCGACGGACACCTGACCCTCCGCGGGAACCCCCGGACTCGCCGGCGACGCGCGGGGCGGAGTTGTGGGGAGGGGCGGCGAATACGCAACACGCCGCCCCCGGCGCTCTAGGCTGAGGGCCACCGTCAGGACGCCCGCCCGGGAGCCGGAGGAGCCGCATGGACGCGTTCGTCTCGCTGCTCGGCGCCGCAGTGATCCTGACCGTTCTCCGGGACCTCTTCCACACCCTGTGGCACCCCACCCGCCGAGGCGGTGTCAGCCGGGTCGTCATGACGCTGATGTGGCGGGCGGCCCGTCTCTTCCCGGCCCACCGGCGGGTCGCCGGACTCGCCGGCCCGCTGGCGATGGTCACCGTGGTGGGCCTGTGGGCGATGGCCATCGTGCTCGGCTGGGCGCTCGTGTACGTCCCCCACATGCCGGAGGAGTTCACCTTCTCCCGCGGGCTGGAACCCACCGAACACGCCGACCTGCTGGACTCGGTCTACTTCTCGCTCGTCACCGTCGGCACGCTGGGCTTCGGCGACATCGCCCCGACCTCCACCTGGCTCCGCATCGTGGCTCCCCTGGAGGCCCTGATCGGTTTCGCCCTGCTGACGGCGACCGTCTCCTGGGTCCTGGAGATCTACCCGGCGCTGACCCGGCGCCGGGCCCTGGCGCTACGGCTGGCAACGTTGCGCCGCGCGACGCCCACCCGGGAGCAGATGCACAGCACCCTGGGCGCGGTCCTGCTGGAGAATCTGGCGGCCGACCTCAGCCGCGTCCGGATCGACTTCTCCCAGTACCCGGAGTCGTACTACTTCCACGACGGCGAGCACGCGGACCTCGCGCTGGCCGCCCTGGTCGGCTACGCCGCGGAGCTCGCGCGGGACGGCCGGGCGAGCGACCGCGCCGACGTCCGGCTGGCCGCCGCCGTCCTCACCGACACGCTGGAGGAACTCGCCACCACCCTGGACCAGCGCTTCCTCCATACGGGCGGCACCCCGGCGGAGGTGTTCGCCGCGTTCGCCCGCGATCACGACCGTACGCCGCACGGGGCCTGAGGGCCGGCCCCCCGTGGCTCCGCGGCAGGCCCCGGGCACGGTCCGGCCGGCGCCGTACGCCCCGCGCGCACAGCGCCGCGGGCGGGGCACCGGAGGAGTCCGGCGCCCCGCCCGCGGTCAGCGCTGTGGCGCGATCGGGCAGGTCAGCCCATGGCGCCCTGCATGTCGGCAGGCAGTTCGTTGAAGTCCTGCGACTGCATGTCGTCCATCGGCGGACGCCAGCGGCAGAACGGCACGTGGTTCAGCGGCACGACCGTGCGCGAGCTCACCCAGCCGGGGCGCTTGGCCAGCTTGAACCAGAAGCGGTCGGGGAATTCGCCGCGGACCTTGCACTTGAGGTGGATGACTCTCCCCCGGGGGATCCAGCCGATGGTCCGCGAGTTGCGGCTGGGCCGGCTCTTGATCGCGGTACGCCGCTTGGTGAAGCCCTTGTGGACCTTGCCGCCGCCCTGCTCCGGGAGCAGCTCCGTGCTCATGGGGGCGTTCGGGGCCCCGGGGACGGGGGCGGTGGGCGCCGTGGCGGCGGCGGGGCCCGCCGCCGCCATGGCGGCCACGGCACCGCCGGCCGCGCACACGGCGACCTTGGTGAAGGTGGACTGAAGCATCGCTCTCTCCTGAGGACGGGACTCCGGGACGGGAGCCCTGGGGAACAGTGAGCGCCGGTCCGCATCCCCCCACGATGACGTGGAGTAGTGAACCGATCACCCTTCGCGCTGATCACGCTAAGCACGGTCCCCGGGCCCCGCAACTCGTCCCTGCCGGGCGGTCGTCCCCTGAGGGGTCCGCACCCCGCTCGCGGGTGCCCGCACCCGGCTTCCCGGAGCCCGCGGGGCCGGCGCCGGGCGCGCCCGTTCGGGTGGGGCCGTGACGGCCCCGGAGCTAAGCCCCCGAGAGCTCACCCGGCGAACGACCCCGCCTCGACGACGAACCGGTAGCGCACGTCACCGGCCACCACCCGGTCGTACGCCTCGTTGATCCGGTCGGCGGTGATGGTCTCGATCCGGGCGCCGATGCCGTGCCGGGCGCAGAAGTCCAGCATCTCCTGCGTCTCGGGGATGCCGCCGATCATCGAGCCGGCCAGCGACCGGCGCCCGCCGATCAGCGAGAACGCGCTCACCGGCATGGGGTTCTCCGGTGCTCCGACGTTGACCAGGGTGCCGCCGGTGCCCAGCAGACCGAGGTAGGCGTCGAGGTCGAGGTTGGCGGAGACGGTGTTGACGATCAGGTCGAAGCGCCCGGCGAGCCGCTCGAAGGTGGCGGGGTCGGCGGTGGCGTGGAAGGCGTCGGCGCCCAGCCGCAGCCCCTCCTCCCGCTTGCCGAGGGTGCGGCTGAGCACGGTGACCTCCGCGCCCATGGCGTGGGCGAGCTGCACGCCCATGTGGCCCAGGCCGCCCATGCCGACGATCGCCACCCGCTTGCCGGGACCGGCCTGCCCGCGGGCCAGCGGCGAGTAGAGGGTGATGCCGGCGCAGAGCAGCGGGGCGGCGACGTCCAGGGCGAGGCCGTCGGGGATGCGCAGCACGTAGTTCTCGTCCACGACGATGTGGGTGCTGTAGCCGCCGTACGTCGGCTCGCCGTCCCGGCCGGTGCCGTTGTACGTCATGACGGCGCCGCCACCGGTGCAGTACTGCTCCTCGCCGGCGCGGCAGTCGGCGCACTCCCGGCAGGAGTCGACGAAGCAGCCGACCCCGACCCGGTCTCCCGTCGCGTACCGGGTCACGCCGGGTCCGGTCGCGGTGACGACGCCGGCGATCTCGTGCCCGGGGACCATGGGGAAGGAGCCCTCGCCCCACTCCTCGCGTACCTGGTGGATGTCGGAGTGGCAGATGCCGGCGTAGGCGATCTCGATCAGGACGTCGTGCTCGCCGAGCGGGCGGCGCGGCACGGTGGTGTGCTCCAGGGGGGCCTTGGGGGCGGGGGCGGCGTAGGCGTGAACCGTGGTCACGGACATCTGTGGGGTGTTCCTCCTCGCAGGGTCGGCGCCGTATCCGGCACCGCCGTCGATGGTGCGCGGAGCACGCCCGCCTGCCCATCCCTCCCTTGTGCGTATGCACGCGGTGCCTACCAACGACAGGGTCAGCTTCCTGCGCACCCCGGGCCCCCCGCGGGGAATACGTCCGGGCGCGGGGAGCGATACTGCCGTCATGGATCAGCTTGACCGGCGGGCGGAGCTGAGCGAGTTCCTGCGGACGCGCCGGGCCCGGCTCCAGCCGCAGGACGTGGGGCTCCCCTCGTACGGCGGCCGCCGCCGGGTTCCCGGGCTGCGGCGCGAGGAGCTGGCGCAGCTCGCGGGCGTCAGCGTGGCCTACTACACGCGGCTGGAACAGGGGCACGGGCACAACGTGTCCGCGGGCGTGCTGGACGCGATCGCCGGGGCGCTGCGGCTCACCCGGGCCGAGCGGGACCACCTGACGCATCTGGTGAAGCCGAAGCGCCGCTCGGCCCGCCGGCCCGCGGCCCGGCGGCAGCGGGTGCGGCCGGGGCTCCAGCAGCTCATCGACGGGATGGAGCACACGCCGGCCTACGTCGTGGGCCGGCGGTTGGACGTGCTGGCCTGGAACCGGCTGGCGGGCGCGCTGCTGGGGAACCCGGCGGCGCTGCCGCCGGACGAGCGCAACATGGCCTGGCTGGTCTTCCTCGACCCGGCGACACGGGACCTCTACACCGACTGGGCCCAGAAGGCGGCGGACACCGTCGCCTGGCTGCGCATGGACGCGGGCTGCCATCCGGACGATCCGCGGCTGGCCGCGCTGATCGGCGAGCTGTCGGTGAAGAGCCCCGAGTTCCGGCGGCTCTGGGCGGCGCACCATGTCCAGGACAAGGCGTACGGGACCAAGGAGCTGCACCACCCGCTCGCGGGCCCGCTCACGCTCTCCTACGAGGCGCTGCGGCTGCCGGCCGACCCGGGGCAGGAGCTGATCGTCTACCACGCGGAGCCCGGCTCGACCTCGGCCGGCGCGCTGCGGTGGCTCGCGGAGCGGGATGCCGAGCAGCCGGGCGTGCCCGCCGCGCCGCCGGCCGGGCCGGCCGCCGTGCCCACCGCACGGGAGGCGGCTCCCTCGGTCGAGCCGCGCTGAGCCGGGGGAGGGGCCGGCCGGCTCGCGCGCGTACGGCGTCCTGGGCACGCGCGGGCACGGGCCCGCGGCCGGCCCGCACGGATGCATGATCCGGGCCCCGGCGGACACCCGGGTGCCGGAACTTCCGCAAGCCCCCGGCCGTCCCGGCGGCCGCCGTGCGGCCGCACGTACGCGGCGGGGGCCCGAGTGCCGGAGAGGACGTGACACACGTGAGGGTCGCCTTTCTCGTGGCGCCCGCGGGCGTCGAGCAGATCGAGCTGACGGACCCGTGGCGGGCCGTGACCGAGGCCGGCGGTACGCCGCACCTGGTGTCCACGACCGGGGGCCGGGTGCAGGCCTTCCACCACCTGGACAAGGGGGACACCTTCCCGGTGGACCGCACGGTGGACGAGGCCTCGGTCGCGGACTACGACGGGCTCGTGCTGCCCGGCGGGGTGGCCAACCCCGACTTCCTGCGCATGGACCCGGACGCCGTGGCGTTCGCGAAGGGTTTCTTCTCCGCCAACAAGCCGGTGGCCGTCATCTGCCACGGGCCGTGGACCCTGGTGGAGGCGGACGTGGTGCGGGGTCGCCGGCTGACCTCGTTCCCGAGCCTGCGCACGGACATCCGCAACGCCGGCGGCAACTGGGTGGACGAGCAGGTCGTCGTCTGCACCGACGGGCCGAACGCCCTGGTGAGCAGCCGGAAGCCGGACGATCTGAAGGCCTTCGACGAGGCCTTCCTGGAGGAGTTCACGCGGGCGGCCGCGGCCGCCACGCCGGGCTGACACCCGCAAGGCGGCGGGTGGCCCGTACGGCGCCGGCCGCCCCGCGCGCGGCGACGGCCGCGGAACCCGGTCAGGGGCCGGGTTCCGCGGCCGTCCCGTGTGCGGCCCGGTGGCGACATGCGCTACGGCCGCTCGACGGCGGCGCGGTCGGTGACGGTCACCCGGCCGTGCTCGACGGCGGCCACCCGGGGAGCCCTGCGGGCCACCGAGGCGTCGTGGGTGACCAGCACGAACGTCAGCCCGTGCGCCTGCCACTGACCGTCCAGCACCTCCATGACCTCGTCCCGCATCGACGCGTCGAGGTTGCCGGTGGGCTCGTCCGCGAGCAGTACGGCGGGACGCTTGACCAGGGCGCGCGCGATGGCCACGCGCTGCTGCTGGCCGCCGGAGAGCTCGTCGGGCAGATGCCCCAGCCGGTCGGCGAGCCCGACCGACTCCAGCGCCTCGGCGGCGCGGCGACGCCGCTCCAGGGCCTTCACCCCGAACGGCACCAGGGCGGTCTCGACGTTCTCCTGGGCGGTGAGGGTGGGGATGAGGTGGAAGTTCTGGAAGACGAAGCCGATGCGCTGCGCCCGCAGGACGGTGAGCCGGGACTCCGAGAGGGCGCCCAGGTCGGTGCCGTCCAGGATCACGCTGCCGGAGCTCGGGCGGTCGAGACCGCCGAGAAGCTGGAGCAGCGTGGACTTGCCGCCCCCGGTCGGTCCCTGGACGACGAGGCGGCTGGCCGCCCCGATCGCGAGGTCGACCCCGTCGAGCGCGGTGACCGTGCGGCCGCCGCGGGTGTAGTGCTTGCTGACGTTGCTGAGCTGGTACATGGGTGCTCCACAGAAGAGGCCGCCCCGCGGGGCGGGAGAGTGGATGAGGGCCGGGTCCCGGTCCCGGCGAAGGCTGCGGCCGCCCGGGCCGGTGCCGGCTCCCCGGGCACGGGAAGGCGGCCCGGGGTGCCGGGGCGGCCCGTACCGGTCCGGCGGGCCGGCACCGGAAGGGGGTGGCCGGTGGCCGGGCCCCTCCGGAGCGGCCTCCGCCGTCCGGCTACGGCGACGCGACCGGTCGGTCCCGCCGGGGCCTTACGGACCCGGCGGCGGGCCCCGTCCGGCGGCGCCCGTCCGGCGGCCCCCGGTGACCGGGTCCTGCGCCTGCGGGGTCGCGTCGCGGCGTACGGTGCCGGTCCGCGGCGTACGGCCGGGGCCGTGGGTGGCCGGTGCGTCCCGCGCGGGCTACGCGACGCGGCGCAGGGCGTCCGCGGGGCGCAGCCGGGAGGCGCGCCAGCCGCCGAAGGCGCCGGCGACCAGGCCCCCGGCGACCGCGAGGCCGACGGCGAGGGCGAGCAGGCCCGCGGTGACCGGCGCGGTGAGGGCGATGTCCAGGGACGCGGCCTCACCCCCGAGGACCCGCGTCGGCCCGCCGCCGTCGCCTGCGCCGGGTCCCGCGGCGCCGGCGCTGCCACCGGGTCCGCCGAAGACGCCGCCGGTGGCACCCAGTTCCGCGGTGAGGGTGGGGCTGAGCGCGGTCACCGCGTACGCCCCGGCCAGCCCGAGGGCGATGCCGAGGACGCCGCCGAGCAGACCGTTGGCGAGCGCCTCGCCCATCACCTGCCGGGTGACGCGGCCGCTCTTCCAGCCGAGCGCCTTGAGCGTGCCGAACTCCCGTACCCGGCGGCCGACCGCGGCCGAGGTGAGGAGCCCGGCGACCAGGAAGGCGGCGGCGAGCACGGCGGCGGACAGCCAGCGGCCGACGCCGTCGGCCAGGCCGGCCGCGGTGTTCAGTGAGCCGGAGACGGTCCGGGCGAGGTCGTCGGCGGTGGTGACGGTGGCCTGCGGAAGGTCCCGGGAGATCGCCGACTCGACCTCGTCGATCTGCTGGGCGCCGGCGGTCCGGACGTAGACGGTGGTCACCCGGCCCTCGGCGCCGGCCAGTTCCTGGGCGGACCCGAGCGGCACCGAGACGTCGGTGGCGCTGCGGCCGCTGTCCGGCGCGGCCAGCCCGATGATCTCGAACTTCTCGCCCTTCACGGACACGTCGTCCCCGACGTCCAGCTTCTGCTGCGCCGCGTACGAGGCGGCGACGACGGCGACCTTCGCGTCGTCCTCCGACCGCCGGAAGGTACGGCCCTCGGTGATCTCCGAGGTGGCGAGCGGCCCGTATCCGGGGTGGTCGACGTCGACGCCGTCGATGGTGACCATGCCGACGTCGAAGGAGGCGCCGCCGCCCTCGACCGCCGGGCCGTCGCCGGGCTTCCCGGGGCGTACGGTCGTGGCGCCGCCCTCGATCCGGCCGCGCCGGAACTCGCCGCTGACGGTCATCTGCTGGAGGCCCAGGCTGCCGACGGCGCCGGAGACGCCGTCCAGGCCGGCGATCGCGTCGAGTTCCCCGGAGTCCAGGGTGTCCTGCAGGCCCCGCACCATCAGGTGCTGCCGGCTCTGCTCGGTGTCGTCGCCGGAGTCCCGGGCGTCGAAGTCGAAGGCCGGCCCGCGGCGCGGCCCTTCGCCGGGCTCCCGCTCCTTCTCGACGGTCATGTCGGTGCCGAGCCCGTAGAGGGACTCGAGGACCTCGTCCTGCGCGGTGCGCATGCCGGAGGAGACGGAGGTGACCACGATGACGAGGGCGATGCCGAGCGCGAGGCCGGAGGCGACGACGAACGAGGCCTTTCTGCGGCGGCGGAGTTCGCGCCGGAGGTAGGTGAGGAACATGCGCCGGAGTCTGGGCACCCGGCGTGACAGGCCGGTGAGTGCACCGTGAGAGGAGCATGAGAAGGCCCCACGGCGTTACGGGCGGGGCGCATGGCGCGCGTGAACAGCGCGGCGGGGCACGGGAGTTCGCTCCCGTGCCCCGCCGTCGTGCGCCGTCCGCCGGCGCGGCCCGCCGGACCCTGTGGTCCGCCGGGGCACCGGTGGTGGGTCAGACCGCCGAGCCGGCCTTCCAGTCGGCCCAGGACATGTTCCAGCCGTTGAGGCCGTTGTCCGGCTGGATCTCCTTGTCCGGGGAGCCCTTCACCACGACGACGTCGCCGATGAGGGAGTTCTTGTAGAACCAGGCGCCCTGCTGCTTCGGGTCGTCGGCGCCCTTCACGTCGTTCAGCCCGATGCAGCCGTGGCTGGTGTTGACGGAACCGAAGACGCTGTCGGCGCCCCAGTAGTTGCCGTGGATGAAGGTGCCCGAGGTGGACAGGCGCATGGCGTGCGGCACGTCCTTGATGTCGTACTCGCCCTCGCCGTCGTCGTCGGTGAAGCCGACCGTGGCGCCGTTCATCCGGGTCTCCTTGAACTTCTCGGAGATCACCATCTCCCCGTTGTAGGTCGGGGTCTCGGGAGCGCCGGCGGAGATCGGGATGGTCTTGATCGTCTTGCCGTCCCGCACCACGGTCATCTGCTTGGTCTTCACGTCCACGGTGCTCACCTGGGAGCGGCCGACGGTGAAGCTGACCGACTTGTCCTGGACACCGGTGACGCCGTCGGAGGCCTCCACGCCGTCCAGGTCCAGGTCGAGGGTGACCTTGGAGCCGGCCTGCCAGTAGTCCTCGGGACGGAAGTCGAGCCGGGTGTCGCTGAACCAGTGGCCGACGACCTCCTGACCGCTGGTGCTGTCGACGTCGATGGCGGACTGCACGGCCTGCTTGTCCGACACCGGCTTGTCGAAGTTGATCGACACCGGCATGCCGACGCCCACGGTGGTGCCGTCATCGGGCTTGAAGTAGCCGATGAAGCTGTTCTCCGGGGAGACCGTGGTGAAGGTGGCGTCCTCGTGCGCCTCGCGCCCCTCGCTGTCCTCGGCCACGGCCTTGATCTCGTACTTGGTGGCCCGCTCGAGCTGGGCGTCCGGCTTCCAGGAGGTGCCGTCGCCGGCGAGGGTGCCCGGGACCTCGGCCCCGGTGGAGGCGGCGGTCATCGTCACCTCCACGAGCTTGCCCTCACGGACGGTGACCTTGCCGGCACTGTTGATGCTCGCGTTGTCCGTACCGTGCTTCGGCTTGATGGATATTCGCGCCGCGGAGGTGTCCTCGGCAGCCGCGCGGTCCACCTTCTCGCTCTGCGACTGCGCCTTCTTCTTCTCCGTGCCGTCGCCGTCCTCGTCACCGCCGCAAGCGGTCAGTGCCAGTACACCGCTCACCAGGACGGCGACGGCCGCCGTGCCCCTGCGGTGCTTCCCCACCGTCATCACACCTTCTCCATCTGCTTGCTTCAGACCCGGAGTCCCCGGTTGCGAACTGCTGTATGGCCCCCCGTACCCGCGGAAACCGGGACAAGCGCATTCCAGCTCTACGTACCAGAACGCGATTTCGCTGTGAGCCGTTCCACTCGGACGGGAAACTGTGGGCCACGACACCTGATCGTGATCGGGACGATTCGCACGGACCCTGAGGTGCATGCCCAGAGCTCCGCACGCTACACCTCGGGACGGGCGCATGGGGACCTTGCGGACGCGCGGGCGGATCCCGGGCACCTCCGGGACGCTCCCCGGGCGCCTCCGGAGCGGACGGCCGGAACCTTTCCCCGGCGCACCCACGGTCAGTAACATCGGCCGCTGCACTGCCGGTTCGCCGCTCCAAGGGGGCACTATGCCCGTTATGTCCAATGTGTCCGCACATCGTCGGCCCTTGGCGACAGCAGGAGCGGCGGCAGGCGTCCTCTTCGCGCTCTGGTTCGTCCCGTCCGCGAACGCCTCCCCGGACACCGCACCCGCGGCGGCCACCGCCCCGGCGCAGCACGCCGCGGACCACGCGGACGCCGGGCGGCCGGCGGAGCGGCAGGCCCTCCCGGAGCTGCGGGGGGCACGGGACACGGACGGCACCGTCTATGTCATCGGCGGCCTCGGGGCAGCGGGTGTCGGCGCCCTGCTGGCCGCCCGCGCCGCCCGCCGGCGCGGCGCCTGAGTCACCCCGGCCGGCGCGGACGCCGGAGCCCCGGGAGCCGCCGGAACGCCACGGGCGGACGGCACGGGATGAGCACACCGGAACGGCCGGGAACTCCGGAACCCACGGGGACGGCCGGGATCACCGGGACCGCCGCGGTTCAGGCCAGCGGCCCGGTGACCGACTCCGCGGCCGCGACCAGCGCGCCGGAGCGTACGAACGCCTCGGCCGCCGCCATGTCCGGCGCGAGGAAACGGTCCTCCCCGGCGCCGCCCACCCCCGCGGCGCGCGCGGCGTCCAGCACCGCGCGGCTCGCGGGAGCCGCCGCGACGCCCTCGGCCTGGCGGAGCTCGACCCCGCGGGCGGCGGCGTAGAGCTCGACGGCCAGCACCCGGGTCAGGTTGTCCACCGCGGTCCGCAGCTTGCGCGCGGCCGACCAGCCCAGGGAGACGTGGTCCTCCTGCATCGCCGAGGACGGGATCGAGTCGGCGGAGGCGGGCACCGCCAGCCGCTTCAGCTCGGCGACCAGGGCGGCCTGGGTGTACTGGGCGATCATCAGCCCGGAGTCCACCCCCGCGTCGTGCGCCAGGAAGGGCGGCAGCCCGTGCGAGCGGTTCTTGTCCAGGAGGCGGTCGGTCCGGCGTTCGGCGATGGAGCCGAGGTCGGCGGCGGCGACCGCGAGGAAGTCCAGCACGTACGCCACGGGGGCGCCGTGGAAGTTGCCGTTGGACTCCACCCGGCCGTCCGGAAGCACCACCGGGTTGTCGACCGCGGCGGCCAGCTCCCGTTCGGCCACGGTACGGGCGTGGGCCAGGGTGTCCCGGCCGGCGCCGGCCACCTGCGGGGCGCAGCGCACGGAGTAGGCGTCCTGGACGCGGGGGGCGTCGTCCTGGTGGTGGCCGGTGAGCCCCGAGCCGTGCAGGACCTTGAGCATGTTGGCGGCCGCGGCGGCCTGCCCGGGGTGGGGCCGGATGGCGTGCAGCTCGGGCGCGAGCACCCGGTCGGTGCCGAGCAGTGCCTCCAGGGAGAGCGCGGCGGTGATGTCGGCGGAGGTGAGCAGGCGGGCGAGGTCGGCACAGGCCATGACCAGCATGCCGAGCATGCCGTCGGTGCCGTTGAGCAGCGCCAGGCCCTCCTTCTCGCGCAGCTCGACGGGGGCGATGCCGTGGGCGGCCAGCAGCTCGCCCGCGGGCCGCACGGTGCCGTCCGGGCCCTCGGCGTCGCCCTCGCCCATGAGGGTCAGGGCGCAGTGCGAGAGCGGGGCGAGGTCTCCGGAGCAGCCGAGCGAGCCGTACTCGTGCACCACCGGGGTGATGCCGGCGTTCAGCACCTCGGCCATGGTCCGCACCACCTCGGGGCGTACGCCGGTGTGCCCGGAGGCGACGGTCTTGAGCCGGAGGAACATCAGCGCGCGCACCACCTCGCGTTCGACGCGCGGGCCAAGCCCGGCGGCGTGCGAGCGGACGATGTTGCGCTGGAGCTGGGCCCGCAGCTCGGGGCTGATGTGCCGGACGGCGAGCGCGCCGAAGCCGGTGGAGACGCCGTAGACCGGGTCCGGCTTGGCGGCCAGGTCGTCCACGAAGCGGCGGGCGGCGGCGACGGCGTCGAGGGCGTCCGGCGAGAGCTCGACGCGGGCGGCGTCCCGGGCGACGGCGACGACGTCCTCGGCGGTGACCCCGGACTTCTCGACCACCACGGTGTGCATACTCATATTCAGTCACCCTAGAGAGTGAATCGAGTTCTGTCACGGCGCGGGTGCGGAGCCACGCCCGGGTGCCGGGCGGGCCGTCCCGCGGGGGGGCGCCGGCCGCCCGCTTCTCACCGGGTCCCGCGGAACTTCCTGCGCTCGCGCCCCGGGCGGGCGGGGGCGTCGGCCAGCCGCACCACCGGGTCCTCCGTGCCGCCGTCCCGGCCGGCGACGACGGGCTTCTCCGAGCGCGCCGCCTTGGCCCGGTACTGCGCGGCGTCCGCCAGCCGGAAGAGCCGCCGGGCGGACCGCACCGGGCCGATCGGGTCGCCGGTCGAGGCGACGCCGCAGGCCACTCCGTCGCCCATGTCCAGCCCGGCCGCCCGGCGGCAGATCTCATCCGCCGTCCGCACCACCTGGTCGGCCGGCGGGCCGACCGCCAGCAGACAGAACTCGTCACCCCCGAGCCGGGCCACCAGGGCGTCCGGCAGCATCGCCCCGCACAGGGAGAGCAGCGAGCCGAAACGTTCCAGCAGACGGTCGCCCGCCTCGTGCCCGTGCCGGTCGTTGACCCGCTTGAGGCCGTTGATGTCGCACACCGCCAGGCTCACCACCGTCCCCGCGGCCCGGTGGCGCTCCAGCGCCTCGTCCAGCCGCGCGTCCACCGCACGGCGGTTGGCGAGTCCGGTGAGCGGGTCGGTGAAGGCCAGCCGGCGCACCTCCTCCAGCCGCTCGTTCTGCGCCACGCCCGCCGCGATGATCGCCGCGAGCACGGTCGCGAACGCGGCGTCGGCGGACCCGAAGACGGGCTCGCCGGGCCCGCGGGCGACGTACAACTCCCCCCACGCCCGGCCGTGGAGCACGATCGGCGCCACCACGCAGCAGCCCCGCCCGCGGCGGCGCAGCGCGGCCGCCCGTCCGCGGTCGGCGGCGGGCAGGCCCCAGCGGCGGCCGCCGTACGGGCCGCCGGGGCCCGCCCCCTCGGCCGTCTCCACCCAGGCCTGCGGCTCCCCGGCGCCGCTGGCCCAGCGCTCGTGCAGGAACTCGGTGATCTCCGGGAAGTCGTGGACCGGGTAGGACTCGTCCTCGGGGTACTCCTCCTCCCCCTCGGCCAGCGCCCCCACGTTCACCAGGACGCGCAGGCTGCCGCGCTCCCGCTCCCAGACGGACACCGCGGCGAACGAGCCGCCCATCGCGTCCTGCGCCCCGGCGGCCGCCACCCGGGCCATCTCCAGCGTGGTGTGGGCCGCCGCCATGGCCTGCGCCAGTTCGACAACCGCCCGCAGCCGCGCATTTTCGCCCATACGGCAAGGTTAGGAGTGTTCGGTGAGAAATGCCGCGTAGCTGACGGTAGGGTCGAACAGATTGCCCCGTCCGCCGCCGGGCGGCTCACTCCCCGGGCCAGTCCGGCTTCCGCTTCTCGTTGAAGGCCGCGACGCCCTCGGCGCGGTCCCCGGAGAAGGCCACCGAGCGCCAGGCGGCGTCCTCCACCTCCAGCCCGGCCCGCAGGTCCATCCCCCAGCCGGTGCGCAGCGCCCGCTTGGCCGCCCGGAGTCCCACCGGCGAGTGCGCGGCGATGCGCCCGGCCAGCTCCAGCGCCTCCGTACGGTCGGCGCCCTCCGCCGCCGGCAGGTCCACCAGGCCGAGTTCACGGGCCTCGGCCGCCTCCACCCGGCGTGCCGAGAAGATGAGTTCGGCGGCGCGCGCCGCCCCCACCCGGCGCGGCAGCAACTGGGTGCCGCCACCCCCCGGGATCACCCCGACGGACACCTCCGGAAGCCCCACCACGGCGGTGGGGTCGGCCACGATCAGATCGCAGGCGAGCGCCAGCTCGAACCCGCCGCCGAGCGCGAACCCGTGCACCGCGGCCACCGTCGGCTGGGGCAGCTCCAGCACGCCGGTGTAGGCGGCGCGCGCCAGCGGCCGCTGCCGGGCCAGCTCGGCGTCGGTCAGCGCGTTCCGCTCCTTCAGGTCCGCACCGACGCAGAACGCCCGCTCGTGGCTGGAGCTGAGCACCACCACGCGGACGTCCCGGTCGGCCGCCAGTGCGGCGCAGGCCTCGGCAAGGCTCCGGGCCAGCTCGGTGGAGACCGCGTTCATCGCCTTCGGCCGGTCCAGGACGAGCTCCGCCACGTGCGCCGGCTCGCCGGTCCGGACCGCCACCCACTCGCCGTACCGCGTCTCTGCGGTCATCGCGCCTCCTGTTAACGCTCGCTCACCTGACTGCGCGAGCATCGTACGGGGCGGCTCCGCCCGGCGGCAGCGGGTGGCCGCACCCGGCGCCGCTCTCGCCGCACCGGGCCCCGCCGTCCGCGGCCCCTGCCGTCGCTCCGGGCCAGCCGTCCCCGGCCCCGCACCGCCGGGCGGGTCAGCCGCGGCGGGAGAGCAGCCAGGGCTCCACCACGCCGAGCCCACGCACCGGCCGCTGGTAGAGCGGCTGGAGGGCGAAACGGAAGCCGCTGAGGTCCTCGGTGCCCTTCTCCGCCTCCGGCGCGTCCCCGGACTCCACCAGCTCGGCACGGAGGGCGCCGTCGACCAGCACGGTGTCCTTGGGCGCTATCGAGGTGAGCCGGCTGGCGAGGTTCACCGTGTTGCCGAAGACGTCACCCATCCGCGTGGTCATGGTGCCGAAGGCGATGCCGACCCGCAGCTCGGGCATGGTCGCGTCGTTGCCGAGCGTCTCGATCAGACGGAGCCCGATCTCCGCGGCGGTGCCGGCCTCGTCGGCGACGTACAGCACCTCGTCGCCCAGCGCCTTGATCAGCCGCCCGCCGTGCGCGGCGACCAGGTCGGCGGCGGTGGTCTCGAAGGCCTCCACCAGCTCGCCCAGCTCCTCGTCCTCCAGGCGGCGGGTCAGCCGGGTGAAGCCCACCAGGTCCGCGAAGCCGATCGCCTGCCGCCGGTCGACCGTCTCGTCGTCGTCCTGCCCCTGCACCACGCGGCCGGTCGCGGCGGCGAGCTGCCGCCGCCAGACGTAGACCAGGAACTCCTCGAGCTCCGGCAGCAGCAACTGGACCAGCGGGTAGGTGACCTCGTTCCGGCTCATGCCGGGCTCCGGCGGGTCGGTCAGCCCCTCCAGGAAGGAGTCGATCTGCCAGTCCGCCAGCCGGGCCGTGGTCTGGCCCGTCGAGCGGGCCACCTGGATGGCCATCGGCTCGCTGAGCAGCCCGGCCTCGACCAGACCGGCCAGCCGCCGCAGCGCCAGCACGTCGGCCTCGGTGAGCGCCCGCGCCTGCCCGACGTCGGCGAAGCCCATCGCCCGCCAGAAGCGGGAGGCCAGCTCCATCGGCACCCCGGCGGCGCGCGCGGCCTGGAAGGGCGTGTACTGCCGGGACGCGCCGAGGATCAGCTCCTCGATCCGCAGGGCGCTGGGGTCCTCCTCGGAGCCGCGCTCGGCGGACGCGGGCGGCTCCGGACGCGCGGAGCGCTCCGGTTCATCCACGGCCACTGCCCGCCCCTCGCCGGCCCTTCGCGGTCCCGTCGCCCCTGCGCACTGCCCTTCCCGTTCTCTGTCGTCCCGCCGGATGCCCACCATACGGCAGGTGTGTTCCAGCTCACTCCGCCGTGCGCGCGCAGCTCACGCCGCGCCGCGCAGATGCACCACGTCCGCGGCGGCCACCGGCCGCTGCACACCCGCCTCGGTGGCGAGCACCAGCCGTCCGTCGCCGTCGACGGCGACCGCCTCGCCCGTCAGCTCCTCGCCGCCGGGCAGCTCCGCCCGTACGGTACGGCCCAGGGTGGCGCAGCCGGCGGCGTACGCCTCCAGCAGGCCGCTCGCCGTGTGGTCGCCGGCCGCGGCGTCCCAGCGGCCGTACCAGTCCGCGATGCTCCGCAGCACCGCCCGCAGCAGCGGGTCGCGGTCGGTGGTGTGCGCACCGGCCAGGGCGAGCGAGCCCGCCTCCGGCACCGGCAGCTCCGCGGCGCGCAGCGAGACGTTCAGGCCGACCCCGACGACGACCGTCTCCTCGGTGACCCGTTCGGCGAGGATGCCGCCGGCCTTGCGCTCCTCGCCCGCGACCTCGACCAGCAGGTCGTTCGGCCACTTCAGGGCGGTGTCGACGCCGGCCGTGCGGGCCAGCGCACTCGCCGTCGCCACGCCCGTGAGCAGCGCCAGCCAGCCCCAGCGGACGGCGGGTGCCTGCGGGGCCAGCAGCACGGAGAGGAACAGCCCGGAGCGCGGGGGCGCCGTCCAGGTGCGGTCCAGCCGGCCGCGTCCGGCGGTCTGCTCCTCGGCCACCAGCACGGCCCCGGGGCGGGCGGTGCCGACCCGGGCACGGTCGGCGAGCTCGGTGTTGGTGGACCCGACGGACTCCAGCACGTCCAGCGAGGTCCACAGGGTCTCGTCGCGCACCAGCGCCCGGCGCAGCGAGGCGGCGTTCAGCGGCGGCCGCTCCAGGTCGGACCAGCGGCTTTCCGGGCCCTCGGGCGGATTCGGGGTCATGGGGCCACCCTAGGCGTCCGGCGGCCGGGTCCGCGCGCCACCGGGGCGCGTTGGCCGGTTCCGCCGGGCGGGCGCCCGCCCGGCGGGGCGGGCGGTCCCCCGGCGGGTCTCCCACACTGCGCACTCCCCCGGGCGGCCGAACGGCCGGGCCACCCCCGCCGCCGCGGCAGAGCCCGCCCGGGAAACTCCGTGTTCGGCGGGAAAGAGCGGAAACACCGGACCACGCGGGAGAGCGCAGTGTGGCCAACGCCGCAGCGTCGGATCGGCCGCACGCGGATAACCTACGAATCGGTAGCCCCGACCTCCCCGACGACGAGCAGGAGCCGCAGGCCGTGTCCGAGCAGGAGACCAGCCCCGACATCCATACGACCGCGGGTAAGATCGCGGACTTCCGGCAGCGTGCGCACGAGGCGACGCACGCCGGGTCCGCGCGTGCGATCGAGAAGCAGCACGCGAAGGGCAAACTGACCGCACGCGAACGGATCGATCTGCTGCTCGACGAGGGGTCGTTCACCGAGCTCGACGAGTTCGCGCGGCACCGCTCGGTCGCCTTCGGGATGGAGCAGAACCGCCCGTACGGCGACGGCGTGGTGACCGGCTACGGCACGGTCGACGGACGCCCCGTGTGCGTGTACTCGCAGGACTTCACGATCTTCGGCGGCTCGCTCGGCGAGGTCTACGGCGAGAAGATCGTCAAGGTGATGGACTTCGCCATGAAGACCGGCTGCCCGGTCGTCGGCATCAACGACGGCGGCGGCGCCCGCATCCAGGAGGGCGTCACCGCCCTCGGCCTGTTCGCCGAGATCTTCCGGCGGAACGTGCACGCCTCCGGCGTGGTGCCGCAGATCAGCCTGATCCTCGGGCCGTGCGCGGGCGGCGCGGTCTACTCCCCGGCGATCACCGACTTCACGGTGATGGTGGACAAGACCTCGCACATGTTCATCACCGGCCCGGACGTGATCAAGACGGTCACCGGCGAGGACGTCGGCTTCGAGGACCTGGGCGGCGCCCGCACCCACAACGCCACCTCCGGCGTGGCGCACCACATGGCGGGCGACGAGAAGGACGCCGTCGAGTACGTCAAGGCGCTGCTCTCCTACCTGCCGAGCAACAACCTCTCCGACCCGCCGGTCTTCCCCGAGGAGGCCGACCTGGAGACCTCGGACGAGGACCGGGAGCTGGACACCCTGATCCCGGACTCCGCGAACCAGCCGTACGACATGCACAGCGCCATCGAGCACGTGCTGGACGACAACGAGTTCCTGGAGACCCAGACCCTCTTCGCGCCGAACATCATCACCGGCTTCGGGCGGGTCGAGGGCCACTCGGTGGGCGTGGTGGCGAACCAGCCGATGCAGTTCGCCGGATGCCTGGACATCGACGCCAGCGAGAAGGCCGCCCGCTTCGTGCGCACCTGCGACGCGTACAACGTCCCGGTGCTGACCTTCGTGGACGTGCCCGGCTTCCTGCCCGGCACGGACCAGGAGTACGAGGGCATCATCCGGCGCGGCGCCAAGCTGATCTACGCCTACGCGGAGGCGACGGTGCCGCTGATCACCGTCATCACCCGCAAGGCGTTCGGCGGGGCGTACGACGTGATGGGCTCCAAGCACCTGGGCGCCGACCTCAACTTCGCCTGGCCGACGGCGCAGATCGCCGTGATGGGCGCGCAGGGCGCGGTGAACATCCTGCACCGCAAGCGGCTCGCCGCGGTGGAGGGCGACGACGCGCGCGAGGAGTTGCGGGCCCAGCTCACCGAGGAGTACGAGGACACGCTGCTGAATCCGTATGCCGCGGCCGAACGCGGGTATGTGGATGCCGTCATCCTTCCCTCCGAGACCAGGCGCCACATCGTCCGCGGCCTGCGCACGCTCCGTTCCAAGCGCGAGCAGCTCCCGCCGAAGAAGCACGGCAACATCCCGCTGTAGAAGGGGCTCCACCATGATCAAGGTCGTACGGGGCAACCCCACCCCGGAGGAGCTGGCCGCCGCCCTGGCGGTGGTACGAGCCCGGGCCGCCGCGGCCGCGTCCGCGGGGCCCGGCGGAGACCAGCGTCCCGAGTGGTCCGACCCGGCGCGCACCATCCCGCACCGGCTGCTGCCCCACCCCGGCCCGAAGGCCTGGCGCACCACCTACTGGCCGGTGTGACCGGCCGCCTGCCGGGGCGACCCGCGGCCTCCCGGGTGACCACCCGGTGAACCGCGGGGCGACCGCCGGGTGACCGGAAGCGGACCCTCCGTCGCGGCGTCTGAGTATCCGTACTCAGGCGCCGCGCCCCTCCGGGGACGGAGGATCGGACCATGCTCTGGTCCGACCCCGAGGACGAGCCGCCCGCGGAGCTGCGCACCACCCAGGCGATGCTCCGGCGCCTCGGCCTGCTGCTGGCCCTCGCCGTGGTGATCACCGCGGTGCTGGCCTCGCTCACCCCCCACTGAACGCGCCGGCCGCCCCCGGCGGTCTACGATGCTCCCCATGACCGACCTGACCGGTTCGACGCCTTCCGTCCCCCGGCGCCGCCTGGTGCTCGCCTCCGCCTCGCCCGCCCGGCTGGGCCTGCTGCGGCAGGCCGGGCTGGCCCCCGAGGTGATCGTCAGCGGCGTCGACGAGGACGCCCTGAGCGCGCCCACCCCGGCCGAGCTGGCCCGGGTGCTCGCCGAGGCCAAGGCGGCGGCCGTCGCGGAACGCCCGGAGGCCGCGGGAGCGCTGGTCGTGGGGTGCGACTCGGTGCTGGAACTGGACGGGCAGGCGCTCGGGAAGCCCGCGGACGCGGAGGACGCCACGGCCCGCTGGAAGTCCATGCGCGGCCGTTCCGGGGTGCTGTGCACCGGGCACTGCGTGATCGACACCGCCACCGGCGACCGCCGGTCGGCCACCGCCGGCACCACCGTCCGCTTCGGTGAGCCCACCGACGCGGAGATCGCCGCCTACGTCGCCTCCGGCGAACCCCTGCACGTGGCGGGCGCGTTCACCCTGGACGGCCGCTCGGCCCCGTTCCTCGCGGGCATCGAGGGCGACCACGGCAACGTCATCGGCCTCTCGCTGCCGCTCCTCCGCGAGCTGCTGGCCGGCCTGGGCGTCCGTATCACCGATCTGTGGGCCTGAGCCCGGCGGGCCCCGGCGACCGCACGTCTCCGCACACCGCGCCGCCCGCGGCCGCCCGCCCGGCCCCCGGGCGGCCCGCGGCCGCCGGGGCCGCGCGGGGGCTGGCGGCGGTCTGCGGTGCGGTGACGCTGCTGGGCCTGGCCCTGGTCCCGCCGACGCTGGAGCTCGGCTGGGACGAGATCGTGTACGCCTCCCGGTTCGGCCCGCACGGCCCGCCGGTGCCGTTCAGCGCGCCGCGCACCCGCGGGGTGCCGCTGCTGCTCGCCCCGGTCGCCGCCTGGACCGGCGCGGTGGTGCTGCTCCGCGCCTGGCTGCTGCTGCTCTTCGCCGCGGCGCTCCACCTCGGCTTCCGGCCGTGGCTGCGGGTCGCCGACCGGCCCTGGACGGTCCCGGTGGCCGCCGGGCTGTACGGCACCCTGTGGATCACGTTGTTCTACGCGAACTCCGCGATGCCGAACCACTACACCGCGATGGGCGCCACCGCCGCCGCGGGCGCGCTGGCGGCCGGGCGGCCGGCAGCCGTCGCCGCCGGCGTCGCCGTGGCCACCCTGATGCGCCCCAACGACGGCGTGGCCCTCGCCGCGCCCCTGTTGCTCGCCGCGCTGCTGGTGCCCGCCTGGCGGGACCGCGGACGGCTGGCGGGCCCGGCCGCCGGGCTCGTGGCGGGGGCGCTGCCCTGGGTGGTGGAGGCGCAGCTCCGGTTCGGCGGGGTCCGGGAGCGACTCGCCGAGGCGAGCGGGATCCAGGGCGGCTTACGGCCCGTCTTCTCGCTGCCCGCGCATCTCACCGCCTGGGACGGCCCGTTGCTGTGCCGCCCGTGCGGCGGGGACACGGTCCGGCCGGAGGCGCTGCCCTGGTGGCTGCTGCTGCCGTCGCTGGTGGCCCTGGGCCTGTGGTCCGCCCGCCGGGGCCGGGCCGGCGCGGCCCGTACGGCCGACGGCGCCCCCGCGCCGCCCGCGTACCGGCTGGCGGTGCTGGTGGCTCTCTGCTGCGCCGCGCCGTACCTCTTCCTGGTCCCGTACGCCGCGCCGCGGTTCCTGCTGCCCGCGTACGCGCTGCTGGCGGTCCCCGCGGCGGCCGGGCTGCTCCTCCTCGTCCGGGTGCTGCCGAGGCCGGGCCCGGGGCGGCGGCGCGCCCGCGCGGGGGCCACGCTGCTGCTGGCGCTGGTGCCGGCGCACCTGGTGATGCAGGTGACGCTCGTGCTCGGGAACGCCCGTATCCAGCAGGACGCGCGGGCGGACTGGCACCGGATCACCCGGGTGCTGCGCGACCTCGGCGTGCGCGAGCCGTGCGTGCTGAAGGCGAACAGCTCCTTCATCCCGGTCGCCCACACCGCGGGATGCCGGCCGGCCCGGTGGCGGGCGCCGGTGGAACCGGACGCGGTGGTGCTCCGCCGGCGGGAGCCGCCGGGGTGGGCGCGCCGCTGGCCGTCCCGGCCCGTGCCGGGCACCTACAACCCGGGCTGGACGGTCGCGGTGCGCCCGGGGCGCTGAGGCGGCGTCCCGTCCGGAGCTGCCCGGGGCCCTTCGGAGACGTCCGGGATCCGGAGACCGCCGCGCCTCAGGAGACCGCCGGGCCCCGAAGACGCCCGGGCCGCCGCGCCGTCAGCCCGCGGGCGCCGCGGGCGGGTTGCCCGAGGAGGGCGACGCGGTGGCCTCCGGCTCGGCGGGCCCGCCGTTCTCCTCGCCGTACGCGACCAGGGACCAGACGATCAGCCCGAGCACGGTCATCAGCAGCACGAAGGCCGACCACCCGACGAGGCCCACCGTGAACGCGCCGAGCACGCCGTGCACCACGGCGGCGCTGATGAGCAGGATGCGGAAGAAGGGGCGCGGGGGCCGGTCGCGCAGCGCCATCCGCAGCAGGACGGCCGCGCACAGCAGCAGATAGCCGCCGAAGAGCACCCCGCCGGCGACGGCGCCGACGGTCATGGCGCGGGGTTCCAGACCGGCGAGGGACATCTGCTGGTCGTCCACGACCATGCCGAGGAAGATCTGGGCCAGCACGATGCCGATCGCCTCGGCCACCAGCACGACCGCTGCGACGCCGGCCACGGGTCTGCGTGCCACCACCCGCCCCACCTGCCTGTCCTTACCCGGAGTACGAACACCTGGCACGCCGCACGCTACTGGCGGGTAAAGGCAGGGGCAAGGGCCGGGACGGAACGCGTGGCGATCCGGGGGACACGCTGCCGGTGTTCGTAGGATTCCCACAAGGTTGTGCGAGTTGGCCGCTGGCACTCGTACAGAGACCTTGCCCACATCGGAAGTCGGCAGGCGGAGCGCCGTTGGCGGCGTACCGTGGAGTGACAAGGCGTCCCGGGGGCTCTGCGGCCCCCGGATCACCCTCCGTGTGGGCAAGCTCACCCCTGTGGGCGGCTCGGCGGGGAGTGTCAGCACTACCTAAACTCACTCCATCGAATTGTTGCGGCGCAGCGCCAAGTAGGGAGTCATCGTGCGCAAGGTGCTCATCGCCAACCGCGGCGAGATCGCTGTCCGGGTGGCCCGAGCCTGTCGGGACGCAGGGATCGCGAGCGTGGCCGTCTACGCCGAGCCGGACAGGGATGCGCTGCATGTGCGCGCCGCGGACGAGGCCTACGCGCTGGGCGGTGACACCCCGGCGGCCAGCTACCTGGACATCACCAAGGTGCTCAAGGCGGCCGCCGACTCCGGCGCGGACGCCGTCCATCCGGGCTACGGCTTCCTCTCCGAGAACGCCGAGTTCGCCCAGGCGGTGCTGGACGCGGGCCTGACCTGGATCGGGCCGCCACCGCATGCCATCCGGGACCTGGGCGACAAGGTCGCGGCCCGGCACATCGCACAGCGCGCGGGCGCCCCGCTGGTGGCGGGCACCAAGGACCCGGTCTCCGGCGCGGACGAGGTCGTGGCCTTCGCCGAGGAGCACGGGCTGCCCATCGCCATCAAGGCGGCCTTCGGCGGGGGCGGGCGCGGCCTGAAGGTGGCGCGCACCCTGGATGAGGTCTCCGAGCTCTACGACTCCGCGGTGCGCGAGGCGGTCGCCGCCTTCGGCCGCGGCGAGTGCTTCGTCGAGCGCTACCTGGACCGGCCGCGGCACGTGGAGACGCAGTGCCTGGCCGACCGGCACGGCAACGTGGTGGTCGTCTCCACCCGCGACTGCTCCCTCCAGCGCCGCCACCAGAAGCTCGTCGAGGAGGCCCCGGCCCCGTACCTGACCGACGAGCAGAACGCCGAGCTGTACCGCGCGTCCAAGGCCATCCTCAAGGAGGCGGGCTACGTCGGCGCCGGCACCTGCGAGTTCCTGGTGGGCCAGGACGGCACCATCTCCTTCCTGGAGGTCAACACCCGGCTGCAGGTGGAGCACCCGGTCACCGAGGAGGTCACCGGCATCGACCTGGTGCGGGAGATGTTCCGCATCGCCGACGGCGAGGAGCTGGGTTACGACGACCCGCCGGTGCGCGGCCACTCCTTCGAGTTCCGCATCAACGGCGAGGACGCGGGCCGCAACTTCCTGCCGGCGCCCGGCACGGTGGCGAAGTTCGACCCGCCGGCGGGCCCGGGCGTGCGCCTGGACGCGGGCGTCGAGTCCGGCGCCGTCATCGGCCCGGCCTGGGACTCGCTGCTGGCCAAGCTCATCGTCTCCGGCGCGAGCCGGCAGCAGGCGCTGGAGCGTGCGGCGCGGGCGCTCGGCGAGTTCACCGTCGAGGGCATGGCCACCGTGATCCCCTTCCACCGCACGGTGGTGCGGGACCCGGCGTTCGCGCCCGAGGTCCACGGCTCCGCGGGCCCCTTCGACGTCCACACCCGGTGGATCGAGACCGAGTTCGTCAACGAGATCGCGCCGTTCGCCGCCGCCCCCGCGGGCACCGAGGAGGACGAGGCGGAGGCCGGGCGCGAGGTCGTGGTGGTCGAGGTCGGCGGCAAGCGCCTGGAGGTCTCGCTCCCCTCCACCCTGGGCGTCTCCGCCACCCCCGCCCCGGCGGGCGGCAAGAAGCCCAAGCGGAAGGCCGCGAAGAAGAGCGGGAGCGCGGCCTCCGGCGACGCGCTGGCCTCCCCCATGCAGGGCACCATCGTGAAGGTCGCCGTGGAGGAGGGGCAGCGCGTCGAGGAGGGCGAGCTGGTCGTCGTCCTGGAGGCGATGAAGATGGAGCAGCCGCTGAACGCGCACCGCGCCGGCACGGTCAAGGACCTCACCGCCGAGGTCGGCGCCTCCCTCTCCGCCGGCTCGGTGATCTGCGAGATCAAGGACTGAGCACCCCGCCGCCGCGGTGCCGCCCCGCCGTGGCGCCGCGGCGCCGCGGCGCGGCGGCGCGGCGGCACCGTCGCACTGTGGCTCCGGGACCCCGCTGTACCCGCTGGTCCCGCGACGGCCTGACGCCGCCTCAGTGGCGACGGGACGTCAGGTCGCCCAGCCGCCCCGGCCCGAGCTGCCCGGCCTCCGGCGAGGCCGGACGGGGCGGCGTACGCCGCTGGCCGGGCAGCGCGGCGTCGCCGCGGCGCTGTGCACCCGGCGGGCGCCCGCCCTGCGGGGCCGTCCCGGCGACGGCGATCTGCACCCCCTGGTCGGCCAGCGCCTGGAGCTCGGTGGCGGCCCGGTCGTCGTGGGCCGGCGGCTCGTCGGTGACCAGCCGGGTCATCACGTCCGTGGGCACCGTCTGGAACATGGTGTCGGTCCCCAGCTTGGTGTGGTCCGCCAGGACGACCACCTCGGAGGCGGCCTGCACCAGGGCGCGGTCGACGCTGGCGGAGAGCATGTTGGAGGTGGACAGGCCGCGCTCGGCGGTCAGCCCGCTCCCCGACAGGAAGGCACGGGTGACCCGCAGCCCCTGCAGGGACTGCTCGGCACCGCTGCCGACGAGGGCGTAGTTGGAACCGCGCAGGGTCCCGCCGGTCATCACCACCTCCACCCGGTTGGCGTGCGCGAGCGCCTGGGCGACCAGCAGCGAGTTGGTGACGACCGTCAGCCCCGGCACCCGGGCCAGCCGCCGGGCCAGCTCCTGCGTGGTCGTCCCCGCGCCGAGCACCACCGCCTCGCCCTCCTCCACCAGGCCGGCCGCGAGTTCGGCGATGGCCGTCTTCTCGGCCGTGGCGGAGAGCGACTTCTGCGGGAAGCCGGACTCCCGGGTGAAGCCGCCCGGCAGCACGGCTCCGCCGTGCCGGCGGTCGAGCAGTCCCTCGGCCTCCAGCGCCCGCACATCGCGTCTCACGGTCACTTCGGAGGTCTGGACGACTCGCGCGAGTTCCCGGAGCGACACCGCTCCGTTCGCTCGCACCATTTCGAGGATCAACTGGCGACGTTCTGCAGCGAACACGAAACTGACGGTAACGCCGATGACCGGCAGCGTGCGGCGATTATCAAAAGTTGTACGTACGGGCGACCGGTCCGTGGTATGGCGGCGCTGTGGAGAAGCGTTCCGTCAGATCTCGTCGGCGGCCTTCCGGCTGTGCAACTGCCGTGCCACCTCGGCGATCGAGCCGGTCAGCGAGGGGTAGACGGTGAACGCCTTGGCGATCTGGTCGACGGTCAGATTGTTGTCGACGGCGATCGAGATCGGATGAATGAGTTCACTCGCACGGGGGGCCACGACCACCCCGCCGACCACGATTCCGGTGCCCGGCCGGCAGAAGAGCTTCACGAAACCGTCCCGGATCCCCTGCATCTTCGCCCGCGGGTTCCGCAGCAGCGGCAGCTTGACGGAACGGGCGTCGATCCGGCCCTCGTCCACGTCCGCCTGCGAGTAGCCGACGGTGGCGATCTCGGGGTCGGTGAAGACGTTCGCCGAGACGGTCTTGAGGTTCAGCGGGCCCACCGTCTCGCCGAGGATGTGGTACATGGCGATACGGCCCTGCATCGCCGCCACCGAGGCCAGCGCCAGCACCCCGGTGCAGTCACCCGCGGCGTACACGCCGGGCGCGGAGGTCCGCGAGACCCGGTCGGTCCGGATGTGCCCGGACTCCCGGAGCACCACCCCCGCCTCCTCCAGGCCCATGTCGCCGGTGTTCGGCACCGCGCCCACCGCGACCAGGCAGTGGGTGCCCGTGATGGTCCGGCCGTCGTTCAGCGCCACCTCGACGCGGTCCCCCACCCGCTTCGCGGAGGCGGCCCGGGAGCGCGCCATGACGTTCATGCCGCGGCGCCGGAAGACGTCCTCCAGGACGGCCGCCGCGTCCGGGTCCTCGCCCGGCAGCACCCGGTCCCGTGAGGAGACCAGCGTCACCTGGGACCCGAGCGCCTGGTAGGCGCCGGCGAACTCGGCGCCGGTCACGCCGGAGCCCACCACGATGAGCTCCTCCGGGAGCTCGTCCAGGTCGTAGACCTGCTTCCAGTTCAGGATGCGCTCGCCGTCCGGCCGCGCGTCCGGGATCTCCCGCGGATGCCCGCCGGTGGCCACCAGCACCGCGTCGGCGGTCAGCGTGTCCACGGAGCCGTCCGCGGCCGTCACCACCACCCGGCGGGTGCCGTCCGGGCCCTGCTCCGGCTCCAGCCGGCCGTGGCCGCGCACCACGCGGGCGCCGGCCCGGGTCACCGAGGCCGCGATGTCGTGCGACTGCGCCAGCGCCAGCCGCTTGACCCGGCGGTTGACCTTGCCGAGGTCGACGCCCACCACCCGCGCGGGCTGCGCCAGCGGCGGCGTGTCGTCCTCGATCCGGATGCCCAGCTCCTCGTGCGAGGAGTCGAAGTTCGTCATCACCTCGGCCGTCGCGATGAGCGTCTTGGACGGCACGCAGTCGGTGAGCACCGACGCGCCGCCCAGACCGTCGCAGTCGACGACGGTCACCTCCGCTCCGAGCTGGGCGGCCACCAGTGCCGCCTCGTAGCCGCCGGGTCCTCCACCGATGATCACGATCCGAGTCACATACTCCAGTGTCGCGCACGCGCTACCCGATCACCCGGCCACCCCCCGCGCGGGCGCAGCCACGGTGAGCCGCCGGGGGCACTCCCGTACCCTCGTGCCATGTCGCTCTACGCCGCCTACGCCGGCAATCTCGACGCGCGCCTGATGAGTCGCCGTGCGCCCCACTCGCCGTTGCGCGGCACGGGATGGCTGGACGGCTGGCGCCTCACCTTCGGCGGGGAGCACATGGGGTGGGAGGGTGCGATCGCCACGGTGGTGGAGGCGCCGCGGTCCCAGGTCTTCGTCGCTCTCTACGACATCGCGCCGATGGACGAGGACGCGATGGACCGCTGGGAGGGCGTCGGGATGGACATCTACCGGCGGATGCGGATCCGGGTGCACACCCTGGACGGCGACGAACCCGCCTGGTGCTACGTCCTCAACGGTTACGAGGGCGGGCTGCCCTCCGCCCGCTACCTGGGGGAGATCGCCGACGCCGCCGAGTCGGCCGGGGCGCCCCACGACTACGTGACGGAGCTGCGCAAGCGCCCGTGCTGAGCCCGCGGCGGCGGCCGTGCGACGGCCGTGTGAGGTACGCACGTCGCGCACCCGGGGCGCGTGCCCGGACCCGCCGGCCGGTCCCGTGCGTCCCCTCCCGGGCGGACCGAGCGGCGGCCCGTCGTGGAAACAGACGGGGGGACCGCAGGTGACGCTGTGGTTTCCGCTGCACTTCGACCCGGCTTCTACGCGCGTAGGCCGAGAACGGCTACGCTCGTCCCGTGAACGTATCTGCCTCGGACACCCCTGACCATCAGCCCGCCCCCGGGACCCCGCACCGTGCCGCCGAGGAGGCGGCAGAACGACTGCGGGAGCTGACCGGGGTGGACAGCCACGACGTCGCCCTGGTGATGGGCTCCGGCTGGGTACCCGCCGCCGACGCGCTGGGCGCGCCCGAGCACGAGCTGCCCGTCACCGAGATCCCCGGCTTCCCCCCGCCCGGGGTGGCCGGCCACTCCGGCACGATCCGCTCGTACCGGGTCGGCGACAAGCGCGCACTCGTGTTCCTGGGGCGGACCCACTACTACGAGCGACGCGACGTGGCCGCCGTCGCCCACGGCGTCCGTACGGCCGTGGCCGCCGGCTGCAAGACGGTCGTGCTCACCAACGGCTGCGGCGGCCTCCGCGAGGGCATGCGGGTCGGTCAGCCCGTCCTCATCAGCGACCATCTCAACCTCACCGCCGCCTCCCCCATCACCGGCGCCCACTTCGTCGACCTCACCGACCTCTACTCCTCGCGGCTGCGGGCGCTCTGCCAGGAGATCGACCCGTCCCTGGAGGAGGGCGTGTACGTCCAGTTCCCCGGGCCGCACTACGAGACGCCCGCGGAGATCAACATGGTCCGGGTGATGGGCGGCGACCTCGTCGGCATGTCCACGGTGCTGGAGGCGATCGCCGCCCGTGAGGCGGGCGCCGAGGTGCTCGGCATCTCCCTGGTCACCAACCTCGCCGCCGGCATCACCGGAGAGCCCCTCAACCACGAGGAGGTCCTCCAGGCCGGCCGCGACTCCGCCAGCCGCATGGGCTCCCTCCTCGCCCAGGTCCTCGGCCGGGTCTGAGCCCGAACGGGCCGGGGCGGGGCCGGGGCGGAACCGGGACGGCGGGGCTGTACCGCCGGGACCGGTCCGGGCCGGGCCCGAACGCGGCCCGCGACCCGTCCGGTCCCGGGGCTGTACCGCACCTGCACCGCACCGGGCCGGTTCTGCACCGGACCTGCAACGGGTCCGGGCCCGTCTGATTCCCCGCGCCGTTCGCGCGGTAGTCATCTCCTCGGGGCCCACGGTCCCGGCGGGGCCGTCGCCGGTCGGTCGTCGCGCGACGGCGCACGGCGGCGCACGGCGGGCTGCGGTGCGCCGTGCCGGTTGGTGGCCGGGCCCGGCCCGGGGCACCCGTCGGAACGACACGCCCCGCCCGCGGGCGTCCCGGGTCGCGTACCGGGCCACCGGACCCGGGCCGCCGGGCACCGGCACCCGCACGACCGAGCAGGCCCACACCCCGACCGGGCACCCGTCCCCCCGCACCGCAGACCGAGCACCACAACCGACCGGCACGCACCGAAAGGCACCCCCGTGCAGGACGATCTCATCGCAGAGGCCCGCGCCTGGCTGGCCGAGGACCCGGACCCGGACACCCGGGAGGAGCTGGCGAAGCTCATCGAGACGGAGGACCTCGAGGAGCTGGCCGACCGCTTCTCGGGCACACTGCAGTTCGGCACCGCCGGCCTGCGGGGCGAACTGGGCGCGGGCCCGATGCGCATGAACCGCGCGGTCGTCATCCGCGCCGCCGCCGGACTGGCCGCGTACCTGTGCGGCTCCAGCCAGGCCGGCGGGCTGGTGGTCGTCGGGTACGACGCACGGCACAAGAGCCTGGAGTTCGCCCGGGACACGGCCGCCGTGCTGGTGGGCGCCGGCCTGCGGGCCGCGCTGCTCCCACGCCCGCTGCCCACGCCCGTGCTGGCGTACGCGATCCGCCGGCTGGGCGCCGTCGCGGGGGTGATGGTGACCGCCAGCCACAATCCGCCGCGCGACAACGGCTACAAGGTGTATCTGGGCGACGGCTCCCAGATCGTGCCGCCCGCCGACGCCGACATCGCCGGGCACATCGCCGCGGTCGGCCCCCTGGCGGACGTGCCGCGTCCGGAGCAGGGCTGGGACACCCTGGGCGAGGACGTCGTGGACGCCTACCTGGGCCGTAGCGGCGCGGTCCTGACCGACGGCGGGCCGCGGCAGGTGCGGATCGTGCACACGGCACTGCACGGCGTCGGCGCGGACACCGTGCGCTCGGCGTTCGTACGGGCCGGCTTCCCCGCCCCGGTGGCGGTCGCCGAGCAGGCGGAGCCGGACCCGGACTTCCCCACCATCGCCTTCCCGAACCCGGAGGAGCCCGGCGCCATGGACCTGGCGTTCGGGGCCGCCCGCGCGATCGTGCCGGACCTCGTCCTGGCGAACGACCCGGACGCCGACCGCTGCGCCGTGGCCGTCCCCGACGACACCGCCGAGGAGGGCTGGCGGATGCTGCGCGGGGACGAGGTGGGGGCGCTGCTCGCCACCCATCTGGTGCACAAGCGGGCCGCGGGCGCCTTCGCCACCACGATCGTCTCCTCCTCGCTGCTCGGCCGCATCGCACAGGCCGCGCAGCTCCCGTACGCGGAGACGCTGACCGGCTTCAAGTGGCTCGCCCGGGTGGACGGCCTGCGGTACGCCTACGAGGAGGCCCTGGGTTACTGCGTCGACCCTGAGGGGGTCCGGGACAAGGACGGCATCACGGCCGCCCTGCTGATCGCGGAGCTGGCGGCGGAGCTGAAGGGCAACGGCCGCACACTGAGCGACCTGCTGGACGACATCGCGGTGGAGTACGGGCTGCACGCCACCGACCAGCTCTCCGTACGGGTCGAGGACCTGTCGCTGATCGGCGCGGCCCTGGAGCGGCTCCGGTCCCGGCCCCCGCGCACACTGGCCGGGCTGCCGGTGGACTCCGCGGAGGACCTGCGGGAGGGCGTGGGCGGCCTGCCGCCCACCGACGGTCTGCGCTACCGGCTGGGTGGCGGCGCCGCCCGGGTCGTGGTGCGCCCGAGCGGGACGGAGCCCAAGCTGAAGTGCTACCTCGAGGCGGTCGTCCCGGTCGCGGACGCCGCCGCGCTCCCGGACGCGCGCCGCCAGGCCCGCGACACCCTGGACACCCTCGCCCGCGACCTCGGCACGGCCGCCGGGCTCTGAACGCCCTCGCGGTGCGATGCGGGGTCGGGGCCCTGCACGGGGGTGTGGCTTCGCGGCCGGG
>NZ_JACYHE010000040.1 GCF_021696945.1 Streptomyces sp. JJ36
GGCCGTGCGGCCCGCAGGGACCGCACGGGCGACCGGGCACCGGGACGGACGCCGGGCCCGTCGTGGGTGGGTACGCCGAGCCGGGCGCCGCCCGGCCGCCCGCGCGGCCCGAGCCCTCGCGAGGTGCCGGCCGCGGCAGGCCGGCGGGGGCTGTGCTCACAGGAAGTCCTCCGTCGTCTCCGGGTCGGGCGGGTCCGCCGGCGGCGCACCGCCGTCCGGCGCGGCGGCCGGCGGGCCGCCGTGCGTCCAGGGCGTGTCCTCCGGCTCGGGCAGCCCGGGACCACCACGGGGCGCGTGCTCGAAGAGCGTCCACACCAGCCGGTCGCCCTCCGCCGGCACCGAGCCGGGCGCCGGCTCCCGGCCGCGTCCCATGCCGTTCAGCAGGCGCAGGGTGAGCAGCCCGGTGGCCTGCCCGTGCACCAGTTCGGCGCTCTGCTTCCCGCCGTCCGGCAGCGCCCGGTGCACGGTGCCGCGCTCGGCCAGATGCGGCTGGTCGGCCGTCCGTACGGTGACCAGCGGCCGCGGGCGCGGCCGCGACCCCTCGGTGTACGCCGGCTCGACCGCCGTCACCTCGCCCGCGAACGCCTCACCGGCCAGCCGCCGGGCGGCCATCACCAGCGGATCGTCCAGCGCCTCCTGAGCGTCCAGGCGGGCCTGCGCCTGCTCGCGGGAGGCGAGCTTGCGGGCCGCCGTCACCGCGTCGTCCCGGCGCGGCTGCGGCGGCTCGCCCGCCCGGACCCGGTCCCGGTGGTGGGTGTAGGAGTAGCGGTCCCGCCGCCAGCGGTCGGCCACGCTCGCCCCCTCCGGCAGCGTGCGGAGCAGGTCCACCCCCTCCCACATCGCGTCCCAGGCGGGCCGGAGCTGGGACGCGAGCAGCTCCCGCACCCGCTCCTCCGCCCCTGGGAGGCCCGCGTCGTAGCGCTCCACGGCGGGCGCGAGCAGACGGTTGTCGAAGGCCGGGTCGGTGGCCGGCCCGGCGGGCGGGTGCAGCAACTGCCCCTGGGGGTCCCGGGCCGTCTCGGCGTGCAGCGCGGCCTGCTCGCCCCCACCGTCCCGCGCCCGGAGCCAGGCCAGCAGGGCGCCCAGGTGCTGGTCCTCCAGATGGCTCTGACCGGTGCTCCAGTGGCGGGTCAGCAGGCCGGTCATGGGAAGCAGCAGCGAGGAGCCCGGCACCCGGGCGCGCTCGCCGTAGTGCGTCAGCCACCGCCCGAGCAGCGGCACCTGGGGCGGCGCCGGATACGGCGCCTCCGGATCCTGCTCCGCCGTCCGGCGGAACCGCATGGAGCGCCCGAGCAGCCGGACGAACTCCACCGCGGGCGCGTTGGGCACCAGGAGCTGCGGCGCGTCCGCGCACAGCTCCGTCTCCTCACCGCCGCGCGTCTCCGTCTCCACCGCGTCCTGCGCCGACTCCAGGTGCGGCAGCAACTCCCCGGCGAGCGCGGCCAGAAAGGCGAACCGCAGATCGCGGTCGCGCGGCTGGGGCACGGTGAGCAGCCGCGGCCGCTCCCGGTCGGTGCCCAGCAGGGCGCCCAGCGGGGCGCCGGCCTCCCCCGCGGTGGTGAGCAGCACCAGCACCATCGGGTGCGCCGCCAGATGCCGGTGCCGCACCGTGGCGGCGGGCTGCGCCCGTCCGGTGGCCACGGCCTCCATCCGCGCCAGCGTGCCGATCAGCGACACGGCGCCTCCCTCCTCGTGGCCTCGCCGGCCTCGGCGGCCTGCCCGTCCGGCACCGGGCGGGCGGCGTCCCGCGCCGCGGCCTCGGCCAGGGCCTCGGCCCGCAGGGCGGCCGCGCGCCGCAGGGCGGCCGCGGCCGGGTCGTCCCCGGGGCTGCCGCCCGCCGCGGGCGCGTCTTCGCCGGCCCGGTCCGCCGGCACCGTGCGGTCCCGGCCGGGGCGGCCTTCCGCGCTCGGGCCCGGGCGGTTCGCCTCGCGCCCCGTGCCGTGCCGGGACCCGTCGCGCGCGGTGGCGTCCGGGCGGGTCCCGCCCTCCGCGGTGCCCTCCGGGTCCGTCGCGTCCTGCGGAATGCGGTGCGGGCCGGTCCGGTCTCGTGCGGGCGCGTGCCGGCCGGCCTCGTCCGGCACGATGCCGTGCGGGCCGTCCCGGTTCCGGGCGGGCGCGTCCGCGGCGTCCGTGCCCGTGACGTCCGCACCCGGCGCCTCGTCCCCGTGACCCGGCGCCTCGGGGCCCGCCCCGGAGGCGGCCGCCAGCACCTCGTCCACCGTGGTGAGCCCGCCCAGCTCGCCCCGCACCGAGCGGCCCAGCGCCGTCACCGATCCCTCGGCGCGTGCCGTGGCCCGGCAGTGGAACGCCAGCTCGCAGCTGGCCAGGCACTCGGGGGCGTAGGCCGCCGGGACCGTCGCGACCGCCTCCCGCAGCTCCCCGGCCGGGCGCTCCGGGTCGAAGCGGGTGCCCTCCGGGACCGCCGCGGCGATCTCCTCCAGCCGCGTCAGCCGGGCGAGTTGCCGGCGGGTGCTCGCGAGTTGCTTACGCAGGTCGACCGCGGCCGCCGTCGGCAGGTTGGAGAAGTCCCGGGGACAGACCAGCAGCGCGAACGGGCGCACCACCGCGCCGCCGGCCGCCGCCGCGGCCTCCTCCAGCGCCAGCGCGTACACCGCGGCCTGCCGGGCCGCGGCGCCCACCTTCGCCGGATCGGCCGAACCGTCCAGCACCGGGAAGGACTTGATCTCCAGCACCGTCCAGCTCCCGTCCGGGTGGACGGCGACCGCGTCCGGCTCCAGATGCACCGGCGACCCGGCGATCTCCAGCGCCAGCATCGGGTGGCGCAGCAGGGCCCAGCGCCCGGCCGCGGTGGCCTCCCCGAGCGCCAGCCGGGTGCGGGCGGTGCGGCCGGCCGGGCCGTCCGCCGCCAGCTCGGGCAAGGCCACCTCGCCGGGCTCCGGCGCGCTCTCGCCCGTACGCGCGCACAGCAGCCGGATCAGCTCCGCGCCGCCGTCCCGGGTGACCCGGGCCTCGAAGGCGTTCCCCCGGACGAACGCGAACTGGGACTGACCGAACGGTGCGGGGGCGCCCAGCGCCGACGCCACGGCGGCCTTGTCCACCCCGGCGCCGTCCAGCAGGGCGCGGCGGCGGCAGCCCGGGTTCGCGGCGAGCGCGGCCAGGGCCCGGGCGTCCAGCGGGCGCGGCGGCACCTCCGGGCCGCCGCGCAGCTCAGCGAGTTGCCGGTGCAGGGGTGTCGGCTGCGCCGGCAGCTCCGGGGCCCGGCTGCCGGCCGCCGTGCGGCCGTGGGGTGTCGTCATCGGCTGTCGCCTCGGGCGCTTCGCGGGTGGGTGCGGTACGCCGGGCAGTCTGGCATCCGGCACCGACAGCCGGTGCGCCCGGTGCCGTCCGCACCGGCGTGCCGCCGGGGCCGGGGGCGCCCCGACGCGGTTGCGGCACGCTCCCGCGGTGCACCGCCCCGCCCGTACGGACCACCGTGGTGCCCGCAGGGGCGACCGGTCCCCGCGCTCCCCGGCGCACGGGTGCGAACCGGTCGCGCAGTGCGCCCGCCGCGCGCTGCACCGCGGGGGTGAGCAGCAGCCCCAGCCCCATCACCGCGACCCCCGCCACGGCGTCCAGCAGATAGTGGTTGGCGGTGCCCATCACCACCAGCGTGATGGCGAGCGGGTAGAGGAACACCGGCGCCCGCACCGCACGGCGGCCGCCCGCGTACCGCCAGACCACCACGGCGCACCACAGCGACCAGCCGACATGGAGGCTGGGCATCGCCGCGTACTGGTTGGTGAGGCCGCCCAGCCCCTCCGGCGCGCTGGCCTCCCCGGCCCACCAGCCGTAGTCGGCGTACCGGGCCATGGTGTCCACGAAGCCGTATGCCGGGTCGAGGAGGCGTGGCGGGCAGGTCGGGAAAAGCGTGAACCCGGCCAGGCCCAGCACCGTGGAGGTGAGCAGCCAGGTGCGCATCGCCCGGTACCCGGAGGGGCGGCGGCGCCAGAGCCACACCAGGACCAGCGGGGTGAGCACATAGTGCAGCGAGGCGTAGACGTAGTCGGCGGCGATGCCGAGCCACGCCTCGGTGCTGAACAGCCGGTTCAGCGGGCGGACGACGTCCAGCCGGAGGCTCTGCTCGGCGCGGAGCACGCCGAGGCCGTGGTCGACCGCCGTGCTCACGTCCCCCCGGGCCACCAGCCGCCCCGCGGAGTAGAGCCCGTACACCGCGATCACCAGCGGTATCTCCGTCCACCAGCGGAGCCGGCGGGCTGCAGGCATACGAGTCGCCCCCCAAGATCGTTGCGGTCCGGTGACCGTCGCCCCACGCGACGGCATACCCGGGGGAAAGGACGCCTCCGGCCCCCGCCCGGGTTGAGGCGGCTGGGGCGGGTGATGATGGGACGGGTCGCCGGCCGCCGGACGGAGCCCGACGGCCCGGACGGACGGCGCACGGCGACGGCACGGCGCGGAGGACGGAGGGCCATGGCGGCACGCATTCTGCTGGTACGGCACGGGCGGACGGAGTGGTCGGCCGCCGGGCGGCACACCGGGCACACCGACGTGCCGCTGGTGGACGACGGCCGGCGCACCGCGAAGCTGCTCGGCGCGCGGCTGCACCGCGCGCCCTGGGACGGACTGCCGGGCGCCGAGGTGTGCACCAGCCCGCTCGCGCGGGCGCGCGAGACGTGCGAGCTGGCGGGCTTCGGCACACGGGCGACCCGCTGGGACGCGCTGCGGGAGTGGGACTACGGCGACTACGAGGGCCTGACCAGTGCGCAGATCACCGAACGGGCCGGCCCGGACTGGTTCCTGTGGCGGGACGGCGTCGCCGGAGGGGAACCACTCTCCGCGGTCGCGGCCCGCGCCGACGAGGTGGTGGCGTGGGCGCGCTCCGCGGACCGCGATGTGCTGCTCTTCGCGCACGGGCACCTGCTGCGGGTGCTGGCCGCGCGCTGGCTCGGGTACGGGCCGGAGTTCGCGGCGCGGCTCCGGCTGGACCCGGCCTCCCTCTCGGTCCTGGACTGGGCCTACGGCACACCGGCCGTCCAGCGCTGGAACGACACCGGCCACCTGGACTGAGGGCCGCCACGCTCCGGGACGCCGGGCCCCGGAGCGCGGGGCCCGACACCCGGCCCCCGGCCGCGAACAGCGGGTCTCACGGGAGCCGGGGCGCCGCCCCGCGTCGCGCCCCCGCGGCGGGAGCGGCGTGGGCGACGTCCGCAGCCCGGACCCCGCCGGACCCGGGTGCCTGATGTGGGCGAGCGCCCGCAGCGTGCGCGGCGGTCTCGGTGGCGCCGCGCCGCCTGGTCACCCCGTCCGCGCGGGCGCCGGGGCGTGCAAGCGGTGCCAGCGGGGCCCCGGCGGTGGGGCGCCGCCGCGGGCGCCCTCCCCGGCGGACGGACTTCCCGGCCGCCGTGGGGGCCGGCGGGAACCGGCACGTGCGCCCCGGGGGCCGCGCGCCCCGGCTCACGCCGCGGGGCGCACGGGGCCCCGGCTCACCCCGGGCGGCTGCCCTGCCGGGCGAGGAAGCGGGCCACGCGCGGCTCCCGGTGGTACGGGCGCAGGCGGTCGGCCGCGGTGTCGAGCATGCCCCTGATGCGCGTGGACCGTACGGGCCCCAGCAGCGCCAGTGCGCGCATGCCGGTGGCCGCCGCCTCCTCGGCCTCGCCTCCGGCGGCCAGGTCCCCGGCGAGTTCCGCGGTGAACAGCGCTCGGTTGCGGACGAAGTGGGGCTGCTGGAGCGCGACCGCGCGGCGGGCGTGCCGCGCCGCCGGGCCCCAGGCGCCGAGCGCGGCCCAGCACTGGGACTCCAGGCCCTCCAGTTCGGCCTCGCCGAAGAAGCTCATCCAGGGCGGGTCGTTCTCCGTGGGCCCGCGCGCGAACAGGTCGCGGGCCTGGGAGAGCGCGGTCTCGCAGGCGGAGCGGTCGCCCAGGCCGGCCCAGCCGCCCGCCTCGCGCAGCGCGAGCAGCGCCAGCAGCCGCGGCGACCCCAGTCGCCGGGCGGCCTGCCGGCCCGCCTGCGCGGCGCGTACGGCCTCCCGGGGCCGGCTCGCGTCCCGGGCGAGGAACGCGGTGTTGCAGAACGCGTGCGCCTCCAGCCGGGTGTCGCCGGCGACCCGGGCGGTGGCCAGCGCCTCCGCGTAGTGGGAGCGCGCGTCGGCGAAGCGGCCGGAGTCATGGGCCAGCCAGCCGACGGAGAGGGCGAGTTCGCCCGCGCCGGAGTGCAGCCGTTCGGAGACGGGGCGGTCGGCGGTGCCCCGGTCGAGCAGGTCGTAAGCGGCCCGCAGGGTCTCGCCCGCCCTCCGGTAGAGGCCGTCGGCGCCGTGCCGGTCGTCCAGTAGCCGGATGCGGGTGACCGCGTCCTCGACGGCGGCGGCGTCGGCGGCGCCGACGCGTACGGGGGTGGCTGAGGCAGGGTGGGCCGCGGCGCCGGTCAGCGAGACAGCGGCCAGGGCGGCAGGGCCGCCGGTCATGAACGCGCGACGTAGCACGTCGCTCTCCTCGTCGTGTTCGGGTAACTCGGGGAATGCGCCGTCCTCCCGGCCCACCGGGGCCTCCGGTGGGTGCGCCGAAGCCGGCAAGGGCGTGTGCCCGTCGCTTCGCGCCCCGCGGGTACGCGCGGCCCGCCCGCGGACGGACTCGCGCGCCGCAAAGCCCATGTCCGCGAGCGAGTGCCCGGGGAACATGTGCGTGAACACCCGCTCGTAGGCGTAGTTGGGACACCGGATCTCCCCGGCCTCCACCCGCCCGATGTAGCGGGCGTCGCAGGCGACCTGCTCGCCGATCTCCCGTGCGGCCCTGCGTACGGCGGCCGCGAACTCGCCGGGCGAGAGGCTGCCGCGCAGTCGCCGGAAGGCGGTGTTGGGCCCATGGTCCGGACCCGTCGACGCAGAGGGTGACGACGCCATGCCCGGACCGTACCGGCTGCGCCGCGCCCGGAATGCCCCGTTCGATTTCACGCGCCGGGCAAACCCACGACAAAACGGAAATCCACCCTGCGATCTGCCATGAACTGCCATCCTTTGCGGCGGTCCGTCGCCGTAGCCGTTGACGCCGCGCTGCGTTGAACCTGGTACGAGCGACCCGCTAAGGAGTGGTCCGACGTGCTGGACACCCATGTGACGGCGAACGGCCCGGCCTGCGGCGCGCCGGCGCCCGGCGCCGGCGAGGAGCCCTGCGATCTCGTGACGGTCCCCGCCCGGCAGGGCCTGGAGGCCGTCGACATCCTCCGGCTGCGCGACGGCCTCGGACCCGTGCTGCACGACGGCGCGGGCGACACCCTCGGTTTCCTGGTGCCGCCGGGCACCGCGGCCGGCTGGGACCTCCCGGGCAGCGCCTGCACCCCGACCTGCGCGCGCAGCCCGCGCCGTGCCGCCGAGCCGCCGGTCACCGGCACCGGCTGGCTGGTGCCGCCCTGGGGCGCGTACCGCCGGACGACTGAGCCCGGCCGGCTGCGGGCCGCGCTGGGCGAGGCGGCCCGCACGATCGAGGCCGTCGACCGCTGCCGGTGACCGCCCCCGGCGGCACGGCACCCCGGCGCCGGAACGCCGGGTGCCGCGCCCGGCGCGCGCCCACCCGCCGGCGGAACGGATACTGGTGCCGTGGCCAGGAGGAAACGCGGTGGCGCGCGCGGCGCCGCACACGCCCCGGAGCACGCCGGTACGGGCCGGCGCACCCGGCGGGCGCGCACGGCGCTGACCGAGCCCGTCGGCGGCGGACCGGCCCGGCTGGAACCGGACCCGGACCGGGCACGCGGCTGGACGCTGGTGCTCGACGGCGCGCCGCAGTCCCATGTCGACCTGGACGACCCGGCGTACCTGGACTTCGCCTACCAGCGCCGGTTCGGGCACGTGGCCGACCTGGTGGCGCCGCCGGGGCGGCCGGTCCGTGCGGTGCACCTGGGCGGCGGCGCCCTCACGCTGGCACGCTATGTCGCCGCCACCCGGCCGCGCTCCACCCAGCAGGTCGCCGAGGTGGACGGGGCACTGGTGCGGTTCGTCCGCCACGAGCTCCCGCTGGAGAACGGCTGGCGCGTCAAGGTACGGACCGCGGACGCCCGGGAGGCGCTGGGCAGAATCCCGGACGACTGGGCGGACCTGGTCTTCTCCGACGTCTTTGAGGGCGCCCGCACGCCCGCCCATCTGAACAGCGCCGAGTTCCTCGCCGAGGCCCGGCGGGTGCTCTGCCCCGGCGGCCTCTACGCCGCCAACCTCGCGGACGGCGCGGGCCCCGGACGGCCCGGCGACGGCGGGACGCTGCCCCACCTGCGGGCCCAGATCGCCACCGCGCACAGCGTGTTCGGCGAGGTCTGCGTGGTGGCCGACCCGGCGGTGCTGCGCGGGCGCCGGTTCGGCAACACGGTGCTCGTCGCGGGCGACGCCGGACTGCCGCTCGCCGAGCTGACCCGGCGCACGGCCGGGGACCCGCACCCGGGCCGGGTGGAACACGGCCGGGCGCTGGTGGAGTTCACCGGCGGCGCCGCAGCCGTGACCGACCGCACCGCCGTCCCGTCGCCCCGGCCCCCGGAGGGCGCCCTCTCCTGAGTGCCCCCCGGCACGCCGCCGCGACGGCGGGCGGCAGTGCCACGAGGTCCTCTGGGGTGGCCGGTTCCTGACGGCACGTCGGGCGCCGGCCGGGCGGGGCACCGCGGCCGCCGGCCGCCCGTAGCGTGCTCTTCACTGCTCGTACGCCTGGACCCGGGGCGGATGCCCGTTCCAGGTGCAGATGACCGTGGCGGCCCGGTCCTGGGTGGTGAAGGTGACGCGGATCCAGGCGTCGGCCTTCCACACCTGCATCTCCCAGCCGGCGTGCGGGGTCGCGGAGACCAGGGAGGCGGAGTCCGTACCCAGGTCCAGCACCACCCGGCCGCCCGCGGTGGTCCAGCCCTGGACCCGCTCCCCGGAGGAGCCGTCCCCGCGTGGCGCGTACGCGCCGTCCTGGGGAGCGGCCGGGTGGGGAGCCGCGGACGGGCCGCCCCCGCCGCCGTCGCCGCGCTCCCCGCCGTCGCCGGACTCGCCGCCGTCGCCGGACTCCCCGGACTCCCCCGGCCCGCCCGCGTCGTCCTGCTTCCCGGAGGAGGCGCCGGAGGGCCCGGGGGACGGCGAAGGACTGGGCGGCGGCCGGTGCGTGGAGGAGGACTGCGGCGCGTTCTCGCGGAGCGCCTCGGCGACGGGGCCCAGGGCGCGCGGTGGGTCGTAGGCCGTCGCACGCAGCACCGTGTCCACGCCGAACCAGGACAGTGTGACGGCCGCGCCCGTCGCCACCGTCCACGCTCCCGCGTGCAGCAGGCTTCGTTGCATCCGTTTCAGCCTAATGGGCTAGCGTGCCGCGCATGGCTCGAGTGCTCGTGGTCGAGGACGACCAGTTCGTCCGTACCGCCCTCATCCGGCACCTGACGGAGGCCGCACACGCGGTGCGCAGCGTCGGAACGGCTCTGGAGGCGCTGCGCGAGGTGGCCCAGGTCGGCTTCGACGTCGTCATCCTCGATCTGGGCCTGCCGGACCTGGACGGCGCGGAGGCGCTGAAGATGCTGCGCGGTGTCACGGACGTGCCGGTCATCATCGCCACCGCGCGCGACGACGAGGCGGAGATCGTCCGGCTGCTGAACGAGGGCGCTGACGACTACCTGGTGAAGCCGTTCTCGGTGGAGCACCTCTCCGCCCGCATCGCCGCCGTGCTGCGCCGCTCCCGGCCGTCCGCCGGCCCCGGCGGGGCCGGTGAGGACGCCGTGCTCCGGGTCGGCGGACTCGCCATCGACCCGCTGCGCCGCCAGGCCCGGCTGGACGGGACCCTGCTGGACCTGACCCGGCGGGAGTTCGACCTGCTGGCCTTCCTCGCCCGCCGCCCCGGCGTGGTGGTGGGCCGCAAGGAGTTGCTGGCCGAGGTGTGGCAGCAGTCCTACGGTGACGACCAGACCATCGACGTCCATCTCTCCTGGCTGCGCCGGAAGCTGGGGGAGACCGCCGCGCGGCCGCGCTACCTGCACACGCTGCGCGGCGTCGGGGTGAAGCTGGAGCCGCCCGGATGAGATGGGCCCTGGTCAAGGTGTGCCTTGCCGTGACCGTGATGGTGGCCGTCGCCTTCGCCGTGCCTCTCGGGCTCGTCGTGCAGGAACTGGCCCGGGACCGGGCGCTGTCGGCCGCGGAGCGGCACGCGGCCGCGATCGGGCCCGCCCTCGCCATCACCACCGACCGGCGGGAGCTGAGCCGCGCCGTCGCCAGCACCGAGGCCGGCTCCCGGGGCCGGATGGCGCTCCATGTGCCGGGGCCCGACGGGCTGGCCGGTGTCGGCGACCGCCGGGCCCGACCGCGGGACGTCCGTGCCGTCGCGCAGGGCGGCAAGGCCGCGCTGCGGCCGGTGCCGGGCGGCCGGGCGCTGCTCCAGCCCATCGCGCTGGCCAGCACCGAGTTCGCCGTGGTCGAGATCTACGTGCCCGAGGAGGAACTCACCCGGGGAGTGGAGACGGCCTGGCTGGTGCTGGCGGGCGTGGCGCTGGGCCTGGTGGTCGGCTCGGTGGCGGTCGCGGACCGGCTCGGCACCCGGATGGTCCGGCCCGCCGAACGACTGGCGGGGGCGGCCCAGGAGCTGGGCGAGGGCCGGCTCGGGGTGCGGGTCCCGGAACGCGGCCCGGCGGAACTGCGTTCCGCGGCCGTCGCCTTCAACGCCATGGCCGACCAGGTGGTGCGGCTGCTCGCGAACGAGCGGGAACTGGCCGCCGACCTCTCGCACCGGCTCCGGACGCCCCTGACCGTGCTCCGGCTCAACGCCGCGTCGCTCGGCGACGGCGACGCGGCCGAGCAGACCCGGGAGGCCGTGGACCAGCTCGAGCAGGAGGTCGACCGGGTGATCCGCACCGCGCGCGAGCAGCGCGCCCAGGCGCCCGGCGGCGGTGACCCGGTGGGGTGCGACGCCTCCGCGGTGATCCGGGAGCGGATGTCCTTCTGGTCCGCGCTCGCCGAGGACGAGGGGCGGGAGGCACGCGTCGCCGGTGTGGAGGAGACCGTACGGGTACCGGTGGCACGGACCGAACTGGTCGCCGCGCTCGACGCGTTGCTGGGCAACGTCTTCCGGCACACCCCGGAGGGCACGCCGTTCGCGGTGGACGTGCACCACGGCGGGCAGTCCGGGGGCCGGGCGGGCGACACCGTGCTGGTGCTGGTCTCCGACGCCGGGCCCGGCATCGCCGACCCGGACGCGGCGCTCATCCGGGGGAGCGGGGACGGCGGGCCCGGCTCCACCGGCCTGGGGCTGGACATCGTGCGCCGGGTCGCGGAGTCCACCGGCGGCGACGTGCGGGTGGGGCGCTCGGTGCTCGGCGGCGCGGAGGTGTGCGTACGCCTCGGGCTGCGGGAGGGCGGCGGAACCGGGCGGCGCCGCAGCCGCCGCAGCCGCCGCCGCGGCCACCGCGGGGCGCGCGCCCGCTGAGGGCGCGGCACGAGTCGCCGGGGCGCGCGCCCCGCAGGACGAGCGGCGGACGCCCTGGGCCGGAGACCGCGCGCCGGAAGCCGGCCCTCACCGGCCCGGGTCGCGCGGCGGAAGTCTGGCCCTCGCCGGCCCGGGTCGCGCGGCGGAGGCCCGGAGTCCGCCGGGCCGCAGCACCAGGGCCCGCCCGGCCTACCGACTGGCGGCCGGGCGTACCCTCACTCCGGAACGGCCCGCAGCCGGACCCCGCAGGGCCACGCACGGGGAACGAGCGGAGCGAGAAGACGAAAGCTCAGGCACAGCGCGGCAGCAGCCCGCCAGGGCGCCCCCGTCACCGGCTGCCGACCGCCCCGCCGCCCGGCCCCGTCACCGGCGGGTGAACCCCAGCCCACCACGCCACCCGCGCCCGCAGCATGAACGCGCCCCGGCAAGGCACCCCTCCCCCCCCGTAGCCCGCCAAGCAGTGACCGCAACCACGAGCCCTGCCGTACCCGGCAACGCACCCGCCGCTACTCCGGCCGTTGCCCCACCCCCTGCCGCAGCATGCGCGGCACGTGCTGCTCGACCTCGGCCCACAGGGGGCGAAGAGACGGCCCACCGGCGCGTGCGCGGGCGTGCGCGCCCCGGTGCGCCGTGCGGTGACAGGAGGTCCTTTCGTGCCCGGTGGGCGGCACCGCAGAAGCCCCGGTGAGCCCTGGTCCGGACCGGAAGCGTAAGGGCGGCCTTTCGCTTCCTTAAGCGCGCCCTAAACCCTGTGGGGGCGGTCCGTTTGGTCCGGATTCGTCCGAACCACGCGCGCTAGCGTTCCTCTCGTACCACCCCCCACACCAGACCCTGTGAGGCGACGACGCGCATGACGAACACCTCCGGACACCGGCGCCGCCGCGACGGCCGTTCGCGGCTGACCGTGGCGGCCGCCGCCGCGGGACTGGTCGCCACCGGCGGGCTCGCCCTGGCGGCCCAGGCGACCGCCGGGGAGGACGGCACCCAGGGCGGGGCCGGCGCCGGGACGGCCGGCAGCGTCTCCGGCGAGGCGGCGGCCGGTGGCGCGGACACCGGCGGCACCCCGTTCGCACCCTATGCCGACACCTCTCTCCGGCCGGCGTACGACCTGGTGGAGGGTGCCCGGCGCAGCGGCGCCGAGGAGTTCACCCTCGCCTTCGTCACCTCCTCCGGCGGCTGCGAGCCCCGCTGGGGAGGCCGCACCGGGCTCGGGGACGACCCGGTCGCGGCACAGATCGACGAGCTGCGGGCGGCCGGCGGCGAGGTGCGCGTCTCCTTCGGCGGCGCCGCCGGCACCGAACTGGCCCTGGCCTGCGACTCGGCGGAGGAACTGGCGGAGGCGTACGGCACCGTGGTGGAGACCTACGGGCTCACCGCGGTGGACTTCGACGTCGAGGGCGGGGCGCTGCCGGACACGGCGGCGAACACCCGCCGGGCCGAGGCGATCGCGGAGCTCCAGCGGCGCCACGAGGGGCTGGACGTCTCCTTCACGCTGCCGGTGATGCCGGAGGGGCTCACCCCGGACGGCGTGGCGCTGCTGGAGAACGCCGTGGAGCACGGCGTGGACGTCTCCGAGGTCAACATCATGGCGATGGACTACGGCCCTGCCTACACCGGTGACATGGGCGCGTACGCAGTACGGGCCGCCACCGCCACCCAGGCGCAGCTGAAGAAGGCCCTGGGCCTCCCGGACGACGCGGCGGCCTGGTCCCGGCTCGCCGTCACCCCGATGATCGGGGTGAACGACGTGCGCGGCGAGGTCTTCACCCTGCAGGACGCCGGCGAGCTGAAGCGGTTCGCCGACGAGCGGGGGCTCGCGCGGTTGTCGATGTGGTCCGCCACCCGGGACACGGCCTGCCCGGGCGGCGAGCAGCCGCAGGCGGACCCCACCTGCTCCGGGATCCGGCAGGAGGACTTCGCCTTCGGCACCGCACTGGCACCCTGAGCCAGGCCCGCCGGGACCCGTGCCCCGGCGGGCCGCCCCCGCACCCCCCACACCGGGCGGGGCGTGATGGAACCCCCACGCATCACGCCCCGCCCCAGCCGGCCGGCCCCGCGGCTCGTCCCTGCCCCCCTGCACAGGGCCGCGGGGCCGGGCCCCGGTGGAACCCGGGGCCCCGGGCCTGGCCGGCGCGCCGCCGCCCCCACGGGCGGCGCGCCCGCCTCAGCCCTCCGGCACCTCGGGCAGCAGGCCCGTACGGGCGAGCTGCGCGTACCAGTCCGCGCTGGACTTGGGGATGCGCTCCAGCGTGTCGTAGTCGACCCGCACCGCGCCGAAGCGCTTGCTGTAGCCGTAGGACCACTCGAAGTTGTCCATCAGGGACCAGAGGAAGTAGCCGCGTACGTCGGCGCCCGCGGCCCGGGCGTCGTGCACCGCGGAGATGTGCTGGTGCAGGTAGGCGATGCGCTCGGGGTCGTGGACGCGGCCGTCGGCGTCCGGCTTGTCGTCGTACGCGGCGCCGTTCTCCGTGACGTACAGGGCGAGGCCGGGGGCCTCCCGGGAGAAGCGGAGCAGCAGCTCGGACATGCCGGTGGGGTCGATGCTCCAGCCCATGGCGGTCTGCTCCCCGGGCGCCTGGTGGAAGGCGATCCGGTCGGCGCCGGGCCAGGGGGAGTGCTCGCTCGCACCGTGGCCGTCCCGGCGCTCGACCTCGCCGTCGTCCTCCGCGGCCGACACCACGGACGGGGTGTAGTAGTTCACGCAGAGCGCGTCCAGCGGCTGCCGGATGAGCTGCGTGTCGCCGTCCCGCACATGGGACCAGTCGGTGATCCGGGAGGTGTCCGCGATCAGGTCGTCGTCGTAGCGGCCGTGCAGCATGGGGCCGGAGAAGACCCGGGTGGCCAGGGCGTCGATCTGCCGGGCGGCGTCCCGGTCGGCCGGCGTGTCGGTCCGCGGCTTCACATAGGCCGGGTTGAGGCTCACCATCACCTGGGCCCGGGCGGGCAGCGCGGCGCGGAGCGCCTGGGTGCCCAGGCCGTGGGCGAGGTTGAGGTGGTGGGCGGCGCGCAGCGCGGCGGCCGGGTCGGTGCGGCCCGGGGCGTGCACGCCGGAGCCGTAGCCGAGGAAGGCGCTGCACCACGGCTCGTTGAGGGTGGTCCACAGCTCCACCCGGTCGCCGAGGGCCTCCGCGACGAGCGCGGCGTAGTCCGCGAACCGCTGGGCGGTGTCCCGGACGGGCCAGCCGCCCGCGTCCTCCAGCTCCTGCGGGAGGTCCCAGTGGTAGAGGGTGAGGACCGGGGTGATGCCGGCGGCGAGCAGTTCGTCGCTGAGGGCGCGGTAGAAGTCCAGCCCTTGTTGCACGGCCGGGCCGCGGCCGGTCGGCTGGACGCGCGACCAGGAGACGGAGAACCGGTAGGCCTGCAGGCCCATCCGGGACATCAGCGCGACGTCGTCCCGGTAGCGGTGGTAGTGGTCGCAGGCCGTGTCCCCGGTATCGCCCCGGTGCGTTTTCCCGGGCGTGTGGGAGAAGGTGTCCCAGATGGAGGGGGTGCGGCCGCCCTCCCGTACGGCTCCCTCCACCTGGTAGGAGGCCGTCGAGGAGCCCCAGAGGAAGTCGGAGGGGAACTGGATCGGGGAACCGGAGGTCATGGAAGCGCTCCCATTCAGGGTCGTGGGTGGGTCCGTGGGTCGGAGAGGGACGGGTGCGGGCGGTGGTCCTTCGCGGTGTGTGCGGGGGAGGGCGAGGAGGAGGGCGGCGACGCTGCCGCCCTCCGGTCAGCCCTTCACCGCGCCCTGCATGATGCCGCCGACGATCTGCTTGCCGAAGATCGCGAAGGCGGCCAGCAGAGGCAGGGTGCCCAGCAGGGCGCCCGCCATGATCACGGATTCGTCCGGGACGTAGCCCTGGCCGAGCCCGGTGAGTGCCACCTGCACGGTGGGGTTCTCCTGGGTCAGCGCGATGATCGGCCAGAAGAACTCGTTCCAGGCGAGCACGAAGGTGAGCATGCCGAGGACCGCCATCGCCGGCCGGGCGACGGGGAAGACGACGTGCCACACCACCCGCAGGCTGTGGGCGCCGTCCACCCGTGCCGCCTCGATCAGCTCCGAGGGCAGGGCGGTGACCAGGTACTGGCGCATGAAGAAGACGCCGAAGGCGCTCACCATCATCGGCAGGATCACCGCCTGCAGCTGGTTGGTCCACTGCAGCTCGGCGATGGCCATGAACAGCGGCACCACGCTGAGCTGCGGTGGCACCATCATGGTCCCGATCACCACCAGCATCAGCGCGTTCTTCGCCCGGAAGCGGAGCTTGGCGAAGGCGAAGCCCGCGAGGGTGGCGAAGAGCACCGTGCTGACGGAGATGGTCCCGGCGACGATGACGGTGTTGAACAGCGCCAGGCCCATGTTGGCGTCGAACCAGGCGGTCGCCAGGTTGGAGAAGAGGTTGCCGCCGAACCAGAACGGCGGCGGTGTCTGCGCCAGCCGGGTGTCGGTCCGGGAGGCGGCGATCGCCGTCCACACCAGCGGGAACAGCGAGCCGACCGTGAAGACGATCAGCACGGTGTAGGTGAACCAGCCGCCGTGGAGCTGTTTACCGGCCCGTCGTGCCATGGCTGTACCTCCTCACTGGCTCTTCTGGAGCCGACGGGCGAACAGCCAGTTGAGCAGGCCGATCACCACCAGGATCAGGAACATCGTCCAGGCGATGGCGGAGGCCCGGCCGAGGTGGAAGTTGGCCCAGCCCTGCTCGTAGAGGTAGAGCCCCAGCGTCTGGTACTGGTGCGACGCCCCGCCCGTCGGGGTGCCGCCGAAGAGCAGCGGTTCACCGAAGAGCTGGGTCGCCCCGATCGTCGAGACGACGATGGTGAACAGGATGGTCGGCCGCAGCGCGGGGATGGTGACGTGCAGGAACTGCTGCCACCGGGAGGCGCCGTCCAGCGCGGCCGACTCGTACAGGTCGTTGGGCACGGCCTGCATCGCCGCCAGGTAGATCAGCGTGTTGTAGCCGGTCCACCGCCAGATCACGATCGTGGAGACGGCGAACTGGGAAGTCCAGGTGCCGCTTTCCCAGTCGATGTTGTCGATCCCCACGGCCCCGAGCGCCCAGTTGATCATCCCGTAGTCGCGGCCGTAGAGCATGGCGAAGACCAGGGTCGCCGCGGCGATGGAGGTCGCGTACGGGGTGAGCATGGCGACGCGGAAGAACATCGAGCCGCGCAGCCGGTAGTTGAGCAGGTGGGCCAGTCCGAGCGCCATCAGGAGCTGCGGCACGGTGGAGATGATCCCGATGGTGAAGGTGTTCCGGAGGGCGTTCCAGAAGAAGTCGTCCTCCATGAGCCGGGAGAAGTTCTCCAGCCCCGCCCACTCCATCTCCGTCGGGGCGTGCAGCGACACCCGGTGCAGCGAGGCCCAGCCCGTGTAGAGCAACGGGAAGAGCCCGAAGGCCGCGAAGAAGAGGAAGAAGGGCGAGATGAAGGCGTACGGGCTCCAGCGGGCGTCCCGCTGGTAGCGCCGGCTGCGCCGTTCGGCGCGCCGCCGCTCCCGGTCGGGCCCCCGTCCGGAGGGGACGGCGGGCCGCTTGTGCGCGCGGGGGCGCGGCGGGGCCGCGCCCCCCGGAGCTCCGGGGGGCGCGGCGTCGAGACGTTCCGAGGTCATGCGAGCCGCTCCGTCATTCGATGGCGTTGTCGATGGCCTCTACCGCGGCGTTCCAGCCCTCTTCCGGCGACTTGCCCTGCTGCTCGACCTGCAGGATGCCGACGTCGGTGAGGTTCTGGTCGATGATCTGGTCCTTGGGGCCGAGGATCTGGGTCGGGATGCCCTCGGCGGCCTCGGAGAAGATCTGCCCGATGGGGGCGTTGCCGAAGTAGTCGTGCTCGGCCTCCTTCACCTCGGGCAGCTCGAACGCGGTCTTCGAACTCGGGAAGCTGGCCTGCTTCTGGAACAGCTTCGCCTGCTGCTGCGGGGCCGTCAGCCAGGCGGCGAGCTTGATCGCCTCCTCCTTGTTCTTGCCGGCCTCCGGGACGGTCAGGAAGGAGCCGCCCCAGTTGCCGGGCTTCGGCGCCGCGGCCACGTCCCAGGTGTCGGCGTTCTGCGGGCCGGCCTTCTCCTTGATGTAGCCGAGCATCCAGGGCGGGCAGACCACGCTGGCGAAGTCGCCGTTGGCGAAGGCCTGGTCCCACTCCTTGTCGAACTGCTTCAGCTTGGCCGTCATCCCGCCCTCGATGGCGTCCATGGTGACGTCCCAGGACTCCCGGACGGCCGGGCTCTCCTTGTAGACCACCTCGCCGTCCTCGTTGTAGTACTGCTGGGCGTAGCTGGAGATGGCGCCGTTGAAGAGGCTGGAGGCGCCGTCCATGAAGCTGGTGCCCTCGGGCGCGTTCTTCGTGTACTCCTCACCCGCCTCGACGTACTCGGCCCAGTCTCCCGCCCAGAGCTCGGCGACCTTGTCGCGCTCGCTGGGCAGTCCGGCCTTCTCGAAGAGGTCCTTGCGGTAGCAGATCGCCATCGGGCCGATGTCCGTGCCGAGGCCGATGACCTTGCCGTCCTCGGTCTTGGCCTGGTTCCACTTCCAGTCGAGCCAGTCGCTCTTGTCGACGCCCGGGGCGTTCGCCATGTCCACGAACTTGTCGCCCTGGATGGTGGCCAGCTCGTTGACGTTGCCGACCTCGACGGCCTGGATGTCCTGGAGGCCGCTGCCCGCGGTGAGGTGGTTCAGCAGGGCGGGGTAGTAGTCCTCGTTGCGTTCGGTGGAGTTCTCCTTGATGGTGACGTTGGGGTTGAGCTTCTCGTACTCGTCGTAGAGCCCGGCCTGCTTGTAGCCGAAGACGCCGAACACGCCCACGGAGAGTTCGATCTTGCCCCCGTCGCCGGTGCCGCCCTCGTCGCTGGAACAGCCGGCGAGCAGTCCGGCGCCGAGTGTCGCGGCCAGGCCCAGGGCCGTCAGCCGGGACACCGGTCTACGGGTTTTCCTGCTGTGCATCGCATCCTCCCGAACGTACGGGACATGAAGGTGTGGAGTACGTTGGGAGCGCTCCCAGATGTGATGAGTTGAAGGGTTGCCCAGCCGCGGCGAGGTGTCAAGACGTGGGGCCGGGTGCGTCGAGAACGTGATGGAGTGGAATGATCCCGTTACCCGCGCGAGGTCTTCGTCCGGTCGGATACGGTGCAGGGGAGGGGTCTATGGCGGCAGTACGCGGAGGGCGCACGGCCCGGCCGACGCTCGAGCAGGTCGCTGCCCGCGCCGGAGTCGGCCGCGGGACGGTGTCCCGTGTGATCAACGGTTCACCGCGGGTGAGCGAGCGTACACGCGCCGCCGTCGAGGCAGCCGTCGCCGAACTCGGCTATGTGCCCAACCGGGCCGCCCGCGCCCTCGCGGCCGGCAGCACGGACGCCGTCGCGCTGGTGGTGCCCGAGCCGGAGACGCGGCTCTTCGCCGAGCCCTACTTCTCCGGCATCCTGCGCGGGGTCAGCGCCGAGCTGGCCGACACCGACATGCAGCTCCTGCTCACCCTGGTCCGGGACCGGCGGGAACGCGACCGCTTCGCCCACTTCGTCTCGGCCCACCGGGTGGACGGGGTGCTGCTGGTCTCCGTGCACGCCGACGACCCGCTGCCCGACCTGCTGGAGAGCGTGGAGATGCCCGCGGTGCTGAACGGCCGGCGCTCCAGCGGCGAGTCCTTCCCCTACGTCGACTCCGACAACGCGGGCGGCGCCCAGATGGCCGTGGAGCATCTCATCGGCCGCGGCCGCCGGGAGATCGCCACGATCACCGGCCCGCTGGACATGTACGCCGCCCAGTGCCGCCTGGACGGCTACCGCGCCGCCCTGCGGGCCGCCGGCCGCCCCGAGGAGGAGGACCTGATCGCGCCCGGCGACTTCACCGAGGAGGGCGGCCGCGCGGCGATGGCGGCCCTGCTGGCGCGCCGTCCCGGGCTGGACGCCGTCTTCTGCGCCTCCGACGTGATGGCCGCGGGCGCCCGGCTGGCGCTGCGCGAGGCGGCCCGCGAGGTACCGCGGGACGTGGCGCTCGTGGGCTTCGACGACTCGGCCGTGGCCCGCCACATGGACCCGCCGCTGACGACCGTCCGGCAGCCGATCGAGGAGATGGGCCGGGCGATGGCCCGTGTGCTGCTGCGGCAGATCGCGGAACGCACGGCGGACCAGCCGCCCGTGGTGCTGCCCACGCAGCTCATCCGCCGCGGCTCCTCCTAGCCGGGGTTCCCGGCCCGCGCCGGACGGTCCGGAACCGGGTCGGCCCGGCCCCGTGGCTGTGGCCGGGGCAGGGCAGGACGCTCCTGGGCCGGCCCGGCGCCCCGCTCGTCGGCGGCCCGTGGGCCGGTCGTCCGGCCGCCGGTCCCGCTCCTCCACCGTCCGGAGCAGCTTCCGGGGCTCGCGCTCCCGCGGCCTCCCGGCCGGGGACGCCGGTCCGGGAGGCGACAGCGCCGCTACGGGTGGTGGGCGGCCCGGGGTGTCTCCCGGGGGCCGGAGCGGCCGTCCCGGCGGGGGGCCCGGCCCGGAGACGCCTCCCCGGCAAGCGGAACGCCTTTCCCCCGGCCCGGGAGCCGGGGGAAAGGCGGTGCCGGGGCGCAGGGCCGGCTGCCCGGCCCTACGCGGTACCGGTGGGAAGGGTGTGTTTCACCCCGCCGGCACGTGCGCCGTCACTCCACCGGCGGGTAGGCGTTCGCCAGGAGCTGCTCGAACTGCGCCTGGAACCAGTGGCCGGAGATGGGCGCGTCGGGCAGGGCACCCGAGGGGTTGTTCTGGTTCTGCGGGTTGCCCCCGTACGTCGGGTCGCACATCCGGTCGAAGCCCTTGCCCTCGTCGTTCGGGATCTCCTCGCTCGACCCGTCCGACTCGCCCGGAGGCTTCACCCAGGTGTAGGCGTCGATGTACGGCTCGGGCTCGGCCGTGGGCCGCTCGCCGAGGCCGGCGCCGGCCTGGTTGCACCAGTTGCCGAGGTGGATACGGCGGTCGGTGCGGCTGGCGTCGACGTACTCGTCGGCGGTGCCGGTCGTCGGGCCGGGACCGGTGGGACGCTCGGGGCCGCCCCAGCCGTTCCGCGAGGTGTCGATGATCGCGCCCAGGCCCTCCGGGAAGCCGGCGGCCACGGCCGCCTCGGAGACGAAGTCCTGCGCGAAGGACAGCTCGTCGACGTAGTTGTTCCAGTCGACCCACGAGGAGTTGGCGCGGATCGGCTGGCCGTTCACCGTGTCGGTGACGTCGAAGTACGGCTCGACGGTGGCGCCGTAGTTGGCCGTGTTGGCCGCGAAGCCGGCCACGTCCTGCGGGGTGGCGCCGGCCGCGTTGGCGGCCTCGAAGAGCAGGTCGGCGGTCGGCTGGAAGTTGTCCTCCCACCCGATCCAGCCGTGGTGGCCGATGTCGATGTAGCTGTAGACGTTGTCGTTGTCGCCCAGGGTGCCGATGTTGTACCCGACGCCCTCGACGTAGTTGCCGTTCGCCTTCATCTCGTCGCACTCGGGGGTGGCGGTCGGGCTGCTGCCCACGTTGGTGATCAGGTTGGGCAGCGAGTCGACCTCGACGATGTTGATGATGCGCAGGTCGGCGTACTTCGGGTCGGAGACGATCTCGTTGATCGGGTCGATGAAGTCGTTCTTGTACCGCCCGATCTCCTCCGGCCCGAGCTCGCCGTTGGAGGCGAGCGCGGCGCAGTCCCGGCCCGGCAGGTTGTAGGTGACGATCTGGATGGCGTCCGCGCCCTGCGCGAGCGCCTCGTCCAGGTGGTCCTGCAGGCCCATGGTGTTGGAGCCCGCGGAACCGCCGGTGATGGCGCCGATGCTGTCCAGCCAGACCGCGGTCGGCTGGTTGTAGACCGACGACGGGGCGCCGCCCTGCTGGGCCGCCGCCGACCAGTCCGGGTTCACGTAGAGCTGGGCGCCCGCGTAGGGGTTGTCCACCCGGTCGCCGGGCGGGTCGTCCGGGTCACCGGGGTCGTCCGGGTCGTCGGGGTCGTCCGGGTCGTCGGGGTCCTGGCCGTCGGCGTCGCAGAGCACGCCGTTCATCCGGAACTCGTCGGGCACCGAGGTGCTGCCGGCCGAGCCGGCGTTGAAGCCGAAGGACGCCGAGCCGCCGGTCGCCAGCGAGCCGTTCCAGCTCGCGTTGGACGCGGTGACCGTGGTGCCGCTCTGGCTGACCTGGGCGCTCCAGCCCTGGGTCACCTGCTCTCCGCCGGCGAACTCCCACTCCAGGTCCCAGGAGTTCACCGGGTCACCGGTGTTGGTGAGCGTGACCTGGGCGGTGAAACCGTTGTTCCACTCGTTCTGGACGGTGTAGTCGACCGAACACCCAGGCTCCGCGGCGGTGGCGCTGCCCTGGGTCAGCGCGCCGGTCCCGACCGCCCCGGCCAGCAGGGCGGTGGCGGCGAGCAGCGAGGTGCGGCGCCGTCTACGGGGGCGCGGCGGTGGTGCGGGGGGTGCGTCGGTGGTGCGGGTCATGCGTCGGTCCTCCTGTGCGTTCGGGTCGAGGCCGTACGGATGCACGGCGGCCGACCGGACGCCGGGAGACGGGCCGCTTCCGGAGATGACGGCCCGCGACCGCCCGGAACGGGGGATCACGCGGAGGCGCTGTGGTGCTGCGGGGCGGCCTCCGCACGCCCGTCGTCCGCCGGTCCCCGGCGTACGGTGCGTGTGGTACCGCTCCCACTGGTCGTCTATGAACGTAGCGCCAACGGCGGCGCCTGCGCCAGATGTCTTCAGAAACTTGCGGGTAATCCGCCCGTCACGGAGGAACTCTGTTCAGTCTCTTGACGGATGACATGTCCTCGCCGATTGTGGGAGCGCTCCCATTGGTCGCACTGCTCAGCTTGCTCAGCTCGTTCCGCACAGTCCGGCTCCGTGGTTCCGGGCTGTTCCGCGCAATCGTCGCTCCCCATCCCGAGCTGCGAGGAGGACCCACCGCATGCGAGCGTCACCGGGCACGGCCCGCCGGGCCGGCCGAAGAAGAGCGAGACGGCTGCTGGTGGCGGCGGCAGCCGCACTGGCACTGCCGCTCAGCCTGACCGGCGGCCTGGACGGCACCGCGCAGGCCGCCGAGATCGACTGCGCCGTCGACTACAGCGTCAACGACTGGGGCAGCGGCTTCACCGCCGCGGTCGCGATCACCAACGAGGGCTCCGAGCCGGTCGACGGCTGGACCCTCACCTACGACTACTCCGGGGACCAGCAGCTCTCCCAGGGCTGGAGCGGCTCCTGGAGCCAGTCCGGGCAGACCGTGACCGTGGAGAACGTCTCCTACAACGCGACGATCCCCCCGGGCGGGACCGTCACCCCCGGCGCCAACTTCACCTACAGCGGGGAGAACACCGCCCCCACCTCGTTCGCCCTGAACGGCGTGGTGTGCGGGGGAGAGGACCCCGAGCCCACCGAGCCCGCCTTCACCGTCACCCCGCAGCACGTCTCCGTCTCCCCGGGGGACACCGCGCAGGTCGGCGTCCGGCTCACCGCGGCTCCGGAGTCCGAGGTCACCGCCACCGTGGAGCACACCGACGGCAACACCGGTCTCTCGGTGGCCGCCGGCTCCTCCCTGACCTTCACGCCGTCGAACTGGGACACCGAGCAGCAGGTGACCCTCGCCGCCGACGACACCGGCAGCGGCACGGCCACCTTCACGGTGCGCGCGTCCGGGCTGGACCCGGTCGAGTTCACGGCCACCCAGATCGGCGGCGCGTCCGGGGCGTACGAGGAGCGCTTCCTCGAGCAGTACGCCAAGATCATGGACCCGGACAACGGCTATCTCTCGCCGGAGGGCATCCCGTACCACTCCGTCGAGACGCTGATCGTCGAGGCGCCCGACCACGGCCACGAGACGACGTCCGAGGCGTACAGCTACCTGATCTGGCTGGAGGCCATGTACGGCAAGGTCACCGGCGACTGGGCCCCCTTCAACGAGGCCTGGGAGACCATGGAGACCTACATGATCCCCACCTCGGAGGACCAGCCGACCAACGGCTTCTACTCGCCCTCCTCGCCGGCCACCTACGCCCCCGAGCTGGACGAGCCCTCGCAGTACCCGTCGCAGCTCGACAGCTCGGTCAGCGTCGGTCAGGACCCGATCGCGAGCGAGCTGAGCACCACCTACGGCACGGACGACATCTACGGCATGCACTGGCTGCAGGACGTGGACAACGTGTACGGCTACGGCAACTCGCCCGGCAACTGCCAGGCGGGTCCGGACGACGAGGGCCCGTCGTACATCAACACCTTCCAGCGCGGCCCGCAGGAGTCCGTCTGGGAGACCGTGCCGCAGCCCACCTGTGACAACTTCACCTACGGCGGGGAGAACGGCTACCTGGACCTGTTCACCGGCGACGCCTCCTACGCCCAGCAGTGGAAGTTCACCAACGCCCCCGACGCCGACGCCCGTGCGGTGCAGGCCGCGTACTGGGCCGACAAGTGGGCCAAGGAGCAGGGCAACGGCGGGCAGGTCGCCGGCACGGTGGCCAAGGCGGCGAAGATGGGCGACTACCTGCGCTACGCGATGTACGACAAGTACTTCAAGAAGATCGGTGGCTGCACCTCGCCGAGCTGCCCGGCCGGCTCCGGCAAGGACAGCGCCCACTACCTGCTGAACTGGTACTACGCCTGGGGCGGCGCCCTGGACTCCTCCGCCGGCTGGTCCTGGCGGATCGGCTCCAGCCACGCGCACGGCGGCTACCAGAACCCGATGGCGGCCTACGCCCTGAGCTCCTACGAGCCCCTGGTGCCGGAGTCCGCCACGGCGGGCGACGACTGGGCGAAGAGCCTGGACCGGCAGATCGAGTTCTACCGCTGGCTCCAGTCCGACGAGGGCGCCATCGCGGGCGGTGCCACCAACAGCTGGAAGGGCCGCTACGCCAGCCCGCCGGCCGGCACCTCCACCTTCTACGGCATGTACTACGACGAGAAGCCCGTCTACCACGACCCGCCGTCCAACCAGTGGTTCGGCTTCCAGGCGTGGTCGATGGAGCGGGTCGCCGAGTACCACCACCAGACCGGTGACGCGCTGGCCGGCGAGGTCGTCGCCAAGTGGGTCGACTGGGCGCTGTCGGAGACCACCGTCTCCGCGGACGGCTTCCAGTTCCCCAGCACCATGAGCTGGAGCGGCCAGCCGGACACCTGGGACCCGGACGCCCCGGGCGCCAACGCGGATCTGCACGTCACCGTCGAGGACTACACCAACGACGTGGGCGTGGCCGCCGCGTACGCCAAGATCCTGACCTACTACGCCGCCGCCAGCGGTGACGAGCAGGCCCGGACCACCGCCAAGGGGCTGCTGGACGCGATGCAGGCGCACGAGGACGACCTGGGCATCGCGGTGCCGGAGACCCGTGCCGACTACGAGCGGTTCGACGACCCGGTCTACGTCCCCGAGGGCTGGACCGGCGTGATGCCGAACGGCGACACCATCGACGCGGACTCCACCTTCACCTCGATCCGGTCCTTCTACCAGGACGATCCGGCCTGGTCCAAGGTCCAGAACTACCTGGACGGCGGTGAGGCGCCGTCGTTCACCTACCACCGGTTCTGGGCGCAGGCGGACATCGCCCTCGCCCTGGGTACGTACGCCGAACTCTTCGGGGAGTAGGGCACACGCGCACCCCTGACCGGGCACGACCGGCCCCGGTCCGGCCCCTGGCACCCACGCCGGGCCGGACCGGGGCCTTCCATGTCCGGCGTTCGATGCGCTCCGTGCGGGGTGTCACCGTCCGCGAACCCGTGGCCCGGAACACAACTCGACCTGCAGCGACGGCCACATGTGCTGGCACACCGTCACCCCTGTGGACAGCCCCCGGATGCGGGTGCCCACCCGCTGCCGTTTCCTCGCAGGTATGAACGCAGCAACTCGACGCCCCAGAGCAGCACTCCGCCGCGTGGTCTGCGGGACCGTCACGACGACCCTGTGCGTCGGCGCGTCCTGGGGCCTGGCGTCCCCCGCAGCGGCCATACCCACGCAGGTCCCCCACGCCCCCCACGCCCCGTCGGCTTCCGGGCTCCCCCGCGCCCCACAGGTCCAGGACGACCCGGCGGACCCCGCCGGCCCCGGCAGCACGGTCGCCTTCAGCGAGCCGGACGCCGTCGGAGGCTCCTGGCAGGCGAACCTGCCACGGGTCTACGGCGGCTGGCCCGCCGGGCCCCCCGGCTCCTGGGCCCGCCCGGTGGCGAACGTGAAGGTCTCCGCCCCGTACGGCATCCGCGGCAGGTGGCGGGCGGGTCACCACACCGGCATCGACCTGGCCGTGCCCGTCGGCACCCCGGTCCGCTCGGTGGGCTCCGGCAAGGTCGTCTTCGCCGGGCGCTCGGGCTCGTACGGCAAGGCCGTCACCGTGCGCATGGACGACGGCAAGTACACCCTCTTCGCACACCTGTCGAAGATCCACGTCGACAAGGGCGACCACGTGCGTGCCGGAACCCTGCTGGGCAAGTCGGGGAACACCGGGCGCACCACCGGTCCGCACCTGCACTTCGAGGTCCGCGCCAAGCGCGGCTACGGCTCGGACATCAACCCCGTGCGGTACCTCGCCGAACGCGGGGTGCGCATCCTGTGACCGGTTCCCCGGCGCCGTGACCGTCCGGGCAGGTCCCGGACGGCGGCGAAGGCCCCGTGCCGCTTCCCGTGGCCCGGGGCCTTCGTCACGGAGAGTGCGGCTCTACCCCAGGCCGTCCTCCCGGAGGCGGTGGCACAGGTCGATCTTGGTGTGGGTGGGGCGTCCGGCCTGCCGGTACTTCTCCTTCACCCGGTCGAGGTAGTCCTTGGCGGTGTGCGGGCTGATGCCGGCCCGCCGTGCGGTGGCCTTCAGCGTGAGCCCCGAGGCGTAGTGACGCAGCACGGCGAGTTCCTGCGGGGCCAGACGCGGGCGCGTGGGGGCGCTGTCCTGGGCCCACGCGAAGGCGAGTTCGGGCGAGTGCGCGGTACGTCCGGCCGCCACCTCCTCGACCGCGGCCACGAGGGTGGGCAGGTCGTGGTCCTTGGTGAGATAGCCGTCGGCACCGGCGGCGACGGCACCGACGATCTGAGCGTGGTCCGGCACGGTGCTGATCATCAGCACCCGGCTGCCGGCCTCCCGTAACCGGCGGATGTTGGCGGCGGGCTCGACCCCGTCCCGCAGCACGAGGTCGAGCAGCACCACGTCGGCCGCCGGCCCGTCGCCGGCGAGCAGTTCGCCCACGGTCGCGGTCCGCGCGACCAGCCGCAGATGGGGAACCCCGGCGAGCCACGACGTGAGCCCGTCCAGGAGCATCCGGTCGTCGTCGACCGCGGCCACGCTGATCATCTCGGCCACCGTAAGGCCACCTGGACCCCCTCTCCCGGCCGGCTGTCCACCTCTGCCCAGCCTCCTATCTCCCGCATGCGTGCATGGACGGACCTGTGCAACCCGAAGCCCCCCGGCGTCCCCTCCGGCGCCCCGCCGGACAGGAAGCCGCGGCCGCGGTCCACCACGGTGGCCGTGAGACTCCCCGCCAGGCCGGTGACCGTCAGGAAGGCGTGCTCGGTCCCGGCATGCCGGTGCACGTTGTTGAAGGCCTCGGTGACGGCGGCGGCCACCGCCTGCACCACATGGCCGGGGACCGAGGGCTTCCCGTGGTACATGGCCGTCACGCGCAGGCCGAGGGACTCCGCCGAGCGCACCGCCTCCTCCAGCGCGGCGAAGACGTCCGTCCCCGGCTCCTCCGCAGCGCTCCCGCCCCGGGCGACGAGGCGCCGCAGATAGGCGGCGTCCCGGGCGCACCGGCGCCGCACCTCGGGGGAGTTCGCGTCCACCCCGCCCTGCGAGAGGGCGGTGAGCGTCGCGAGGACCGTGTCGTGCAACGCCCGGTAGTGGGCGACGCGTTCGGCGTCCTTGGCGCGCAGCACCTCGGCGGCCAGCGCGCGCCGGTTCGCGGTGTCCAGCCGGTCGCCCTCCCGGCCCAGGTACCACCAGAAGACCCGCGCCAGAACAGCCGAGAAGACCAGGGAGTTGAGGTGCCCCCCGGTCACGTTCCACGGGGCGTCCACCGCCAGGTACGCAGCCGTGTGCGTGACGCCGAGCAGGGCGACGGCCGTCACGACCGCCGCCAGCCGGGTCAGCGCCACGGCCGCCGCCGCGCTGGCCGAGCCGCCCAGCAGCGTCACCCACGCCAGCGACGACGCCTCCCCGGCCCCGCCCCACTCCATCGCGACGAACGGCAGCAGGCAGCCGGTGGCGAGGACGTCGCACCAGGTCGCCCGTTCCGGCAGCCGGCGGTGCGCCCGGACGGTGCCGTACATCAGGACGCTGGTGCCCAGCGCGACGCCGAGGACCAGCCACTGCTCCGGCCTGCTTCCGTGGTGCCGGAGGACTGCGGAGAGGCCCGCGGTGAGGTGACTCACCCGGTACAGCATCGTGGCGAGCGCGACGAAGGCCCGTGCGCGTTCGGCCGCCGACCGGGTCCGTAACACCTAACCTCCCCCACCGACGCGCGCCAGCCCCCCGAACAGGCGGGTACAGCGACGTGCCCGGCTCTCCTAGTCTCAGGCGTGGCGAGGGAGCCCCGGGGAGAACCGGGCCGCCCCCGTGCACGCGGCACGACCACTCAGAGCGTTCGCGCACGCACGAATGAGTTCTATTCCATCCCGCCGTTCCCTAGCAAGAACACCTCGGCCGTCTTGCCCCCGGTAGCGCCGTGCCACACGCGGCCGCGCCGGTGGTGCGCAGTCCCAGGAGGAGCCGCAGTGGACCGTCACAACGCGCCGGGCGACGCACGGCCGGCGCTGCTCTCCAGCCCGGACCTGCTGCCCGGCATCGTGCAGGGCGCACTGGACCGTCACGGGGCGGACGGCTGGGAGGTGCGGCGTGGCGGCTTCTGGTGCCATGTGCGGCCGCCGGACCACCGGCCCCGGGAGCAGGGCTGGAAACTGCACCTGTCGGCCACCCCCCTGTCGGCCGCACTGGTGCTCACGCTGGCGAGCGAGGTGCTGCTCGCCGAGCGGGCGTCGTTCAAGTTCGCCGGCACCGTCGACCGGGTCGCCGAGCTGACGGGGGCCCGCACCGACCGCGGCGGGGGCGGCAAGTTCCTCACCGTCTACCCGGACGACGACACACGGTTTCGCCGGCTGGCCGCACGGTTGCACGAGGTCACCGACGGGATGCGGGGGCCGGGCATCCTCTCGGACCGGCAGTACCGGCCGGGCAGCCTGGTCCACTACCGCTTCGGCGCCTTCCACGGCGTCCGTACGCTCACGCACGACGGCACCGTGGAGGTCATGCTCCGGCGGCCGGACGGGACGCTGGAGCGGGACGAGCGCCGGGCGTGGGTGACGACCCCGTCCTGGGCCCCAGCGCCGTTCCCGGAGAGCGCGGGGGAGCCGCCTGCCGGGGGCGGCGGCCGGGATGCGGCGCCCGGAGACGGCGCCGAGGCCGCCCCGGCCCCCGCGAAGGCCCCCGTACGGGCCACGGCGGTGCGCCTGGCCGGGCGGTACCTGGTCCGGAAGGCGCTCCGGCACGCCTACAAGGGCGGCGTCTACCTGGGACGGGACGAGACCACCGGCCGCGACGTCGTCATCAAGGAAGCCAGACCCCATGTGGCGGGCCGGGTCGACGGTACGGACCAACGGGACGCCCTGCGCCACGAGGAGGCCATGCTCCAGGCACTCGAAGGGCTCGACGTGGGCCCGCGGGCGCTCGCGTCGTTCACCCAGGGGCCGAACCACTTCCTCGTCCAGGAACACGTCCCCGGCACCTCGCTGCGCGCCTGGGTGGCGGCACACCCCGGCCGCGGCATGGCCGAGTTCCTCGGCATCGCCGGGCAACTCGTCACAGCCGTACGGAAGATCCACGCGCTCGGCTACGTGCTCCGCGACCTGAACCCCAACAACCTCATGGTCCTGCCCGACCTGCGGGTCCGGGTGATCGACCTCGAGCTGCTGGCCCCGGCCGGCGAGGCCGCGCGGCGTGCCTACACCCCCGGCTACGGAGCGCCCGAGGTGGCCGGGGCCGCCCCCGGCGCCCTGACCGTTCCGGAGCACCGTGCGGACCTGTACAGCCTCGGCGCCGTCCTGCTGCACCTGGTGGCGGGTGTGGACCTGGTGGCGGCCCCGGACACCCCGGTGCCGCGCCCGCCGGACGAACGGACGGCGCCGCTGGCCGGCCTCGCCCTGGCCGACCACCCCTGGGCCGCACCCCTGCTGCCGCTGCTCCTCGCCCTGACCGCCGCCGACCCTGCGGACCGCTGGTCCCTCGACCGGGTCGAGGACTTCCTCACCGGGCTCGGCCGCCGGACCGCCGGCCCACCGCCGGACGGGGCCGGGCCGGCGCAGGAACCCCCGGAACTCCCGTTCGCCGACGCCGACCGGGACCGGTTGATCGCCGACGGTCTCACCCACCTGCTCACCACCCGGTCGACGGGCCGCGACGGCCATCTCTGGCCCCTGGAGGGGTTCGCGGCCACCAACGACCCGCTCAACGTCCAGCACGGCGCCGCCGGCGTGCTCGCCGTCCTCACCCGGGCCGCCGCCTCCGCCCGTCCGCATCCCGGCGTGCGGGACGCGGCCGCCGAGGTGGCGCAGTGGGTACGCGACCGGCTCTCCCCGTCCGGCGGGGGCCTGCCCGAGGGCAGCCCGCTGCTGCCCGGGCTCTACTTCGGCCGTAGCGGCACCGCCTGGGCGCTGCTGGACGCCGGCCGGTTCCTCGGGGACGACGCGGCGCAGCGGTCGGCGCTCGACCTGGCGCGCCGCGTGCCGGTGGAGTGGCCGAACCGCGACGTGTGCCACGGCGCCGCGGGAGCCGGGCTCGCCCAGCTCCACTGCTGGCGGGTCACCGGGGAGACGGAGTTCCGGCAGCGGGTGGTCGCCTGTGCGGAGGGCGTCCTCGCGGCGGCCGAGGAGCACCCGGCGGGCCTGATCTGGCCGGTGCCCGCGACGTTCGCCTCCCATCTCGCCGGAGCGCGGCAGTTCGGCTTCGCGCACGGGGTGGCCGGCATCGGCGCCTTCCTGCTGGCCGCCGGGCTGGCCACGGACCGCGAGGACTTCACCGGCGCGGCGGAGCGGGCCGGCGAGACGCTGCTGCGTGTCGCCCACGTCGAGGGCGGCCGGGCGCACTGGCCCGCGGGCGACCGGGCGGCCGACGGGCCGCAGCGCGCGGTGCACTGGTGCAACGGGGCCTCCGGGGTGGGCACCTTCCTCGTCCGGCTGTGGCGGGCGACCGGCCAGGAGCGGTTCCGTGAGGGCGCGGAGCTGGGGGCGGCAGCCGTACGCCGCTCCGTGTGGCAGTCACCGCCGGTCGTCTGTCACGGCCTGGCCGGGGACGCCGAGTTCCTGCTCGATCTGGCCGCGGCCTGCGACGAGCCCCGCTACCGTCGCTGGGCCCGGGACCTGGCGGCCTGCGTGCACGCGCGCAACGTGCTGCGGGACGGCCTGCTGGTCGTGCCCGACGAGACGATGGGCACGGTCTCGGCCTGCTACCAGACCGGGCTGGCCGGCGTCGTCTCCCTGCTGCTGCGGCTGCGCGAGGGCGGCCCCCGGCTCTGGCTGCCGGAGGGCGACCTGCGGGCCTCGTCCCCGTCCACGGCGCTCCTGGCGGACACGGTATGACGCCGCCGCCCGACCGGATCAGCATCCGGTTCTCCGAGCCCGCGGGGTACGCCGCCGGCCTGGTGACCACGGAGGACGGCGGTCCCGTCCCGGCCTGGTGGGACCTGCGGGCCGCCCGCCCGGGCGGCCCCCGCTACCGCGAGCTGCCGTCGGCCGAGACCACCCGGACCCAGCCGGTGCCCACCGCCGACGGCCGCCTGCTGCTGCTCCGCACCGGTGCGGACCGGCACGAACTGGCCCTGGTGGACCCGGCGGAGCCGGACCGTCCCGCACGGACCCTGACGGTCCGGGCCCGGGGGCTCCGGCTGTGCCCGAGCCCCCGCCAGGGCGGCCTGGCCCTGGCCCTGGAGACGGACCCGCACGGCCGCACCACGGTGTGGCGGGTCCGTGACGAGCCGCTGCGGCTGGTGCGGGCGGCCGGGCTGCCGGGCCGCACGGGCGCGGTCCACTGGCTGGACACCGCCGGGCGGCGGTTCGGCACCGACCTGCGGCGGGACGGGACGACGGGCCCGGTCGCCGTGGACCTCGCCGACGGGTCCTGGGCCCCGCTGCCCTCCCCGCCCGGCGCCCGGGCACACCGGCTGTTGCTGACCGCGCCGGGGGCGCCGGAGGGCGGGCTGCTGCTGGTGGCCTCCGACGCCTCCGACGCCACCCGTGCCACCGGCGGTGCCGGCGGGCCGCTGCGGCTCGGGGTGGCCCCGTCGGCCGACCCCGCGGACGTACGCTTCCCGGCGCGGCTGAACGGGATGGACGCCGCCGTCCTGCCGCTGGCCGCGGACCCGGCCGGGGAACGGATCGCCCTGCGGGTCACCCGGGGCGCCGGTGCGGACCTTGTGCACTACGACGTCGCCGCCGACGCGCTCTCCGCCACCTCGCTCCCGGCCGGCGCGCTCGGCCCGGCCGCCGCCTGGTCCGCGGAGGGGCTGCACGTGGCCTACTCCCACCCCGATCACCCGACCGACGTGGTGACGGTGCGTCAGGACGGGTCGGTGGAGCCCCGCCTCCGCGCCTCCCGCCCGCGCCGGGCCCCAGTGCGGACCGAGTGGTTCCACGGCCCCGGAGGCGGCATCCCCGCGCTGTGCCACGGCGACTGGCGGGCCGGCGGGCCGCTCGTCGTCGCCCTGCACGGCGGCCCCGAGGCCGCGTGGCAGCTTCGGTACGACCCGCTGCTGCACCGGCTGACCGCCGCCGGGTGCGCCGTCGTGGCACCCAACCAGCGCGGCAGCACCGGCTACGGTCCCGGGCACGCGGCGGCCATTCACGGGGCGTGGGGCGGCCCCGACCTGGCCGACATCCGTCACCTCGTACGGGCGCTGCGGGCCCGCCGCGGCCCGGCGGCCCCCGCGCCCGCCCTCTACGGAACCAGCTACGGCGCCTTCCTGGCCCTGCTCGCGCTCGGCACCGAACCGGACGCCTGGTCGCGGTGTGCCGTGGTCGCGCCCTTCCTGTCCGTGGCCCGGCTCTACGCGGAGGCGGGCCCGGCCACCCGGGCGCTCGTCGACCGGCACGCCGCCCGGCGGGACACGGCCGGGGCGCCCGACGCATGGGCGCTGGCCGGGCACTTCCGCGCCCCGCTGCTGATCGTGCACGGCGACCGGGACGGCAACGTGCCCGTCGGCCAGTCCCGCGCGCTGCGGCGCCGGCTGCTCGACCTGGGGCGCCGGGAGCCCGCCGACTTCCGCTACGCCGAGGTGCGCGGCGCCGGGCACCACCCGCTGCAGACGGCGGACGGCCCGGCCCTCGCCGCCCGGTTGACCGGCTTTCTCACCACCGGAGCGCACCCGCCCGCCGCGCTCCCCGCAGACTCCCGGCCGCATCCGCGTCCCGGGACACCGCCGGCGCCGCCGGTGGACGACCACCGGACTCCCTCGAGGAGGTGAACATGACCACGATCGACGTCGACGCCCTGCAGACCCTGGAGGGCGAGGAGGGGGCCGAGCTCCGGCCCTGCGGCATCACCTGCACCTGGACCTGCTCCTGGACCAGCATCGCCGAGTGACACCGCCCGTTCCACCCACCGCACACCGGAAGGAGAACACCGTGATCACCATCGAGGTCGACGCGCTGCAGACCCTGGAGGGCGAGGAGGAGGAAGCCGAACTCGGCATCTGCGCCTCCACCTGCACCTGGACCTGCTCCTGGACCAGCATCATCGAGTAACACCCCGTCCGGCACCGTCGCGGGGCCGGCGGCACACCGTGTGTGCTCCGGTCCCGCGACCGGCCGCGACGCACCGCAGTCCCCTCGACGACCCTCCGCGGAGGCCACCTTGACGTCCCCCGGGCGACTGATCCTCGACACCGTGAGCCGGGCCCGCGGCTGGATGACGCTCGCCGCCCTCTCCGCCCTGACCGCGTCGGCCGCCACGCTCGCGCTGCCCGGCGCCCTGGCGGCGGCGCTGGACGCCGTCGTCTCGGGAGGCCCCGCCACAGTGCCGGTCGCCTGGTTCGCGGTGGCCCTGGTCGCCACGGCCCTCGCCGGCAGCCTGCGGGCACTGGCCACCGGCGGCTTCGACGCCCGCGCCACCGCCGTACTGCGCACCCGGTTCAGCGGCCGGGTCTTCGACGCGGCGCTGCCCGGCACCCAGCGCTTCCCCGCCGGCGACCTCACCAGCCGGCTCACCGGGGGCTGCGCCCAGGCCGGCACCGCGGGATCCACGCTCGTCACCGCCGGAACGTCCCTGCTGACCTCGTGCGGCGCCGTGGTGGCGCTGTGGGTCGTCGACTGGCGGCTGGGCGCCGCCTTCCTGCTGGTGCTGCCGCCCGCCCTGCTCATCATCCGGCTCTTCGTACACCGTGGTTCCCCGGTGTTCCTGCGCTACCAGGAGCTCCAGGGCCGGCTCTCCGCGCTCTTCGCCGAGGCCATGGGCGGAGCGCGGACCGTCGCAGCCGGCGGCACCGTCGCCACCGAGGTCTCCCGGGTGCTGGAGCCGCTGCCGGAGCTGGCCGAGACCGGGCACCGCACCTGGCGCCTGCAACGCGACACCGGATGGCAGGCCGGTCTGCTCTTCCCGGCGATCCAGGTGCTGGTGCTCGCCCTGGCCGGCCACGCCCTGGTCGACGGCCGGATCAGCGTCGGCCAACTGACCGCGGTGGTCGGCTACACCACGCTGGCGCTCGGCGCGTTCGACCATCTCGACGCGCTGTTCTCCCTCGGTACGGCGACGGCCGGCGCCCGCCGCGTGGCGGAGATCCTCGACCAGCCCTCCGGCGCACCCGGCACCCCCCGCGCCGCAGACGTCCCCCCGGCGCCGCGGCGCGGCGCCGTGACGCTGCGCGGGGTCACCGTGCGGACCGCCGGGCGCACCGTCCTCGACTCCGTCGACCTGCACATCCCGGCCGGGACCGCCTGTGCCCTCGTCGGCCGCTCGGGCTCCGGCAAGAGCACCCTGGCCGCGCTGCTCGGCAGGCTGCGCGACCCGGATGCCGGTGCGGTCCTCCTCGACGGGGTCCCGGCCGGGGAGCTGGGCCCCGCGGCCCTGCACGCCGCCGTCGGCTACGCCTTCGAGCGACCCGCCCTGCTCGGCGGGACCGTGCGCGAGGCCCTCACCCTGGCCCGCCCCGGCGCCTCCGAGCCGGAGATCGTCGCGGCCGCCCGGGCCGCCCGCGCCGACGACTTCGTCCGCCGGCTGCCGCACGGCTACGACACCCCGCTGGCCGAGGCCCCGATGTCCGGCGGTGAGATCCAGCGGCTCGGCCTGGCCCGTGCGCTGCTGCACGATCCGGTCGTCGTCGTCCTGGACGACGCCACCTCCAGCCTGGACACCGCCACCGAGGCGCAGGTGGACGCGGCGCTGCGCACCGCGTGGCACGGCCGCACCCGTCTCCTGGTCGCCCACCGCCCGCAGACCGCCGCCCGTGCCGACACGGTGGTCTGGCTGGAGGACGGGCGGGTGCGGGCCACCGGCCCGCACCCGCACCTGTGGCGGGACCCCGCCTACCGCGCCCTCTTCGGGGCCCGCGGCACCCGGCCCCCCGGGCCGGGGACCCGGCCGGCCGCCTCCGGCGGGAGCCCGGCGAAGGAGCAGTCGTGCCCGCGCGCCTGACCGCCGCGCCGGGCTGGCGCCTGCTGGGAGACTTCCTGCGCCGTCACCGGGCGGCGGCCGCAACGGTGGCCGGGTGGTCCCTCCTGGAGGCGCTGCCCGCCCTGTGCTCCGGCCTGCTGGTGGCCGCGGCTGTGGACCGCGGGTTCCTCGCCGGGGACGTGGGCACCGGTTTCGCCTGGCTCGGGCTGCTCGGTGCCCTCATGCTGGCCGGCGCCGCGGTGACCAGGACCCTGACCCCGCGCCTCGGTCACCTGGCCGAGCCGTTGCGCGACGAACTGGTGACCGGCGTGGTGCGGGGGACCCTCGGGCGCGCCGCGGCCACCGGGGTCCACCGGGAGGACGGCGCGGCGATCGCCCGCGTCGCCGGGCAGACGGAGACGGTGCGCGCGCTCGTCGCCGGGCTGCTGCGCTCCGCCCGCCAGCTCGGGGCGACGCTGCTCATGGCGCTGGCCGGGCTGACCGCGCTGGCCGCGCCGGTGGCCGCGATCGCCCTGCCCGCCGTCGTGCTGACCGGCCTGCTGTGCGTACCGCGGCTGCGGCTGCTCGCCCGGCGGCGCCGGGAGCAACTGGCCGTCGAGGAACGGATGACCGGGCGGGCCCAGAGCGCCTACGGCGGCATGCGCGACGTGGTCGCCTGCGGGGCGCGGAACCGGGTCGAGGCGGAGGTCGCCGGCTGCGTCGCCGAGCACGCGCGGGCGACGCTGGCCGTGGCCCGTACGACGGCGGGCACCACGCTGCTGGCCTCCGCCGGCGGCTGGCTCCCGGTGCTGGTGGTGCTGGCCACGGCGCCGTGGCTGCTGCGGCACGGCGGCCTGACCGTGGGTGCGCTGGTCGGCGCCGTCACCTATCTGGTGACCCAGGTCGAACCGGCGCTGCGGGCGCTGGTCCGGGTGCTCGGCACCTGGGGCACGCAGCTCGACGCCGTCCTGCGCAGCCTGGCCGCCGCGAGCGAGGAGCCCGCCCGGACCCCGGCGTCCGGGGGCGTCCCGGCCGGACCGGACCTGCACGCGGAGGAGCTGAGCTTCGCCTACGGGCCGCGGGCCCGGCCGGTGATCTCCCGGCTCACCCTCACCGTGCCGGCCGGGGGCCACCTCGCCGTCGTCGGCCCCAGCGGCGCCGGGAAGTCCACCCTGGCGTCACTCGTCGCCGGGCTGGCCGCGCCGGACGGCGGAGCGCTGCGTATCGGCGGCGTCCCGGCCCACCAGGCCGAACGACGTGTGCTGCGCCGGGAGGTGGCGCTCATCCCGCAGGAGGCGTACGTGTTCACCGGCACCGTGCGGGACAACCTGCGGTACCTGTGCCCGGACGCCGACGACGCCCGGCTCACCGCGTCGCTGCGGGCCGTGGGCGCGGGGGCGCTTGTCAACCGGCTCGGCGGCCTGGACGCCCCGGTGGGCCTGGACGGACCGGAACTCTCGGCCGGCGAAAGCCAGTTGATCGCCCTGGCCCGGGCCCACGCGTCGCCGGCCCGGCTGGTCGTGCTGGACGAGGCGTGCTGCCATCTCGACCCGGCGGCCGAGGCCACCGCCGAGGAGGGCTTCGCCGCCCGGCCCGGGACGACGCTGCTCGTCATCGCGCACCGGATCAGCTCCGCGCTGCGCGCCGACCGGATCCTGGTCCTGGACGGCGAGCGGACCGTCACGGGGACCCACGAGACGCTGCTGTCCGCCTCCCCGCTGTACGCCGAGCTCGTCGGGCACTGGCGCGGGGACCCCGCGGCGCCCCCCGGGCCTGCGGCGCCCCCGGAGGCGCGGCAGGCGCCGCCCGCACCCCGGCGGTGAGCCGGCGGACGTCCGCGGACTCACCGCCGGGCCGCGGGCGGACCGCCCGGGCGAGCCCGGTCACGGGGGTGCCGGGCTCGCAGGGGCGGCCGCCCGGGGACGCGAAGCGGCCCGTGACCGGCGTTTCCGCTGGTCACGGGCCGCTCCCGTGGAGGGTGAATGACGGGACTTGAACCCGCGACATCCTGGACCACAACCAGGTGCTCTACCAACTGAGCTACATCCACCATGACCGGCGGCGTTCCCCCACCGGCCGAGAAAGAGTGTACAGGGTCGGCGGGGGTGCTCGCGCACGGGTTTCCCCCGGGGGCCCCGGCCGCCCGCGGGGAGCCCGGAACCCACTCGACCGAGTAGGCCGGGTGGCCACCGCCCCCCGGCCCCGGCCCGCGCAGCGCGGCTACGCGTCCTCGTGCGGCTTCAGCGGGGTGACCACATGGCGCGCGGCGATCTCCCGCGCCCGGTCGGCGTCCGGGCCGGGAGCCGGGACGAAGACCGCCTCGCGGTAGTAGCGCAGCTCGGCGATGGACTCCCGGATGTCGGCGAGCGCGCGGTGGTTGCCGTTCTTCTCCGGGCTGTTGTAGTACGCCCGGGGATACCAGCGCCGGGACAGCTCCTTGATCGAGGAGACGTCCACGATGCGGTAGTGCAGATGCGCGTCCAGTGCGGGCATGTCACGCGCCAGGAAGCCCCGGTCGGTGCTCACCGAGTTCCCGCAGAGCGGGGCGCGCCCCGCCTCCGGCACGTACTCGCGCACGTAGGCGAGGACCCGCTCCTCGGCCTCGGCCAGGGTGGTGCCCCCGTCCAGCTCGGCGAGCAGGCCGGAGGCCGTGTGCATGGTGCGCACGATCTCCGGCATCGACGCCAGCGCCTGCTCCGGTGGGCGGACCACGACGTCCACGCCCTCGCCGAGCACGTTCAGCTCCGAATCGGTGACCAGCGCGGCCACCTCGACGAGCGCGTCGTCGGACAGCGAGAGCCCGGTCATCTCGCAGTCGATCCACACCATGCGATCGTTCATGGGGTCACCCTACGTCGCCCGGTCCTCCCGACCGCGTGGGCCCGCGGCCCCGCTGCCGCGGCAGCCGCGGGGCGTAGGCGTCCGACTCGGGCTTTCCCGGCTCCCGCCGGCCCTCGGGGCGGCCCGGCAGCCCGTCCGGGTCGCGCGGCGTGCGCACCTCGCCGTGGCCGCTCTCCGCACGGGCCTCGGGGACGCGCGGGGTGGCGCCGTCGCCGTCCGGGCGGCGTGCCCGGTAGGCGGCCCGGTACGCCGCCGGGGAGGCGCCGAGCTGGCGCCGGAAGTGCCCGCGCAGCGCCACGGGGGAGCGGAAGCCGCAGCGGTTGGCGACCTCGTCCACCGAGTAGTCCGAGGTCTCCAGCAGCCGCTGCGCCTGGAGCACCCGCTGGGTGATCAGCCACTGCAGGGGAGCGCTCCCGGTGAGCGAACGGAAACGCCGGTCGAAGGTGCGGCGGCTCATGTACGCGCGGGCGGCCAGCGTCTCCACGTCGAACTGCTCGTGCAGATGTTCGAGCGCCCATGCGACGACCTCGGCCAGCGGGTCGGCGCCGATCTCCTCCGGTAAAGAGCGGTCCAGGTGCCGGGGGTGCCCGGGCTCGGTGCCGTTCCCGCGCCGCGGCGGGACCACGAGGCGCCGGGCCAGCGCGCCGGCCGCCTCCGCACCGTGGTCCGTCCGGACCACGTGCAGGCACAGGTCGATGCCGGCCGCCGTGCCGGCGGAGGTGAGGATGTCGCCGTCGTCCACGAAGAGCTCGCGGGGGTCGACGTGGACCGCGGGATAGCGCTTGGCCAGGGTCGGCGCGTACATCCAGTGCGTGGTGGCCGGGCGGCCGTCCAGCAGCCCGGCCGCGGCCAGTACGAAGGCGCCGGTGCACAGGCCGATGACGCGGGCGCCCTCCTCGTGGGCCCGGCGCAGCGCCTCCAGGGCGGGCCCGGGCGGCGGCTGGGTGATCGAGCGCCAGGCCGGCACCACGACCGTGCCGGCCCGGGAGAGCGCGTCCAGGCCGTGCGGCGCGCTCAGCTCCAGGCCGCCCGTGGTGCGCAGCGGGCCGTCCTCGCCCGCGCAGGCCAGCAGCCGGTAGCGGGGGACGCCGGCGTCCTGCCGGTCTATGCCGAAGACGGAGAGCGGGATCGAGCTCTCGAATATGGGCCCGCCGCTGAACAGCAGCACGGCGACGATCTCGCGCCTGCGGCGCGCGGCCAGTTTGCGGGTGATCGCCGGACCGTTCGTGGAGTCCTGGCTCATCGGACCTAAGCCCCCCTCAATCGTCGCGTCCTCTCGGTCCTGCACTTCTCCCCCGCGGCGATAGCCAAGATCGAATCTACTGTGTCTGACGAGGTCGCCGTGACCACTTCAGCAGCCGACGCTATGTCGACATGGCAACTTGGCGTAAAGCATTCGATCACGAAGCGTTCCACTCGGTGGGGCCGTTGGGTAGTACGCATGCCCTCCCTGCCCCACCGTCGTAGGGTGCACACCGCCCGAGTGCTCCTTTCCTCCCCTGGTCGCAGGGGCCTTGGGGATGGTCGACCCCAAGGGGTCTACCACGTACGGAAGTTGGCCGAAAACAGCGGTCCCACCTGGGCGGTCCTCCGCCGTCCGGGCGGCTTGTTCCTGGCGTGTGCGCCCCCTTGGTGTGTGTGCCCCCTTCGCGTGCGCCGGGTGCTCCCCGCGCGCCCCCGACGGCCCTCCGCTGTCCTGCTGCCGCGCTGCCGCCGCCTGCCGCCGCGCGTCGCTCCGTGCACCGGGCGCCGGGCTGGTCGGACCCGGCGCGGGCCGGTGCCCGGCGTGCCGTCGCGCGCGGCGGCGGTGTGCCGGGCCCGGCGCGGTGCGTCACCGTGGGCCATCGGGTGCTTCCAGTGTGTCATGGGGTGCCACGCGGTGCGGGGGCGAGGTCCCCGCGCGGCGCAGTGCGCTGCGTTCTTCGGGGTTCTTCGGGCTTCTCGGGGGCGCCCGGGGTGCCCTTGGGGCCCCGGTGTTCAGTGGGGGGCGCACACGACGAAACCGTGCCCCCCGAAGGCTGTAAGGACCGCGGGGCGGCATTGCGCGAAGCGGTTCGCTGGGGCATGCTCCGGGGTCAGCACGCGCCCGCCGGCATCTCCCACGGTCCCTGGGCACGGCGGGAGTGCCGCCGTACCCTGGGGGTAAAGGGTAAAGAAAGGCCATTTCTTCGTCGCATCCCGCTCGCTCAGCCACCCGTCAGCAGCCGTTCCCTCCGCAGAGGGCTGACTTCGCCGAGACACCTCATGGCAGGACACGAGATCCCCGAACCAGCGGACCGCAAGCAGGTCGCCGACCCCACGGTGACGCCTGAGGCGGCGGAGAGCGAGCGCCACGGGTGTGATCCCGCGTTCCAGCACGGGGTGGTCGTCGGCTTCGACGGTTCCACCTCCAGTGAGCGCGCCCTCGCGTACGCGATCGGCATGGCACGGCGCACCGGTTCCGGGCTGATCATCGTGCACGTCGCCAACCGGCTCCCCACGACGGTGTGGGCGGGCTGCGAGCCTCCGGTCTTCGTGGACGTGCCGGACCATCGCACCGAGGTGCTCGGCCTGGAACTCGCCTGTGCCGACCACCTGGCCGAGGTGCCCTGGGTCCTGGTCGAGCGCGGCGGAGACATCTGCCACGAACTGGAGGAGGTCGGCCACGAGTACGAGGCCGACGCCATCGTGGTCGGCTCCACCCACGGTCTGGTGGGCCGCATCTTCGGCTCGGTGGCGGGCCGCCTCGCCCGGCGCGCGCAGCGCCCCGTCGTCGTGATTCCGTGACCTCCTGAGCCGCGCTTCCCGGCCCGGCCCCGGCCTGCCCGCTGTGTCCGCCGTCCGGGGCCGTCCGGGGGCACCCCGGGTCTCTCGCGCGCAACGCGGCGGCGGCGTACGGAAATCCACCCCCTCCGGGAGGTGGATTGTGCGCTTGTGACGGGCATATAGAAGGCAGCGCGCTGCCGGCCGGGAGGTGACGGTCCCGCTGCCGGCGGCACACGCCGGCGTAATGGGCGACGCCGGCGCTCGGGGAGGCGGACTCCCGTGCGGTTGGTGGCCCGCACGGGGACCCGCCTCCCCTTCGGCGTGCCGGGGGAGACGCGGGACGCCGCCCCCGGGCGTCACTCCACCGTGACGGACTTGGCCAGGTTGCGCGGCTTGTCGATGTCCCGGCCCAGCGTCAGCGCCGTGTGGTAGGCGAGGAGCTGGAGCGGCACGCCCAGCAGCACCGGGTCCAGTTCGGGCTCGTTCCGCGGCACCACCAGCGTGTGGTCGGCCTTCTCCTGCCGCTCGTGGCCGACGGCGAGGATCGGGCCGCCGCGCGCCTTGATCTCCTCCAGCGTGGCCCGGTTCTTCTCCAGCAGATCGTCGTCCGGGAGCACCGCGACCGTGGGCAGGGCGGGTTCGATCAGCGCCAGCGGCCCGTGCTTGAGCTCCGAGGCCGGATACGCCTCGGCGTGGACGTACGAGACCTCCTTGAGCTTCAGCGACGCCTCGAGGGCGACCGGATAGCCGCGCACCCGGCCGACGAACATCATGCTCCGTGCCTCCGCGTACTCCGCCGCGAGCCGCCGGATCTCCTCCTCGCCGCGCAGGATCTCCGCGATCTGCTCCGGCAGCCGCCGCAGCCCCGCGATGATCCGCCTGCCGTCGGACACCGACAGGTCCCGGATGCGGCCCAGATGCAGGGCGAGCAGGGCGAAGGCGACCGCGGTGTTGGTGAAGCACTTGGTGGAGACGACGCACACCTCGGGTCCCGCGTGCACATAGACGCCGCCGTCCGTCTCCCGGGCGATCGCCGAGCCGACGACGTTCACCACCCCGAGCACCCGGGCGCCCTTGCGCTTCAGCTCCTGCACCGCGGCGAGGGTGTCGTAGGTCTCGCCGGACTGGCTCACCGCGACGTAGAGGGTGTCCGGGTCCACCACGGCGTTGCGGTAGCGGAACTCGCTGGCCGGCTCGGCGTCCGCCGGGATCCGGGCCAGCTCCTCCACCAGTTGGGCGCCGATCAGCCCCGCGTGGTAGGCCGAGCCGCAGCCGAGGATCTTCACCCGGCGCACGCCGCGCGCCTCGCGGGCGTCCATGTTCAGCCCGCCGAGGTGGACGGTGGCGAACCGGTCGTCGATCCGGCCCCGCAGCACCCGGTCCACGGCGTCCGCCTGCTCGCTGATCTCCTTGTGCATGTACGTGTCGTGGCCGCCCAGGTCGTACGACTCCGCCGCCCACTCCACGGTCTCCGGCGCGGGTGCGGTGCGGGAGCCCTCCGTGGTGCAGGTGCGGTAGTCGTCCGCCGTGAGGGTGGCCATCTCGCCGTCGTCCAGGGTGACGACCTGCCGGGTGTGCGCCACCAGGGCGGCGACGTCGGAGGCGACGAACATCTCGTGCTCGCCGATGCCGAGCACCACGGGGGAGCCGTTCCGGGCCGCCACGATCCGGTCCGGGAAGCCGGCGTGCAGCACCGCGATGCCGTACGTGCCCTCGATGTGTCCCAGCGCCTCCCGCACCCGGGCCTCCAGGGTCTCCGCGGTGGAGCGCCCGATGAGGTGCGCGAGCACCTCGGTGTCCGTGTCGGAGGCCAGGGTGACGCCGTCGGCGGCCAGCCGGGCACGGAGGTCGGAGGCGTTGTCGATGATGCCGTTGTGGACGACGGCGACCCGGCCCGTCGCGTCCAGGTGCGGGTGGGCGTTGGCGTCGTCGGGCGCGCCGTGGGTGGCCCAGCGGGTGTGCGCGATGCCGGTGGTGCCGGAGAAGCGCTTGGGGAGCCGGCTCTCCAGATCCCGCACCCGGCCAGCGGCCTTGGCGGACTTCAGCCCGGGGTTGCGCGCGTGGATCGCCAGTCCGGCGGAGTCGTAGCCCCGGTACTCGAGCCGCTGCAGGCCCTCCAGCAGCAGCGGGGCGGCCTCCCGCCTCCCGATGTATCCGACGATCCCGCACATGGCCTCTCCTTACGTCCCGGTCGGTGTGCACGACACGACACGACACCGCGCCGGCGCCGGCCGGTCAGCCGTAGACGATCCGGCGGATCTGGCGCAGTGTCAGGCCGGGCGGCGCCACCGCGCGGTGCGGCAGTTCCGCCGCGATCCGCTCGTAGACCGCCTCGTTCCGCAGGCCGCCGGACCGCAGCTCGCGGTGGCGGCGGCGCACGAACTCCTCCGTCGTCTCCCCGAAGTACGCCAGCACGTCGAGCACCACCCGCCGGGCCTCGCCGCGGGCGAGCCCGGTGGTGCGGGTCAGATGGTCGACGAGGTCCTCATGGGCGGGCGTCGGGCTGTCGAGCACGGGACGATACTGCGGGTCCGGGACCGCCTTCGCAAGATATCTGCCCGATATCGGGCAGGAATCGGGAAGTCTTCACGAGTCCGGTACGGCGAATGGTCTACACCTTGACCCCGGCGGGGTCCGCGGCCACAGTGTCACCGATCCGTCGCTCCTCGTACGTGCCCCGCCCGCACCGCCGCGCCCGGGACGCCCGGTGTGCCGCCGTGCCCGTCCGAAGGGACTCTCGTGAGACGACTACGGCCCACGCTGCTCTGCGCCGCCGCGCTGCTCCTGGTCACCGCCCCGGGCTCGCTCTCCGCCACCGCCGCGCCCGTCCCCGGGGACACCGGCACCCTCGCGGACGCCGCCGCACGGCACGGCGCCCCCCGACCGCTGGACCAGGTGATCCCGGCGCCCGCCTCCGTACGGCCCGGAGGCGGCCCCTACACGCTCCGCCCGGGCACCCGCATCCGCGTCCCGCGGCACGCCCCGCAGGCACGGGAGGTCGCCGAGCGCCTCGCTGAGCTGCTGCGCCCCTCCACCGGCTACGACCTGCCCGTGGTCAGCGGGCCCGGCCGGGGCGGCATCCGGCTCGGCCTGGGCGGCCCGCGACGGCTGGGGAAGGAGGGGTACCGCCTGGAGGTCTCCCGGCGCGGCGTGGAACTGACCGCACGCAGCCGCACCGGCCTCTTCTACGGCGTCCAGACGCTGCGGCAGCTCCTCCCCGCCCGGGTGGAGGCCCGCACCGAGCAGCCGGGCCCCTGGCGCATCGCCGGCGGCACCGTGCACGACCGGCCGCGTTACGCCCACCGCGGCGCGATGCTGGACGTCGCGCGGCACTTCTTCGGCGTCGCGGAGGTCAAGCGCTACATCGACCAGCTCGCCCTCTACAAGGTCAACACGCTCCACCTGCACCTCTCCGACGACCAGGGCTGGCGCATCGCGATCGACTCCTGGCCGCGGCTGGCCGCCCACGGCGGCAGCACCGAAGTCGGCGGCGGCCCCGGCGGCCACTACACCAAGGACGACTACCGGGAGATCGTGCGTTACGCGGCCGAGCGGGAGCTCACCGTCATCCCCGAGATCGACATGCCGGGGCACACCAACGCCGCCCTCGCCTCCTACGCCGAGCTGAACTGCGACGGCGTCGCCCCGCCCCTCTACACCGGCATCGAGGTGGGCTTCAGCTCGCTCTGCGTACCGCTGGAGACCACCTACGACTTCGTCGACGACGTGATCCGCGAGATCGCGGAGCTGACGCCCGGCCGCTACCTGCACATCGGCGGGGACGAGGCGCACTCCACCAGCCACGAGGACTACGCCGCCTTCATGGCACGCGCCCAGCGGACCGTCGCCGCCCACGGCAAACAGGTCGTGGGCTGGCACCAGCTCGCCGGCGCGGAACCGGCCGACGGCGCCCTGCTGCAGTACTGGGGGACCTCCGGCGACGCCCCGGACGTCGCCGAGGCGGCGCGGAACGGCACCCGGGTGATCCTCTCCCCGGCCGACCGCGCCTATCTGGACATGAAGTACAACGAGGACACCCCGCTGGGGCTGAGCTGGGCCGGCCTGGTCGAGGTGCGGCAGTCCTACGACTGGGACCCGGGCAGCCATCTGCGCGGCGTACCCGCGGAGGCGGTGGCCGGCGTGGAGGCGCCGCTGTGGTCGGAGACCCTGGAGGAGAGCGACCACATCGAGTTCATGGCGTTCCCGCGGCTGCCGGGGATCGCGGAGCTCGGATGGTCGCCCGCCTCGACCCACGACTGGGCGGACTACCGGGAGCGGCTGGCCCAGCAGGGTCCGCGCTGGGACCGGATGGGCGTCGACTACTGGCGCTCGCCGCAGGTGCCCTGGCCGTCCCGCTGACCGCTTCGGGCGCGGGGCGGCCGGTGCGCGGGGTCAGAAGCGGTCCAGGACGGCACGCTTGGCCGCGGCGAACTCCTCGTCGGTGAGCACGCCCTGACGGTGCAGCTCACCGAGCTCCCGGAGCCGGCGCAGCAGGGCGTCGTGCTCGGTGCCGGGCTCCGCGCCGGAACCCTTGGTGAGGGCGGGCGGCGGGGCGCCGGCGCCGTCCACGGCGCGCTCGCCGCCCCCCGGGGCCCGGGGCTCCGGCGCGGCGGGTGCGGCGGAGTCCGCCGACGGATGCGGCAGCCGGGCCGTGACCGCGGCCGCCAGCAGCACCGAGCCGCCGGTCTCCCGGGCCTGCCGGATGCCCCAGAGCAGCAGGCAGTTGGGGTCGTGCTGCGGCTTCAGGGTGGGATGCGCACCCTGCGGGCGGAACCGGAGACTGCCGTTCTCCCAGCCGGCCGCAGGGGTCCACTCCACGCCCTTCAGGTCCCGCAGTGCGAACGACCGGGGCCCGGCGGAGGACTTGCTCTCCTCCGCCAGCCAGTTCCACTCCAGGGCGACGCGTTCCCCGTCGAAGGAGGCGGTGCCGTCCGTGCCGGAGGCCGTCCGCGGCACCGAGGGGCCCGGCAGCAGATAGCGGTCGCAGGGCCCCTCCGGGACCTGGTCGAGCAGCAGCGCGTGCCGCACCTCGTCCACGAAGTACTCCGCGACGCCCGCCCGGTCCGCCTCCACCGTGAGCTGGTACGGATCGGAGGCGTCCGGCAGTCGCCCTCGGGCGACCTGCCCCAGCGGATCGGCGCCCTCCCGCAACCGCAGCCGCAGGCGCCCGCTCTTGCGGCCCGCCTCGTAGGCGATGCCCGCCACCGCCTCCAGCGGCACGGCGATCTCGCCCAGCTCCCGGCGCAGCGGCTGCACCCCCTTCCAGCTTCCCGGCACGATGCGGAGGATGTCCCCGTCGAAGCTCCAGGTCCCCGCGCGCTGGATGATTTCCGCCATGCTGCGGATTATCTCAACAGGTCCGCGCACCCGGGCGCAGAGCTCCTCCGGCGCGGCCCGCTCAGCGGAGCCGCGCCCTCGGCTACGGACAGCCCCGGCCCGGGGTGACCGGGGAGGGCCGGGAGTGTGCCGTCAGTCGGGGAGCCCGAGTTCGCGGGCGATCAGCATGCGCTGAACCTCACTGGTGCCCTCGCCGATCTCCAGGATCTTGGAGTCGCGCCACATCCGGGCCACCGGGAACTCGTTCATGAAGCCGTAGCCGCCGTGGATCTGGGTGGCCTCCCGGGCGTTGGTCACCGCGATCTCGGAGGTGTACAGCTTGGCGAGCGCCGCCTCCTTCTTGAACGGCTCGCCCGCGACCAGCCGCGAGGCCGCGTCCCGCCAGGCGAGGCGGGCGGTGTGGGCCCGCATCTCCATGTCGGCCAGCTTGAACTGGAGGGCCTGGTTGGCGCCGATCGGCCTGCCGAAGGCCGTGCGGGACTTCGCGTAGGCCACCGACTCGTCGACGCAGCCCTGGGCCAGGCCGGTGGCCAGCGCGGCGATGGCGATGCGTCCCTCGTCAAGGATGCGGAGGAACTGGGCGTAGCCGCGTCCCTCCTCACCGAGGAGGTTCTCCGCGGGGACCCGCACGTCCGCGAAGGAGAGCTCCCGGGTGTCCGAGGCGTTCCAGCCGACCTTGGAATAGGGAGCCGCCACCGTGAACCCCGGGGTGCCGGACGGCACGATCAGCGTGGAGATGGCCGGCGACCCGTCCGGCTTGCGGCCGGTGACGGCGGTGACCGTGACCAGCCCGGTGATGTCCGTGCCGGAGTTGGTGATGAAGCACTTGGTGCCGTTGACGACCCACTCGCCGGTCTGCTCGTCCCGCACCGCCGTGGTGCGGGTGCCGCCCGCGTCCGAGCCGCACTCCGGCTCGGTGAGCCCGAAGGCGCCCAGCAGCTCGCCGGAGCAGAGCCGCGGCAGCCACTGCCGCTTCTGCTCCTCCGTACCGAAGCGGTGGACCGGCATGGCGCCCAGGGAGACGCCTGCCTCCAGGGTGATGGCCACCGAGGAGTCCACCCGGGCCAGCTCCTCCAGGGCCAGGCCCAGCGCGAGATAGTCCCCGCCCATGCCGCCGTACTCCTCCGGGAAGGGCAGGCCGAAGAGACCCATCTCGCCCATCTGCCGGACGATGTCGTAGGGGAAGGCGTGCTGCTCGTAGAACTCGCCGATCTTGGGGGCCACCACGTCGTGGGCGAAGGCCTCCACGGTGCGGCGCAGCTCCTCGTGTTCGGCGGAGAGGCGGTGGTCGAGTGGCATGAGCTCACTGCTCCTTGTGGGAGAGAGCGCGGACGGTTCGGGAGGGGCTGGGGCGGCCCAGCCGTTCGGCCATCCACGCGCTTGTGGCGGTGAGACGGCCGAGGTCGACGCCGGTGTCGATGCCGAGCCCGTGCAGCATCCACACCAGGTCCTCGGTGGCGAGGTTTCCGGTGGCGCTCTGCGCGTACGGGCAGCCGCCGAGGCCGCCGGCCGATGCGTCCACCGTGGTCACCCCGTGCTGGAGCGCCGCCAGGGTGTTGGCCAGGGCCTGGCCGTAGGTGTCGTGGAAGTGGACGGCGAGCCGCCCGGCGCCGACGCCCTCCGCGTCCAGCGCGGTGAGCAGGGCGGCGACATGACCGGGGGTGGCGACGCCGATGGTGTCGCCCAGGCTCAGCTCGTCGCAGCCGAGGTCGAGCAGGCGACGGGAGACCCGGACCACCTGCTCCACCGGCACGGGCCCCTCCCAGGGGTCGCCGAAGCACATGGAGAGATAGCCCCGCACCCCGGCGCCCGCCTCCCGGGCGCGCCGGACGACCGGCTCGAACATCGCCAGCGCCTCGTCCACCGTGCGGTTGAGGTTGGCCCGCGCGAAGGATTCGGTGGCGCTGCCGAACACGGCGACCTCCCGGGCGCCCAGGGCCAGGGCACGCTCCAGGCCGCGCTCGTTCGGCACCAGCACCGGAAGCCGCACTCCGGTCAGGTCGCCCAGCCGGGGGTAGAGCTCCTCGGCGTCGGCGAGCTGCGGCACCCACCGGGGGTGCACGAAGCTGGTGGCCTCGACGGTGCCCAGCCCGGCCGCGGCCAGGCGGTGCACGAACTCGGCCTTGACCTCGACCGGGACCACGGAGGGCTCGTTCTGCAGGCCGTCCCGCGGGCCGACCTCGTGGATGCGCACCCGGGACGGCAGCCCCGCGGCCGGCACGCTCATGGGCAGTCCCGCGGGCGGCCCGGAGGTCCGCTGATCGCTCATCGCTCCGCCCCTTCCCCGGGCTCTCCCGGCTCCCTCGGCTCGACCACGGCGAGCACCTGGTCCATGGCCACGGTGCTGCCCGCCGACACGTCCAGCTCGGTGACGACCCCGTCGTACGGGGCGGCGACGACGTGCTCCATCTTCATCGCCTCGACGACCAGCAGGCTCTGGCCGGCGGTGACCTCGTCCCCGGCGGCCGCCTTCACCACCGTGACCGTCCCCGGCATGGGCGCGGTCAGGGCGTCGGCGCCGTGTGCCAGGGCACTGCCGCGCAGCATGGCCTCCACCGGGTCGAAGTCCTGGAGCTGCCAGGCCGCACCGTCCCGGCCGAGCCAGCGGCCGCCCGGAGCCGCCACCCGGTGGAAGCGGTGGGTGACCCCGGCCCATTCCAGGAGCACGGTGTCCTCTCCGGGCGCGCCGGACAGCCGGGCGCGGACCGGTGCGGCGTCGCCGACGCCGACCTCCGCGTCGGTGGCGAAGCCGCGCACCCGCACCGTCACCGGCTCGTGGCCCGGGACCCGGAGCGGGTGCTCCGTCCAGGCGGTGACGCCGCCGAGGCGCCACCCGCTGGGCACCGAGAACGGGTCCGTCCAGGAGCCGGGGGCGGCCGGGACGGCCAGCTCCGCCTGGCGCAGCAGGGCTGCCGCCGCATACACCTCGTCAGGCACCCCGGCGGGCAGCAGGGTGGCCGCGTCGCGGTCCACCAGGCCGGTGTCCAGCTCCCCGGAGGCCACCTGCGGGTGGGCGAGCAGCGCCCGCAGGAAGGCGGTGTTGGTGTCCACCCCGAGCACCGTGGTGCCGGCCAGCGCCGCCCGCAGCCGGCGCAGTGCCGCCGGGCGGTCCGGGCCGTACGCGATCACCTTGGCGAGCATCGGGTCGTAGGCGGTGCCGACCTCGGTGCCGGGGAGCAGCCCGGAGTCCGTCCGCACCCCCTCGCCGGCGGGCTCCCGGAGCAGCCGCACCGTACCCGCCGACGGCAGGAAGTCCACCCGGTCGCCGGTGGCGCGGGCGGTCTCCGCGCAGATCCGGGCCTCCACCGCGTGGCCGTGCAGCGTGACGGACTCCTGGCCGAAGGGGAGCTGCTCCCCGGCCGCCACCCGGAGCTGCCACTCCACCAGATCGAGGCCGGTGACCAGCTCGGTGACCGGGTGCTCCACCTGGAGCCGGGTGTTCATCTCCATGAAGTAGTGCGCGCCCGGCTCGTCACCCGGCACGATGAACTCCACCGTCCCCGCACCGCGGTAGCCGCAGGAGCGGGCGGCGTCGGCCGCCGACCGGCCCATCGCGGCGCGGGTGGCCTCGTCCAGCAGGGGGCTGGGGGCCTCCTCGATCAGCTTCTGGTGCCGCCGCTGGAGCGAGCACTCCCGCTCACCGAGGTGCAGCACGTTGCCGTGGCCGTCCGCCAGCACCTGGATCTCGATGTGCCGCGGCCGGTCGATCCACCGCTCCACCAGCAGGGTGTCGTCCCCGAAGGAGGCACGGGCCTCCCGCCGTGCGGCGGCGATCTCGTCCGCCAGCAGCGCCTCGTCCCGCACCAGCCGCATGCCCTTGCCACCGCCGCCCGCCGAGGGCTTCAGCAGCACCGGCGTGCCGATCTCCCGGGCGGCCGCGGCGAGCGCGGCGTCGTCCAGCCCCGAGCCCGAGGAGCCGGGCACCACCGGGACCCCGGCGGCCTGCACCGTCTCCTTGGCGCGGATCTTGTCGCCCATCAGCTCGATGGCCCCGGCGGGCGGCCCGATGAAGACGAGACCGGCCTCCGCGCAGGCGCGGGCGAAGGCGGCGTTCTCCGCCAGGAAGCCGTACCCCGGATGGACGGCCTGGGCGCCGGTCCGCCGGGCCGCGTCCAGCAGGCGCTCCACGGAGAGATAGCTCTCGGTGGCGGCCGCCGGGCCGATCCGCACGGCGGTGTCGGCCTCCCGCACATGGCGTGCGTCCGCGTCCGCGTCGCTGTACACGGCGACCGAGCGCACGCCCATCGCCCGCAGCGTCCGGACGACCCGGACGGCGATCTCGCCGCGGTTGGCCACCAGCACGGTGTCGAACATGGTCATCGTCCCGTCCCCCTCACATCCGGAACACGCCGTACCCCGGCGCCTGCGGGTCCTTCTCGGGCAGTGGCGCGTTGGCGCAGGCCGTCAGCGCCAGACCGAGCACGGTCCGGGTCTCCAGCGGGTCGATCACGCCGTCGTCCCAGAGGCGGGCGGTGGCGTAGTAGGCGTTGCCCTGCTGCTCGTACTGGGCGCGGACCGGGGCGCGGAAGGACTCTTCCTCCTCCTGGCTCCACTCCTCGCCGCGCGCCTCCATCTGGTCCCGCTTGACGGTCGCCAGCACCGAGGCGGCCTGCTCGCCGCCCATCACCGAGATCTTGGCGTTGGGCCACATCCACAGGAAGCGGGGGCCGTAGGCCCGGCCGCACATGGAGTAGTTCCCCGCGCCGTACGACCCGCCTATCACCACCGTCAGCTTGGGGACGCGGGTGCAGGCCACAGCCGTCACCATCTTGGCGCCGTGCTTGGCGATGCCACCGGCCTCATAGTCCTTGCCGACCATGAAACCGGAGATGTTCTGCAGGAAGAGCAGCGGGATGCCACGCTGGTCGCACAGCTCGATGAAGTGCGCGCCCTTCTGGGCGGACTCGGAGAAGAGGATGCCGTTGTTCGCCACGATGCCGACGGGGTGGCCGTGGATCCGGGCGAAGCCGGTGACCAGGGTCGTGCCGTACTCGACCTTGAACTCCTGGAAGCGGGAGCCGTCGACCAGCCGGCTGATGACCTCGCGCACGTCGTAGGGGGTGCGGGAGTCGACCGGGACCACGGAGTACAGCTCCGCCGGGTCCACCGCCGGCTCCTCGGCCGGGCGCACCGTCCAGGGCAGCGACCCGCGCTCCGGCAGGGTGCCGACGATGTGCCGGACGATCCGCAGGGCGTGCGCGTCGTCCTCCGCGAGGTGGTCCGTCACCCCGGAGGTGCGGGAGTGCACCTCGCCGCCGCCCAGCTCCTCGGCGGTGACCACCGCCCCCGTGGCGGCCTTCACCAGGGGCGGGCCGCCCAGGAAGATCGTGCCCTGCTTCCGCACGATCACGGCCTCGTCGCTCATCGCGGGGACGTAGGCGCCGCCGGCGGTGCAGGAGCCGAGCACCGCCGCGATCTGCGGGATGCCCGCGCCGGACATCCGGGCCTGGTTGTAGAAGATGCGGCCGAAGTGCTCCCGGTCCGGGAAGACCTCGTCCTGCATGGGGAGGAAGGCGCCGCCGGAGTCCACGAGATAGACGCAGGGCAGGCGGTTCTCCAGGGCGATCTCCTGGGCCCGCAGGTGCTTCTTCACCGTCATCGGGTAGTAGGTGCCGCCCTTGACCGTGGCGTCGTTCGCCACGATCACGACCTCGCGGCCGCAGACCCGCCCGATCCCGGCGATCACCCCGGCCGCGGGCGCCGCGCCGTCGTACATCCCGTCGGCGGCCAGCGGCGCCACCTCCAGGAAGGGCGAGCCCGGGTCCAGCAGGGCGTCCACCCGGTCCCGCGGCAGCAGCTTGCCCCGCGCGGTGTGCCGGGCGCGGGCCCGCTCGCCGCCGCCCAGCCGGGCCGCCGCCAGCTTCTCCCGCAGGTGCGCGGCCAACTCGCGGTGCGCCGCCGCGTTCGCCCGGCAGGAATCCGATGCCGGATCGACGCTGCCGGCCAGCGTCGTTGCCTCCTCCATGCCGCTGAGCCCCCTTGCTCCGTGCGTGCCGTGCGGCCGACCGGGTTAATGCCGGTTAACCTCGCTCCACAGGTTAACGACCATTAACCGCCCTGTCTAGAATGTGCCTCATGACCACGAGGACGGCTGCACCCACCCGCCGTGAGCAGATCCTGCGCGAGGCCGCCCGGCTCTTCGCCGAGCGCGGCTTCCACGGCGTCGGGGTGGACGAGATAGGTGCGGCCGTCGGCATCAGCGGCCCCGGGCTCTACCGGCACTTCGCCGGCAAGGACGCCATGCTGGCCGAGCTGCTGGTGGGGATCAGCGAGCGGCTCCACGACGGCGGCCGCATGCGGCTGGAGGAGGCCGCCGGGGCCGGGCTGTCCCCGCAGGACACCCTCGACTCCCTCATCGCCGGGCACATCGACTTCGCGCTCGACGACCGGCCCCTGATCACCCTGCACGACCGGGAGCTGGACCGGCTGCGCGAGGCGGACCGGAAGCGGGTGCGCCGGCTCCAGCGGCAGTACGTCGAGCTGTGGGTGGCCACGGTGCGCGAGGTGTACCCGGGGCTCACCGAGCTGGAGGCGCGGGTCTCCGTGCACACCGTCTTCGGCCTGCTGAACTCCACCCCGCACCTGAGCGGGCCCTCGGCGCTGCCCGACCGCGACACCACGGCGGCGCTGCTGCACCGCCTCGCGCGAGGGGCTTTCGTCGCCGCCGGAGGTGGCGACACGGCTGCAGCCGCCGGGGGCGGCGAGACGGCTGCAGCTGCCGGAGGTGGCGACACGGCTGCAGCCGCCGGGGGCGGCGACACGGCTGCAGCCGCCGGGGGCGGCGACACGGCTGCAGCCGCCGGGGGCGGCGAGACGGCTGCAGCTGCCGGAGGTG
>NZ_JACYHE010000200.1 GCF_021696945.1 Streptomyces sp. JJ36
CCGGGGCGTCCGCGGGCGGGGCCGCGCCGGGGTGGCCGGGCTGCGCGGGGCCGGGTCCGGCCGCGGGCAGGGCGTGCCCGGCCCGTGGATCGGCCGCTCCCGCGTCCGCGTGCTCGCGGGGGTCCGGCGGGGCCGCTGTGCCTCCGGGGGCTCCGGGGGCTCCGGTGTGCGCGGGGCCGGGCCCGGCGGCCGCCTGGGTACGCGGGTCCGGCTGCGGACCGGGCGGTGCCGCCTCCGGGGCCTGGTCGGCCGCGGCGGGCGGCAGGGCGAAGGGGGCGTTGCCGGAGGGCTGCCCGGCCGCCTGCTCGGCCGCACGGGCCCGGGCC
>NZ_JACYHE010000041.1 GCF_021696945.1 Streptomyces sp. JJ36
GGGCGCGGGGCGCGCGGCCTGCGCGGTCCCCGCGTCGGCGGCGGGCGCGGCGGCACCGGGGGCTCCCGGGCCGGCCTTCCCCTCGGCCGCGGTCTTCGGGCTGCCGCCCGCCGGCCCCGGCTTGTAGTCCGCGAAGAAGTCCCACCAGGCTCGGTCTACCGAGTTCGGGTCCTGGAGGTACTGCTGGTAGATCTCGTCGACGAGCCACTCGTTGGCACCGAAGGCGGGGGAGGGGGTCTTCCCCTCTCCGTCCTGCTCGGTCGAGACGCTCGAGGTGTTGGGGGACTGTGACGACACGGCGGCAACCGCCCTCTTCCGCTTCCTTAGGTGGTGGACAGCGGAAATAAAGGCTACGCCTACCGAGGCGATCCTTGCAGTCCGCACGGGGTCGTCGTCGCGTACGTCACACTGCGGAGCTGGTTTGGTGCGGTTTCCGGGCGGGAAAAACCCGAAGTTTCGCCGTCAGCTGAGGAACCGGACCGGACCCGGGTGCGTCCCGCGCGTGACTCTACCCCGGTGAGCTGGGGCGATGCCCGGCCGGACAGCCGTGCGCCCCCACGGACCGGCCGTCCGTGCCGGGCCGGAGCCGTCCGTGCACCCGGGGTGAGCGGGCCGCTCGCGGAGGCCCGTGGGCGCTCCGGGGGACGCCGGTGGATCTCCCCGGGGCCCCCGCGGGGCGTGCGGGGAGCGCCGCGTACTTCCCCCGCACGCGTCAACCGCGGGCTGGATCCGGCCCCGGAAGGGTGACCCGTATCCGGCAGCCCCGGGGGGACTCGGCCACCCTGATCACACCACCGTGCAGATCGACCGCCCAGCGCGCGATGGCCAGTCCGAGCCCCGTGCCGCCGTCGGAGCCGCCCGAGGGCCGGGGACCGGCCGCCTTGGCGCGGTTGAAGCGCTCGAAGACGCGGTCCCGCTCCTCCTCGGGGATGCCGGGGCCCTCGTCCAGCACCTCGACCTCCAGGCTGCCCGGCAGCTCGCCGCCGCGCGCCCGTATGGTGACCCGGCCGTGCGGGGGGCTGTGCTTCACGGCGTTGTCCACGAGGTTGGTCACCACCTGGTGCAGCCGCTCCGCGTCCGCGTACGCGGTCAGCTCGGGCGGGGAGACGTCCAGGTGCAGGTGCACGTCCGTGCGGGCGTGCCCCGGCCCCTTGCTCATGTTCGCCTCCTTGAGCACGCCGGCCAGGTGGGGCCACACCTCGAAGCGGCGGACGTGCAGCGGCACCACCCCGTTGTCCAGCCGGGAGAGGTCCAGGAGCTGGTCCACCAGCCGCCCCAGCCGCTGGGTCTGGGAGAGCGCGGTGCGCATGGTCTCCGGGTCGGGGTCCGAGACCCCGTCCACCACGTTCTCCAGCACGGCGCGCAGCGCGGCGATCGGCGTCCGCAGCTCGTGCGAGACGTTGGCGACCAGCTCCTTGCGGTGCTGGTCGACCGCTGCCAGGTCGGCCGCCATGCGGTTGAAGGTCTTCGCCAGCTCGCCGAACTCGTCACGCCGCCCGCCGCGCACCCGGCGCGAGTAGTCGCCGTGCGCCATGGCGCGCGCCGCGTGCTTCATCTCGTCCAGCGGCGCCGTCAGCGACTGCGCCACGAACTGCGTCAGCAGCAGCGAGACGATGATCGACAGGATGGTGATGACCCGCAGTTCCGTCGCCGAGTGCACGGCGAAGAGCGCCAGCAGCGTGGTGATCACCACCGAGACGATCACCAGCGCGCCGAGCGCCGCCTTGACCGAGCGGTACGGGTCGAGCGGGCGCAGCCCCTCCCACGCGCGGGACCAGAGCCGGGAGCCCGCGGCGCGCAGCCGCCCGCCCATTACGCCCCGTCGGCGGCGGGGGTGGCGGGCGCCGGCGTCTCCAGCGCGTAGCCGACCCCGTGCACCGTGCGGATGCGCTCCGCGCCGATCTTGCGGCGCAGCGCCTTGATGTGGCTGTCCACGGTGCGGGTGCCGGAGGCGTCCGCCCAGTCCCACACCTCGGCCAGGAGCTGCTCGCGGGAGAGGACCGCCCGCGGCGAGTGGGCCAGGCACACCAGCAGGTCGAACTCGGTCGGCGTGAGATGCACGTCCTCACCCGAGACCCGCACCCGGCGCTGGGCGTGGTCTATCTCCAGCTCGCCCAGGCGCAGGGTGCCGTTGCGCGGGGTGCTGGCGGCCAGCGCGGCGCGCTCCACCCGGCGCAGCAGGACGTGCACCCGGGCGGCCAGCTCCCGCATGGAGAACGGCTTGGTCATGTAGTCGTCGGCGCCGACGCCGAGCCCGACCAGCATGTCCGTCTCGTCGTCCCGCGCGGTGAGCATCAGCACCGGCACCGGGCGCTGCGCCTGCACCCGGCGGCAGACCTCCAGGCCGTCGAAGCCGGGCAGCATGATGTCCAGGATCAGCAGGTCCGGCTGCCACGCCTCCGCCGTCTCCACCGCGGCGGGGCCGTCGCCGGCCGTCTGCACCTGGAAACCCTCGGCCCGCAGCCGCATGGCGATGGCGTCGACGATCGTCGGGTCGTCCTCGACGACCAGGATGCGTCGCTGCGCGCCCGGGGTGGTGGCCTGAGCGGCCGTGCCGCCGTGGTTCTGTGGTGTGTTCTTCTGGTCCATTCGGCCCGCCCGTGCGTCGCCCCTGCTTGCGTTGTGTGTACGTGCTGGGCAGCAGCGTAAGCGCCGCGCGGGTACCGCGGCTACGTCGCTCTCCGCGCGAGATGGACCACGTCGGGGACGCCTCGGACGACCGGGATCTCTTCCGTACGGACCCGGACGAATCCGGAATGCCGCAATGCGTCCTCGAAGGCGGGCGAGGGGCGGGCCGACCAGACCGCCAGCACCCCGCCGGGGGCCAGCCGCTCCCGGCAGGCGGCCAGTCCCGCGGGGGAGTAGAGCGCGTCGTTGTCCTCGGTGACGGTCCAGTCGGGTCCGTTGTCGACGTCCAGGCAGAGCGCGTCGTAGGCGTCGTCCGCGGTGCGCAGCCAGGTCAGCAGATCGGCGTGGACGAGTTCGGTGCGGGGGTCGTCCAGCGCGGCCGCGGAGACGGCGGCGAGCGGGCCCCGGCGGTGCCAGTCGAGGATCGCCGCCTCGCGCTCCACCACGTCGATGCGGCCCCAGGCGGGCTCCGCCGCCGCCTCGGCCAGCGAGAACCCCACCCCGAGGCCGCCCAGCAGCAGCGCGGGCGGCTCCGTGCGGGCCCCCAGTTCCGCCAGCGCGGCCCGGACGAGCAGCCGCTCGGAGCGCCCGTCGGAGGTGTCCATCAGGAAGCAGCCGTTGGCGATGATCTGGAGCAGCGGGCCGTTCCGGCGCAGCACCACCTCGCCGTACGGGCCCTCGCGGCGGTCCAGCACCCGGGGCGCCTCCTCGCCGGCGTCCCCCGGGGAGCCGGGGTCGGCGGGGTGACCGGTGTCCGCGGGGTCGTACGGGCCGTACGGGGGCTCCGGTGCGCGTGTCATGGCGCCCATCCTGGCGCATCGCCCGTGCCCGGCGGCCCGTCCGGGGCGGCCCGCCGGCCGGCCCGCACCCCGCGCGCACCGTCGCGATCGCCCTGAGCGAACGCCGTCCGCCCGGGCGTGCCGCTCCCGCCCGCGGGTGCCCCCGACGCTGATCGCCCACAGCGAACATCCGCCCACCGGGGGAACACCAGGCGGTCCCGCCGCATTGAGCCCGTACAGCTCAACTTGCCTGCCTAGGGAGAGATCATGGCTGTCACGCCCGCAACGCTCACCCTGCCCGTGCTGCCTCTCGACGACGAGGTGGTGCTCCCCGGCATGGTGGTGCCGCTCGAACTGTCCGCCGCCGAGGTACGCGCCGCGGTGGAGGCCGCGCAGTCCGCCGCCCGGGAGCGGGAACCCGGCGCGGGCAAGCCGCGGGTGCTGCTGGTCCCACGGGTGGACGGGTCCTACCCGGACATCGGCGTGCTGGGGCGCGTCGAGCAGGTCGGCAGGCTGGCCGACGGCGATCCGGGCGCCCTCGTCCGCGGTCTGCACCGGGTCCGCATCGGCTCCGGTACCACCGGCCCCGGCGCCGCCCTCTGGGTGGAGGGGACCGAGATCGAGGAGCGGGAGCCGGAGCCCCTCCCCGGCGCCGTCGCCGAACTGGCCAAGGAGTACAAGGCGCTGGCCACGAGCTGGCTCCGCAAGCGCGGCGCCTGGCAGGTCGTGGACCGGGTGCAGCAGATCGAGGGCATCGCCGCACTCGCCGACAACGCCGGCTACTCGCCCTTCCTGACGACCGAGCAGAAGATCCGGCTGCTGGAGACCACCGACCCGGTGGAGCGGCTGCGCCACGCCACCGAGACGCTGCGCGAGCACCTGGCCGAACAGGACGTCGCCGAGTCCATCGCCAAGGACGTGCAGGAGGGCGTGGACCGGCAGCAGCGCGAGTTCCTGCTGCGCCGCCAGCTCGAGGCGGTCCGCAAGGAGCTCGCCGAGCTCAACGGCGACCCGGAGGACGAGGGCGAGGACTACCGCGCCCGGGTGGAGGCCGCCGACCTGCCGGAGGAGGTCCGCAAGGCGGCCCTGAAGGAGGTCGACAAGCTGGAGCGCGCCTCCGACCAGAGCCCCGAGGGCGGCTGGATCCGCACCTGGCTGGACACCGTGCTGGAGATGCCCTGGCAGGTGCGCACCGACGACGCGTACGACATCCCCGGCGCGCAGCGGGTGCTGGACGCCGACCACGCCGGGCTGAAGGACGTCAAGGAGCGGATCACCGAGCATCTCGCGGTCCGCAAGCGGCGCACCGAGCGCGGACTCGGGGTGATCGGCGGGCGCCGCGGGGGTGCGGTACTGGCCCTGGTGGGTCCCCCGGGCGTCGGGAAGACCAGCCTCGGCGAGTCGGTGGCCCGCGCGATGGGCCGGAAGTTCGTCCGGGTCGCCCTGGGCGGCGTACGGGACGAGGCGGAGATCCGCGGCCACCGGCGCACCTACGTCGGGGCGCTGCCCGGCCGGATCGTCCGGGCGGTGAAGGAGGCGGGCTCGATGAACCCGGTGGTCCTCCTCGACGAGATCGACAAGGTCGGCTCCGACTTCCGCGGCGACCCGGCCGCGGCGCTGCTGGAGGTGCTCGACCCGGCGCAGAACCACACCTTCCGGGACCACTACCTGGAGGTCGAGCTCGACCTCTCCGACGTGGTCTTCCTGGCCACCGCCAACGTCCGGGAGGCCATCCCGGAGGCGCTGCTGGACCGGATGGAGGTGGTGCAGCTCGACGGCTACACCGAGGACGAGAAGGTCGTCATCGCCCGCGAGCACCTGCTGCCCCGGCAGCTCGAACGGGCCGGACTGCGGCCGGACGAGGTGGTCCTGGACGAGGCGGCGCTGCGCATGCTGGCCGGCGAGTACACCCGCGAGGCGGGCGTACGGAACCTGGAGCGGGCGCTCTCCCGGGTGCTGCGCAAGGTGGCGGCCGAGCACGAGCTCGGCAGCCGGGAACTGCCGTCCACCGTCGGAACGGACGGGCTGCGGTCACTCATCGGGCGCCCGCACCACACCCCCGAGTCCGCGCAGGATCCGGCCGAGCGCCGCACCGCGGTGCCCGGGGTGGCCACCGGGCTGGCGGTCACCGGCGCCGGCGGCGACGTCCTGCACGTGGAGGCGTCGCTGGCCGACCCGGAGACCGGGGGCGGCGGGCTGACCCTGACCGGCCAGCTCGGCGACGTGATGCAGGAGTCGGCGCACATCGCGCTCTCCTACCTGCGCTCCCGGGGTGCCGAACTGGAGCTGCCGGTCGGCGACCTGAAGGACCGCGGGGTGCATCTGCACGTCCCGGCCGGCGCCGTGCCCAAGGACGGGCCGAGCGCGGGGATCACCATGACGACCGCGCTGGCCTCCCTGCTCAGCGGCCGCCAGGTGCGGCCGGACGTGGCGATGACCGGGGAGGTCTCGCTGACCGGCCGGGTGCTGCCGGTCGGCGGCATCAAGCAGAAGCTGCTCGCCGCGCACCGCGCCGGGGTGACCACCGTGATGCTGCCGAAGCGGAACGAGCCCGACCTGGACGACGTGCCGCCCGAGGTGCTGGAGGGGCTGGACGTCCACCCCGTGACGGATGTGCGCCAGGTGCTGGAGCTGGCGCTCAGCCCGGCGTCCGCCCCCGCGCCCGGCGCGGCCCCGGAGGTCCCGGCCGCGGCGTGACGGCCGCCGCGGCGCGTACGCAGCGCGGCGCGGCGGGCCGCGGCCGGGACACAGAAGTGGCCCCTCCCGCCCGGTGGAGGGGCCACTTCAGCCGTGAGGGGCGCCGGCGCCGCCCGACGCCCCGGTTATCCACTGGGTGTGGACATGACATTCACGGACGGTACGCGCGGAGAACCCGCCCCTGGAAGGGATGCGCGGCGTGCCGTTGGTCTAGCCCTGCGGAATACTGGCGGAGCTGCGACGATCGGGCTCGCGGACGGAAACTTTCACGACGGGAAGAGCCGGGGAGAGGGCGCTGACGTGCACGAGGGCGGCCGGGAGGGCGATTTCGGACCCGAGTACCTGGATCTGGAACGCGAACTCGCCGTGCTGCTGCGGCGGGCCCGCGCCTCCTCCGGCGAACTGGCCCGCGAGGTCCACCCCGACCTGGAGCCCGGCGCGTACGGGCTGCTGGTGCGGCTGGAGGACGCGGGCCCGCAGCGCGCCACCGCCCTGGCCGCCTACTTCGGCGTCGGCAAGGCGACCATGAGCCGGCAGCTCCGGGCGCTGGAGGAGCTCGGGCTCATCGCCCGCACCCCCGACCCGGAGGACGGGCGCGCCTGGCTGATCGAGCTGACACCCGGCGGGCGGACGCGGTTCTCCCGGGTGCGGGCGGCGCGGCGCGCCGAGTACGCCCGCCGGCTCGCCGCCTGGGACCCGGACGAGATCGCCGAACTCGCCCGCCTGCTGCACCGCTTCAACGGGCTGATGCCCTGACGAGCCGGGTGCCGCCGGCCGGGCGCGCGGCGGGGCCTCCGCCCCGTGGCCCGGCGTGCCGGGCACGCCGGCGTCACCCCGGCTCGGCGAGGAGCACGGTGGCGTCGTCGTGGCACTTGCCGCGCGGGAAGCGGGCGCCCTCCGGGTCCGCGGACTCCGCCTCCCGCACCCGGCGCAGCAGCGTCGCCGCGCCGTCCGCGCGGACCAGGGCGAACAGGTCCGCCCAGCCGCCCAGCCGGAAGGTCTCGACCCAGCGGGAGGCGCCGTCGGTCACGGCCAGCAACGCACGCACCCCGGACCGCGGGGTGCGGCCGGTGAGGGCGAGCCGCGCGACCCCCGGGTCCGCCGCGGCGGTGTGGAAGCCCCGGCCGTCCGGCGCGTTGCGCAGCGCCTCCACCGCGCGGGCGTACTCCGCGGCGGCGGTGACCCGCTCCGGCGCGTCCCGCGGCAGCGCCCGTACCCGGTCGCGCAGCCCGGTGACGTCCGGCGGCAGCCGGTCCAGCCGGTTGTCCAGCACCGGGTGCACCGCGCCGCCGGGGCTCTCCAGCAGCAGGGCGGAGTCGGAGAGCACCAGATGCTCCACCTCCTGCTCGTCCCAGCGGGCGGCGACCACCGTGGACTGCGGAGTCCGGGGGTGAGAAAGATCACAGGTTTGACGGTGGGCGCCGGCGGTACGCGCGAGGGCCTCGGCGAGACACTCCGTCAGCGTCAGATCCCGTCGCGAACCGGACAGTTCGAGCAGCGCGCCGCCCAGCCGGGCGGTGAACCACGGCACCCCGTGCACGCATCCGTCCCCGCCCGCGGGCGGCGTCACCCCGTCCAGGAGGACGACCGCCCCGCCCGCTCCCGACGCAGGCAGCACCGCCGAAACGTGGTCCTCGTTGGGCCGGCCGGGGTCCCCCGGCTCGGTGACGGTCTCGATGCGCATGCCCGCAGTCTGCCGCAGCGGCGACGGCGCCGGGCCGGGCGACCCGTCAGAGACCGTCCGTCGGACCGGGCCGGCAGGTCAGCGGCTCGCAAAGGGCCCGAGTTCTGCCGGAATACGGTCTTCCGCGCAGCTGCGAGCGGGCATCTTGCCAGGCCACGGCGCGGATTTCCAACCGCCTCGCCGCGCTCCGGGGGTCCCGCCGGTCAGGCGGCTTGTTCGCCGACTCCCGAGTGATGTTCACTCCTTCGGGTGGCGCGGCACGGGGAACCACATCCGCCCCATTCCGGCACTGACAGGGTCGGACGTCGTGAGTCGCGGCGGGACGGGCGGGACCGTCCCGTGCCGCACAGGCGGACTGCCGCCCCCGGGCCGACCCGGGCGGCCGGGACAGAGATTGCGAGCACGGTGCGGACGAAGCGACTTCGGAAAGCTGGCGGGACCGACACGCAGCCCACCGACCCCCCGCAGCGTCGCGCACGGGTGCGCAACCGGCTGCTGGTCTCCGTCGCGCTCTGCTGCGTCGCCGTGGCGGCCGCCGGCGCCCCCGGTCTGGTGAGCGCCTCCGGGGCGCTCTCCGACGCGCAGGACCTCGTCGACCGGGCCACCCTCAACCAGCGGGCAGTCGCACTGGCGCACTCGCTCTCCGACGAGCGCGACGACGTGGTGGAGTTCGCCGCCGCCGGCCGGGCCGGCGCGGCCGCCGCCGAGCCCAGCGCCTCCCAGCAGGCCCGGGTGGACCGGCAGATCACCGAGGTGCTGGCGGCGGACGAGCTGCCCCGGCCGCTGGTACGCAGCCTGCACGAGCTCCCGGAGACCCGGCAGCAGGCGCTGTCCGGCGAGAGCACGCCGCTCGAGGTCTACGAGGCGTACTCCGCCGCCCTGGAGCAACTGCTGGCCGTCTCCCGCACCGTCGCCCAGGGCATCGCCTCCGACCCCGGCGCCGGGTTCGCCTCCCCGGAGACCTCCGCGGTCGCCACCGCCGAAGCCCTGCCGCACCTGGGCCGCGCCGTGGAACAGGCCGGCGCCACCCGCGGGCTGCTGCGCGGCGCCCTCGCCGGTGACGGCGCCCAGCCGGCCCTCACCGGCGAGGCCCAGCTCGCGCACGTCCGCGAGCAGGCCGCGCTGGCGGACTTCGAGCAGACCGCCGGCACCGAGGCCCGCGAGACCTACGGCAAGACCGTCACCGGCACCGACGTGGAGCTGGCCGACCGTTACCTCGCCCGGCTCACCGACGCCCCCGCGCTCTCCGCGGAGGACCGCGGGCTGGACCCCGAGCGCGTCGCCGCCGCGCTCTCCGCCCGTATCGACCGGATGCGCGGAGTGCACTCCTCGCTGGCCACGGCCGAGGTCGCCCGGCTGGAGGGGGAGCGCGACGACGCCGTCACCGCGCTGGAGCTCCGCGTCGGCCTGGTCGCCGCCTGCCTGCTGCTCGCCACCGGTATCAGCGTGCAGACCGCCCGGTCCCTCGCCCGGCCGCTGTCCGTGCTGCGCCGCGGGTCGCAGCGGCTCGCCGGCGATCCGGCCGGTGCGGAACCGGTGCGCTTCACCGGCCGCAACGACGAGTTCGCGGACGTCGTACGGGCCCTGAACACCCTCCGGGAGACGGCCGCCACGCTGCACCGGCGGGCCGGCGACGCCGAGGCGGACCGGGACCGGCTCCGCGACGAGAGCGGCGAACTCGCCGCCGAACGGGACCGGCTGCGGCAGGAGCAGGAGGCCCTGCGGGAGCAGCTGGAGGCCGGCCGCGGCGCCGTGCACGGCACCTTCGTCCACCTCGCCCTGCGCACCCTCGGGCTCGTGGAACGGCAGCTCGGCATCATCGAGTCGCTGGAGGCCGAGGAGGCCGACCCGGACCGCCTCGACACCCTCTTCAAGCTCGACCATCTCGCCACCCGGATGCGCCGGCACAGCGAGAACCTGCTGCTGCTGGCCGGGGCCGAGCACACCACCACGCACCACAGCGGACCGGTACCGCTGCTCGACGTGCTGCGCGCCGGCATCAGCGAGATAGAGCGCTACGAGCGGGTGCAGCTCGCCTCCCTGCCGCCGCACGTCCAGGTCGCCGGGTTCGCGGCGGACGACCTGAGCCACCTGCTGGCCGAACTGCTGGACAACGCCACGGCGTTCTCCGCACCCGACGCCGACGTGGAGCTCTCCGGCTGGCTGCTGGAGAACGGCGAGATCATGCTCTCCGTGCAGGACCAGGGCATCGGCGTCACCGCAGAACGCCTCGCCGACCTCAACGCCCGCCTGGGCGCGCCGGAGCAGCAGCAGCCCCCCGGCGCCGAGGGCGCGGACGAACCGGGCACCGGCCTCGGCATGGGGCTGTACGTGGTGGCGCGTCTGGCGACCCGGCACGGGCTGCGGGTGCAGCTCCGCGAACAGAAGCAGGGCGGCATCGCCGCGGTCGTGGTGGTGCCGCGCACCCTGCTGCCGGACCGTCCCGCACCGGGCGGGACCGTGCCGCGCGGGGACACCCCGGGGGCGGGCACGGCACCGAGCCTGCCGGGATCCGTGGCGGAGGCCAACTCCAACACGCTGCCGCGCCGCGCCGGCCCGGCCGCCCCCACCACCCACGGCACCGGGAGCGCCCCGGAGACGGCGCCGCGGGAACCCACCACGCACACGACCGGCCCGGCGGACGCGCAGGCCGCCACCGGGGTGCCGGGGGACGCCGCGGAGGCGCCCACCGGCGACCGCCCGGACCCGGGCCCGCCCACCGACGGCGGCGCGCCGGAGACCTCCGGCGCGCCGGAGACGGGGGCCGCGCCGTCCGGGGCGGGCCTGTCCGGCGCCGCGGACGGCGCGGCAGCCGAGGACCCCCTCGGCGCCGGCCCCGGCTCGGCTCCCGGTGCCGCCCCCGCGGACGGCGGGGAGGAGCCGGCGTACTCGGCGTACTCCGCGCTGGAGGGAGCCTTCGGGGCCCCGCACGGCGGCGCCCCGGAGCCCTCTGCCGCGGACGCCGCAGGCCCGGAGCGACCGGTGGTCCCGCAGCCCCGGCGACCCGCACCCGCCGAGCCCGGAACGGGCGCGTCCCCGCAGAGCGCCGGCCCGGACCCCGTCGGTCCGGGGCCCGCCGGCCCGGTGGCGGCCGATGCGGAGTCCGCCGGTGCAGGGCCCGCCCGCCGGGAGTCCGCCGATCCGGTGCCCCCCGGCCCGGAGTCCGCTCCTCCGGGGCCCGCGGGCCCGGCGGGCCACGACCCGGACGCCGGCGGGGTACCCGGGCCGGCGGCCCCCGCACCGGATCCCGCGGGCAGCCCGGCCGGAACCCCCGAAGAAACCCCCGCAGCGGACGTCGCGCCCGCCGCGGAGCCCACCCCCACGCACACCGACAAGGGCCTGCCCAAGCGCACCCCGAGACATGTGACCGCCGCGGGCGCCCCCGCCCGCCCCCGCAAGAGCGGGGCCAACGCCGACGAACTGCGCCGCCGCCTCGGCGGTTTCCAGCGCGGCGCGCAGGACGGGCACCGGGACGCGGCTGCAGAGAACCGTGAGCGCGGCGAGGAAGAGGAGACACGGCGGTGAATCCCCCCACCACGAAGAACACAGCGCACCCCTCCGGCAGTACCCAGGCGCGGAACCTGCGCTGGCTGCTGGCGAACCTGGTCGACGAGGTACCCGGCGTGCTCTCCGTCGCCGTGGTCTCCTCCGACGGGCTGCTCCTGCTCTCCTCCGAGCCGGTGACCCGCGAGCCCGTCCCCGGGGAGCCCACGGACGCCGAGGCGCCCGGCGGCGAGGCACGTCCCGCGGAGCGGGGCCCGAAGGGATCCAGCGCGGATCTCGCGACGATCGTCTCCGGTCTCGGCTCGCTCACCGCCGGGGCCGCCAAGCTGATGGACGGCGGCGGCGTCAGGCAGACGATGGTCGCCATGGACGAGGGGAGCCTGTTCGTGATGTCGATCAGTGACGGCTCCCTGCTCGGCGTGCACGCCGCGCCCGACTGCGACATGAGCGTGATCGCCTACCACATGGCCCTCTTCGTCGGTCGCGCCGGACACGTCCTCACGCCCGAACTCCGCACCGAGTTGCGCACGTCGATGGAGCTGGAGCTGGAACAGTGACCTCCCGAGCAACGCCCCCCTCCCTGCCGATACGCACTCCCGCCCGGGTGCGCCCGTACGCGCTGACCGGCGGCCGCACCCGGTTCGGGCACGTCCTGCTCGTCGAGACCTTCGTGGCGGCGATCGAGGCACCCCCCGAGCGCCCCGAACTCGCCGCCGGTACGCTGCGCGACCGGGTACTGCCCGAGATGCAGGCCATCGTCGAGCTCTGCCGCCGGATGCGCACCGTCGCGGAGGTCGCGGCGCTGCTGAAGATGCCGCTGGGCGTCGTGCGGGTGCTGCTGAGCGACCTCGCCGACCAGGGGCGGATACGTGTGCACGGAACCGGGCACGGCACCGAGCGGCCGAACCGGGCACTGCTGGAAAGGGTGTTGGGTGGACTTCGCAGGCTCTGAACCGAGCGCGGCCTGGCAGGACGATCTGACCCGGGCCCCCATCTCCACCAAGATCGTGGTGGCGGGCGGCTTCGGTGTCGGGAAGACGACCTTCGTCGGCGCGGTCTCCGAGATCGAGCCGCTCACCACCGAGGCCGTGATGACGCAGGCGAGCGAGGGCACCGACGACCTCGCCGCCACCCCCGAGAAGCAGACCACCACGGTCGCCATGGACTTCGGGCGGATCACGCTCGACGCCGACCTGGTGCTCTATCTCTTCGGCACCCCGGGCCAGCAGCGCTTCTGGTTCATGTGGGACGACCTGATCCGCGGGGCCATCGGGGCGGTGGTCATGGCGGACACCCGGCGGCTGGAGGACTGCTTCCCGGCCCTCGACTACTTCGAGAGCTGCGGTCTGCCCTACGTGGTGGCGGTCAACCACTTCGAGGGCACCACCGCGTACGCGGCGGAGGACGTGCGCGAGGCGCTGTCCGTCCCCGCCGAGGTTCCGGTGGTGATCATGGACGCGCGGAAGCGGGACACGGTGACCGAGTCGCTGCTGGCCCTGGTCGGGCACGCCGTGGACCTCGCCCCCGCCTGAGCCGCGCCAAGCCCCGGCCCGCCCCAGCACCCCCCGCCGCGCCCGTACGCCGTCCGCCCGGGCGCCACACACGCAACACACGCAGGGAGATCCGCCATGCGGAAGATACTCATCGTCGGAGCCGGTCAGGCCGGGCTGCAGCTCGCCCTCGGCCTCCAGGCCCAGGGCTACGAGGTGACCGTGATGTCCAACCGGACCGCGGAGGAGATCCGCGGGGGCCGGGTCATGTCCACCCAGTGCATGTTCCACCGGGCGCTCCAGCACGAGCGGGACGTCTCCGCCAACTTCTGGGAGGGGCAGGCCCCGAAGATCCAGGGGCTCGGCGTCTCGGTCGCCGGCCCGGACGGCTCCCGCGCGGTCGACTGGCTCGGCCGGCTCGACGGGCACGCCCAGTCCGTCGACCAGCGCGTGAAGATGGCCGGCTGGATGGAGACCTTCGCCCAGCGCGGCGGCCAGCTCGTGATCCACGGCGCCGCCGTCTCCGACCTCGACTTCTTCGCGAGCCGCTACGACCTGGTGCTGGTCGCCGCCGGCAAGGGCGAGCTGGTCTCGATGTTCGCCCGGGACGCCGCCCGCTCGCCGTACGACACCCCGCAGCGCGCCCTGGCGGTCAGCTACGTGCACGGGCTCGGCCCGCGCCCCGAGCATCCGGAGACCGAGGCCGTCCGGTGCAACCTGGTGCCCGGTGTCGGCGAACTCTTCGTGATGCCCTGCCTGACCACCTCCGGCCGCGCGGACATCCTCTTCTGGGAGGGCGTCCCCGGCGGTCCGCTGGACGCCTTCCAGGAGACCAAGGACCCGAACGAGCACCTGGCGAAGACCCTGGAGCTGATGGAGCGCTTCACCCCCTGGGAGTACGCCCGCGCCACCAAGGTCGAGCTGACCGACGCCGGCGGCACCCTGGCCGGACGCTACGCCCCCACCGTGCGGCAGCCGGTCGGCCGGCTGCCCGGCGGCGGCCGGGTGCTCGGCGTCGCCGACGTGGTGGTCGCCAACGACCCCATCACCGGACAGGGCTCGAACTCGGCGGCCAAGTGCGCCGCGTCGTACCTGGCGTCCATCGTCGAGCACGGCGACCGCCCGTTCGACGAGCAGTGGATGCAGGCGACCTTCGACCGCTACTGGGAGACCGCCCGGCACGTCACCAAGTGGACCAACGCCATGCTGGCGCCGCCGCCGGAGCACGTGCTGAACCTCATCGGCGCGGCCGGGCAGGCGCAGCCGGTCGCGGACCGCATCGCCAACGGCTTCAACGACCCGTCCGACTTCGAGGACTTCTTCTACGAGCCGGAGAAGGCCGAGGCCTATCTCGCGAGCGTCACGGGCTGACGCCCGCCGCGCCCGGCGCACCGGAGGCCGCCTGGGTCACCGCGGGCGGCGGCTGCCACGAGGGGAGCGGCGCCGCCCCGGGGTCCGGGCGCACCGCGCCCAGCGGCGGGTCGTCCGCGACCGGCGCCAGGGTGACCCGGCCGCCCGGTCGCGGCGCGTGCACCACCAGCCCGTGCCCGGCGTAGAGCGCCACCCGGCCGGCCTTCGGGTGATAGAGCACCAGGTCGCCCGGGCGCACTTCGTCCAGCAGCACCCGGTGCAGCCGCCGCCACTGCCGCACGCTGGTACGCGGCAGGGACCGCCCGGCGTGCCGCCAGGCCCGTGCCACGAAGGCGGAGCCGTCCCCCGGGCCTTCCGCGCCCTCCGTGTACTCCGTGCCGAGCTGCTCCAGCGCATGGGTCAGCGCCTGCTCGCCCTGCGCGCTGGGGGCGCGGGTGCCGGTGCCGTCCCCCGGCGGCCCGGAGTGCGGGAAGGCGCCCGGGGAGTCCGCCCGCCGCGCGGACTCGAGGGCCCGGAGCTGCGCCAGACGGTCGTCGTCGAGCGAGGTCAGCAGCTCCTCGACGCGCCGCAGCTCCTCCCGGGCGGCGTCCCGGCGCTCCCTGCGCTGCCGCGCCAGCTCCCGCTTCTTCCGCAGGGCCTGCCGCTCCCGCTCCACCAGCGCGTTCCGGTGGCGTTCCCCGCTGGCGAGGCGGCGCACCGCGGCGTTCTGCCGTACGGCCGCGCGCTCCAGGGCGTGCCCGTGGTGCAGGGCGCTCATCGGGTCGTCGGCGAAGAGCAGCCGCACGGCCGGCGGCACCCCGGGAATCTCGCCCCGGTACTGCCGCCGGGCCAGCCGCCCCGCCGCCTCCCGCCCCGCGGAGAGCGCGTCCCGGGTGCGGGCGAGCCGTTTCCGCAGCCGGTCCACCTCGGCGCGCTGCGTCCGCAGGCGCTGCTCGGCGGCGTGGTACGCCTCGGTCGCGGCCTCGGCCCGCCGGTACCGGGTGCGCAGCTCGGTCAGCAGTTCGTCCAGGGGTGCGTCCGCCGCCGGTTCGCCGGGGGCCCCGGGGTTCGCCGGGGCCGTGGGGGCGCCGGTGGTCGGGGGGTTCCCCGGGCCGCCGGGCTCCACGGGCTCCGGGGAGGCCGCCGGGTCCGCGGGGGAGCGGTGGCTGCCGGGGGCCGGCAGCCCCGGGCGCGGGGCCTCCGCGGTGTGTGCGGGGTGGGCGGCGAGCAGCACCGCCGTCGCCAGGGTCGCCGCCGCCGTACTGACGGTCCGTCGGGTCATCGGGGGACTCACCTCCGTGGTGTCCCACTGATCCTGACCAGGCGTCAGCAGACCGCGCGCGCCGGAGTGGGCGGATCCGCCCACTCCCCGTCACCCGTGGGTGTGGCCCCTCACCCGTGCGGACCCCGGGGGCCGGTGCGGGCGCCGGGCCGAGGCGGCGTCAGCTCACCCCGCGGGGACGGAACTGGACGCTGATGCGGGGACCCACCGGCCGCCGCGTCTTCGGCACCGCGTGCTCCCAGGTGCGCTGGCAGGAACCGCCCATCACCAGCAGATCGCCGTGGCCCACGGTCTGCCGCAGGGTGCGGCCGGCGCCGCCCTCCCGGGGGCGCAGCAACAGCGGCCGCGGCTCGCCCACGGAGACGATGGCCACCATGGTGTCCTCGGTGCTGCCACGCCCGTGCCGGTCGCCGTGCCAGGCGACGCTGTCCCGGCCGTCGCGGTAGTAGCAGAGGCCGGCGGTGCGGAACGGCTCGCCGAGCTCCGTGGCGTAGTGGCGGCTCAGCGCCGCGCGCGCCTGCTCCAGGACGGGGTGGGGGAGCGGGTCGTCCTCGCCGTGGAAGGAGAGCAGCCGGGGGACGCCGACCACCCGTTCGTACATCCGGCGTTCCTCGGCACGCCAGGGCACCTCGGTGCGCAGGTACTCGAAGAGCCCGTCCGCCCCGGCGACCCAGCCGGGGAGCAGATCCAGCCAGGCGCCCTGGGTCAGCGGGCGGCGCCGGACCGCGTCGAGCGGTCCGAGGGTGATCTCGCCGCCCTCCTGAAGGTCCAGGAGAGAGGGCTGGAAGTACGGTGTCACGCAGCCAGGGTAGCGCGCTTGTCGAACGGATGTTCTGGTAGTGGATGTGTGAGGGGTGGCCGGAAGTGTGCGGTGGCCGGGGCGCGGGTGAACGGAGAGCACGCCCGGGCCGTACGCACCCCCGTGCGTCCTGTTCCCGAGCGAGGAGGATCGGCCCATGAACACCAGAACCGGGCTTCCCGTCCAGGCGTTGCCGGACGGTGAGGCGGAGGTCGCCGTCATACTGCGGCTGACCTGGGAGGATGTCGCGGCCCTCGGTCGCGAGGCGAGTCGGCTGGCCGCCCGGTTCAAACGGCCGGTCGGTCTGGACGAGGCCGCGAGCCACCGGCTGCGCGGGCGCCCCGCCCTCGGGCAGGGCAGCCCCGAGCGGGCCGAGCCGGCAGGGCGCCAGGACCGCCCTCCGGAGGGTGCCGAGCCCGCGGGCCGGCAGGACCGCCCGGAGCGGGCCGTGCCCGGGAGCCGGGCCGAGCGCCCGGAGCCGGGTGCCCGCCCGGCGGCCGGCCTGAACGGCACCGGCCGCCCCGGAGTCGTCCCGCCGCCACCGCCTCCGTCCCCGGCCGCCGCCCGCGAGTGACCCGGCCGCCGGTCCCCGGCGCCCGCCGGGGCGGTACGCGTCGCCGTGCGGCCGGTGTCCGCATCCACCCGGGACCCTCGCCCGGGGCGGGTGCGGAGTCCCGGCGTGCGTGCCGTCGCGGTGCGTACCCGGGGCGGCGCGATCCGGCGGCAGGGAGAGGCCGCCGGGGGCGCGGGCCGTGCAGCGGCCGCCGGTTCCGCCGTACCCGCGCCGCCGGGGACGAGCGCCGTCGCAGCGGGAGAGGCGTGCGGGTTCCGGGGGCGTCAGCGGCGGAAGAGCCCGCGGGGGAGGAGGGCACGCACGCGTGCGGCGTGCACGTCGATCTCGTGCCGGCAGTGCTCCGGCAGCCACTCCGCAGCGGGCCGCTCCCCCTGGTCCCCCAGGTCCAGCAGCCGCCCCAGCGGTCCCGGCGCCGGCCGGGACCCGGGCTCCTTGTGGAGGCACGCCAGCAGCGCCGGGTGCAGTCCCTCGGGTACCCCGGTCAGGTCGGGGCTCTCGCGGGTCGCCGGCAGCACGGAGCCGTGGAAGGGCAGGCGGGCGGAGGCGGCATGGGCCAGCACGACGCCCAGTTCGAACATGTCGTCCGCCGGTCCGGCGGCCTCGTCGTCCTCCGCCGGCCCGGCACCTCCCGGTCTCAGCCCGCTGTCGAGCAGCCGCGGGTGGTCGGCGGCCAGCAGCACGTTGCCGGGCCGCAGGTCGCGGTGGGCGAGCCCGGCGGCGTGCAGCGCCGCCAAGGCCCCGCAGAGGGCGCCGCCGAGCGCCCGTACGGCGTCCTCGGGCAGCGGACCGTACTCCCGTACGACCGTGCCCAGCGTGGGCCCGGGCGCGAACTCGGAGGCCAGCCACGGCAGGTCGCCGTCCAGCTCGCACGCGAGGGCGCGGGCGACGCAGGGCAGACCGGGGTGCCGGGCGGTCGTGCCGGTCTCGTGCCGCACCCGGGCGCGGAGCTGCCGGTCGCGCAGCAGCTCGGGCCGGAGTGCGCGTACCGCGACGGTCTGCTTGCGCAGGCCGGGGCGCGGAGTGCCGCGGCCGAGGTAGACCGGGCCCAGGGTGCCGCCGCCCAGCACGCCGTGCACCCGGAACGGGCCGAGCCGGCGGGGGTCGGCGCTCCCGGGAGGGGCGATGCCTTCGATCACCGGAGCAGCGTAGGCCCGCCGGCCAGGCGGTGGAGGGGCTGCGGCGGAACCTGCCGAACTTCTTCGCAACCGACGCCGGCGCGGTCACCCGCCGGCGTCTCCCGTCCGCCGGCTCCACGGCCGGCGCAGCGGCCTCCGGGGCGCCGCCTCCGGGTCGTACACGTACCGCCAGCCGCGGGGCAGCCGGAGCCGGGGCGTCAGCGCGGCCGGCTCCAGCCGGTACACGTGCACGGTGCGTCCCGCGTCTCGCCTGCCCGGCTCCCCGGGCACCGGCACCTCGTACGTCTTCGGGGGCCGGCCGGTGGGCCCCACCAGGACGGGCAGCACCCGGCCGTCCAGGGGGCCGCCGACGAAGGGGGTGTCCTCGCTGCGCACGCCGCTCAGTCCTGCGGCTGCGGGTCGGGGCAGGGCTCGGAGAGGCGGCGGGCGCCGGGGCCCTCGTCGCCCAGCCGGTCGTGCGGGTTGGCCAGCGCGCAGCGGTCGATGGAGAGGCAGCCGCACCCGATGCAGTCCGTGAGGTTGTCCCGGAGCTGCTCCAGCAGCCGGATCCGGGCGTCCAGGTCGCTGCGCCAGCACTCCGAGACCCGTGCCCAGTCCTCACGGGTGGGCGTACGGCCCTCCGGGAGCAGGGCCAGCACCTCGCGGATCGCGGCGAGCGGGATGCCCAGCCGCTGCGACGCGCGGATGAAGGCGACCCGGCGCAGCGTGTCGCGGCTGTAGCGGCGCTGGTTGCCCGCGGTGCGGCGGCTGTGGATCAGCCCCTCGCGCTCGTAGAAGCGGAGGGCGGAGGTGGCGACGCCGGCCCGCTCGGCGAGTTCGCCGACCGTGGCCTCCCGGGCCTTCCAGGACAGATGCGTGGACATGCGCCCAGCCTAGTCCGGGCTCAACGGCCCTTTACCTCTCACCGGGGCCCGATTCCCCGGTCTCCGGGTGCTCCGCGCCCTCGCCCCCCGGCAGCACGGCCTCGGCCAGCAGCGGCGCGACCCGCTCCACCAGCGACGCCACCGCACCGTCCGGCTCCTCCAGCTCCAGGGCGCGCCGCAGCACCGACGCCGTCTGTGCGTCGTCCGCGGCGGTGGCCACCAGCAGGGTGATCAGGTGGTCCAGCAGCCAGCGGCGCAGCTCGGCCCCGGGGGGCCGCTTCCCCTCGTCCAGCCAGATGAGCGAGGCGCCCTCCACGGCACTGATCCAGGTCCGCACCATCAGCCGCAGCCGCGGCCCGGGCTCGGGGATCTCCAGGTGCCGCAGGATCTGCTCGGCGGCGTCCCGGCGTACCTCGTCCACGATGGCGCCGGTGCCGGAGGTCTCCACCACGCTGCCGCCCTGAAGCAGCGCCTTGAACCCGGCGGCGTGCTGGTCGACGAAGTCGAGGTAGCGGGCCAGCGCCCGGGAGAGGCGACCGGTCAGCGGCCCCTGCGCCGGCTCCCGGAAGCATCCCTCCACCTCGTCCGCGGCCGAGCGGAGCGCCGCCTCGTAGAGCTGCTGCTTGCCGCCGGGGAAGTAGCGGTAGACCAGCGGCCGGGAGACGCCGGCCGCGCCCGCCACGTCGTCCAGGGAGACCTCCTCCGGTGCCCGGCGGGCGAACAGGTCCAGGGCGGTCCGGATGAGCTGGCCGCGCCGCTGGTCGACGCTGAGCCTGCGGTACGCCGGGGCGGTCATGTCCAGCAGCGTAACCGCCGGCACCCCTTTCCCGGGGCCGAGGGCGGTCAGGCGAGCAGCCCGGAGCTCTTCCACATGCGGCGCCCGACGCCGCGCAGCACCCCGATCTCGTCCAGGAAGTCGGTGAGCCGCCGGGCGCCCTGCTGCATCACCTCCCGGCGGTGTGCGCTCGCCCGTACCTGGGCCACGGCCTCCCGCCGGTCCAGCCCGGCGTCGGTGTAGACCTGCGGGTTCACGAAGGAGAGGGAGAAGACCCGGGCCGCCTCGCCGGAGCTGATCCGGGTGAGCTCCGCCTCCCAGCGGGGGCAGCTCACCATCTGGCGGCGGAGCTCCTCGCGGGCGTAGCGGACGTGCCGGGCCTCCTCGATGACGTGGATGCGGGTGACGCCCCGCACCAGCGACTGCACCCGCTCGTCGGGGAAGGTGAGCCGCTGCATCCAGTCCAGGATCTCCTCGCCGAGCAGCGTGGCGGTGAAGGAGCCGGGCGTGGTGGAGACGGTCTTGAGCACCCGGGCGAGGTTGTGGTGGAGCCGGCGGACGGGGTACGCCGGGGCGCCGCCCCGGTTGATCATGCGGGCGAACATCATGGAGTGCCGGCACTCGTCGGCTATCTCGGTGAGGGCGTACCGGACGTGCGCGCTGGTCAGCGGCTTGTCGTAGATGTGCCGGGCCAGGAGCTGGATGAGGATGACCTCGAACCAGATGCCCAGCGACGCCAGCGAGGCGGCCTCCAGCCGGGACAGGTTCATCCGCTGCTCCTCGGACATCCGGCGCCACAGCGGGGTGTCGTAGAGGGAGACCAGCTCGGGCGGCCAGAACCACTTCCCGTCCTCCAGCGGAGCGTCCCAGTCCAGCTCGGTGTCCGGGTCGAAGGAGTGCTTGCGGGAGGACTCCAGGAGGCGCTGGGCGACCTGCTCCCGGTCCCTGAGCTGGCCGAGGGCGTCCCGCAGGACCTCGGTCTCGGTCATGGTGGTCATGACAGTGCGCACCTCACAGTGGTGTTACCGGCGGTTACCAGCGTGGTCACCACTTATGAGACTGCGCGTCAGCAAGCACGTCAATCCCCTGTACACGTCAATCCCCCGGGCGTCCGGCGCGCCCGGCGGACACGTCACCGCGCCTCCGGGCCACGGGGCGTCCGGAGGCGCGGTGCGCTGTGCGGCCGGCGTGCGGATCACGCGCCGGTCGCGCGGAGGGGCTCAGTGCCGGCAGAAGTGCGGCGCGGGGCCGATGTTCTTGATGTAGCGGGCCGAGGCCCACATCCAGTTGCCGTTGGCCAGCTTGTACCAGCGGGGGTTGCCGTTGATCACCTGGCCGTTCACCTTGCAGCGGATCTTCACGATCTGGCCGTGCTTGAGGAAACCGACCACCCGGTGGCGCTGGCTCGGGCCGGTCCGCACCTTGAGGCCGGTGCGGGCGATCACCTTGCCCAGGTAGGTCCGGTGCCAGCCGCCCATCTGCGGGGCCTGCTGCGGGGCCTGCTGCGGGACGGTGACCTTGACGGGGGCGGCGGGCGCGGACTGCTGCACCGCCATCGCGGGGCCCGCCGCGGTCATGGTGGCGACGGCGCCGCCGGCGGCGCACAGAGCCACCTTGCTGAACGTGGACTGAAGCACAGTGCCTCCTACGGAGGGGAAGGGCCCCTGGGACGGGGGCCTGGAAGAGAACGCGGGGACGCGGTCCGTGCCGGACCGGTCACCCTGTGCGTAAATAACGCTAAATGCCCCACTTTGTGCCCGCAACTCGTCACGGTGAGCAGCCCTCGTCGGAGGGCTCGGCGGCGGGCGCCGGGAGACCCCGGCCCCCGGGCCCCTCGGGGGGCCTGGCGCGGCGTTCACCGGCGCAGCCGGGCCACCTCGGCGCGCAGCCAGGGCAGCGCGTCGTACAACGCCTCGCCGGGGCAGCGCGTCTCGAAGCTGTCCCGGTGGCCCGCGACGACCGGGAGGGAGGCCTCGGTGCCCTTGTGGAAGCGGCTCTCGCTGTTGGTGGACACCAGCCGCACCCGGCCACGGGGGTCGGCCGAGGGCTCCAGCTTCCAGGCGGCCACCGCCGCCACGGCGTCCAGCATCGGCCGGGGCACGTGTGCGCCCGCAGGAAAGGTGCCGAGAGCGGCGATGCCGACGCTCGCGGTGTTGAACCCCCGGGTGTGCGCGCCGAGCACCTTGCGGCCCACCCCGCCGCCGCGCCCCTCGTAGATGTTGCCGCAGCGGTCGACGACGTAGTTGTAGCCGATGTCGTCCCAGCCCATACGACGGACGTGGTCCCGTTGCAGCCCGCGCAGCATCGCGGGCACGTCGGCACAGTCGTACGTGTTCGGATGGTTGGTGTGATGGATGAAGACGGCCCGCACCTTCTCCACGTACGCCGGGGACTCGCGTACGAGCTCCTCGTCCGCGCCCCAGGCCGGGCGCCGCGTCAGCTCGGGCCGGGGAGCGGCCGGGCCGGCGGCGGGGCGTGCGGAGTCGCGCCCGGGCACGAGGTCGTGCACCGGGTCGCCCCACCGGATGAGCAGCGCCAGCGGAAGCATCGCCGCCGCCAGCGCGAGCCGGGTCGGCCGCATACGCCACACGGTGCGCGCCGGGACGGTCGTTCGCACATCTGGACGCAGCCGTTCGGGTGAACCGTGACCGCCCCCTCACGCGCCGCGCAGTCGGCGGGACGGCGACAATGGAGGGGTGGGCGAGGAGGCAGAGCGGGCGGAGGAGGCGCGCAGCGACCGGACGCCGGAGGTGCCCGGGGCCGGCCGGGTCGTTCCGGGGCGGGGCGGCGCCGGCTCCTCCCGCGCGGCCGACGACCCGCCCGTGGCCGACCGGCGGGAGGAACTGCTGGCGGCCGCCGCCGAGGTGTTCGCCGCCCACGGCTACCGGGGGACCACCGTCCGCAGGATCGCCTCCGAGGTGGGGATGCTCGCCGGCAGCCTCTACCACCACTTCGACTCCAAGGAGTCGATGCTGGACGAGATCCTCGCCGCCTTCCTCGGCGACCTCCGGCAGCGCTACGAGGCCGTGCTGGCGTCCGGCCTGGACCCGTGGGAGACCCTGGAGGCACTGGTCGCCGAGTCCTTCCGGGCCGTCGCGCGGCACCCCGCCGCCGTGGCCGTCTACCGCGGAGAGGCGCCGTTCCTGGCCCGGCTGCCGCGCTTCGGGTATCTCGCCGACGCGCAGCGCCGTTTCGCGCGGGCGTGGCGGGAGACCCTGGAGCGCGGCGTCGCCGACGGGGTGTTCCGCGCCGACCTCGACGTGCGCCTCACCCACCGCTTCCTGCGGGACGCGGTGTGGGTGGCCGCGTCCCGGTACCGGCCGGGCGGGCGGTATTCCCCGGAGGACCTCGCCCGGCACTTCCTCTCCCTGCTGCTGACCGGCATCGCCGCCCGGAACTGACGCCCCCGGCGTCCCTCGCGGCGCCGCCGCCGGGTTTCCGGTGACCGGTGCGGTACCGGCACGGTGCGGCCCGTACCGCCGCCAAACGCTTGTTCAGCCGGGTGTGCAAGAATTGCGCGGCGCTGAAATTGCCATGAAACCGCAGCGGAATCGGTGGCCGCTTCCTGACACGCCGGTGCCCCGCGCGTGCCGCACGGTTTCCGCAAAGCGGGCGCGCCGGGGCGAACTCCGCATCACGCCCGTCGCCTGCCGTGCCGTTTCCGCTCTTTGTCCGCTTCGTGGCGTTCCCTCTGGTGCGTTGACCGGGGTGGGGGGCGGGTATATGGTCACTGCCGTTTGCGCTCCGGGAAATCGCATTCCCGGTGATTACCGATCGCTCGCTGTTTTCTGCACGCACCTGTTCTGTGTCATATTCCGACGACGGAGTTCTGGGATGCTGGTCATGAATGACGGCCGTTCGCGGCCTGCCCGAGCCGGAACCGGAGCGTGCCGATGAGTGCGCCGGCCGAGCCGCCTCGAAGAAGCCCTTTTCCGCGTACCGCGGAAACGCTCGCCGATCATTTCCGGGCCGTTTTCCAGGAGAAACCGGAGCAGTCCGCGTACACCTTTCTCCCCGGGCCCGGCGCCGACCCCCGCGCGCTGTCCAACGCCGACCTCGACCGCCGCGCGCGAGCCGTGGCCACCGCTCTGCGCGCCCACGCCGCCCCCGGCGACCGGGCGCTCGTCGTGTGCCCGCCCGGGCTGGACTACCTGACCGCCTTCCTGGGCTGCCTCTACGCCGGCGTCGCCGCCGTCCCCGTGCACCCGCCGGACCCGGTGCTGCTCAAGCGCACCCTGCCGCGCCTGGTCGGCGTGGTGGCCGACGCCCGGCCCGGCGTCGTGCTGGCCACCCGGGAGACCGCGGCGGTGGCCGGCGAACTGGCCCGGCACAGCGCCGCCTTCGCCGAACTGCCGTGGACCTGCGTCGACGCACTCGGCGCCGGGGACCCCGCCGGGGCGGCCGCCGACGCAGCCGTCTCCGCCGGCGCCTCGCCCGGCGCCCCGGACGCCCTGGACGCCCTGGCGGACGCCTGGCGGCGCCCGGAACTCGACGGCTCCGCTCTCGCCTTCCTCCAGTACACCTCGGGCTCGACCGGCCGCCCGAAGGGCGTGATGCTCTCCCACGCCAACCTGATCCACAATCTGCAGTGCATCAACGACCGGCTTTTCGGCAACGAGCCGGACACCCGCATGGTGAGCTGGCTGCCGCCCTATCACGACATGGGCCTGATCGGCGGCCTGCTGGCCCCCGCCTACGGCGCCTTCCCCACCGTCTTCCTCTCCCCGGTGGACTTCCTGAAGCAGCCGCTCCGCTGGCTGCGCGCGGTCGCCGAGCACCGGGCCACGGTGAGCGGCGCGCCCAACTTCGCCTACGAACTCTGCGTGACCCGCACCACCGAGGAGGAGCGCGCGGCGCTCGACCTGGGCGGCTGGCGGGTCGCGTTCAGCGGCGCCGAGCCGGTGCGCGAGCGCACCCTGCGGCGGTTCGCCGAGGCCTTCGCCCCCGCCGGCTTCCGGCACGAGGCCTTCCTGCCCTGCTACGGCCTCGCCGAGGCCACCCTGTGCGTCTCCGCCGGGCACCACGCCGCACCACCCGTGACCCGGAGCCTGGAGCCCGCCGCACTCGCCGACGACCGCGCGGTTGACGCGCGTCGACCCGAGGAGGGACGCAGCTACGCCGGCTGCGGTCACACCGTCGGCGGACAGGACCTGGCCGTCGTCGACCCGGAGACGCGTACCCGGCTGCCCGGCGGCCGGGTCGGCGAGATCTGGGTCAAGGGGCCCAGCGTCGCGGCCGGTTACTGGGAACGCCCGGAGGAGACCGCGGAGACCTTCGGCGCCCGGCTCGCGGACACCGGGGACGGCCCCTATCTGCGCACCGGCGACCTCGGTTTCCTCGACGGTGAGGAGCTCTTCGTCACCGGCCGGCGCAAGGACGTGCTCATCGTCGCCGGGCAGAACCACTACCCGCAGGACATCGAGCAGACCGTCGAGGAGTGCGATCCGGCGCTGCGCCCCGACAGCGGCGTCGCCTGCTCCTCCGAGGGTGCGGACGGCACCGAACACCTCGTGGTCCTGCACGAGATCACCGGGTTGCCGAGCGAGGAGGACGCGCAGCGGGTCTTCGCCGCCGTACGCGCCGCCGTCGCCGCCGAACACGGCCTTCAGGTGCAGGAGATCGGGCTGCTGCGCCGGGCGAGCATCCCGAAGACCTCCAGCGGCAAGCTGCAGCGCGCCGGCACCCTGGAGGCGTACCGGGCGGGCCGGCTCAAGGTCCTCGCCGCCTGGTCCGCCGCCTCCGGGGATGCGGCCGGTGCCGCGGCCTCGGGCCGCGGGGTACGCGCCCCCGCCGTCGGCGAGAGCGAAGGCGCCGAGCAGCCCGGCGCCCGCACCCCCGGCACGGCCGGGTCCGCCGCCACCGGCGACACCGCCGCGACCGGCGCCGACGGCGGCATGGCCGGGACGAGCGCCTCCGGCGAAGCAGGGGCCGGCGCCGACGGCGGCTCGGCCGGTTCCGCCGCCTCCGCCGGCACGGGGACAGGCCCCGGCGCCGCGCCGGGGGACGCCGAGCGGCTCCGCGCCGAACTGGAGCGCTGGCTCACCGGCACCGTCGCCGACCGGCTCGGCGTGCCCGCCGCCTCCGTCGACCCCCGGCAGCCGCTCGCCGGCTACGGCTTGCAGTCCGTCGACATGGTCGGCATCGCCGGCGCCCTGGAACAGCGGCTCGGGCGGTCCCTGCCGGCCACCCTGACCTGGGAGCACCCCACCATAGAGGCGCTGGCGGCCCATCTCGCCGGCACCGGCGGCCCCGCGGGGGCGGTCGCCGGCCCCTCCGTACCGGAGGCCCGCCCCGGCGTCACCCGCGGCAGTTCCTCGTCCGCGGCCTCCGGCACCCGCCAGGACGTCGCCGTCGTCGGCATCGGCTGCCGCTTCCCCGGCGGCGTCACCGGGCCCGCCGACTTCTGGCGGCTGCTGCGCGACGGCCGGGACGCCGTCACCCGGGTCCCCGCCGACCGCTGGGCTGCCGAGGACTATGTCGACGAGGACCCGTCCGTGCCCGGCCGGACCACCACCGCCTGGGGCGGCTTCGTGGACGGCATCGACCGCTTCGACGCGCGCTTCTTCGGCATCTCCGGCCACGAGGCCGCCCGGATGGACCCACAGCAGCGGCTGCTGGCCGAGGTCGCGTGGGAGGCGCTGGAGGACGCCGGGGTGCCCGCCGACCGGCTGGCCGGGTCGCCCACGGGGGTCTTCGTGGGCATCGCCACCAGCGACCACCTCCAGGCGCACCTGCGCGACCTGGACCGGATCGACGCCTACACCGGCACCGGCAACGCGTTCAGCATCGCGGCGAACCGCCTCTCCTACCTGCTGGACCTGCGCGGCCCCAGCATGGCGCTGGACACCGCCTGCTCCTCGTCCCTGGTCGCGGTGCACCAGGCGTGCCGCAGCCTGGCCCGCGGCGACTGCACGGTGGCGCTGGCCGGCGGCGTCAACGCCATCCTCTCGCCCGCCCTCGCCATCAACTTCAGCAAGGCCGGTGCCATGGCCGCCGACGGCCGCTGCAAGGCGTTCGACGCCCGCGCGGACGGCTATGTGCGCTCCGAGGGCGCCGGGATGGTCGTGCTCAAGCCGCTGGACCGGGCGCTGGCGGACGGGGACCCCGTCTACGCCGTCATCCGCGGCGGCTCCGTCAACCAGGACGGCCGCAGCAACGGCATCATGGCGCCCAACCCGCAGGCCCAGGAGGCGGTGCTGCGGGCCGCGTACGCCGACGCGGAGGTGGAGCCGCACCGTGTGCAGTACGTCGAGGCGCACGGCACCGGCACCCTGCTCGGCGACCCGATCGAGGCCAAGGCGCTCTCCGCGGTGCTGGCGCCCGGGCGCCCCGCGGACGCGCCCTGCCTGATCGGCTCGGTGAAGTCCAACCTGGGCCACCTGGAAGCGGCCGCCGGCATCGCCGGGCTGATCAAGGCCGCCCTGATGCTGCGGCACGGCACCGTTCCGCCGAGCCTCCATTTCGATCGTCCCAATCCCCACATACCGTTCGACAACCTCGCGGTGCGGGTCGCCGGCGAACTGCGGCCGTGGCCCGGGCACGACGGCCCCGCGCTGGCCGGGGTCAGCTCCTTCGGCTTCGGCGGCACCAACGCCCACCTCGTCCTCCAGGAACCCCCGCGGCCCGAGCCCGCGCCGCCCGCCGCGACCGGCCGCGCCGAACTGCTCACCCTCTCCGCCCGCGACCCGGAGGCGCTGCGCGAACTCGCCACCCGGCACGCCGACCGCCTCGACCGGCCGGGCGACCCCGCCGAACTCCCCGCGCTCGCCGCCGCCGGCGCCCTCCGCCGGGTCCACCACGAGCACCGGCTGGCCTGTACCGGTACCTCGCGGGCCGAGCTCGCCGCCGCGCTGCGCGCCTTCACCGCCGGCGAGGAGCACCCCGGCCTCGCGCACGGCGTCCGGCGCACCGGCCGCCGCCCCCGCCCGGTCTTCGTCTTCGCCGGGCAGGGCCCGCGCTGGTGGCCCGTCGCCCGCGACCTGCTGGAGGACGAACCGGCGTTCCGCGAGACGATCGAACGCTGCGCCGCCGTGCTCAGCGGGCTCACCGACTGGTGCCTGCGCGACCAGCTCACCGCCACCGGCGCGGACTCCCGGCTGGACGACCCGGCCGTCGGCCAGCCCGCGCTGTGCGCCGTACAGATCGCCCTGGCCGCGGTCTGGCGGTCCTGGGGCGTGGAGCCGGCGGCCGTGGTCGGCCACAGCGTCGGGGAGATCGCCGCCGCCCAGGTGGCGGGCGCCCTCGACCTCGCGGACGCCCTCCGCGTCGCCCTGCACCGCGGCCGCGTGATCCGGTCCGCCACCGGCAAGGGCCGGATGGCCGTCGCCGGTGTCCCGATGGAGGAGGCGGAGCGGCTGCTGGCCGAACGCACCGACGGGGACGTCTGGGTGGCCGCCGCCAACAGCCCCGGTCTCACGGTGCTCTCCGGCGAGGCCGCCGCCCTGGAACGGCTGGCCGAACGGCTGGACGCGGAGGGCGTCTTCAGCCGGGTGCTGGAGTCCGTCGGCTTTGCCTCCCACTGCCCCCTCATGGACCCGCTGCGGGACGAGCTGACCCGGCGGCTCGCCGGGCTGCACACCCGCGAAGGCGCGATCCCGCAGCTCTCCACCGTCACCGGGCGATTCCTGGAGGGCGGCACGGACGCGCACTACTGGGGCGAGAACCTGCGCTGCCCGGTGCTCTTCGACGGCGCCGTCGCCACCCTGGTCGAGGCCGGGCACGACGTCTTCGTGGAGATCTCCCCGCACCCGATGCTCGGCGACGCCGTCACCGAGCGGATGCGCCTGCAGGAGGCCGGCGGTGCCGTGGTGGCCTCCCTGCGCCGCGAGGAGCCGGGCCGCGCCACCCTCCTCGGCGAGCTCGGCAGGCTCTGGGCCGCCGGCCACCCCGTCGACTGGACCCGCCTGCACGGCCGTACGGTCCCCATGGCCGCGCTGCCGGCCTACCCCTGGCAGCGCGAACGCTTCCCGCTGGAGACCCCCGCGACCGCCGGCCCGGACGCCGCGGCGCGGACCCGGCACCGCGGGCACCCCGTGCTGCAGACGCCGGTGCGGTCCGCCACCGACCCCGGCACCCGCCTGTGGTGTGCCCGCGTCGACCTGACCGGTCACCCCTACCTCGGGGACCACCGGGTCGCCGGCGCCCCGGTGCTGCCGGCCGCCCTGGTCCTGGACGCGGCGCTGGCCGCCGCCCGCGAGACCCTGGGGGCGCCCCGCGCCGTGCTGGAGGACGTACGCCTGACCGGCGTGACCCTGGTTCCGGAGCAGGCGGCGGAGGACACCCTGCAACTGGTGCTGACCCCGGACGGCGCGGAGGACGGCGGGTTCCGGCTCTTCTCCCGCGGCGGGACCGCCCCGGACACCGCCGGCGCCCCGGACGGCCACGACTGGGCCGAGGTGGCCCACGGCCGCTACCGCACCGCCCCCGAGGAGACCGCCGCCGCACCCCTGGCGGACGCCCGGGCGCGCTGCCCCCGGCCGCTGGAGGGCCCCGCCCACTACGCCGCGCTGAGCGCCGCCGGGCTGGGCTACGGGCCCGCCTTCCAGGGGGTGGAACAGGCGTGGCGCGGCGACGGGGAGGCCGTCGCCCGGCTGCGGCGGCTGCCCGAACTCACCACCGACCGCGGGCGCTACGGAGTGCACCCGGTGCTGCTCGACGGCTGCCTGCAGGCCCTCGCGGCGGCGCTGCCCGGCCCGGCGGACGGCGCCGGCGACCCTGTTCAGACCGCCGGGGACGGCGACGAGGGCGGCACGGACGCCCGTACGCTGCGGGAGACCTGGCTGCCCGTCGGCGCCGCCCGCTTCACCCTCACCGAGGACGCCGGCGCGCCCTGCTGGGCCCACGCCGACCTGCGGGACCGCGAGCAGGACGCCGACGAGATCCGCGGCGGGCGGGTGCTGCTCTACGACGCGGACGGCCGGCTCGCCGGCGAGGTCGCCGGCCTCACGCTGCACCGCCTCGACGGCGACCGCGACCGGGACCGCACCGGCGAGGCGCTGCTGGTCCCGGAGTGGCGGGAGGCGGGGCCTGCCGGCACCACCCTGCCCGAGGACACTGCGGAACAGGCCACCGGCCGCTGGCTGCTGCTGCTCCCGGAGGAACCGGAGTCCCCCGCGGCCCCGGCGTCCGCGCAGGACCCCGGCACGGCCGGCGACCCGCTGCCGGCCCGGGTGCGGGCCGCACTCGACGCCCGCGGGGCCCGGTCCGTCACCGTCGTCCCCGGGGACGGGTACCGCCGCCTCGCCGCCGGGCGCTACCAGCTCGACCCCGCCCGCCCCGAGGACTTCGCCGCCCTCCTCGCCGAACTCGGCGAACTCGACGACACCCCCTGGGCCGGTGTGCTGCACGCCTGGAACCTCGGCCTCGCCCTCGGCGACGGGGACCCCGGGCATGGCGCCGGCGAGGAGGCCCGCCGGCAGGCCGCCGGGCAGGACGGACCGGACCCGGCGGCCGCCGAGGCGGCCTGGGACCGGGCGCAGGACCTCGGCACCGTCTCCCTGCTCCACCTCGTGCAGGCCCTGGCCCGGCACCCGTGGACCGCGTCCCCGCCCCCGCTGGCCGTGGTCACCCGCGGCGCGCAGCCCGTGGGCGGCGGTGCGGCCGCCGGGCCGGCGCCGGACCCCGCGCAGGCCGCGGTCTGGGGCCTCGCCCGGGTCGCCGCCCAGGAGCACGCCGAACTCCGGCCGCTCGCCGTGGACCTGGACCCCGAACCCGCCCCCGGCGAGGCGGAGTCCCTGCTCGCCGAGGTGCTGCGCCCCGCACGGGGCGACCAGCTCGCGCTGCGCGGCGGCACCCGCCACACCCCCGCGCTCACCCCGTGGGACGCCGCCGGGGCCGCCGCCGCACCCTGGCCGCGGCGCCGGTACGAGCCGGAGCGCGACGGCAACCACCGGCTGCTCGCCGAACGCCCCGGCATCCTCGGCAGCCTCACCCCGACGGTCCGGGAACGCCCCGTGCCGGGACCCGGCGAGGTGCAGATCGAGGTCGCCGCCGCCGGGCTCAACTTCAGCGACGTGCTCAAGGCCATGGACGTCTGTCCCGGGGTGCCGCCCGGCATCACCCCGCTCGGTGCCGAGTGCGCCGGCCGGGTGGCGGCGGTCGGGGAGGGCGTCGACCGGTTCCGGCCGGGGGACCGGGTGATGGCCGTGGCCCCCTCCGCCCTGGCCGCGTACGCCACCACCGCCCAGGAACTCGTCGCGCCCTGCCCGGAGGGGCTGACCGACGAGCAGGCCGCTGCGCTGCCCATCGCCTTCCTCACCGTGGTCTACGGGCTGGAGCGGCTCGCCCGGCTCGGCCCTGGCGAGTCGGTGCTCGTCCACTCCGCCACCGGCGGCGTGGGGCTCGCCGCCCTCCAGGTCGCCCGGCGCAACGGCGCCGAGGTGTACGCCACCGCCGGCACCGAGGAGAAGCGCGCGCTGCTCCGCTCGCTGGGCGTCCGGCACGTGATGGACTCCCGCTCGCTGGACTTCGCCGACCAGGTCGCGGAGGCCACCGGCGGCCGCGGCGTCGACGTGGTGCTCAACTCGTTGACGGGCGAGGCGCTGCGGCGCAGCCTGGGGCTGCTCGCCCCCGGCGGGCGCTTCGTGGAGATCGGCAAGCAGGACGTCTACGCGGACTCCGGCCTCGGGCTGCACGCCCTGCGCGGCAACCGTTCCTTCCTCGCCGTCGACCTGGAACAGACCATCGCCGAACGGCACGACCTGATCGCACTGCTCTTCGCGGAGGTGGGCGAGGGTTTCGCGCGCGGCGACTTCTCGGCGCTGCCGGTCACCCCCTTCGGGGGCGGCGAGGCCCAGGCGGCCTTCACCCATATGGCGCAGGCCCGGCACACCGGCAAGATCGTGCTGCGGACCGGCGAGGCGGACACCGTCGCGGTCCGTCCCGACGAGCGCCGCATCCGGCCGGAGGCGAGCTACCTGATCACCGGCGGGCTGGGCGCGCTCGGCCTGGAGACCGCGCGCCACCTCGCGGACCGCGGCGCCCGGCACCTGGTGCTGCTCGGCCGCAGCGCTCCCTCCGCGGACGCCGAGAAGGCCCTGGCCGCACTGCGCGAGCGCGGCCTGCGCGTCACCGTGCACCGTGCCGACCTGGGCCGGGCGGCGGAGGTGGCGGCGCTGCTGGACCTCTTCGGCACCGAACTGCCGCCGCTGGCGGGCGTGGTGCACGCCGCGGGCGTCCTGGACGACGGGCTGCTGCTGAGCCAGGACCGGGACCGGTTCCGCGCCGTCGCCGCCGCCAAGGCGGCCGGCGCCTGGCACCTGCACCGCGGAACCCTGGCCCGCGGCACGGAGCTGGACTTCTTCGTCCTCTACTCCTCCGCCGCCGCCCTGCTCGGCTCCTCCGGGCAGGCCAACTACGCGGCCGCCAACGCCTTCCTGGACGGCCTGGCCCGGCACCGGCGGGCGCGCGGGCTGCCCGCCCAGAGCATCGACTGGGGCCCCTGGACCCAGGCCGGTCTGGCGGCCCGCCCGGACCGCGGCGGGGCGCTCGAGGAACGCGGCGTGCTGGGCATCGACCCGGCGGACGGCGTCGCGGCCCTGGACCGGCTGCTGGACTCGCCGGCCGCGCAGGCCGCCGTCCTGCCGCTGGACCGGGCGCGGCTCGCCGAGTCCGCCGCGGCCGGGCTGCTGCCCCCGCTGCTCGCCGCCCTCGCGGCGCCCGCGGGCGGGACCGCGGACGGCGGTCCCGGCACCGGGGACGGCACCGGGGCCGGCTTCCGGGAGACGCTGCTCGCCGAGCCGCCCGGGCGGCGCCGCCGCGCGGCGCTCGTACGGCACTGCACGGCCGCGGTGGCGCGGGTGCTCTCCCTGGAGGAGGCGCAGGTCGACACCGCGGCGCCGCTGGGCGGCATGGGGTTCGACTCGCTGATGTCGCTCGAACTCCGGAAGCGGCTGGAGAGTTCGCTCGGGGTGGAGCTGCCCGCGACCTTCGTGTGGCGCTTCCCGACCGTCGAGGCGATGGCTCCCTTCCTCGCCGAGCGCATGGGCGTCCCCCTCGACGAGGAGCCCGGTGCCGCGCCCGGGGACGGGTCCGCGCCGGGCGCCGGTGCGGGCCCGCCCGCTGCGGCCCGGGGCGGGAGCGCGGCCGGACCGGCCGGCGCGGGGCAGGGGGCGGCACCGGCCGCCGGGGGCCCTGCCGGAGCGGGCGCCGGGTTCCGCACGGGGCCGGCACAGGCCCCCCACGGCCCCGGGGCGCACGCGTCCACCGCGCCGGGCACCGCCGCGGGCGCCCCCGCACCCCCGGCCACCGGAGACGAGGCGGCCGGGGAGGCCGCGGCGCTGGACGGGCTGTCCGACGGCGAGGTCGAGGCGTTGCTGCTGGCCAAGCTGACCGAGTTCGACGAAGGGCGGGACGACGCATGACCTCGCACGAGCAGGCGCAGACCGCGGGAGCGACCCTCCGGCGCGCGTACCTGGCCGTGGAGCGGATGCAGCGGCGCGTGGACGAGCTGGAGGGCGCCGCCTCCGAACCGGTGGCGCTCATCGGCCTCGGCTGCCGCTTCCCCGGCGGCGTCACCGACGCCGACTCCTACTGGGAGCTGCTGGCCAAGGGCACCGACGCGATCCAGGAGATCCCCGCGGACCGCTGGGACGCCGAGGCCTTCCACGCCGAGGCGCACGGCACGCCCGGCCGGATGAGCACCCGGTACGGCGGCTTCCTCGACCGGGTGGACACCTTCGACCACGAGTTCTTCGGCATCTCGCGCCGCGAGGCCGTCGCCATGGACCCGCAGCAGCGGCTGGCGCTGGAGGTCACCTGGGAGGCGCTGGAGAACGCGGGCCGGGCGCCGGGCGCCCTGGCGGGCAGCCGCACCGGGGTCTTCCTCGGGGTGTGCAGCAACGACTTCGCCACCCGCACCCTGCGCGACCCGCTGGACGCGACGGCGTACGCCAGCACCGGCACCGCGCACAGCGTCGTCCCCGGCCGCATCTCCTACACGCTGGACCTGCGCGGCCCCAGCGTCGCCGTGGACAGCGCCTGTTCCGCCTCCCTGGTCGCCGTGCACCAGGCGTGTCAGGCGCTCCGCGCCGGCGAGTGCGACCTCGCCGTGGGCGGCGGCGTGAACGTCATCCTCTCGCCGATCCCGAGCATCGCCTTCTCCCAGTTCCCCGGCATGGTCGCCCCCGACGGCCGGTGCAAGACCTTCGACGCCTCCGCCGACGGCTACGTACGCGGCGAGGGCTGCGGGATCGTCGTCCTCAAGCGGCTCTCGGACGCGCTGCGGGACCGGGACGCGATCCTGGCCGTGGTCCGCGGCGGCGCCGTGAACCAGGACGGCCGCAGCTCCGGCATCACCGCGCCCAACGGCGCCGCCCAGCGCGACGTGCTGCGCCGGGCGCTGCGCGCGGCCCGGGTCGCGCCGGAGCAGGTCTCGTACGTCGAGGCGCACGGCACCGGCACCACCCTCGGCGACCCGATCGAGGTCGACGCGCTGGCGGACGTCTACGGACGGCCCGAGGGAGAGCCGTTCTACCTGGGCTCCTCGAAGACCAACATCGGCCACCTGGAGGCCGCCTCCGGCATCGCGGGGCTGATCAAGGCGGCGCTCTGCGTGCAGCGCGCCGCGATCCCGCAGAACGTCCACTTCACCGCCCTCAACCCGCACCTCTCCTTCGACGGCACCACCTTCGCGGTGCCCACCGAACTCACGCCCTGGCCCGCCCGGAAGGGGCCGCGCACGGCCGGCGTCAGCAGCTTCGGCTTCAGCGGCACCAACGTGCACCTGCTGGTGGAGCAGCCCCCGGACCCCGCGGAGACCGCGGCGGGCGGCGCGGAAGCCGCCGGCACGACGGCGGACCGGGCGGGCACCACGGTGGACGGGGCGGCGGACGGGACCGGTGCCGACGCGCGGACGCCCGCCCCGCTCACCCTCTCCGCCAGGACCGGCACCGCCCTGGTCGCCCTCGCGGAGCGGTTCCGGGAGCGGCTGGCCACCGGCCCGGAGACGGACCCGGCCGACGTCTGCTGGTCCGCCGCCACCGGCCGCGGCCACTTCCGGCACCGGCTGGCCGCCGTGGGCGGCAGCACCGCCGAACTCGCCGGCCGGCTGGAGGACTTCCTCACCGGCCGCCCCGCTCCCGGCCTCGCCGACGGCACCGCCGCGCCCTCCGGCGGCCCGGACGACCCGTCCGACGTGGTCTTCCTCTTCCCCGGCGAGCTGTCCGGCCTCCCCGGCGCCACCCCCCGGCCGGGCACCGCCCGGCGGCTCCGCGCCACCGAACCGGTCTTCCGCGCGGCGCTCGACCGGTGCGCGGAACCGCTGGGACCGCACCTGGACGGTGCGGACCTGCCGGACGCGCTGCACGCCGACCGCCCCGAGGTGGCCCAGCCCGCCCTGTTCGCCGTCTCCTACGCGCTCTCCGAACTCTGGCGTTCCTGGGGCGTGGAGCCGGCAGCCGTGCTGGGGCACGGCTGCGGCGAGCTGGCCGCGGCCTGCTGCGCGGGCGTGCTCAGCCCGGAGGACGGGATGCGGCTGACCGCCGAGCGCGCCCGGCTGCCGGAGGGCACCCCGGGCGCGGCCGTCGCCGCAATCCGCGCGCCCGAGACGGAGGTCGCCCGGGCGCTCGACGGGCGCGGCGGGCGGGTGTCCGTCGCGGCCGTGGACGGCCCGGAGGCCACCGTGATCGCCGGCGCGCCGGAGGACGTCACCGCCCTGTGCGAGGAGTTCACCGGGCGCGGCGTACGGGCCGTGCGGCTGCCCGGCGCGGCCGTCGCCCACGCGCCGTCCGGGCCGGCGCCCGAACCGCTGCGGCGCGCCGCCGAGTCCGTACGGCACGCCCCGCCGCGCATCCCGCTGGTGGCCACCCTGGACGGACGGCTGTGGCCGCGGGACCAGGCACCCGACGCCGACTACTGGTGCCGGCACGCCGCCCGCCCGGTGCGCTTCGCCGACGGCCTCGCCACCCTTCGCGAGGCCGGCCACCGCACCTTCCTGGAGACCGGCCCCTGGGCCACCCTGCCCGCCGTGGCGGGCCGTACGCTGCCCGCCGGCACCCTGCTGCTGCCCAGCCTGCGGCCCGGCCAGGAGGACCGGGAGGTGCTGCTGGACTCGCTGGCCCGGCTCTACGCGCGGGGTGCGGAGATCGACTGGGAGGCCGTCACCGGCGGGACCGGGCGCCGGCGGGTGCCGCTGCCCGCGTACCCCTTCGCGCCCACCGTGTGCCCGCTGGAGCCCGTACCGGCCGGTGCCGCGGCCCCCGCCGCGTCCCCGCCGGAGACCGCCGGGGACGCCGCGGGTGCCGAGGCCGCCGAGGACCCCGCGTTCCCGGACGAGGAGCTGCTCCACGAGCCGGTGTGGGAGCGCGCCGGCGCTCCGGCGGCCGGCGCCGGGGAGGACGTGACCGGCGTGCCGGCCGTCCGGAGCTGGCTGGTGCTCGCCGACGCCGCGGGCGTCGGCGACCGGTTCGCCGCGCTGCTGGAGCAGCGCGGCGAACGCTGCGCCCGGGTCGCGGCGGGGGAGGCCGCGGCCCGGGACGCGGCGGCGCTGCACCGGCTCGTCGACGGGCTGGACCTGCCGGAGGACGCCGCCCTGGAGGTCGTCCACCTCCGCGCCCTGGACTCCGCCGACGACGCGACGGGCCGGGACGCCTGCCTGAGCGCCGTGCAGGCCGTCCAGGCGCTGGCGAAGGCCCGCGACCTCGGTGCGGCCCGGCTGTGGCTGGTCACCCGCGGCGCGATGCGGACCGGCCCGGAGGACCCGGCGCCGTCGCCCGCGCAGGCCGCCCTCTGGGGCCTGGGCCGTTCGCTCCAGCAGGAGCATCTGGGGCTGTGGGGCGGGCTGGTCGACCTCGACCCGCGGGAGGACCCGGCGACCCAGGCGGACCGCCTGCTCGCGGTGCTGGACGACCCCGGCACCCCGCCCGGCACCGGCTCCGGTGCCGCCGGGAGCCGCGAGGACCAGCTCGCGCTCCGCGGACCGCACCGGTACGTCGCCCGGCTCGCCCGCGGTGAACTCCCCGTCGCCGCCGGCCCGGAGGCCGGCTGGCGCCCGGACGCGGCCTATCTGCTCACCGGCGGCCTCGGCGGCCTCGGCCTCGCCCTGGCCCGCTCGATGGCGCAGGCCGGCGCCTGCCGCCTGGTGCTCACCGGCCGCACCGGGCTGCCGCCGCGCGAGACCTGGGCGGACCTGGACCCCGGCTCGCCCGAGGGACGCCGGGTCGCGGCCGTACGCGACCTGGAGGCGCTGGGCGCGAGCGTCACCGTGGCGGCGCTGGACGTCGCCGACGAGACGGCGATGCGGGAGTTCCTGGAGCGGTACGAACGGGAGGCCCGCCCACCGATCCGCGGTGTGGTGCACGCCGCGGGCGTCGGCGAGGCGCAACCCGTGCTGGAACTGGACGCCGCCGCGCTGGACCGGCAGCTCGGCGCCAAGGCGGCCGGCGCCCGGGTGCTGGACCGGCTCTTCGACGCCACCCGGCCGCTGGACTTCCTCGTCCTGTGCTCCTCCGCCGCCTCCGTGCTCAGCTCCCCGTTCACCGCGGGATACGCGGCCGCCAACGCCTTCCTGGACGCCCTCGCCCAGCACCGGCGCGCCACCGGCCGCCCCGCCCTCAGCGTCAACTGGGGCATCTGGCGGGACACCGGGATGGCCGCCCGCGGGGCCGGGGAGACGCCCGGACTCAGCGCCGGCATGGGCACCCTGCCGCCCCGGCAGGCGCTGCGGCTCTTCCACCGGCTGCTGCGCCACGAGGAAGGGCAGGCCGCGGTGCTGCCGGTGGACTGGTCCGCCTGGGGCCGGCGCTACCGGGAGATCTCCGGCTCGCGGCTGCTGGACCGGCTGCTCACCGAGGACCCTGCGGACGGAGCCGGCCGCCCCGCGGCGGGCGCCGCGGACGCGCTGCCCTCCCGCGAGGAACTGCTGGCCCTCTCCGGGGACGCCCGCGCGGAGCTGCTCACCGAGCGGCTGCGGGGCTCGATCGCGGCCGTGCTGCGCGCCGGGCCGGACGCCGTGGGTCCCGACCAGTCGCTCTACGGCCTCGGCCTGGACTCGCTGATGGCCGTCGAGGCGCGGAACGAGATCGAGCGGCGCACCGGCGTGTTCCTGCCCATCTCGGTCTTCCTCGGCGGCGCCTCCGTACGGGACCTGGCCGGGGAGATCGTCACCCGGCTCGCCCAGGAGGCGGCCGGGAAGGACGGCGAGGACGGCGGGGACACCGGGCAGGCGCCCGGCGCCGCGGGAATCCGGCGGGTCGAGCGCTCCGAGGACGCGCTGGCCCGGCAGTTGCTGGAGGAGCTGGAGCGAGACGAGGAGCCGGCCGAATGACCGAGACCAGCGCACTCGAGGAGCGGCTGGCCGCCCTGCCGCCGCACAAGCGCGAGGAGTTCCGGCGGCTGCTGAGGGAGCGGCAGGCGCAGCAGCCGGTGGAGAACACCTTCCCGCTCTCCGTGACCCAGCAGGGCATGTGGTTCCTGGAACAGCTCCGGCCGCACAACCCGGCGTACGTCATCCCGGCCGCCGCCCGCATCCGCGGCCCGCTGGACACGGCGGTGCTGCGGGACGCGGTCAACGAGATCGTGCGGCGGCACGAGGCGCTGCGCACCGTCTTCCGGCAGCGCGACGGCGACCCCGTGCAGGCCGTACGGCCCGCGCTGAGCCTGGACATCCCCGAGACCGACCTGCGGGGCGCCGGCGGCCCGGACGCCCCCGAGGTGCGGCGGCGCATCGCCGACGCCGTGGCCGAGCCCTTCGACCTGTCCGCCGGGCCGCTGCTGCGGATGCGCCTGCTGCGCACCGGCGAGCAGGAGTACGTCCTGGTCGTCGCCCTGCACCACCTGGTGGCCGACGGCTGGTCGGTGCGGGTGCTGCTCACCGAACTCTCCGCGCTCTACGCGGCCTTCGCCGCCGGGCAGCCCTCCCCGCTGCCCGAACCGAAGATCCAGTACGGCGACTTCGCGAGCTGGCAGCAGCACACCCTGGCCAAGGAGCCGCCCACCGAGGACCTGGCGTACTGGCGGGACCATCTGGCCGGGGCGCCCGACGCGCTCGCCCTGCACACCGACCGGCCACGCCCCGCCGTACAGGGATTCCGCGGCGGCTCCGTGCCGTTCGCGCTGCCACCGGAGCTGATGCGCCGCCTCACCGAGCTCGGCGCCGGCCGCAAGGCCACCCCGTACATGGCGCTGCTCGCCGCCTTCGCCGTGCTGCTGCACCGCCGCACCGGTCAGGAGGACGTGGTGGTGGGCGTGCCCACCGCCGGCCGGGGCCGCGCCGAACTGGAGCCGCTGATCGGCTTCTTCGTCAACACCCTGCCGGTGCGGGCCGCACTCGGCGGCGACCCCGACTTCCACCGGGTGCTGGAGCGGGTGCGGGACGCCTGTCTGGGGGCGTACGCACACGAACAGGTGCCGTTCGAGAAGGTGGTGGAGGAGCTGCGGCCGCCGCGCGACCTCAGCCGGCCGCCGGTCTTCCAGGTGAGCCTCTCCTACCAGGCCGACCCGATGCCCGCGCTCTCCGTCGCCGGCATCGAGTTCACCCGGCTCGCGCTGCGCGCCGAGGGCGCCCGCTTCGACCTGGAGCTCCAGTTCTTCGCCGAGCAGGACGGCGGGGTCGGCGGCTGGTTCGAGTACGACCGCGACCTGTTCGACGAGTCGACCGTCGCCGGGATGGCCCGCCGGCTGCGGCGCGTGGTGGAACGGGTGGTGGCCGAGCCGGACCGGCCGGTCGCCGCACTGGAACTGCTGGACGACGCCGAGCGGGAGGCAGTGCTCGCCGCCGGGCGCGGCCCGGAGCGGGAGTGGCCCGGCGAGGGCTGGATCCACGAGCGCGTCGCCGCCTGCGCCCGCCGTACCCCGGACGCCGAGGCGGTGCGCTTCGAGGGCGGCAGCCTGAGCTATGCCGAACTCGACCGCCGCGCCGGCCGGCTGGCGCACCGGCTGCGCGACCGCGGCGTCGGCCCGGACGTGCTGGTCGGCGTCTGCATGGAGCGGTCGCCGGAGCTGGTGGTGAGCCTGCTGGCGGTGCTGAAGGCGGGCGGCGCCTATGTGCCGCTGGACCCGGCGCTGCCGGCCGCGCGCCTGGACCACCTGCTGCGCGACACCGACCCGCCGGTGGTCCTCACCCAGCGACGGCTGCGGGAACGGCTGCCCGCGACCACGGCCGAGGTGCTGTGCGTGGCCGGCCCGGCCGCCGGCACCGACGACGCCTCCGTCCCGGCCGCCCCGGGCGGCGCCGCCGGCGGGGGAACCCGCTCCCCGGACCTCGGGCCCGAGCACCCGGACGACCTCGGGCCCGAGCCTCACCCCGGCGCCGCGGCCGGCCCCGGGGCGGCCACCGCCCCGGAGGCCGCCGCGGACGCCGGTCCGGACACAGACCCGGACACAGACCCGGACACAGACCCGGACACAGGCCCGGACGCCGGCCCCCGGGTGCCGGTCGGCGGCGAGCACCTCGCCTACGTCATCCACACCTCCGGCTCCACCGGCGAACCCAAGGGCGTGATGAACGTCCACGCCGCCATCCTCAACCGGCTGCTGTGGATGCAGGACGCCTACGGCCTCGGCCCCGGCGACCGGGTGCTGCAGAAGACCCCGTACTCCTTCGACGTCTCCGTCTGGGAGTTCTTCTGGCCGCTGATCAGCGGGGCCACGCTGGTGGTGGCCCGCCCCGAGGGGCACAAGGACGGCCGCTACCTGCTGGAGACCATCCGCCGCGAGTCCGTCACCACCGTCCACTTCGTGCCCTCGATGCTCCAGGTCTTCCTGGAACAGGACGGCGTGGAGGAGTGCACCTCGCTCCGCCGGGTGATCTGCAGCGGGGAGGCGCTGCCCCGCGACCTCCAGGACCGCTTCCACGCCCGCAGCCGTGCCGAGCTGCACAACCTCTACGGCCCCACCGAGGCCGCCGTCGACGTCACCGCCTGGGCCTGCCGCCGGGACGCGGAACCCGGCCCGGTGCCCATCGGCCACCCCATCACCAACGTCCGCCTCTACGTGCTGGACGCGCGCGGGCGACCGGTGCCGGACGGCGTGCCCGGCGAACTGCACCTGGCCGGGCGCTGCCTGGCCCGCGGCTACCTGAACCGGCCGGAGCTGACCGCCGAACGCTTCCCCCGGGACCCCTTCGCCGGCGAGGCGGCCGGACCCGGCGCCCGGATGTACCGCACCGGCGACCTGGTGTGCCGGCGGGCGGACGGCGCACTGGAGTACCTGGGCCGCCTGGACCACCAGGTGAAGCTGCGCGGCTTCCGCATCGAACTCGGCGAGATCGAGGCCGTGCTCGCCGCTCACCCGGCGGTGCGGGAGGCGGTGGTGGCGGCGCACGGCGCCGGCACCGGCGACGCCTTCCTCGCCGCCTACGTCACCGGTGACGCCCTGCCGGACGCCGACGCGCTCGCCGGGCATCTGCGGGAGCGGCTGCCGGAGTACATGGTGCCCGCCGCGTTCGTCCCGCTGGAGCGGCTGCCGCTGACCTCCAACGGCAAGACCGACCGGGCGGCGCTGCCCGTCCCCGCCCGCCGTCCCGCGGCGTCCCGCACCGCCTACGCCGCGCCCCGGGACGACCTGGAACGGACGCTCGCCGCCCTCTGGCGCGACGTGCTGGACGCGGAACGCGTCGGCAGGGACGACAACTTCTTCGACCTCGGCGGCCACTCCCTGCTGATGGCCCGGGTGCAGGCGGCGCTCGCCGCCGAACACGGGGTGGAGGTGTCCATGGTGGAGCTCTTCCAGTACCCCACCGTCGGCTCGCTCGCCGCTCACCTCGACCGCGCCGCGGGCGGTGGTGGCGAACGCGCCCTCGGCGGCCGGAGCCGGGCCGAGGCCCGCCGCCGCACACAGGACCGACGACAGGCCGCGGCCGCGCGCCGGGCACGCTCACGGAACGGTAGGTGATCTTGTGCCGGACGCAGCCGAGACCGCGGGCCGGGTGGCCGTCACCGGCATGGCCGGACGCTTCCCCGGCGCCGGGGACGTGGACGCCTTCTGGCGCAACCTCGCCGAGGGCCGGGAGACCATCTCCTTCTTCTCCGGTGAGGAGGCCCAGGACTCCGGGGGAGGCGCCGCCGGCGGCGGCCAGGCGTACGTCCCCGCCAAGGGCGTACTGGAGGACGCCGACCGCTTCGACGCCGCCTTCTTCGGCTTCAGCCCCCGCGAGGCCGAGGTGATGGACCCGCAGCACCGGGTCTTCCTGGAGTGCGCCTGGCACGCCCTGGAGTCCGCCGGCCACGACCCGCGCACCTTCGAGGGGCGCATCGGGGTCTTCGCCGGCGCCAGTCTCAACTCGTACCTGCTCTTCCACGTGCTGGGGAACCGGCGGGTCTACGCCTCCACCGGCAGCTACCAGACGCTGCTCGCCTCCGACAAGGACTTCCTGGCCACCCGCGCCGCCTACAAGCTGGGCCTCACCGGGCCGGGCGTCACCGTGCAGACCGCCTGCTCCACCTCGCTGACCGCCGTCCATCTGGCCTGCCAGAGTCTGCTGAACGGCGAGTGCGACGTGGCCCTGGCCGGCGGCGTCTCCGTCAGCGTGCCGCTGCGCGGCGGCTACCACTACGAGCCGGGCGGCATCCTCTCGCCCGACGGGCACTGCCGGGCCTTCGACGCGGACGCCGGCGGCACCGTCGCGGGCAACGGCGTCGGCGTCGTGGTGCTCCGCCGGCTCGCCGACGCCACCGAGGACGGCGACACCGTGGACGCCGTGATCCGCGGCACCGCCGTCAACAACGACGGCTCGCTCAAGGCCGGTTACACCGCACCCTCGGTGGACGGACAGGCCGAGGCGATCGCCGAGGCGCTGGCCGTCGCCGAGGTCGACCCGGACACCATCGGCTATGTCGAGGCGCACGGCACCGGCACCGCGCTCGGCGACCCCATCGAGGTCGCCGCCCTCACCCGCGCCTACCGGGAGCACACCGACCGTACCGGCTACTGCGCGCTCGGCTCGGTCAAGAGCAACGTCGGGCACCTGGACGCCGCCGCCGGCGTCACCGCGCTCATCAAGACCGTGCTCGCCCTGCGGCACGAGGCGCTGCCCGCCACCCTGCACCACCGGCGGGCCAACCCGGCGCTGGAACTGGACTCCAGCCCGTTCACCGTCAACACCGCGCTGCGACCGTGGCCCCGCCGGGCCGGGGCGCCCCGCCGCGCCGGGGTCAGCTCCTTCGGCATCGGCGGCACCAACGTCCACCTGGTGCTGGAGGAGGGCCCGGAGCCGCCCGCCGCACCGCCCGAGGACCCCGAGGGCACCGCCGGGCACGCCCGGGTGCTGCCGCTCTCCGCACGCACCCCGGAGGCCCTGGCCGCCCAGGCCGAACGGCTCGCCGCACACCTGACGGACCACCCCGGGGAACGGCTGGCCGACGTGGCCCACACCCTCGCAGTGCGCCGGGCGGCCCTGGAGCACCGTACGGCCGTGGTCTGCCGGGATCGTGCGGAGGCCGCCGGCCGGCTGCGCCGGGTGCGCCCCGCCGACGCGGTGGCCGCGCGGGACGGCGAGGCGCCGGTGGCCCTGCTCTTCCCCGGGCAGGGCGCCCAGTACCCGGGCATGGCGCGGGACCTGCACGCCCACGAGCCGGAGTTCGCCGCCGCGCTGGAGGAGTGCGCCCGGCTCTTCGCCGCCGAGACCGGCGAGGACCTGCTGCCGCTGCTGCTTCTCGCGGAGCCGGAGGACGGGCCCGGAGCCGCCGGAGAGGCCGCGGGGGCCGCCGCGCGGCTGGCCCGTACGGAGCTCACCCAGCCCGCGCTGTTCGCCGTGGAGTACGCCCTGGCCCGGCTCTTCGCCGCCCGCGGCGTACGGCCCCGCGCCCTGGCCGGGCACAGCATCGGCGAGCTGGTCGCGGCCACCGTCGCCGGGGTGTTCTCCCTGGAGGACGCCGTACGGGTGGTGGCGGCCCGCGGCCGGCTGGTGCAGCGGCAGCCGGGCGGGGCGATGCTGGCGGTCTTCCTGCCGGAGGAGGAGACCGCTGCGCGGCTCGGCCCGGGACTCTGCCTGGCCGCCGTCAACTCGACCGGCCTGACCGTGGCCGCCGGGACGGAGGAGGCGGTGGCCGCCCTGGAGCAGCGGCTGCGGGAGGAGGGCGTCGGCCGTCGCCGGCTGCACACCTCGCACGCCTTCCACTCCCCGGACATGGACGGCGCGGTGGAGCCCTTCACCGCGCTCCTGCGCGACGTGCCGCTGCACGCCCCGGAGATCCCCTTCCTCTCCAACGTCACCGGCACCTGGATCACCCCCGAGCAGGCCACCGATCCCGCCTACTGGGGGCGGCAGCTCCGGGAGACGGTGCGCTTCTCCGCGGCGCTCGGCGAACTGCTGGCCGACCCGGGCCTGGTGCTGCTGGAGTGCGGCCCCGGCACCACCCTGGGCGACTTCGCCCGCGGCCACCGGTCCTGGGAACCCGGACGGACCGCGCTGGGCGCGCTGCCGCACCCCCGGGACCGGCGCGACGCGCACGCCCATCTGCTGGGCTGCCTCGGCGGCCTGTGGAGCGCCGGGGTGCCCGTCGACTGGCGCACCCTGTCCGGGGACGCGCCGCACCGGGTCCTGCGGTTGCCGGGCTACCCCTTCGAGCGGCAGCGCTACTGGGTGGAGCCCGACGACCCGTCCCGTACGGCGGCCGGCGCCGCGGCCGGAACCGGCTCCGCTGCCGAGTCCGGCACCGACGCCCTGGCCCGCGCCCTGGAGTCCACCGCGCCGCCCGGGGAGATGTTCCACACCCCCGGCTGGCGGCGGCTGCCCCCGCGCCCCGCGACGGACGACGGCGGGCGCACCCCGGACCCCGTCTGGCTGCTGCTCGGCGCCGACCTGCCGCTCGGTGCGGCACTGGCCGCACACCTCACGGACGCGGGCGCCACCGTGCTGCGCGCCTCCGCCGGCCCGGGCCGGGCCCGGCGGGAGGGGGACGCCTGGACGCTCGGTCCGGCCGACCGCGAGGGTCTCGCGGAGCTGCTCCGGGCCGCCCGCGCGGCGGCCCGGGACGCCGGCGCGGGTGACGCTGCCCGTACGGGCGGCGCGGGCGATGCGGGCGGCGGGGGCACGGACCGCGGTCCCGCGGTGCGCGTCGTCCACCTGTGGAGCCTCACCGGCGCCCCGGCGCCCGACGGCGCCCCGCCGGACCAGGACCGTCTCGCCGCCGCCCGTGCCCGCGGCTTCGACAGCCTGCTCGCCCTCGCCCAGGCCCTGGACGAGACCCGGGGCGCAGAGCCGGTCGAGGTCGACGTGGTCTGCCGCGGAGTCCGCGCCGTCACCGGCGAGGAGCCGCTGCAACCCGAGAACGCCACCCTGCTCGGCCCCTGCACCGTCCTCCCGCAGGAGGTCCCCGGCACCGCCTGCCGCACCCTCGACCTCACCGGCACCGACCCCGGGGCGCCCGACGCCGCCGCCGTCCACGCCCTCGCCGACCTGCTCACCGGCCCGCCCGCCGCGGAACGCGACCTCGCGCTGCGCGGACGGCACTGGTGGGCGCGGGAGTTCGACCCCGTACGGCCCGGCACGGCCGCCTCGGGACGCGCCCCGCTGCTCCGCGCCGACGGCGTCTACCTGGTCACCGGCGGACTCGGCGGGGTCGGCCTGGCGCTCGCCGGGCAGCTCGCGGACCAGCTCGCCGCCGGGGGCGCCGCACCTGCCTCCGGCGGACCCGGCAAGCCCGTGCTGGGGCTGCTCGGCCGCAGCCCGTTCCCCCCGCCGGAGGAGTGGGCGGCCCGGCTGGAGACGGACGACGCCGGGGACCCGGTCGCCGTCCGCATCCGGGCGCTCCTGCGGCTGGAGGAGCGGGGTGTACGGGTGGTGCCGCTCCAGGCGGACGTCACCGACCCGGAGGCCACCGCCCGCGCCGTCGCCCGGCTCCGCGCCCACGGCCCGCTGCGCGGCGTCGTGCACGCCGCCGGCGCCCCCTCGACCGGCCTGATGGCCGGCAAGACCCGCGCCGACGCCGACGCGGTGCTGGCGGCCAAGACCCGCGGCACCCTGGTGCTGGAGGAGGTCTGCCGGGAGGACCCGCTCGACTTCCTGCTGCTCTGCTCCTCGCTGACCTCGGTGCTGGGCGGCCCCGGGCAGAGCGACTACTGCGCCGCCAACGCCTTCCTCGACCTCTACGCCCAGGCCCGCCGGGACGCCGGCGCCCCCGTGACCGCCCTGGCCTGGGACACCTGGCAGGACACCGGCATGGCCGCCGGGCTCGCCGCACGGCTGGCCGGCGGCCCCGGAACGGCCCCGGAGGCCGGCACCGGACCGGACGGCGGGCCGGCGCCCGCGGAGGAGCCGCACCCGCTGCTGCACCGGCTGGTGCGCCGTACCGGAACCGCCCGGACGTACGCCACCGTGCTCGGCACCGACACGAGCTGGATCGTCGACGAACACCGCATCATGGGCCACGGGCTGGTGCCCGGCACCACCTATCTGGAGCTGGTGCGCGCCGCTGCCGCGGCCCACGCCGGGCCCGGGCGGGAGACCGAACTCCGTGACGTGCTCTTCCTGATGCCGGTGATCGTCCCGGACGGGCAGACCCGCGAGGTGTTCACCACCGTCGAGACCCGCGGCGAGGAACTGGAGTTCACCGTCTCCAGCCGGGCCCCCGAGGGCGGCTGGCAGGACCACGCCACCGGCACGGTGGTGCTGCACGCGCCAGCCCCCGCCGTCGTACGCGACCTCGCGGAGATCGAGCGGGCGTCCGGCGACGAGGTGCTGGAGACCGAGGAGGAGATCCACCGCCGGCTCAAGCTGGACCGGGCCGCCCAGGGCGGGCCGATGACCTTCTCCTTCGGCCCCCGCTGGCGCTGCCTGCGCCGGATCCGCGCCGGCGAGCGACGGCTCCTGGTCACCCTCGAACTCGACCCGGACCACGCGGGCGACGTCGAGGAGTACGTGCTGCACCCCGCGCTGCTGGACGTCGCCGGGGCCTCCGCCCGCATCCACGCCCGGGACGTCTACTACCTGCCCTTCACCTACCGCAGCCTGCGCGTGCACGGACCGCTCACCCGGATCCTGCACTGCGCGGTCGAGCTGAAGGAGCCGGAGGGCGGCGACCGCGAGGCCACCGGCGAGACCCTCACCTGCGACGTCGAACTGCTCGACCCGGACGGCCTGGTCCGGGCCCGGATCACCGACTTCACCATCAAGCGGATCAACGACGTGGCGGGGCTGCTGGAGCAGGTGGAACGGGCGGCCGCGGGGCCCGGAGCCGGTACGCCGGACGCCGGGGACCCGGCGTCCGGGGACCCGGCCGCACCCGGCGGCGGGCTGCTGCACGCGCTCGGCGCGGGCATGAGCCCGGAGCAGGGCACCGCGGCCTTCGCCCGGCTGCTGCGGAGCCCGGACGCCGGGGCGCTGCCCGCCCAGCTCGTGGTCACCGGCCGCGATCTGACGGCCCTGCGCCGACTGGCCCGCGACGTCACGCCGGAGCTGCTGGCCCGTGAGGCCGAGGAGTTCGCGCCGCCCGCCGGTACCCACCCGCGCCCGGACCTGGACACCCCGTACGCCGAACCGGCCACCGAGGAGGAACGGGCGGTCGCCGGCATCTGGCAGGAGGTGCTGGGGCTCGACCGGGTCGGCGTGCACGACGACTTCTTCGCCCTCGGCGGCCACTCGCTCGCCGCGGTACGGATCGGCACCAAGATCCAGAGCCGCTTCGGCACCGAACTCGACCTGCGCGGGTTCTTCGACGCGCCGACCGTCGCCGGGACGGTCGCCGCGCTCGCCACCGCGGCGGAACGCGGACCCGCCGGGGCCGAGGACGCCATCGAGGTGCTCAGCCGCGAGGAACCCGCCGAGGAGTCCGGCGTGGCGACCGGCGGAGTGGTGCCGGACGGTGCACCCGGCGGGGAGGCGCCCCGCCGGCCCGCGCGCTCCCCGGCGGGCGCCACGGCCTCCGGGGCCGCACCGGACGGCGCCCGCCCGGACGGCGGCACGCCGGACCTCGCCGGCGGTTCCGCGGGCCCGGGGGAGCCCGGAGACCTCCCCGGGCCCGACCCCGACGCACTCGACGGGCTCTCCGACGAGGACGTGGACGCGCAGCTCCGTGCCCTGCTCGGCGAGGAGGGCACGGCATGAACCCGCCGCCCGCCACCCCACCGGAGACCCCTCCGATCCCGCCGATCCGCCATCCGCGACACCGCACAAGGAGGGCCCGCCCGTGAGCGGCATCGACCTGGACAGCCTCTCGGCGGAGGAGAAGCGCGCGCTGCTGGCCGAGCGCCTGCGCGCCCGCCGTCGCGCCGCGCAGCCCGCCGCCCCGGGCACCCCCGCCTCCGGGGAGTCCCCCGGCACCCCGGAGACCGCCGCGGCCGGCGAGGCCGCCGGGGGCGCCCCGGGAACACCCGCCGCCCGTGCCGTCGCCCCGTCCGGCGCAGCCGCGGATTCCTCCGGTACTTCCGGCACCTCCGGCGCCGCCGGGGCCCCCGGCCGGCCCGGAGGGAAGGACGCCGGGACGGGACGGACCCGGCGCCGCACCCGGTTCCCCGCCTCCTTCTCCCAGGCCCGCATGTGGTTCCTGGACCGGCTCACCCCGGGCAACGCCACGTACAACATCCCCGGCGCCCTGCGCCTGCACGGCACCCTGGACCTGGACGCCTGGCGCCGCGCGCTGAACGAGATCACCCGCCGGCACGAGGCGCTGCGCACCACCTTCGGCGAGGAGGACGGCGAGCCGGTACAGATCGTCGCGGAGGCGGCGGAGCCCGAGTTCACCGTCCGGGACTGCTCCGGGCTGCGCGGCCCGGAGGGCGAGGCGGCCCTCCAGGAGCTGGCCCGCGAGGAGTTCGCCCGTCCCTTCGACCTCACCCGCGGTCCGCTGCTGCGCGTCACCTTCCTGCGGTTCGCCCCGGACGAGCACGTCCTGCTGCTCACCATGCACCACATCGTCGGCGACCTGTGGTCCACCTCGGTGGCCTTCGCCGAGCTGATCGAGCTGTACGGCGCCTACACCACCGGCCGCGCCCCCGACCTCCCCGAACTCCCCGTGCAGTACGCCGACTACGCCGCCTGGCAGCGCAAGCGGCTGGACGGCGACGCGCTGCGCGGCGAACTGGCGTACTGGAAGGAGACCCTGGCCGGTGCCCCCGCCGTGCTGGAGCTGCCCACCGACCGGCCCCGCCCGCCCGTCCAGACCACCCGCGGCGCCTCCCGCCCGTTCCGCCTCTCCCGGGAGGCCGGCGAGGCGCTGCGGGAGCTGAGCCGGCGCGAGGGCGCCACTCCGTTCATGGCGATGCTCGCCGCCTTCCAGGTGCTGCTGCACCGCTGGAGCCGCCAGGACGACCTGGTCGTCGGCGTGCCGGTGGCCGGGCGTGGCCGCCCGGAGACCGAGCGCCTGATCGGGCTCTTCACCAACATGCTGCCGCTGCGTACCGACCTCTCCGGCGACCCCGGCTTCCGTACCCTGCTGGACCGGGTACGGCGCGCCTGCCTGGGCGGCTTCGCCCATCAGGAGCTGCCGTTCGAACGCCTGGTGGAGGAGGTGCGGCCGCCGCGCGACCTCTCCCGCTCGCCGGTCTTCCAGGTCTCCTTCCTCTTCCAGAACATCCCGCTGCCGGAGTTCGACGGCGTCGGGCTCCGGGTGGAGCCCGTGTACGTGGAGAGCGCCACCGCCCGCTTCGACCTGGAGCTCCAGGTCTTCGACCGGCCGGAGGGGTTCAGCGGCTGGTTCGAGTTCAACACCGACCTCTTCGACCCGGACACCGTGGAGCGGATGTCCCGCCATCTGGAGCTGCTGGTCGAGGCGCTGGTCGCCGAGCCGGACCGGCCGGTGGGCGCCGTCCCGATGCTCACCGCGGACGAACGGCACCTGCTCCGCCACGCCTGGAACGACACCCGCCGGGAGTGGCCCGCCCCGCTCGCCGCGCACCAGCGCTTCGCCGCACAGGCCGCCCGCACGCCGGACGCCGAGGCGCTGCGCACCGCCGACGGTGCCGAGGCGCTGAGCTACGCCGAACTGGCCGCGCAGGCCGGTGCCCTGGCCCGGACGCTCCGGAGCCTGGGCACCGGACCCGGCGACCTGGTCGGGATCTGCCTGGACCGCACGCCGCAGACCGTGGTCGCGATGCTCGCGGTGTGGCAGGCCGGCGCCGCCTACGTGCCCATGGATCCCGGCTTCCCGCCGGACCGGCTCGCGCACACCGTGCGGGACTCCGGGATGGGCGTGCTGCTGACCCGGCGCGCCGTGCGGGACCGGCTGACGGAGCTGCCCGCCCGGGTGCTCTGCCTGGACGAGCCCGGCGCGGACCCGGCGCCCGCCCCGTCCGGGCCGTCCGGGCCCGGCGAGGCCGACCCGCTGCCCGGCGCCGCCACCGGCCCGGAGGACCGGGCGTACGTCATCTACACCTCCGGATCCACCGGCCTGCCCAAGGGCGTGGAGATCACCCACGGGGCGCTCGGCAACTTCCTGCACGCCATGCGGGAGCGCCCCGGCATCGAGCCCGGGGACACGCTGCTGGCCGTCACCACCCCGGCGTTCGACATCTCGGTGCTGGAGCTGGTGCTGCCGCTCGTGGAGGGCGCCCGCGTGGTGCTGGCCGACCGGGAGACCGTCGCCGACGGCGAGCGGCTGGCCGGCGCGCTCGCCGCCCACGGCGCCGGCATCCTGCAGGCCACCCCCGCCACCTGGCGCATGTTGCTGGACGCCGGCTGGCGGGCCGCCCCCGGCTTCCGCGCGCTCAGCGGCGGCGAGGCCCTGCCCGCCGAGCTCGCCCAGCGGCTGCTCGACGCCGGGGCCGAGCTGTGGAACATGTACGGGCCCACCGAGACCACCATCTGGTCCTCCGTGGCCCGCATCGACGGCCCCGGGCCGGTCACCCTCGGTGAGCCGATCGCCAACACCGAGCTCCACGTGCTGGATCTGGCGGGCGAACTGGTGCCGCCCGGGGTGCCCGGCGAACTCTGCATCGGCGGCGCCGGGCTGGCCCGCGGCTACCTCGGCCGCCCGGAGCTCACGGCGGAACGGTTCGTGCCGCACCCGTTCGGCGGCCCGGACGAACGGCTCTACCGCACCGGGGACCTGGTCCGGCGCCGCGCCGACGGCGCGCTGGAGTTCCTGGGCCGCCTGGACCACCAGGTGAAGGTACGCGGCTACCGCATCGAACTCGGCGAGATCGAGGCGGTGCTGGAGCGGCAGCCCACCGTGGAGCAGGCCGTGGTCGCCGTCCGCGAGGACACCCCGGGCGACCCCCGCCTGGTGGCCTACGTCGTCCCCGGGGAGCAGCCCGCCGACGCCGCGGCCGCCGCCGACGCCCCGGCCGCCGCCGACGCCGCGGAGGGCGCCGCGCCGGGTGTCCCGAGCGGCCGGGCCGCCGTCCCGGGCGCCGGGGACCACGCCGCGCCCGGTGGTTCCGAGGCGTCCGCGACGGACCAGGGCCGGGGCGGCCCGGGCGGCCGGGTCGCCGTTCCCGGCGCTGCGGACGATGCCGCTGCCGGGGCCCAGACGGGTCCTGTCGCCGCCCCCGGTGCTGTGCACGACACCGCTTCCGGAAACCGGGGGGACGCTGCCGCCGTCCACGGTTCCGCGGAGGACGCCGGGCCGGGCGGCCCCCCCGCCGGGGACCACGCCGGGTCCGGTGCACACGCGGGCCTCGGGGCCCACCCCGGCGCCGCGGAGGGCGCCGCGTCCCGTGTACAGGCGGGCGCTGCGGCCGTCCCGGGTGTCGCGGCGCCCGACGACGGGGACGGTCGCCCGTCGGTCGTCGGCCACGACGACCGGGACCCCGCAGCCCCCGCGGCCCCCGCGGAAGCGGAAACCCCCGGGGCCGTCGACGACTGGCGCGGCATCTGGGACGCCGCCTACAACGACGCCCCCGACGAGGCCGGCGACGCCGATCCCGCCTTCGACATCCGCGGCTGGGCCAGCAGTTACACCGGGCGCCCCATCCCCGCCGAGGAGATGCGGGAGTGGGTCGAGCGCACCGCCGGCCTGGTGCTCGGTCTCCGCCCCCGCTCGGTGCTCGACGTCGGCTGCGGCACCGGCCTGCTGCTGCACCGCGCCGCCCCGCACACCGACCACTACTGGGGCACCGACATCTCCACCGTCGCCCTGGAGCGGCTGCGCCGCCAGGTCGCCGACCCCGCCCACGGGCTGACCGGCGTGGAGCTCTTCCCCTGCGCCGCCCACCGGCTCCAGGAGCTGCCGGAGCGGCGTTTCGACGCGGTGGTGCTCAACTCCGTCGTGCAGTACTTCCCCGACGAGCGCTACCTGCTGCGGGTGCTGGACGGCGCCCTGCGCCGGGTCGCGCCCGGCGGCTCGCTGGTGATCGGCGACGTCCGCAGCCTCCCGCTGCTGGAGGCCTTCCACGCCTCCGTGGAGCTGCACCGTGCCGAGGACGGCCTGCCCGTACGGCGGCTGCGGGACCGGGTCCGGCGCTCGGTCGCCGCCGACGGGGAACTGGTCGTCGACCCCGCCCTGTTCACCGCGCTGGCCCGCCGCCACCCGGCTGTCTCCCGCGTCTCCGTGACCCCCAAGCGCGGCACCTTCGGCAACGAGATGACCCGCTTCCGCTACGACGTGGTGCTCACCGTCGAGGGCGACGACGCGGACGCCGGGACCGCCGGCGGCGGTCCCGCGGAAGCCGTGACATGGCTCGACTGGGGCCCCGAGGGCCTGACCCCGGAGGCGGTACGGGCCCGGCTCACCGCCGACCCCGGCGCCACCCTGGCGCTGCGCGGCGTGCCCAACGCCCGGCTGCGCCCGGCCCGGCACGTCCTCGACCGGCTCGCCGCCTCCGGCGACCCCGGCGCCCCGGCGGGTGCGGGGGCTCCCGGTCCCGGCGCCGCCCCCGGGCCGGGTA
>NZ_JACYHE010000042.1 GCF_021696945.1 Streptomyces sp. JJ36
GGCCGCTCCGGGCGCCGGCCCCTGCGGCGCTTCGGGCCGGCCCGCCGGGCCGCCGGGTGGGCCCTCGCCGGGGGCGTCCGGGCCCTGCCCGGACGGCTGCCCGGCAGCCGGCTCCGGCTCCAGGTGCAGCAGCTCGACCGCGCGCCGGCTCACCTGCTCCACCAGGGCCGGCGGCAGCCATCCCGTACCGCTCAGGGCCGCCGCGCCGCCCTCGCCGGCCAGCCGCCCGGCCACCTCCTCCGGGGCGGGGCGGGCCGCCGGGTCCTTCGCCAGGCAGCCGGCCACCAGCTCGCGCAGCGGGCCGCTCAGGTCGTGCAGCTCCGGGTCCTCGTGCACCACGTGGTAGAGGAGCGCGGCCGAGCTGTCGCCGGGGAAGGGGGCGTGGGCGGTGGCCGCGTACGCCAGCACCGCGCCCAGCGAGAAGACGTCGCTCGGCGGACCCACCCCGCCCCGCCCGAGCGCCTGTTCGGGTGACATGTAGCCGGGGGAGCCGATGGAGACCCCGGTCGAGGTCAGCGACGCCGTGCCGTCCGTCGCGCGGGCGATGCCGAAGTCGATGAGGGACGGCCCGTCCAGGGTGAGCAGCACGTTGGACGGCTTGACGTCCCGGTGCACGAGGCCGAGCCGGTGCACGGCCGCCAGCGCCTCGGCCAGCCCGGCGCCCAGCGCCCGTACGGCCGGCTCGGGGAGCGGGCCGTGGCCGGCCACCGCGTGGTGGAGTGGAGGTCCGGCGACATAGCCGGTGGCCACCCAGGGCAGCGGCGCGTCCGGGTCGGCGTCCAGCACCGGCGCGGTCCGGACGGCCTCGCCCGCGCGGCGGGCGGCGTCGACCTCGCGCCGGAAGCGGACGAGGAAGTCGTCGTCGCCGGCGAAGTGCGGATGGACGACCTTCACGGCGACCGTACGGCCGCCGGGGCTGCGGCCGAGGTAGACCCGGCCCATGCCTCCGGAGCCGAGCCGGCCCAGCAGCCGGTACGCCCCCAGCGTCCGCGGGTCCCCGGCCTCCAGCGGCTGCATGCGCGATCCCCTCCCCCACCCGCGCGGTGCGACCAACGGCCCCCAGCTTAGGGCCTGTCCGGCGGACCTTCCCGGGCCCGCGAGGCCTGGCACGCACGCGCGCCGCGTTGTCGCATCCGTTGTCGCATCGTCCGCGTACGCGCCGTACGAGAACGATCCTCCGCCTTGCGCACGCACGCTTCCCCAGAGCCTTCGGCCTGGGGGAAACCCCTTGACGCCGCGGGCTGATCCTCAAGGATCCACCGGACAGGTCCTGGGCGTGCGGGGGCGCGGGGCGTCACGCCCGCCGCAGCAGCTCCACCCGGACGTCGGCCGGGTAGCCGGTGGTGGCTCCGGTCCGCCGGGCGAACTCCGCGATGCCCGCGAGCTGCTCGCCGCCCAGCCGGAAGTCGAGCGTGGTGAAGTACCGTTCCAGCACCGGCGCCTCGAAGGGCTCCCAGCGCGCCGCCTGCTCGGCGACCTTGGCGACCTCCTCCAGGGAGAGGTCGCGGGAGGCGAGGAACGCCTCGTGCACGGCCCGCACGATGGCCGGTTCGCGCCGCAGGTAGTCCCGGCGCACCGCCCACACCGCGAAGACGAAGGGCAGCCCTGTCCACTCCTTCCAGAGCTGTCCGAGGTCGTGCACCTGGAGCCCGGGTTCGGGCAGGGCCCGCAGATAGGCGCGGAGCCCGACGTCCCCGATGACCACGGCCGCGTCGGCCTCCCGCAGCATCGCGGTCAGGTCCGGCGGGCAGCTGAAGTACTCCGGGTGGACGCCGTAGCGCTCGGCCAGCAGGAGCTGCGCCAGGCGCACGGAGGTCCGCGAGGTGGCGCCGAGCGCGACGCGCGCCCCGCCGAGCTCCTCCAGCGGGCGCCGGGACACGATCTCGCAGGACATCACCGGGCCGTCGCAGCCCACGGCGATATCCGGGAGGGCCACCAGGTCCTCGGCATTGCGGAGGAATTCGACGAGCGTGACCGGGCCGATATCGAGAGCGCCGTTCACCAGTTGTTCGCTCAGTTTTTCGGGGGTGTCCTTGGTCAGCTCCAGGTCGAGCAGCGTGCCGGTCCGGGCGAGGCCCCAATAGAGCGGCAGGCAGTTCAGGAACTGGATGTGCCCGACACGCGGGCGGGTGCTCGGCTGTGCAGTCACCCTCCGGAGGGTACGCCCGGCCGCGCCGCCTCCCGCCGCCAGCCCGGGACGCCCTGGCGGAGGCCCAGGCCAGAGCGGTGGCGCAGCGTCCGACACGCCCAGAGCGAAAAAATCTTGTCCTCTTCCCCACGGGAGCGCGGCCGTGCTACTCTCAGAGCGAGTTGCAGTTTGGTTTCCCTTGCAGTACAGAGCCTGCGGAGCATGTGACCGCGGGCTCTCGTCGTTTTCAGACTTCTTTTGAGGGTTCTGGAGCAGGGCGACCCTTATAGGCCCAGGGAGGGCTTATGGCTACCGGAACCGTCAAGTGGTTCAACGCCGAAAAGGGCTTCGGCTTCATCGCCCAGGACGGCGGCGGTCCCGACGTCTTCGTCCACTACAGCGCGATCAACGCGACCGGCTTCCGCTCCCTCGAGGAGAACCAGCAGGTCACGTTCGACGTCACCCAGGGTCCGAAGGGCCCGCAGGCGGAAAACGTCACCACCGCCTGATCGCCTGATCCGCAGTACCCAAGGAGCCCCCGCCACCGGCGGGGGCTCCTGCCTGTCCGGGGACGGGTTCCTCATCGACACCGGAGTGATGAGAAAACTGACTGGCCCATCAGTCAGGACCTGTTTCCCGCCCCCTTCCGACCTCACTTACCCCATGACACTGCCAGCGGACGGAGGTGCCGCGCCAGCCGCGTTGCGGAAATCTCATCACTGGGCTACGGTCGCGGGTCATGTCCCCCACACCGGTTCCCGAGGAGCGGCAGCGGCGTGACCGCGGTGGCCCCGGCACCCCCGGCGAGGTCGCCGCGCGGGTCCGCGAGGTGATCGCGGCGGCCGGGTGCAGCCGGCGTGAGTTCGCCCGGCGCATCGTGATGGACCCCTCCAAGCTGTCCCGCTCGCTCGGCGGCACCCGCCGCTTCACCGCGGCCGAACTCGCCCGCATCGCGGACGAGGCGGGAGTCGACGCGGGCTGGCTGCTCGGTGCGGCCCCGGGCCCGCGGGGCGGACCCGCCGCCCCCGCGGGCCGGGCGTCCGTACGCCCCGCCGCCCCGCCGGAGGGTGGGCGTCCGCTCCAGATCGTGCGGGAGACCGTGCGGCTGATCGCCGAGCACGGCTTCCACGCGGTGCGGATCGCGGACATCGCCGCGGCCTGCGAGACCAGCACCGCCGCGATCCACTACCACTTCCCCGGCCGGGCCGAGCTGCTGGAGGCGGCCGTGCGGTGGTGCATGGACGAGGACATCGCCCGCCGCGCCGCACGGATCGCCGGGGCGGCCGGCGCGCACGAGGAGCTGGCACAGCTCCTGGAGCTCCAGACACCACGCACCGAGCAGCAGCGCCGGCAGTGGCGGGTGTGGCTCGACCTGTGGGCGGAGGCCGCCCGCTCCACCGCCGTCGGCCGGCTGCACACCGACTACTACCGGCAGTGGCGGGACACCGTCGCGGACGTCCTCCGGCGCGGCGTGGACCAGGGCGCCTTCCGCCCGGTCGACCCGGCGGCGGCCGCCCTGCGGCTGACGGCGCTGATCGACGGCCTGGCGTCGCAGGTGCTGGCCTCCGGTCCGGAGGGCACCACCGCGGACGACATGCACGCGGCGCTGCTGGCCCACGTACACACCGAACTCACCCCCGCCTGACCGGCCGCCGGCCGGCACCGCACCGCCCCCGAGCCCCGCGAATCCGCACCGTTCCCGCTCCGGGAGGAGTCCGCATGCCCGCGCACGCCGTCCACGCCGTCCACCCCGTCGCCGAGGAGGTCATCGTCACCTGCGCCCTGACCGGTGCGGGCGACACCGTGCACCGCAGCCCCCATGTGCCGGTCACCCCGGAGCAGATCGCCCGTTCCGCCGTGGAGGCGGCCGACGCGGGCGCGGCCGTGGTGCACATCCACGTGCGGGACCCCGGCAGTGGCGCCCCGTCCCGCGACCCGCGCCTGTACCGGGAGGTGGTGGAGCGCATCCGGGAGACCGGCACCGACGTGGTGATCAACCTCACCGCCGGGATGGGCGGCGACCTGGTCGTCGACCCCGACGAACCGCTGCGGCACCTGCCCGGCACCGATCTGGTCGGCGGCCTGGAGCGGCTGCCGCACGTGGAGGAGCTGCTCCCGGACATCTGCACCCTCGACTGCGGCTCGCTCAACTTCGGCGACGGCAGCAACCTCTACGTCTCCACCCCCGACATGCTGCGCGCCGGCGCCCGGCGCATCCAGGAGCTGGGCGTCCGGCCGGAGCTGGAGGTCTTCGACACCGGTCAGCTCTGGTTCGCCAAGCAGCTCCACGCCGAGGGACTGCTCGACGAGCCGGCGCTCTTCCAGCTCTGCATGGGCATCCCGTGGGGCGCCCCGGCCGAGCCGCGGGTGCTGGCGTCGATGGTCGACCTGCTGCCCGCGGGCGCGCAGTGGGCCAGCTTCGCGCTGGGTCGGATGCAGCTCCCCTGGGTCGCGCAGGCCGTACTGCTCGGCGGGAACGTGCGGGTCGGCCTGGAGGACAACCTCTATCTGAGCAAGGGCGTCAAGGCCACCAACGCCCAGCTCACCGAGCGCGCCGTCCGCCTCGTCGAGCTACTGGGCGCCCGCGTCGCCACCCCCGGTCAGGCCCGCGCCCGGCTCGGGCTCCGCCCCCGCACCGCCGCCTGACCCGCCGTACGTCCCCAGGAGCCCCCTGCCATGTCGTTCCCCGCACCTCCCTGCGCTCCCACCTCCGTACGCCGAGTCGCCTGCGTCGGCGCCGGCGTGATCGGCGGCGGCTGGGTCGCCCACTACCTCGCCCGCGGCTACCGGGTCACCGCCTGGGACCCGGCCGCGGACGCCGCCGCCCGGCTGCGGCGGCTCGTCGACGCCGCCTGGCCCGCGCTGGAGCAACTCGGCCTCGCCGAGGACGCCTCGCCGGACCGGCTGACCTTCGCCGGTTCGCTCGCCGAGGCCGTCGCCGGTGCCGAGTTCGTCCAGGAGAGCGCGCCGGAGGACCTCGCGCTCAAGCGGGAACTGCTGGCGGAGCTCGACGCGACCACCCCGCCGGGCGTGGTCATCGCCTCCTCCACCTCCGGTTTCCCGATGACCGAGATGCAGACCGCGGCCGCCGGCCCCGGCCGGCTGGTGGTCGGCCACCCCTTCAACCCGCCGTATCTGGTCCCGCTGGTCGAGGTCGCCGGTGGCGAGCGGACCGATCCGGCCGCCGTCACCTGGGCCTCCCGCTTCTACGAGGCCGCCGGCAAGTCCGTCGTCACCCTCGACCGCGAGCTGCCCGGCTTCCTCGCCAACCGCCTTCAGGAGGCGCTCTGGCGGGAGGCGTTGCACATGGTCGCGAACGGCGAGGCCACGGTGCGGGACATCGACGCCTCGATCACCGAGGGACCCGGGCTGCGCTGGGCCTTCATGGGCCCCTGCCTCACCTTCGCGCTGGCGGGCGGCGAGGGCGGCATGGCGCACATGCTGGACCACTTCGGGCCCTCCCTGCGGTCCCCCTGGACCCGGCTGGAGGCACCGCCGCTGGACGACGGGCTGCGGGCGGCCCTGGTGGACGGCTGCGCGGAGGCCGCGGACGGGAGGACCCACGCGCAACTCGTCGCCGAGCGCGACCAGGGCGTGATCGACGTGCTGCGCGCCACCGGCAGGCTGCCGCGCCCGGCGGCACCGCACGACCGGGGAGACCCGGCGGAACCGGAGGTCCCGGAGGCCCGGGAAGCGCCGTCCGGGGAGACCCGGCGAGGCCCGGATGCCCCGGGTGGTACCGCATGACCGGCACGGACGGGCGGCTGCCGCTCCTCCGGGAGACCGTGCGCCCGGAATGGATCGACTACAACGGCCATCTCAGCGAGGCCTTCTACGTCCTGGTCTTCGGGCACGCCACCGACGCCCTGATGGCGGAGGCCGGCCTGGACGCCGGCTACCGGGCGCGCACCGGGTGCTCGCTCTACACCGTCGAGGCTCACCTGCGTTATCTGCGCGAGGTCACCGAGGGCGCCCGGCTGGTGGTGCGCACCCGGGTGCTGGGGGTGGACGCCAAGCGGGTGCGGTGCGCCCACGAGATGTTCGCCGAGCGCCCCCAGGACCCGGAAGACGGGGCGGGGGCCGCCGGGGACGACACGGTGGACACGGGAGACACCGTGCCGGCGGGCGGCCCCGTGGCGACCGCGGAACTGCTGGCGCTGCACGTGGACCAGGAGGCGGGCCGCGCCGTGCCGTTGCCGGAGCAGCCGCACGCCGTCCTGGCCGGCCTCACCGGACCGGCGCCCGGGTGGGCCGGACGCTCCGTCGGCGCGGTGCCCCGCCCGGAGTGACGGACCGGCAGCGCGGCGGGACCGGTTCGGGCGCGTGTTGACAGTGCCCGGGGCCGTTCCCAGAATGGCGGCATGATCCGACCGCACTCGTTCGACGCGCCCGGGACGCCCGACGTCCCCGAGCGCGGCGGGTGCGAGCGCTCCGGCCGATAGCCGCGGCGCGGCCTACCGGTCGTTCCCCGACCGCGTGCCGCCGCAGCCGGCCGGATCTCCGTCTGTTCACCGCCCCGTGGGGCGCCCTCCCCCGCCCGTGCTGCCCGCGGTACGCGCGTCCTTTCCCCTTCCCCCCGCGTACGGCTGTGCCGTACGCCGTCTCAGGAGGACCGACGTGACCGTCACCGAGAGCCCCCTCGACCACCCCGGCACCGCCGCTCCGGCGCCCGCGCCCGCACTCCGCGAGGCGCGGGTGCCGGCAGGCGGGATGTACGAGGGCCGGCGGGTGCTGCGCCGGGTGCCCGAGGACTGGGAGGAGCGCCCGTACGAGCACGTCACCCTGGTCCCGCAGGGGCGCGTCATCGGGGCCGAGATCCAGGGCGTAGACCTGACCCGCCCGCTCGCCCCCGCCGTACGGGAGGAGCTGAACCGCGCGCTGCTGGAGTGGAAGGTGCTCTTCTTCCGCGGCGCCCACCTCAGCTCCGCGCAGCAGGCCGACTTCGCCCGGCACTGGGGTGAGCTGGAGACCAACCCGCTGCTGGCCCGGGGTTCCTCGGCGGAGGTGGTCCGCTTCGACAAGGGCGGCTCCGCCGCACCCACCTTCGAGAACGTCTGGCACGCCGACGTCACCTTCCGGGAGCGGCCGGCGCTGGGCGCGGTGCTCCAGCTCCGCGAGGTGCCGCCGGTCGGCGGCGACACCATGTGGGCGGACATGGCGGCGGCGTACGACAACCTGCCGGAGGAGGTGCGGGAGCGCATCGAGGGAGCCACCGCGGTACACGACTTCCTGCCCGGCTTCGCCCGCTTCTACGGGCCCGAGCGACTGGCCCCGCTCCAGGAGGAGTTCCCGCCGGTGGAGCACCCGGTGGTCCGCCGGCACCCGGAGACCGGCCGCCGGATGCTCTTCGTCAACACCTCCTTCACCACGCACATCACCGGCATGGACCGGGAGGAGAGCGACCGGCTGCTGAGCTTCCTGGTGCGGCAGGCGCATGTGCCCGAGTACCAGGTGCGGTTCCGCTGGCAGGCGGGCGACGTCGCCTTCTGGGACAACCGCGCCACCCAGCACTATGCGATCGACGACTACTTCCCGCACCGCCGGGTCGCGGAACGGGTGGCCATCGCGGGCGACCGCCCGTTCTGAGAGCCGGAGGCCCACCCGCACGGGTGGGCCTCCGGGGGCCCGGCCGGTGCCGGGCCCCCGGCCCCGGCCGGTGCCTCACCAGATCGACCCGACCCACTCCGGGTGGTCGATGAACGGGTTCCGGTTCTCCTGGAAGCGCTCGTGGATGAGGTCGTTGCGGCGCTGCTCGAAGGCGTCCGGCGGGTCCTGCTCGTGCCACGCCTTGAGCACCGAGAGCCGCCCCAGCAGCGGCTGCGAGCCGTTGCCCACCCGGTCGTTGAGTTCCAGGTCGGCGAAGCCGTCGCCGCCCTCGTAGCGCACCGCCATGTAGAAGACCATGCGGGCGACGTCGCCCTTGACCGCGTCCCGGGGTTCGAAGGAGTCGTCGTCGGTGCGGCTCTCCGGGGCCTCGTCGACCGGAGAGCCGCCGAGGTCGAAGTCCTTGTTGCCGCGGGTGCCGTTGACGGTGACGTCGGTCGGCCGCAGATGGTGCACGTCGGTGCCGGGGCCCGGCGCGGTGCCGAAGTCGCCGTGCGACTTGGCCCAGACGTGCTCCCGGTTCCAGTCGTCCTGGTCGCCGCCGTGCCGGTCCTTGTCCCGCGAGGTGCCGCTGTAGAGCAGGATCACGTTGTCCGGGTCGGCCGGGTCCTCGTCGGTGACCTGGAGCGCGTCCCACACCTGGGAGTAGCTCAGCGTGCGCTGGTCGCTGACGATCGTGTGCAGTGCGTCCGCGAGTGCCGGGCCGGTCTTGCCGAGCGCGTCCTGGTAGTAGGAGTCGTCGAGTGCGGACGGGCCGGGCTGCGCGGCGCTCGGCGGGCCCGGTGCCGGGCCGGCGGGTGCGGCCGCCCCCTGGGCGGCGAGGCCGGTCAGCAGGGTGCCGGCGGCGAGCAGGGCCAGGCCGGTGCGGCGGCCGGTGCGGGATGCGGGCATGCGTGGGGGTCCTCTCCCGTGGTGCCGCGGCGGGGCGGCGGCGGCCGGGTGGGGAGAGGCCGTCTACGCGCGATGACCGCGGCGACTGCGTGGGTGTGCGTCCACGGGAAGTCTTCCCCGGGCGGCTGGACTCAATGTGAACATGACAAATGCATTGCCGGGCCGGTGCACGTCCCCGGGCCGGCATCGCGCACGACGCCGCCCGGCGGGCGCCTGCGCACCCGCCGGGCGGAGGGGCGGACGGCCCGGGCAGAGGCCCCGGCGGGACCCGGGCCGGAAACGGCCGCGCCGCTTACGCGGTGCGCTCGCCGAGCACGAAGGCGAAGCGGTCGTCGAACTCCAGCCACGCGTCCGGGTGACGCTCGGTGACCTCCTCCAGCCCGCGCTTCAGCTCCTCGTCGCCGAACGTGGAGAGCACGGACATCCAGCGGTTCCCGACCAGGCGCAGCCACCGCTCCCGCTCGATCCCGACCCGGTACTGCTCGGTGGTGTGCGTCACCGCGAGCCCGGCGCGGCGCATCCCGGCCGCCACCGCCTCCGGCTCCGGCTGGCGGTCGGCGAACCGGTCCAGGGCCTCCTGGAAGAGCGGGTAGTCCAGCTTGGGCGGGATCGTCACCACCAGCAGCCGGCCGCCGGGGGCCAGCCGCCCGGCCAGCCCGGCGAGCGTGGCGTCCAGATCGGCGAAGTGGTGCACCGCCTCCTTGACGAGCACGGCGTCGAAGGCGTCGTACGGAAGGGCCGTGTCCGGGTCGCCGAGTTCCTCCGCGGTGGCGCGCAGCGGCCGCAGCCGGGGGTCGTCCGGGAGCTGGTCGAGCATCTCCTGCGACGGGTCCACGCACACCAGCGGTGTACGGGCGTCCGCGCACGGCAGCAGCCGGCTGAGGAAGAGCCCGGTGCCGGCCCCGACGTCGGCGATCCGCTGGCCCGGGTGCGCCCGGAGCCGGTCCCGGATCAGGTCGGCCATCCATTCCAGGTACGCGGGCCGCTGGCCCCACGTGTCGTCGTAGGTACGGGCAAGCTGTGCGTAGTGGCGCTGAAGCTGCTCGTCCACGCGGCGGACTCACCTTTCTCACTGGAGTCACACGGTTTGCGCCACCAATGTGCGGCCCGGGCGAGCCTCTTGGCCACCGTGCCACCGCCCGGCGGCGCTGCCACCGAAACATTTCAGCCACCCCAGGATACCGACCGCCCGCACGCCCCGGGATGCGGACGACCACCGTCCGCCCGGCACGGGCCCGCCCGGAGACTCCGCACGCACGGCACCCGGCCGTGCACCCGGAGTGAGCGTGCGCCCCGGGTCGGGGGAAGCGTGCGCCCCGGGTCGTGGTGCCCGCCGGCCTCCCGTGCTCAGGTGTACAGTGCGTCGATCTCCGCGGCGAAGTCCCGCTGGATCGCCTCCCGGCGCAGCTTCATCGAGGGCGTCAGGTGCCCGGAGCGCTCGGTGAAGTCCACCGCCAGCACCCGGAAGCGGCGGATGGACTCGGCCTGGGAGACCAGGGCGTTGGCGTCGTCCACCGCCTGCTGGAGGTTGCGCCGCAGGTCCTCGTCCCCTACGAGCCGGTCCGGCGGGACGTCCTCCTTGCCGTGCATCCGCTGCCAGTGCGCCAGGCCCTCCGGTTCGAGGGTGAGCAGCGCGGTGAGGTAGGGCCGGTTGTCGCCGACGACCAGGCACTGGTGCACCAGGGGGTGCGCGCGCAGCCAGTCCTCCAGGGGCGCCGGGGCCACGTTCTTGCCGCTGGAGGTGATGATGAGGTCCTTCTTGCGGCCGGTGATGGTGAGATAGCCCTCGTCGTCGAGGTGGCCGAGGTCGCCGGTGGCGAGCCAGCCGTCCGGCCGGGTGCCCGGCTCGACGGCCCGCCGGGCGCCGTGCCAGTAGCCGCTGAACACCTGGCCGCCGCGGAGCAGCACCTCGCCGTCGTGCGCGATGCGGACCGCCGTGCCGGGGACCGGCCAGCCGACCGTGCCGAGCCGTGGCTTGAGCGGCGGGGTGACCGTGACGGCCGCGGTGGTCTCGGTGAGCCCGTACCCCTCGAAGACCTCGATACCGGCGCCGGCGAAGAAGGCGCACAGCCGCTCGCCCAGGGGCGAGCCGCCGCAGATCACCTGGCGGACCCGGCCGCCGAGCGCCTCCCGGATGCGCCGGTAGACCAGCGGGTCGTAGAGGCCGCGGGCGGCGCGGGTGAGGAAGCCGGGGCCGCGCCCGCCGCCGTGCCGGGCGTCGAGGGCGGCGTCGCCGAACCGGACGGCGACCCGGGAGGCCCGGTCGAAGGAGGAGCCGCGGCGCATCCGCTCGGCGGTGGCCCGGGCGTTGTTGTAGACCTTCTCCAGCACATACGGGATGGCCAGCAGGAAGGAGGGCCGGAACCCGGCGAGGTCGGCCAGCAGGTCCTCGGTCTGGATGCTGGGGGCGTGGCCCAGCCGGACCCGGGCCCGGACGCAGCCGACGGCGACCATCCGGCCGAAGACGTGTGCCATGGGCAGGAAGAGCAGGGTGGCGGCCGGGTGGCGGCTGACGGCCCGGAAGACGGGGTGCAGCAGCTCGATGCAGTTGTCCACCTCGGCGAAGAAGTTGCCGTGGGTGAGCACGCAGCCCTTGGGGCGGCCGGTGGTGCCGGAGGTGTGGATGACGGTGGCGATGGTGTCCGGGCCCAGCCCGGCCCGCCGTCCGGCCACCGCCTCCTCGGGGACCTCCCGGCCGGCCGTGGTGAGCCGGCCGAGCGCACCGGCGTCGAGCTGCCACAGGTGCTCCAGGTCCGGCAGGGCGCCGCGGACGCCGCTGACCAGCCGGGCGAGTTCGGCGTTCTCCACCACGCAGGCCCGGGCGGTGGTGTCCTGCAGGACGAAGCGGGCCTGGGCGGCCGAGGAGGTCGGGTAGACCGGCACGGTGACCAGCCCGGCGGCCCAGGAGGCGAAGTCGAGCAGGGTCCAGGCGTAGCTGGTACGGGCCATGATCGCCAGCCGGTCGCCCGGCCGCAGCCCCTCGGCGACCAGGCCGCGGGCGACCGCGGAGACCTCCTCGGCGAACTCGGCCGCGGTGACGTCCGCCCAGCGCCCGTCGGGCTCCTTGCGGCTGAGCACCACCGCGTGCGGGTCCTCGGCGGCGTTGTGGAAGGGGATGTCGGCCAGCGAGCCGCTCTCCAGCCGCGGGACCAGCGGCGGGACGTAGGCCTGGCGGACGACGCCGCCCTCCCGGTGCAGGGTCGGTTCGACGAGTGGGGGCGGGGTGGGTCCGGCGGCCGGCGGGATCTTCGGGGACATGGCGGCTCCTTGGGGGTCGGCGCGTGCCCGGCGCGGACCCGCCCGGTGTGGCGGCCGCCACACCGTACCGGCCCCGCCCTGTCGGGGCCGTACGGCGGCTGCGGCGGGCCGGCGACGCGGCGGGCCGGGTGCGGTGGGGGTGCCGGGAGAGGTGCCGGGGCGGGTGAGGTGCCCGCCGGGCGGCCGGTCGGGGCCGCCGGCGGACGAAGGGACCGGGACGTGCTCGCCGGTGCGGCGCGGAGCGCCTCAGGCGCGTTCGAGAATCGCGGTCACCCCCTGCCCGCCGGCGGCGCAGATCGAGAGCAGCCCGCGCGCGCCCGGCTCCGGCCCCGCGCGCTCGGCGAGGAGCTTGGCCAGGGTGGCGGTGATGCGGGCACCGGTGGCGGCGAACGGGTGTCCGGTGGCCAGCGACGACCCGGCGACGTTGAGCCGGGAACGGTCCAGCGGTGCCAGCCCCTGTTTCTCCCAGGCGGCCAGGGTCGCCAGCACCTGGGAGGCGAAGGCCTCGTGGATCTCGATGAGGGCGAAGTCGCCGAGATCCAGCCCGAGTCGGCGCAGCAGCCGCGGCACGGCGAACGCGGGTGCCATCAGCAGCCCCTCCCCGGCCTCCTCGGTGAAGTCCACGGCGCCGGTCTCGTACGCGGTGAGGTAGGCGAGCGGGCGCAACCCGCGGCGCTCGGCCCACTCCTCGGAGCCGAGCAGCACGGTGGCGGCGCCGTCGGTGAGCGGTGTGGAGTTGCCCGCGGTCATGGTGGCCTCGGCGGCGCCGTCGGCGAGCCCGAAGACCGGCGGGAGTGCGCCGAGTTTCTGCACCGAGGTGCCGGGGCGCAGGTTCTGGTCCCGGGCCAGGCCCTGGAAGGGCACCACCAGGTCGTGCAGGAAGCCGCTGTCGTAGGCGGTGGCGAGGTTGCGGTGGCTGAGCGCGGCGAGTTCGTCCTGCTCCCGCCGGGTGACGCCCCATTCGCGGGCGGTACGGGCGGCGTGCTCGCCCATGGAGAGGCCGGTGCGGGGCTCGGCGTCGCGCGGGGTCTCGGGGACGAGCTCGCCCGGCCGGAAGCGGGCGAGTTCCCGCAGTCGCTGCTTCAGGCTCGGGGCCCGGCGGGCGGCGAGCAGGATGCGGCGCAGCCGGTCGTCGATGCCCAGGGGGGCGTCGCTGGCGGTGTCGACGCCACCGGCGATCCCGGCGTCGATCTGGCCGAGGGCGATCTTGTTGGCCACCGCGATCACGGCCTGCAGGCCGGTGCCGCACGCCTGCTGGACGTCGTACGCGGGGGTGCGGGGGTCGAGCGCGGAGCCGAGGACGGTCTCGCGGGCGAGGTTGAGGTCGCGGCTGTGCTTGAGCACGGCGCCGGCGACGAACTCGCCGAGCCGCTCGTCCTGCAGCCCGTGACGCTGCACCAGCCCGTCGAGCGCCGCGGTCAGCATGTCCTGGTGGGAACAGGTGGCGTACGGCCCGTCCGCCCGTGCGAAGGGGATGCGGCTGCCGCCGAGGACCGCGACGCGGCGCGGAGGGGAGGAACCTATGAGGCCGCTGAGAGTCATCCTCGACCGAACTCCTGACCTGTGAGTGATTTTACCCGGAAGTACATCCACGCGAACCCGAGGATCCCGGGGAACGGCCGACCGCCACCCGCACGTCGCCCGCACAGGCCCCGGCCGCGGAGGGCATCGTACGGCGGCGGGGCGCACCGTCCGGACAGCACGGCTCGCGCACCCCGGCTCCGGCGACCGGAACCCGGTCCGTCTGCACCCGCTCGCCACACGGGCGTTCGGCTTTTCCGCGGGCTGTCGCCCACGGCACGGGGCTCGTCGCCCGCCGACTCGCGGAACCGGCGCCGGAGGGACAGGCGTGCACCGTCTCCGCCCGCTTCCTCGCACCGGTGCCGCTGCCCGCGACGGTCCGCTACGGCGTCACCGGGACCGGCGCGGGGCGCACCTTCGAGCTGCGGAACGCCGCGGACCCCGGCCGGCTGCACCTCACCGGCCGGACGGCGTCCAGCGCCCGCCCTTCATCAGCGACTCCAGGCCCGTCCAGCAGAAGTGCATGAGCGTCGCCGCGGTCTCCTTCGCCGAGGGCCGGTCCTCCGTACGGGAGTTCGCCCAGTCGGCGAGCGACTCCGCCGCGCCGGCGAGCGCGTGCGCCAGGCCCGACACCTCACGGTCGACCAGGTCCTCGTCGCACCCCGCGTCCCGCGCGGCACGGCCGATGAGCCGGGTCACCAGTGCCACCAGCTCGGCGCGCATCTCGGAGACCGCCCGCGCGAACGGCTCGCCCTCGGTACGGGCCTGCTGGGAGAGGACCGCCCAGCCGTCGGGGTGGGCCGCGGTGTGGGCGAAGAAGGCGCACAGCCCGTTCCAGAGCTGCTGGTCGGCGGAGGCCGCCTGCTCCCGGGTGCCCTCGTGGACGGCCGCGGAGAGCGCCGCGGCCTCGCGCGCTATGCAGGCGGTGAACAGGTCTTCCTTGGAGTGCAGATACTGGTAGACCAGCGGCTTCGAGACCCCGGCGGCCTCCGCGATGTCGTCCATCGACGCCGAGCGGTACCCGTGCCGTGCGAACCCGGCGACCGCCGCGTCCAGCATCTGCTGCTCGCGCACCGCCCGCGGTACCCGTCTGCTGTTCTTCGACCCCACCTCGTAGCCCTTCGCATCGCCCCCGCCGTGAGCGTTATCACTCCGTAGCCTACGCCGAAGCTCCCCCGGACACGGTCGTCCGGGGGAGCTTCCAGCCATGCCGGGGGCACAGTCCCGCGGCGCATGCGGGCCGTACCACCGCCGGTCAGGCGGGTACCGGCGCCGCCCCGGGCTGCGACGCCGACGGGGCGCCGGCCACGGCGCCGGCCGCGTCCTTCCGGTCGTCGGGACCGTCCGGGCCGTCAGGGGCGTCGGGGCTGAAGCTCCGCGCCCGCCCGAAGGCGTCCAGGTCCAGGATCCGTTCCCGCGCCGCCACCAGCACCGGCACCAGCGCCTGGCCCGCCACGTTCGTCGCGGTGCGCATCATGTCCAGCACCGGGTCGATCGCCAGCAGCAGGCCGACCCCGGCCAGCGGCAGGCCCAGCGTGGAGAGGGTCAGGGTGAGCATCACCGTCGCCCCGGTGAGCCCGGCGGTGGCGGCCGAGCCGATCACCGACACGAACACGATCAGCAGGTACTCCCCGACGCCGAGGTCGACACCGAAGATCTGCGCCACGAAGATCGCGGCGATCGCGGGGTAGACGGAGGCGCAGCCGTCCATCTTGGTGGTGGCACCGAACGGCACCGCGAAGGAGGCGTACTCCTTCGGCACCCCGAGCCGCTCCACGACCTTCTGGGTCAGCGGCATCGTGCCGACCGAGGAACGGGAGACGAAGGCGAGCTGGATCGCCGGCCAGGCACCGCGGAAGAACTGCAGCGGGCTGACGCGGGCGGCGGTCGCCAGCAGCAGCGGGTAGACGCCGAAGAGGACGAGGGCGCAGCCGAGGTAGATGCCGGCGGTGAAGGTCGCGTACTGGCCGATGAGGTTCCAGCCGTAGTCCTTGATCGCCGTGCCGATCAGGCCGAGGGAGCCGAGCGGCGCCAGCCGGATGACCCACCACAGGGCCTTCTGCAGCAGCGCGAGCACCGACTCGCCGAACGCCAGCAGCGGTTCGGCCCGCGGGCCCAGCTTCAGGGCGGCGACACCGGTGACGGCGGCCATGAAGACGATCTGCAACACGTTCAGCTCGGTGAACGGCGTGATCACGTCGGTCGGCACGATGCCGGTGAGGAAGTCCAGCCAGGAACCCGCCTGCTCGGGCTCGGCACCGTCGGCGGCGGTGAGCCCGGTGCCGGCCCCGGGATCGGTGAGCAGACCGATCGTCAGCCCGATCGCCACCGCGACCAGCGAGGTGACCATGAACCACAGCAGCGTGCGGGTGGCCAGGCGGGCGGCGTTGGAGACTTTCCGCAGGTTGGTGACGGAGATGACGATGGCGAAGAAGACCAGCGGCGCCACGGCCAGCTTCAGCAACTGCACGAAGAGGTCGCCGGTCCGGGTGAGGGTGGTGCCCAGCCAGGCGACCTCCCAGGTGCGCGCCACCCAGCCGAGCAGCACGCCGAGGGCGAGACCGGCCAGGATCTGGGCCCAGAAGGGCACGCGGGGCAGGCGTATGCGCGCGGTCGCGGACCCGCGGGCCGCCTCGGGTGACGTCTCGGCGGACGGCGAGTCAGGGGACGGGGTATCAGGGGGCGGGGTGGCAGAGGACACGGACACACTCCGGTGCGGAAGTCGGCAGGCGTACGAAGGAGAGCGAGGGAGACGGCAGCGGACCGCGGAAGAGGCCGCGGGAACCGCGGAAACCGCGGAAACCGCGGAAGAGGGCCCCTCGGGAAGGGGCGGCGAGACGCCGGGGCGGTCCGGCCGCCGGTCGCGTCAGGCGCGCCGGGGCGCGCGACAGCTCGCGGAGAGGCAGCGGCAGAGGTCGACGTGCAGCCGCGCCACGAGCAGGGTGCTCGTCGCCTCGGGGTAAGGGGCTGCCGTCGTCATGGTCCTCACGCTACATCGGGCTGCGACCGGCCCCGGCCCGGCGGCCGGGGGCGGTCCGTACGGCCACGCACAACGCCCCGCCGGGAGAAGGGATTCCCGGCGGGGCGTGCGGACGGGTGTGAGGAAGCTTACGACCGGGCGGCCTGCCCGGGGGCTCCGCGGCGGCCGTGGGCCGGACGGCGCCCGTGGGGCGTACGGCTCAGTACAGCGTCGCGCCGTACTTCGCGAGCGCCTCGGTGACGGGCTGGTAGAAGGTGGTCCCGCCGCTGCGGCAGTCACCGCTGCCGCCGGAGGTGATGCCCAGCGCCTTGTCGCCGTCGTAGAGCGCACCACCCGAGTCACCGGGCTCCGCGCAGACGTTTGTCTGGATCATGTCCCGAACCGTGCCGCTGCCCGTGTAACGGACCGTCACGTCCAGAGCGGTCACCTCGCCACCGTGCGTGCCCGTGGTCGAGCCGGTGCGCTTGACGGACTCACCGACGTACGCCTCGGCCGCGGTCCAGCCACCGGGGTGGGAGAGGCCGGAGTTGTCGTAGCGGACCAGCGCGTAGTCGTTGCCGGGGAAGCTGGAGTGCACGGTGGGGCCGATGAGGGTCCGCTGCTGCGCGTCGGTGTACCAGGTGCCGGCGACGTCGCCGCAGTGCCCGGCGGTCAGGAAGTGGTACGCACCGTCGCGCACGACGTTGAATCCGAGCGAACAACGGTAGCCGCCCCCGTAGATGGCGTCGCCCGAGTCCAGCAGCGGCCGGAAGACACCGCGAGCGCGTTCGACGCGGAGGGCGGCGGCGTCCGCGCCGGCGGCCTTGCGCAGGGTGGCGATCTCGGCACGGGAGACGGAGGCGTCGGCGGTGACGACCACGCGCCCGGACGCCTCGTCGGTGTGCCAGGCGATGCCCCGTACGCCGGACTGTTCCACCGCGTCGGTCACCTGGGCGAGACGGTCGGCGCCGCGGTCCTGCGGGGCCGCGGCATGGGCGGTCGGGAGCGCCATGGCACCGGATGCGGCGAGGCCGAGTGCGGCGGCGAGGAGGCGGACCTTCGTCCGGCGACGACGTGCGGGAGCGGGGGTGGTGGTCCTCACGGTTCTCCTCCTGTAGGAGTCGAGGTGGCCCGGGGGGTGAGAGGCCTGGTGCGGCAGCGCCGGGAGCTGGTGTCGTGCTCCTGACAACAACCGGCCCGAGTATGCGGGAGTGTGCCCGGCGTCACAAGACCCGCGTCGGACCGCCGGCGACGCCCGGGGAAGCGGGCCCCGCCCGCGAACACCGTGCAGCAGCGCCCCGGCGGTCCGGGCACGGGCTCGTACCTCGCCACGGCGGGCAGCGGGAACGACGGCCGGCTGCCCGGTGGGCGCACGCCATGGGCCCCCGGTGCACCCACGGTGGGGAGAGACCGGCCCCCGGGTGCGGCCCGGGGACGGGATGCCTACGAGGAGGACGACCCGGTGACGGCCGGACCGCGCCCTCGGGCGGTGTCCGCGGAACCGGCGGCGTCCGCCTCCGCGGTCGCGGTGGCCGGTTCCGCCTCCGGGCCCGCGCTGTCCCGGGCGGCGTCGTCGGCGTCGTCGTCCTCCATGCTGCGGTTCGCCGCCAGCCGGCTCCGGGCGCGGTCCACGCCGGAGGCGACCTGCTCCGCCATCGCCTCCCGCTGCCGGCGCAGCAGCACATAACTGAGCGGTGCGGAGAGCACCAGGGCCAGCAGGAGCACCCAGAACGGGTTCGAGCGGCCGATGCCCTCCGGGATGATCCCGGCGTAGGCGAGCACCGAGACGACGACGAGGCAGCCGAGGAAGATGCCCAGCCGCAGGGCGGTGTAGCGGAGCGTTGCGTGTGTCCTGCTGCTCACGGTGGTTCTCATTCCTTCTCGATCAGTCGGGGGAGTCGAGGGGCAGCCACATCGTGACCTCGTCCCGGTAGGAGCCCTCCGCGACCCGGATCGCGTCCGGCACGCGGCCGGCCTCCTGGTAGCCGCAGGAGGCGTAGAAACGCTCCAGCCCGCCGCCGGCCCGCAGGGTCAGCCGGATGCCCCGCACGCCCTCCAGGCCGCGGGCGGCCTCCGCGGCGGCGGCCATCAGCTCGCGCCCGACGCCGGTTCCCTGCCGGGCCGGTTCCACCATCACGGTGGAGAGCCACACCCAGTGTCGCATCAGCCGGTGGGTGTTCAGGGTGAGGAAGGCGGTGGCGACCACCCGGTCCCCGTCCCGCCCGGTGAGCAGCCGGCTGCGGCCCTCCGCCATGGCCCGCAGCCGGCCCAGCAGCTCCGGGCGGACGTCCTCCGGGGTGACCGGCGGCACAAAGCCGACGGAGCCGCCCGCGTTGCTGACGTCCGTCCAGAGCCGCAGGAGCTGGTCGCGCAGCTCCGGGGTCGGGACGGGGTCCAGCTCGTACACGGTCGGCATGGATCCGACGATAACGAGCACCGCCGGCGGGCGGCCGCGCGGCCCCGGCGACGGGCGGCCCCGGGGGGCGGACGGCCCGGCGGGCCGGGCGGTCCCGGGGTGCGCGGCCCCGGTGACGGGCGGCCGCGCGGTCAGGCGGCGGCGAGGACGTCCGCCGCGACCCGCAGGTCGGCCACCAGCCCGGCGTACGTCTCCTCCCGGTCGTCGGCGCGCAGCACCGCCGAGGGGTGGAGGGTGCCCAGCACCGGCGGCGAGTCCGGGCGTTCGAGCAGCGTCCCGCGCTGCCGGGTGACCCGGTAGGACGGGCCGAGCAGCGCCTTGCCGGCGGTGGCGCCGAGGGCCACCAGCACCTCGGGGTCGGCCACCGCCAGCTCCGCGTTGAGCCAGGGGGCGCAGGCGGTCATCTCGCGCAGGCTCGGCGCCCTGTGGATGCGCCGCTTGCCGCGCCCGGCGACGTGCACGTACTTGAAGTGCTTCACGGCGTTGGTGACATAGGTGTCGGTCGGGTCGATCCCGGCCTCGTCCAGCGCCTGCATCAGCACCCGGCCCGCCGGCCCGACGAAGGGCTGCCCGCGCCGGTCCTCCTGGTCGCCGGGCTGCTCGCCGACCAGCACCACCCGGGCGTCCGCGTCGCCGGTACCGAAGACGGTCTGCGTGGCGTGCTCGTGCAGCGGGCAGCCGCGGCAGCCGGCGGCGGCCTCGCGGAGCGCCGCGAGGTCCGCGCCCGGCGGCACGAAGGGGCCGGCGTCGTAGGCGTCCTCGGGGCGCCCGGCGGGCGGGGCGCCACGGGTCCCGGTGGCGGTCATGCACGCCGGGTACCCCGCGGCGCACCGCCGGAACACGCGAGGGGCGCGCCCGGCCGGCGACCGGCGCCGGGCGAGGGAGTGCGTTGCCGGGCCCGCCCCGGGGCTCAGACCCGCATCGGCTGCGGGGTCTCCCGGCGGGCCGGGTCGGGACCGTCGTACTCCCGGATGATCTCGTACCGGGTGTTCCGCTCCACGGGCCGGAAGCCCGCGTCCCGGATCAGGTCCAGCAGGTCCTCGCGGGTGAGCTTGTCCGGGGTGCCGAAGTTGTCCGCGTCGTGGGTGATCTTGTACTCCACGACCGAGCCGTCCATGTCGTCGGCGCCGTGCTGGAGCGCGAGCTGCGCCGTCTGCACGCCGTGCATCACCCAGAACACCTTGACGTGCGGGACGTTGTCGAAGAGCAGCCGGGAGACCGCGAAGGTCTTCAGCGCCTCGGCGCCGCTGGCCATCGTGGTGCGGTCCTGGAGCCGGTTGCGGATCTTGCCGTCCTGCATGTCCACGAAGTCGTGCTGGTAACGGAGGGGGATGAAGACCTGGAAGCCGCCGGTCTCGTCCTGGAGTTCCCGCAGCCGCAGCACGTGGTCGACCCGGTGCCGGGGCTCCTCGATGTGCCCGTAGAGCATCGTGGACGGCGTCTTGAGGCCCTTCCGGTGGGCGAGCCGGTGGATGCGCGACCAGTCCTCCCAGTGGGTGTCGTGGTCGACGATGTGCTGCCGGACCTCCCAGTCGAAGATCTCGGCGCCGCCGCCGGTCAGCGACTCCAGGCCGGCGTCGATCAGCTCGTCCAGGATCTCCGAGGCGTCCATCCCGGAGATCTTCTCGAAGTGGTGGATCTCGGTGGCCGTGAAGGCCTTGAGCGAGACCGTCTCCGGCAGCGCCTCCTTCAGCGCGCTGAGCGACCGGGGGTAGTAGCGCCAGGGAAGCGTCGGATGCAGGCCGTTGACGATGTGCAGCTCGGTGAGGTTGTCCCCCTCCATCGCCTTGGCCAGCCGCACGGCCTCCTCGATGCGCATGGTGTAGGCGTCCTTCTCGCCCGGCTTGCGCTGGAACGAGCAGTAGGCGCAGGAGGCGGTGCACACGTTGGTCATGTTGAGGTGGCGGTTGACGTTGAAGTGCACCACGTCGCCGTTCTTGCGGGTGCGCACCTCGTGGGCGAGGCCGCCGAGCCAGGCCAGGTCGTCGCACGCGTAGAGCGCGAGACCGTCCTCCCGGGTGAGCCGCTCCCCGGAACGGACCTTGTCCTCCAGCTCCCGCTTGAGCCCAGCGTCCATGCGCGCCTCCTCGAGTCCGGACCGTGCTCCTGTGGCCCCCGGCCGCCGGCCGCGGGCCTCCGACGAGCCTACGCCTACGCGTTCTCGGGCAATTCGCCGACCCGGTTCTCCCATTTGGTGGAGAGCACGATGGTCGTACGGGTGCGGGAGACGCCCTTGGTGCCGGAGAGCCGCCGGATGGTGCGCTCCAGGCCGTCCACGTCGCTCGCCCGCACCTTGAGCATGAAGGAGTCGTCGCCGGCGATGAACCAGCAGTCCTCGATCTCCGCCAGCTCCCGCATCCGGGCCGCCACGTCCTCGTGGTCCACGGCGTCGGAGAGCTGGATGCCGATGAGCGCGGTGACGCCCAGCCCCAGCGAGGGGGCGTCGACGGTGGCACGGTAGCCGGTGATGACCCCGGCGGCCTCCAGCCGGTTGATGCGGTCGGTCACGCTGGGACCGGAGAGTCCGACGAGCCTGCCCAGCTCGGCGTACGAGGCTCTGCCGTTCTCCCGCAGCGCCTGGATGAGCTGCCTGTCCACCGCGTCCATGCCTACTGGGCCTTCCGTCTTCCTGAGATGCGCAGTTTCCCGGTTCCTTCGCGTACGAATCTAAGGCATGGGCCCGCTCCCGCCGTGCGGCACCGTGCCTCCCAGCCCGCCCCGCCAGCGCCGGTAGAGGGTGTGCGGCACGCCCGCCGCGTCGAGCACCCGGCCCGCCACGAAGTCGACCAGGTCCTGCACCTCGCGGGAGTCCGCGTAGAAGGCGGGCGAGGCGGGCAGCACCACCGCCCCGGCGTCGTCCAGGGTCACCAGGTGGCGCAGGGTCGGCCCGGTCAGCGGGGTCTCACGCACGGCGACCACCAGCGGCCGGCGCTCCTTGAGGGTGACGGAGGCGGTGCGCTGGAGCAGGTCCTTGGAGAGCCCGAGCGCCACCCCGGCCACACAGGCGGTGCTGGCCGGGACGATCAGCATGCCCCGGGCCGGGTACGAGCCGGAGGACGGCCCGGCGGCCAGATCGCCGGCCGCCCAGTGCCGCACCCGGCCGGGGCCCGTGGCGAGGGCGTCCGGGTCGAAGGCGTCCGGGGTGCCGTCGGCGCCCCGGGCGAGCCAGCGGCGCAGGTCCTCGGCGGCGTGCGCGTCCCGGAAGGGGCCGCCGGTCTCGTCCAGCACGGTCAGCCGCGCGGCCCGGCTGACGATCAGGTCGACGTCCTCGCCGGCCTCCAGCAGTCCCCGCAGCACGGCGGCGGCGTACGGCGTGCCGGAGGCCCCGGAGACCCCCACGATCCAGGGGCGGCGCTGGCTGGCAGTCACGCCCCGAGCCTACGCGGCCGGGCGACTGGCGTGGCGGGCCGGTCATGCGGTTGGCTGCGGGGATGCGTTTCCCCGGATGCCGACGCCCCGCGACCGGAAGCCGACGCCGACTCCCCGGGCCCCGCCGGCTGCGAGCCGGCGCCACCTGCGGCACGGTCCTGCTGCTGGCCGCCGCGGTGGCGTGCGGTCCCCCCGAACAGGTGAGCTCCGAGGACACGGTGGAGCACGCGGTCGACAAGCTCACCCGGCAACCGTCGGCCACGCTCTTCGCGGACCTCGACGGCTCCCCCGCCGAGGTGCGCGCCTTCCTGGAGAACGCCGGCCAGGGCGCCTCCCCCCAGCGGGCCGCCCGGCTCGCCGAGTCGGAGCTGACCGTGGCCCTCGGCGCGGACGTGCCGCTGGAGGAGCTGGAGTCCTACGACAGCCGCACCCGGCTGGCGCTCTCGCTGAACCTCGGGGACAAGGACATCGTCAACTACAAGTCCGTCGGCGACGCCGTCTATCTGCGCCTCCAGCCCCGGGAGCTGGTCCGGGAGGCCCACCTGGACCCGCGGGAGCGCCGGCAGCTCCGGGAGGTGGTGGACCTCGCGGACCGCCTGCCCGACTCGCTGCGGTCCGTGCAGCGGCTGCTCCGGGGCGGCTGGGTGCGGCTCGACCCGGACGACTACCGGGACTTCGGCTGGGCGGTCGAACGGTTCGCGCGGCTTCCGCTCGACGGGGACGAGGCGCGCGGCGCCGGCTCGGTGCTGGACGGCACGGAGCTGCGGGAGCTGCTGAGCGGGCTCCGGAAGGTACTGGTCGAGCACGGCGACGAGCCCCGGCCGCGGGCCTCCGGCCGGGGCGGCGGCACCGGCACCGAGCGGCTGACCGTCGGGCTGCCCGCGCGGGAGGTGGCCGAGGAGCTGGCGCCCGCCGTCGCGCCGCTGGGCGTCCGGCTGCGGCCGGACCGGGTGCCGGACCGGCGGGTCACCGCCGAGCTGACGATCCGGCGCGGGGTGCTCGCCGGGCTGACCCTGGACCTGGCGGCGCTCACCGACCGCGGCGGGTCCGCCCACCTCCCGCTGCGGCTGCGGTTCGCCACCGGGGACGCACTCTCCGTGCACCGCCCCTCGAAGTCGTACGAGCTGGAGCCGCAGGACATGCTGGCGGCCTTCCTCTACGGCACGGTGCACGGGCCCGCCCGCTGACGGACGGCCGGCGGGGCCGGTCGACGGCGCTCCGGGGCGGGGTGCCCGAGGCAGGTGGGGAACCGGCGCGCGCCGGGTAGCGTTGTGCAGGGAGCGGACCCTGACACGCGGGGCTCTCCAGGGCGGGGAGGCGTGATGACGAGCGAGACGGCGTACCGGACCAGGGGCGCGGCCCAGGTGATCCTGTTGTGGGTCGGCCTGCTCTGGGTGCTGGAGGCGGCCGACCAGGCGACGGGGAACGCGCTGGACACCTTCGGGGTCTCGCCGCGCCGCACGGACGAGCTGGCCGACGTCATACCCGCCGCCTTCCTGCACTTCGGCTTCGACCACCTGATGGCGAACACCCTGCCGCTGCTGGTGCTCGGTTTCATGGCCGCACTGCGCGGCACCGGACGCTTCCTGGCGGTGGCGCTGACGATCATCGTGATCAGCGGCCTCGGCGTCTGGCTGACGGCCCCGGAGAACAGCAACACCGCCGGAGCCTCCGGACTGGTGTTCGGGCTCTTCGGCTATCTGGTGGTACGCGGGTTCGTGGACCGGCGGATCACGGATGTGGCGCTCGGCGGCGTGGTGGTGGTGTTCTACGGCTCGATCCTGTGGGGGGTGCTGCCCACCTCGGCGGGGATCTCCTGGCAGGGGCACCTGTTCGGGCTGATCGGCGGGGTGGTGGCGGCCTTCCTCACCTCCACGGTGCACAGTCAGGGCGCCCAGAAGCCCGCCTGGCACTGACGGCCGGGGAGCGGCCGGCGGGAGCGGCACCGCGCGGGCACGGGGCTCCCTCGCGGGCGCGGGCACGGGCTCCTGCGCGCGACAGGGCTCCCCGGAGTGCGGCGCCGGGCAGGGACTCCCGGTGTGGTCCGTCCCGTCAGGCGCTCAGGCCGCGGACGGCCAGGTCCGCCAGGGCGCAGCCGAAGAGCGCGATGCCGACGAAGCCGTTGACGGTGAAGAACGCCCGGTTGACCCGGCTGAGGTCGCCCGGCCGCACCAGCAGGTGCTCGTAGCAGAAGGCCACCGCGACCACCGCCAGTCCCGCCCACCAGAGCGCCCCGGCCCCGGTGACGGCGCCGAACCAGGCCAGCAGCGCCACCGTCAGGGCGTGGCTGGCCCGGGAGGCGTACAACGTGGTGCGGATGCCGAAGCGGGCGGGCACCGAGCGCACCCCCTGGGCCCGGTCGGCGGCCACGTCCTGGCAGGCGTAGATCAGGTCGAAGCCCCCGATCCAGATGCCGACGGCCAGCCCGAGTATCACGGCCTCCCAGGACCAGCTCCCGGTGACCGCCAGCCAGGCCCCGATCGGCCCGATGGACTGCGCGAGCCCCAGGATGGCCTGCGGGAAGTCCGTGAAGCGCTTGCCGTAGGGATAGACCACCATCGGCACCACCGCGAGCGGCGACAGCGCCAGGCAGAGCGGGTTCAGCAGGGCGGCGGAGCCGAGGAAGACCACCAGCGAGACGGCCGCGCCCACCCGGGCGGTACGGACCGAGACCACGCCGGTGACCAGCTCCCGGCCGGAGGTGCGGGGATTGCGGGCGTCGATCTCGCGGTCGATGATCCGGTTGGCGGCCATCGCGAAGGTACGCAGCGAGACCATCGCGGCGGTGATGAGCAGCAGCTCCCACCAGTGCACCGAAGCGTCCGCGAGGTGCATCGCGGTGAGCGCGCCGATGTACGCGAAGGGCAGCGCGAACACCGAGTGCTCGATGGTGACCAGCCGCAGGAAGGCCCGGACCCGGCCGCCCCCGGCCGCCCCCCGGTCCGCGGCTCCGCTCCCGCCCGGGGCGCCGGTGGGCTCCGCCCCGTCCGTGCGCGTCCCGTCCGTGCGCGCCCCGTCCGTACGCGCCCCGTCCGTGCGCGCCCCGTCCTCCCTCACAGGCCGTACTCCTTCCACCGGCGGTCCACCGTCGCCGCCGTCTCCGGGTCGGAGACGATCATCTGCGGCCAGCCGCCGTCCCGGGTGTACCCCTCCTCCGGCCACTTGGCGGTGGCGTCGATCCCCGCCTTGCCGCCCCAGAACTGCTGGTAGGAGGCGTGGTCCAGATGGTCCACGGGTCCCTCCGCCACCGTGAGGTCGCGGGCGTAGTCGGTGTTCCCCAGGGCCCGCCAGGCCACCTCGTGCAGGTCGTGCACGTCGCAGTCCGCGTCCACCACCACGATCAGCTTGGTGAGGGACATCATGTGCGCCCCCCAGATGGCGGACATCACCTTCTGTGCGTGCTTCGGGTAGCGCTTGTCGATGGAGACGACGGCGCAGTTGTGGAAGCCGCCGGCCTCCGGCAGGTGGTAGTCGACGATGTCCGGCACGATGACCTTGAGCAACGGGAGGAAGAACCGCTCCGTGGCGCGCCCCAGCGGACCGTCCTCGGTCGGCGGCCGGCCGACCACGATGGACTGGAGCAGCGGCCGCCGCCGCATGGTGACGCAGTCGACGGTGAGCGCCGGGAAGTCCTCCTGCGGGGTGTAGAAGCCGGTGTGGTCGCCGAAGGGCCCCTCGGGCAGCATGCGGCCGGGCTCCAGCCAGCCCTCCAGCACCACCTCGGCGGCGGCGGGCACCTGGAGCGGCACCGTCTCGCAGTCCACCATCTCCACCCGCTTCCCCTGCACGAAGCCCGCGAGCAGGTACTCGTCGATGTCGCCGGGCAGCGGCGCGGTGGCGGCGTAGGTGACGGCGGGCGGGCAGCCGAAGGCGATGGCGATGGGCAGCTTCTCACCGCGGCGCGCGGCGACCTGGTAGTGGTTCCGGCTGTCCTTGTGGATCTGCCAGTGCATGCCGATGGTCCGGCTGTCGTGCCGCTGGAGGCGGTAGAGGCCGAGGTTGCGCACCCCGGTCTCCGGGTGCTTGGTGTGGGTGAGCCCGAGGTTGAAGAAGGAGCCGCCGTCCTCCGGCCAGGTGAAGAGCGCGGGCAGCGTGCCGAGGTCCACCTCGTCACCGCGCAGCACCACGTCCCGTACCGGCCCGTCCTTCACCTTCCTCGGCGGCACGTGGGACATCGTGCCGAGCTTGCCGAAGGCCTCCCGCATGCCGACGAAGCCCTGCGGCAGCTCGGGCCTGAGCAGGCCGCCGATCTTCTCGCCGATCTCCGCGTACGCCCTCAGGCCGAGGGCCTTGAGCAGCCGCCGGTCGGTGCCGTAGACGTTCATGGCCAGCGGCATCGCCGAGCCGCGGACGTTCTCGAAGAGCAGTGCGGGGCCGCCGGACTTCTGCACCCGGTCGACGATCTCGCCGATCTCCAGATGCGGATCGACCTCCGCCGTGATCCGCTTCAGGTCGCCCTCGCGTTCCAGCGCCCGCAGCAGCGAGCGGAGATCGTCGTATGCCATGTGCCCCAGTATCGGCCATGGCTTCCGGGCACCGTTACGCTGGCCCTGTCACCTGGCCGCGTCGGCGGCCCCCCGCGCCGCGACAGCCCGACCCTTGAGGGGCCCGCATGATCCGGTATCTCCCGTTCCTGTTGATCCTCGCGGTGTGGATCTACGCCTTCGTCGACTGCCTGAACACGCCGGAGAACGAGGTACGGAAGCTGCCGAAGCTCGCCTGGGTGTTCATCATCCTGCTCTTCGGCCAGGTGCTGCTGGGCCCGCTGGCCTGGTTCCTGGTGGGCCGGCCGCGGCGGAACGTGCCGTACGGCGCCACCCGTCCGCAGGAGCGGCGCTGGGTGGCGCCGGACGACAACCCCGAGTTCCTCAAGTCGCTGGGCGAGGAGGAGCAGGAGCGGCGGCGCCGGGAGGGCGGCGGCCCGGAGGACACACCGCCCCCGGCCGGGGCGTGACCCCGGCGCCCGGCACGCCGGGCGTCAGAGACAGTCGCCGCCGAACACGTCCTCGTGCGTGCGGTAGTACGCGGGTGCTTCGGTGCGCCGCTGGTCCTTCCGCGGACCCGACGCCTCGTCCGCCTCCTCCCCCCGCGCGCGGTCGTTCCCCCGCTCCTTCTCCGGCACCGGGTACTCGATGACCGGGACGGGCTTGCAGACCGGCCACTTGTCGGTGCTCGGCTCGGCGTCGTAGCCGAAGGTCCCGCTCGCTCCGCGCACACAGTTGACGCAGTCCGAGCCGTCCTCCGTGCCGAGCACCGACATGTTGACGATCGTGTTGTAGACGTCGTCCTTGGTGGGCATCCGGAAGCCCTCCGGGGCGTCCTCGTTGGCCGCGGTGAAGGACTCGTCCGCCGCCTGCGCGGCCACGGTGAACGCGTCGTGGTACATGATCGTGTAGCCGTCGTCCAGCGGCTTGCGGCCCAGCTCCACCCGCTGCGCCAGGGACTGGAAGACCTCCAGGAAGCTCTGGAAACCGCGCGGCGGTTCCGCGCCGCCCTCCCACCAGCGCGGGTCGACGTCCACGGCACCCACCGTGGTGATCTTCGCCTCGCGCATCTGCCGGGTGGTCGTCCGGCCGGTGTACTCCGGGTCCCGGCCGATGCCGACCTTCAGGATGCGCAGCGGCTTCTCGTGGTCACACGAGGGCTGCTCGGCCAGCTTCCCCACCAGGGCGGCCAGGTCGCGGTCCCGGCCGGCGTAGAAGAGGGTGTCGGCTCCGGTCAGGCAGATCTTCTGGGCGAGCGGGGTGAACCGGCGCGGTATCCCGGCCTCCTCCCCGATCACCCCGAGGTACGAGCCGTTGCGCTTGCGCAGCCCGTACTCGGCGCCGAAGTGCTCCATGAAGACCTCACGCAGGTTCTGCGCGTAGTTGTCCTGCTTCCGCGCGTCCCACACCAGGAAACCGCGGCCGGAACCCGGCTGCTCCGCAAGGTACTCCTCCAGCGCCAGCGCGAAGTCCTTGTTGGAGGCGGAGGTCTTGAAGAGGCGGTCGGCGGTCATGTCGCGGGAGGTGAGCACCGGGCCGATGTTCGGGATGCGCTCCGCCGACAGGGCCTCGGCCGCCTTCCGGGTGTCCGGCACGCTGTTGGGGAAGCCCAGGACGGCCACCAGCGGCGCCTCGCCGCCGGTCTCCCCGGCGAGCTGGTCGACCACCGGCCGCCACTGGTCCAGGTCCTTGCCGTCGTTGGCCATCAGCAGCTCGTACTGGAGCCCGGAGTCCCGGTTGGCGCGGAGCTGCGCGGTGTGCGCGCCCGCCAGCCCGTGCCGGATCAGGTCCTCCGTCATGGCACTGGTGGCGTCCGAGGTGTAGGGCATCATCAGCGCGATGCGCACGTACGGGATGCGGGCCCGGCCGTCGTCCGGGTCCTCCCAGTCGTCGCGCACCCGGGCGTTCTCCGCGGCGACGCTGCGGATCAGGCCCGCCAGGTCCTCGTCGAAGACGTGCGCCTCCGCGGTGACGCCGATGCACTCGCCGGCGTCGCCGCGCCGCTCCAGCCCGGGGCCGCACCCGTCGCCGGAGGGCCAGACCACGACGCCCAGCCCGGCGAGCAGTGCGGCGCAGACCAGGCCGACGACGATCTTGTAGGGAGTGGTGAGCAGGGAGAGGAAGTCGGCTAAGCGTCGGAGCATGGGTCCTCACTCGGTGTCGCGGATCGTTGCGCGGGTTCGCCGCGCGGAGGGGCGGGGCGGAAGGCCGGGGCGGGGCCCGGCCGGGGTCACGGCGGGAAGGACCGCCGCTCCCCGGCGGCCCCGGCCCAGTCGCGGGCGGCCCGGGAGAGCACCGCGTGCCCGGTGGGGTGGTGCAGGGAGAGGAAGTCCAGCTCCCGCTCCAGGGTGCGGCGCAGCTCCTCGGAGGGAGTGCCGACGGTGTCGGCCGTGTACCAGGCGGCGTGCAGCAGCCGGTTGACCGAGCGGTGCAGGTCGTCCGCGTCAGCGTGCTCCGCGTCCCGCTCGCCGCGGGCGACGGCCGGCCGGGGATCGCGCCCGGGCGGGCCCCAGGGCGGATGCGGCGCGGTGACGGCACGGCCCAGGCAGGCCAGCCAGCGGCCCGCGTCCGCCTCCCCGAACGCCCCGGCGAGCCGCAGCACCACGGACCAGGCCTCGCCGGCGGCCAGGGTGTGCCGCAGCACGTCGGGCTCGCCGGCCTCGCCCAGCGCGGCGTGGTGCTCCCGCAGCACCCGGTGCACCTCCTCCCACCCGGCCGGCGCGTTCCCCTCGGCGGAGGTGCGGCGGAACTCCTCCACCAGAACGGCGCGCAGGAAGGGGTCGGCGACGAAGAACCCACCCCCGGCGGGCGCGGCACCCGCCGCACCGGCCGCCGGGTGCTCCGGCTGCCAGAGCTCCTCCCGCAGGTACCGCTCGGCGTCCGCCGCCGTGCCGCCCCCGCCGGGCACCGCCCCGGCCAGCGCGTGTGCGGCCTCCCGGGCGCCGGCCACCGCGAGCGTCACCAGCCGGTCCCTCAGCAGCGCGTCCGGCACCAGCAGCTCCAGCAGTGTCTCCGTCACCGGCCGGCCGCCGGCGGTACGCAGCCGCAGCAGGTCCTCGACGCCCACCGGCTCGCCCGCGGGGGCGTGCAGCACCGCGTCGCAGAGCAGCCGGCAGCCCAGCGGCTGCCCGCCGGTCAGCCGGTGCACGGCGGTCGGCAGTTCGGCGTCCAGCGCGGCCGGGGCGTCGTCGAGCATGGTGAGCACGTCCTGCGGGCCGAGCGGCGGCAGGTCGACGGCGAGCACCCCGGCGGACGGCGTGCCGGACTCCGGCGGCTGCCAGCCCGAACGCTCGGCGACCTCGGGGAACCGGCGCCGGACCGCCTCCGGGTAGCGCACCGGGGCCGTCTCCCGGGACGCGCCCACCACCACCAGCGGGTCCGGCCGGGAGCCACCGGAGGTGGTCAGCGCGGCCCGCGACTCCAGCAGGATGTCCAGCACCGCGCGGCCGGCCGGCGTGTGCACGTTGTCCAGGAGCGCCAGCGGACGCGGCACCTGGGCGAGCCGGCGGCGGGCGGCGCGGGCCTCGGTCAGGTCGGCCAGCAGAGCCTCCGTCAACGTCCGCTCCACGGCCCGGCGGTAGTCGCCCCCACGGTGGAAGCGGCGGCAGAGCCGGACCAGGGCGTGCACGCCGTCCTCGGCGCCCTCGTCCCGGTCGCCGTACCACTGCTGCGCCTGGCGGGCCTCCCGGCGGCCGGCGTGCCGGGCGAAGTACTGCCGGGTCACGGCGTCGGCGACCGGCTCCAGGTCGTCGGCCGGGTTCGCCCCGGCGAGCTGTGCGGCGACGTCGGCCATCCACGGGGCGCCGAGGACGTGCGGCTCCGTCTCGCCGGGCCGGCGGTCCTCCTCCAGCGCCGCCAGCAACCGGCTGATCCGCCCGCGGGCCACGTCCTGTTCGCCGGCGTCCCCCCGGTGCCAGCTCGTGACGGCGAACAGCCCGGGCAGCAGCCGGACGAACCGGCCGCGCCCGAAGGGCGGCACCGAGGGCGCCAGCCCCGTGCAGAGCCGTACCAGCACCTCGACCAGGGCGGAGGTGTTGGAGACCGCCGGCCCGCGGCCGCCGGCCGGGCCGCCGATCCGCTCCAGGTCGGCGCGGGCACACGGGACCCGCGCCTCGTAGTACTCCGCGAGCTGGTCCAGCAGTGCGGTCTTCCCCGTCCCGTGGCGGCCGGTGACCAGCACCACCGGCAGCGCCCCCGGGTGCTCCCGCGGCACCGCGCGGAGGCGGTCGTGGGCCAGCCCGACCAGTCTCGGCAGCAGTCCGTGCAGCAGGGCGTCCCGCCCGTACAACCGCGGCATGCGCCCTCACCCCCTCTTCTTGCGGCCCGCCGCCGGGAGCGGCGGCGGGCCTGACGTTCCGTCGGCCCCGGTGCGGCCCGGGTCGTGCACAGGGCACGCCGGGCGGCACGGCTAGCCCAGCAACCGCCCCATCGCCTGACCGACGGCGTCCAGCACCACCTGGCGCGCGACGGTGTCGGGCGAGGCGTACAGGGCCGTACGGATGCGTTCCAGCACCCCCTCGCGGCGGTCCGGGCCGGGCGTCCCGTCCGGGTCCGCAGGGGTCGCCGGGCCTCCGGCCGTCGCGTCGCCGGGCCGTCCGCCGGCCCCGCCGTCCAGCGCGTCGAGCTGCTCCAGCAGCGCGGCGCGGGCCTCCTCGTCCAGTCCGAGCTCCGGGACCAGCCGGCGGATCACGGCCGCCAGCTCCGGGACGGCGGAGGGCTGCGGGAAATGGATCCCGCCGCTCACCCGCTGGTCGCCGCCGACCACGTTGTGCACGGTGCCGTGGAAGACGTTCTCGGTGGTCGTGGTGGGCCGGGCGAGCTCCCGCTGCTGCTCGACGTACCGGCCCACGTCGGCCTCGCTGAGGGCCGCGTCCACCCCGAGCGGTGTCAGCGACACCGGGGCCTCGAAGCCGTCGCCGAGGTGCCCCGCCGACGCGGTGATCAGGCCCTGCTGGGCCAGATAGGACGCCGCCTGGGTGACCTCTCCCGCGGAGAGCGCCTCACCGAAGAAGAACAGTTCGCGGGAGTCGAAGAACTCCGCCAGCCGCACCGGCCTCCCGTGCGCACGGGCGAAGATCCAGGAGAGCAGGGCCTGCCGGGCGTACCTCCCGCGTTCGGCCGGCGAGGCCCGCCGCGCCCGCAACCAGCGGGCCTGCTCCAGCCCCGCCGGCTCGAAGGCGGCCTCGGGACCGTCCGGGCCGCCGTCCCGGACCCGGACCATGGCGTGCCCGCGCAGCCGCTCCAGCACGGTGTCCAGCACGCCGCCGGATATCGACTGGGCCGCGGCGAACTCGGCGCACGGGACGGAGATCCCCGTGTCCCCCTCGGTCCGCTCCAGCAGCCACAGCAGGAAACGCGGCAGGTAGCGACCGGTGCCCGTGCCCTCGGCACCGGACTCGGGTAACGCTGGAAGAGCGGTCGACACGCGTGGATTCCTCTGCTCGGGCCGGCCGCCCGCCCGGCCGGGACCACGGCAGTGCACTCCCCCCGACGGACCGCCGACGTCTCTGCCCCATACCGTCAGCTGTCGTTCTCGAACCTACACACCCTTCCCGGGCGTCACCAGGCTGTCAGCGGAAATCCCCGGCCCCGGCGGGCCCTCCGGCCCCCGCCGTGCGGCCGCCGGCCGCCGCGGGAGTCGGGCCGGCGGCTGCGGGCAAGCCGGCCCGAGGCCGGTTCAGACGCCGCCGTAGCTGTGCTTGCCGTTGAAGAAGATGTTGACGCCGTAGTAGTTGAAGAGGAAGCAGGCGAAGGCGAAGAGCGCCAGGTAGGCGGCCTTGCGGCCCTTCCAGCCGGCGGTGGCCCGGGCGTGCAGGTAGCAGGCGTAGGCGATCCAGGTGATGAAGGACCAGACCTCCTTGGGGTCCCAGCCCCAGTAGCGGCCCCAGGCGTCCCCGGCCCAGATGGCGCCGGCGACGATGGTGAAGGTCCAGAAGGGGAAGACCGCCGCGTTGATGCGGTAGGCGAACTTGTCCAGCGAGAGCGCCGACGGCAGCCGCTCCAGCACCGAGGTGGCGAAGCCGCCGGGCCGGCCGCCGTCCAGCAGCTTGGTCTCGTAGCGGTCCCGGAAGAGGTAGAGCACCGTGGAGACCATGCCCAGGTAGAAGAGCGCGCCGCAGACGATGGCCAGCGAGACATGGATCCAGAGCCAGTACGAGTGCAGCGCCGGCACGAGCTGGTCGCTCTCGGTGTAGAGCACCGTGGTGGCCAGGCCCAGGTCCAGCAGGACGGTGGTGACCAGCGGCAGGCCGATCCAGCGGACGTTCTTCCGGGCGATCAGGAAGGCGAAGTACGCGCCGACGGCCACCATCGAGAAGGTGGTGGAGAACTCGTACATGTTGGCCCAGGGCGCGCGCTGCACGGAGAGCGCCCGGGTCAGGACCCCGGCCGCGTGCAGGCCGAAGGCCAGCACGGTGAGGGAGATCGCGATGCGCCCGTAGAGGTCGCCCTGCTCGTCGCCGCCCGCGGCGCCGGGCCCGTCGGGCAGTTCGCCGCGGCGGCCGGCGCTGGACCGGGTGACGACCTTCGGCCGTTCCAGGACGGTGGTGGAGCCCGCGCGCCGCACGGTCACCGCCGGGGCGGAGGCCCCGGCGGAATCCGCTGCGTCGTCCCGGGCGCCGGACCGGGCGCCGGCCTGGTCGCCGGACGTCCGGCTGCCGCCGAGCGCGGCGGCCGTACGGGCCACCTTGCTGCGGCTGCCGAACACCCACTCGGCGATGTGGGCGAGAAAGGCGAGGGTGTAGACGGCCATCGCCGAGTAGATCAGGTAGTTGCTGATCTCGGCGATGTTCTCGTTGGTGGCTGCGGCGATGTTCACTCGGCTTCTCCTCGCGAGAGCTGCCCGGCGCCGCGCTCGGCGTCGGCCTTCTCCGGGCCCGTGGCGGTGCCCGCGTCCGGTGCTGCGTCCGTGTCCGCTGCTGTGTCCGTGTCCGGCTCGCCGGAGGCGGTGGTGCCCCCGGCGCGGGTGGGGTCGCCTCCGGCGGCGGGTCCGGACTCGCCCGCGCCTCCGGGGGCGTCTCCGGTCCCGGTGTCCCCGCCGTCGCCGGCGGTGTCCACCGGGTCGGCGGTGCGCTGGAGGTCGGCGGCGAGATCCCCGAGCTCCTCCGGCAGCCGCGGGGAGTCGCTGCGGCCCAGCCCGGCCATCTCCACCACCGTGAGCCCGCCGGCGTCCCGGGCCGCCCGCACCCACACCCGGCGGCGCTGGATGAACAGCGAGCCGGCCAGACCCGCGATGGCGGCCAGCGCACCGGCGAGGGCCCAGCCGTTGCCGACCTGGTGGGCGATCTGGAAGTTGGCCCAGCGCTTGACGCCGTCGAAGGTGAGGGTGCCCGCGCCGTCCGGCAGCTTCATGGACTCGCCGGGCAGGATCTTCTGCGCGAAGGGCCCGCCGTCCTCGTCCGTGAACTGCTTCATGTTGTCGGTGTCGAGCTGGTACACGTTCTGCGGGATGCCGGCGTCCAGCCCCAGGTCGCCGTGGTAGGCGGTGAGGAAGAGCACCGGGTACTCCAGCTCGGGCGACTGGGAGAACATCGTCCCGGCGCCGGAGCCGCCGAAGGTCGGCACGAAGAAGCCGCGGAAGCCGAGCTGGTCCCGCTTCCCCTCGGCGTCGCGGTAGTCCGTCACCTTGATCACGCCGCTGGAGGTGAGGTTGCCGTCCTGCGGCAGGAAGGCGACCGGGCCGCGGTAGGCGATGTCGCCCTGCCCGTCGCGGACGGTGACCACGGGCGCGTAACCGTTCGCCAGCAGGTAGACCTTGGAGTTGCCGACCTCCAGCGGGTGGTTGACCCGGATGGTGGACTTCCGCTCGGTGCCCTCGGCCCCCTTCCACCAGGTGACGTCGGCCTCGGCCGTCCGGACGCTGCCCTTGTTGGGCCCGCTCTTCTCGAACGTGGCGTCGAAGCCGTCCAGCCGGAAGCCGAAGGCGTCCAGGTCCGCCGGGCTGAAGAGGGAGCCCGAGGAGAAGTCGTCGTACTGGGTGAGGGTGTTGGAGAAGCCGTCCCCGACGATCACCAGCTTCCCGCCCTCGGCCTTGAAGAGCTGCCCGGCCGCGAAGGCCAGCAACAGCACGATCAGGGCGATGTGGAAGAGGAGGTTCCCGGCCTCGCGGAGATAGCCCTTCTCGGAGGCGACGGCGGCGTCCTCCGCGTGCACCCGGAACCGCTTGCGGCCCAGCACCGTACGGGCGTCCCGCAGCACCTCCTCCGGCGGGGCGTCGGTGCGCCAGGTGGTGTACGCGGGCATCCGGTCCAGCCGGCGCGGCGCACGCGGCGGCCGGGCCCTGAGCTGGCCGACGAACTGCCAGCTCCGCGGCACGATGCAGCCCGCCAGCGACACGAACAGCAGGATGTAGATCGCGGAGAACCACACCGAGGTGTAGACGTCGAAGAGCTGGAGCTTCTCGTACAGCGGCGCCAGCAGCTCGTGCCGCTCCTTGAACTCCCGCACCTGCACCGCGTCCACGGCGCTCTGCGGGATGACGGAGCCGGGGATGGCGGCGAGGGACAGCAGGAAGAGCAGGATCAGCGCCACCCGCATCGAGGTGAGCTGCCGCCAGAACCAGCGCGTCCACCCCAGCGTCTCCCGCCCCGTCCAGGCCAGCGCGCCGCCCGCGCCCGGGCGCCGTGCGCCGCCGAACGAGCCGCGGCCCGCGGCGGACCGCCCGTCGTCCTCGGCGGGCGCCGTGGAGAGCTGCGACATCGCGTCGCCGAGCTCCCGCTCCGCCTCGGCCGTCACCGTGCCGCCGCGCCGGTCCGCCGGCGCCGCCCCGGAGGGCGTCTCTTCGCTCATCGTGCTCAGATCCCCACGGTGAAGTCGGACGACCACACCTGCAACTCGTAAACGATCCGGTCCCAGATCCCCGTGACGAGCAGGACGCCGACGGCGACCAGCATGCCGCCGCCGATCCGCATCACCCAGGCATAGTGCCGCTTCACCCAGCCGAAGGCCCCCAGCGCGCGCCGGAAGGCGACCGCGGCGAGGACGAACGGCACGCCCAGCCCGAGGCAGTAGGCCACGGTGAGCAGGGCGCCCCGCTCCGCGCTGGCCTCGGTGAAGGCGAGCGTCTGCACCGCCGCCAGGGTGGGGCCGATGCACGGCGTCCAGCCGATGCCGAATAGCACGCCCAGCATGGGCGCGCCCGCCAGCCCGACCGCCGGTCTGCGCTGGATGCGGAACTCGCGGGAGGTGAAGCGGGGCAGCACCCCGAGGGCGCCCATGAACACCAGTCCGAGCAGGATGGTGAGCGCCCCGAGCACCTTGGAGAGGACGTCCTGATACGCCAGCAGCGTGCTGCCGAAGCCTCCGAAGAGCGCGCCGCCGGAGACGAAGACCGCGGTGAAGCCGAGTACGAAGAGCGAGGCGCCGGCGAACATCCGGCCCCGGCGGGCCTCCGCGAGATCGGTGCCGCTGACCCCGGTGACGTACGAGAGATAGCCCGGCACCAGCGGCAGCACACAGGGCGAGAAGAAGGAGACCAGACCACCGAGCACGGCGATCGGCAGGGCGAGCACCAGCGCCCCGCTGAGGACGGTGTCGTTGACCCCGGTGGCCGCCAGCACGCTCACGACCGGCTCACTTCTCCGCGATCAGCGGGTCGAGCATCGAGCGCAGTTCCTTGTCGTCGAGCTCCTTGAGCGCACGTACGGCGATCCGCCCCTCCCGGTCCAGGACCACCGTGGACGGGATGGTCTGCGGCGAGAGGGTGTTCTTGGGGAACTTCAGCAGCAGCCTGCCGTGCGGGTCGTAGAAGCTCGGGTAGTCGATGTCGTAGGTGCGCTCGAAGGCGCGGGCGTTGGCCCTGTCCAGGTCCCGGGTGTTGATGCCGACGAAGGCCACGCCCTCGTCGGCGGTCTCCTCGGCCACCTTCGCCAGGTGCGGGGCCTCCGCCCGGCAGGGCGCGCACCAGGAGCCCCAGACGTTGACCACCACGATCTTGCCGCGGTAGTCGGAGAGGGAGATCCGCTTGCCGTCCACGGTCTTGCCGGAGATGTCCGGGGCGGGCTTCCGGGCCTTCGCGGACACCGTGGTCACCTGCCCGGTGCCCTGCACGAAGCCGTTGTCCCCGGAGGACTGCACCTCCGGGCCTCCGCAGCCGGCCAGGACGAGCGCGGCGACCGCGGCGCACGCCGTGGCGGCGGACACGCGGACCGGGCGGCGGAACCGGCCGGCGGGCCGGGCGGAAGCGGCGCTCGCACCGCGCGTCGATGCTTCGCGGAAACTCATGTGAAAAGTTTCGCATGCGTGTTTTGGGGATCTTCCCGGGGGCCCCTGACACCGCAGGACCCGGCCCCACCTGCGCCGACGCGCCCCCGGAAGCATGTAAGCGCGCTCCCGGGCTCCCGGAGGGTCATCTCAGGCCCCGAAGCCCTTGGCGCCCTTCGGCCCCCTGCCGCGCCCGGCGCCCGGCAGCAGGTGCGGGGGCACCAGATCGCGCGCGGGCTCGGCGTACCCCACCGACACGATCCGGTCGCCGAGGTAGGTGAAGCTGGTCAGCGACGCCAGGCTGCACTGCCGGCTGCGCGGGTCGTGCCAGAGCCGGCGCCCCTCGACCTGGCAGCGCAGCACCCAGATGGGAAGCTGGTGGCTCACGCACACCGCCTCGTGGCCCCGGGCCGCGTCCTTGGCGGCGTCCAGCGCGCTCCGCATCCGCACCACCTGGTCGATGTACGGCTCGCCCCAGGACGGCCGGAACGGGTTCCGCAGATGCCGCCAGTTCCCCGGCCGGCGCAGCGCGCCGTCGCCCACGCCGAACGTACGGCCCTGGAAGACGTTGGCCGCCTCGATCAGCCGCTCGTCGGTCGCCACGTCCACGCCGTGCTGCTTGGCTATCGGCTGCGCCGTCTCCTGGGCGCGCTCCAGCGGGGAGGCGACGACCCGGGTGACGTCCCGGTCGGCGAGGTGGTCGGCGACCCGGTCGGCCATCCGCCGGCCGAGGTCGGAGAGGCCGTACCCGGGCAGCCGCCCGTAGAGCACGCCCTCCGGGTTCTCCACCTCGCCGTGCCGCATCACGTGCACCACGGTGACGGTCTTGGCGTCCTGGCCCGCGTACGTGCTCACGCCGCGTCCTCCTCGGTGGCCTCCGCCGCGGCGCGCGCCGCAGCCGGTAGCGCGGCGGCGATCCGCTCCACCGCCCGCTCGTCGTGCGCGGTGGAGACGAACCACGACTCGAAGGCGGACGGCGGCAGGTAGACGCCCTGGGCGAGCATGGAGTGGAAGAACGCGGTGAAGCGGAAGCCCTGCTGGGCCCGGGCGCCCGCGTAGTCGGTGACCGGTTCCTCGGTGAAGAAGACCGAGAACATGTTGCCGGCGGTCTGGAGCCGGTGTGCCACGCCCTCCTTGTCCAGGGCCTCCGTCACCAGCCCGCGCAGCCGCTCGGAGACGGCGTCCACGGTGGCGTAGGCCTCGTCGTCCAGCAGCCGGAGCTGCGCGAGGCCCGCGGCGGTGGCCACCGGGTTGCCGGAGAGGGTGCCCGCCTGGTAGACGGGGCCGGCCGGGGCCAGGTGCTCCATCACGTCCCGGCGGCCGCCGAAGGCCGCGACCGGGAAGCCGCCGCCCATCACCTTGCCGAAGGTCATCAGGTCCGGCCGCACGCCGTCCAGGCCGTACCAGCCCTGGCGGCTGACCCGGAAGCCGGTCATCACCTCGTCGGAGACGAAGAGCGCGCCGTGCTCCCGGCACAGGTCGCGCAGCCCCTCGTTGAAGCCCTCGCGCGGCGGGACGACGCCCATGTTCCCCGGGGACGCCTCGGTGATCACGCAGGCGATCTCGCCCGGGTGCGCGGCGAAGGCGGCCCGTACGGCCTCCAGGTCGTTGTAGGGCAGCACCAGGGTGTCCCCGGCCTGCGCCCCGGTGACGCCCGGGGTGTCCGGCAGGGCGAAGGTGGCCACCCCGGAGCCGGCCGCGGCCAGCAGCGCGTCGACGTGCCCGTGGTAGCAGCCGGCGAACTTCACCACCTTGGTGCGGCCGGTGAAGCCGCGGGCCAGCCGGATCGCGGACATGGTCGCCTCGGTACCGCTGGAGACCAGGCGCACCTGCTCGACCGGGGGGATCCGCGCGACGATCTCCTCGGCGAGCGCCACCTCGTCCTCGGCGGGCGTGCCGAACGAGGTGCCGCGGCTGACCGCGCCCTGTACGGCGGCCGTCACCTCGGGGTGGGCGTGGCCCAGGATCATCGGCCCCCAGGAGCAGACCAGGTCGACGTACTCCCGGCCGTCCGCGTCCATCAGGTACGGGCCCGTACCGGACACCATGAACCGGGGCGTGCCGCCCACGGCGCGGAAGGCGCGCACCGGGGAATTCACGCCCCCGGGCGTGACGGCGGCGGCGCGATCGAAGAGCGACTGCGATACTGGGGCGTCGTACGAGTAAGTCACAGCAGCCATGGTGGCAGAGCCGTCCACAGACATGCGCCTCCGGGCGTTTCGCGCACGCCTGTGCGGGGAGGTCTCTGACACGATGATCGGGTTGCGCGGCGGATGCCGCGAGTGGTCGGGTGGTGACATGCAGCGCGGTGGCGGACTGGGCGAGGGGACCGGGGACCTCGGGCCGGAGCGCGCACGGGGGCGTCACCGCCGTGAGGCGGCGAGGACTGGGAGCAGCAGGGGTGGCGGCCGAGTGGGGGTGACCTACAAGTACTTCGGTGCACCGGACGGCGCGACGGCCGCCCGGGTGCCGATCTCCATGCGCCCGGAGGAGCTCGGCGGCGACGAGCTCGGGCACGGCATGTTCACCAAGATCAAGCCCGAGACGATGGCGGCGATGGTGCTCACCGGCATCGAGGGCATACCGCTCTACCGCGTGCCCCCGCTCGAACTCGTCGTGCTCCACCCCGACTACGCCGTGGTCAAGCTGCCCATGACCGTCGTCGACCCGCTGCGCGGCGTCGGCGAGGAGTCCGTCGGCGCCGCCGCGTTCATCTGGTCCACGGTCCCGGACCGCGCGGGGCCGCAGGACGCCTTCAGCGTCTACCAGCTCCTGCACGAGTGGCAGGACTTCTCCGAACGCCTGCACATGGCCGGGCACCAGCCGTACTGCCTCGTCTGGCCCTGACGCCGCGCCGGGCCCGGCCGGGCCCGCAGACCCCGGGGCGTCACCGGGGAGCCGGGCCCCCGTCCTCCCACCGCGCACCGTCAGGTCGGCACCAGGGTGACCTCGGTGGCCTTGACGCTCGTCCACACCGGCGTGCCGTCGGCCAGGCCGAGTTCGGCCGCGGCCTGCGGGGTGATCTCCGCGATCAGCTCCGGCACCTCCGCCGAGGCGACCAGCACCCGCAGCCGGCTGCCCACCGCGGTCACCTCGCGCACCGTGCCGGGCCAGACGTTCCGCGGGCTGCCCGCCGGGCGGGACAGGTGCAGCGCCACGGACTCCGGCGGCACGGTCGCCAGCGCCGGCTCCCCCGCCGGCAGTGGGTCCGCCGCCACCAGGTGCCCGCCGCCCGGCACCCGCAGGCCCTCCGGGGTGCTGACGCCCGGCCACGCGTTGCGGCCCAGCATCCGGGCCACCCACGGGGAGCGCGGATGCCGCGCCACCTCGGCCGGCGGCGCGTCCTGTAGCGTACGGCCGCCGTCCAGCACCAGCACCCGGTCGGCCAGCGAGACGGCCTCCACCGGGTCGTGCGTCACCAGCAGGCACACGCCGCGGAAGTGCCGCAGATGGGTCCGGAGGGTGTGCCGCACCCGGGCCCGGGTGGTCTGGTCGAGAGCTGCCAGCGGCTCGTCGAGCAGCAGCAGCCGCGGCCGCGCGGCCAGGGCGCGGGCGAGCGCCACCCGGCCGGCCTGTCCGCCGGAGAGCTGCGCCGGCCGGCGGTGGGCGAGCCCGCCGACGCCGAGCCGGTCCAGCCAGAGCTGCGCCGCGCGGCGCGCCTCCGCGCGGGGCGTGCCGTGCGCCCGCAGCCCGTACGCGGTGTTGCCCAGGGCCGTGAGGTGCGGGAAGAGCGCCCCGCTCTGCGGCACCCAGGACACGCCGCGGCGGTGCGGCGGGAGCGCGGTGACGTCGGCCTCGCCGAGGTGCAGCTCCGCGTGCGCCCGCGGGGTGAGGCCGAGCAGGGCGCGCAGCAGGGTCGTCTTTCCGGCACCGTTGGGCCCGACCACGGCGACGGTGGTGCCGGGGGCGGCCTCCAGGGTCAGCCGGTCGGACCCGGTCACCTCGGCACGCAGTGCCCAGCCGGCCGCGTCGTCCTCCCCCACCGGGGTCCCGGCGGAGAGCTCCTCCGGCCCGTGGCCACCCGGGGGCGCCGGCCGGCCCGGGACAGACTCCCGGTGGGCACCGGGCCTGTCCCCGTCCGGGAGGCCGGGGGCGTCCCCCGGGCCGGGCGCCCCCGCGGGCTCCTCGGCCACGTCCGCGCCCGGGTCCGTACGGGCCGTGCGGGCCGTGCGGGCCGTGCGGTCCCCGCCGACGCTCCAGCGTCCCCGCAGCCCCACCAGCACCGCCATGGCCACCGCCAGCAGCAGCAGCGAGACCGAGGTGGCGGCCTCCGGATCCTCCTGCAACAGGAGATACACCTGGAGCGGCAGGGTCTGGGTGGCCCCCGGCAGGTTCCCGGCGAAGGTGATGGTGGCCCCGAACTCGCCGAGCGCCCGCGCCCAGGTCAACGCCGCGCCCGCGGCCAGCCCCGGGGCGACCAGGGGCAGCGTGACCGTGGTGAACACCCGCAGCGGCGAGGCCCCCAGCGAGGCCGCGGTCTCCTCGTAGCCGGGCCGCAGCGCCGCCAGGCTGCCCTCCAGGCTGATCACCAGGAAGGGCATCGACACGAAGGTCGCGGCGACCACCGCACCGGCGGAGTGGAACGGCAGCGTCACCCCGAAGACGTCCTCCAGCCAGGGGCCGAGCAGGCCGCGCCGCCCGAAGCCGAGCAGCAGCGCGAGACCCCCCACCGTCGGCGGCAGCACCATGGGCAGCAGCACCAGCGACCGTACGACCGCCTTGCCGCGAAACGGCACCCGGGCGAGCACCCAGGCCAGCGGCACGCCCAGCAGCAGGGAGAGCCCGAGGGACCAGAAGGAGACCACCAGGGACAGCCGGAGCGCCGTCAGCACGGCGTCACCGGTCAGATGGGTGCCCAGGTCGCCCCAGGGCGTACGGGCCAGGACGCCGGCCAGCGGCAGCAGCAGGAAGGCCACCGCCACCAGCGCGGGCACCGCCAGCGCCACCGGCACCCCGCGGCGGGCCGCGACCCCGGGCCGGGACGCCGGGCCGGGACGGGGCGCCGTGGCGGGGCGAAAAGGGCGCGCGAGGTTCCGCTGCATCGTGCCGCCCGTCCTCAGGGAGCCTCGAAGCCCGCGTCCCGCAGGATGCGCTGCGCCGCGGAGCCGTTCAGCCACCGTACGAACGCGGCGGCGGCCTCCGGGTGGGCGGAGGCGTCCAGGGTGGCGGCCGGGTACGCGGCGAGGGCGTTCTGCCGGTCCGGGATGCGCACGGTGTCGGTGGTGTCCTCGGCGGTGGCCGCGTCGGTGCGGTAGACGATCCCGGCGTCGGCCTCGCCCAGCTCGACCTTGCTGAGCACCGCGCGGACGTTCGGCTCCCGGGAGACCGGGTCGACGGCGATCCCCTGCCGTTCCAGCACCCGGCGGCTGTAGCGGCCCACGGGCACCTCGGGGGCGGCGAGCACCACCGTCAGCCCGTTCCGCTCCAGGTCACGCAGACCGCGGACCTTCTGCGGGTTGCCGTCGGCGACCGCGACGACCAGCCGGTTCCGGGCGAAGAGCGCCGGGTCGCCGGTCTCCCCCCGCAGCCCGTCCATGGTCCGGGTGTCCGCGGTGGCCACCACGTCGGCCGGTGCGCCCTGCCGGACCTGCGCGGCCACCTCCTGGGAGCCGGCGAAGGAGAAGCGCACGGAGGTGCCCGGGTGCGCCTCCTGGTAGGCGTCGCCCGCCGTGCGGAAGACGTCGGTGAGCGAGGCAGCCGCCAGCACCGTCAGCTCGGTGCGCTCGCCCGCTCCGTCGTCGCCGCCTCCTCCGCAGCCGGCAAGGGCGAGGGCGAGGGTCACGCCGAGCGCGGCGGCGCGGCGGGGCCGGGCGGTCTGCCGGGCACGGCGGGCGGCGGCGGGCGGCGGGGCCATGCGGAGCTCCTCGGCCGTTCAGGACCGGTCGATGTGGACGTTGGTGGACTTCACCCGGGCGGTGGCGCGCATCCCGACCTCCAGGCCCAGTTCCTCGACGGCCTCCCGGGTGAGCAGGGAGACCAGCCGGTGCGGACCCGCCTGGATCTCCACCTGGGCCGCGACGTCGCCGAGGGTGATCGCGGTGACGATGCCCGGGAAGGCGTTGCGGACCGAGGTCTGCGGGGCCTCGTCCTCCTCCTGCGGCGGCCGGGCCGCCAGCTCCACGGAGAAGGCGGCCAGGTCGCGGCCGTCGACGAGCCGGCGGCCGGCGGAGTCGCGGTGGGTGGCGATCCTCCCGGCGTCCGCCCAGCGGCGTGCGGTGTCGGGGCTGACGCCCAGCAGCCGCGCGGCCTGACCGATGGTGTACTGCTGCATGTGCGGCACTCTAACCACGCCAGGCCCGCATGTACACGGACTTCGGAGCATCACACGTCGCAGATGCCAGGTCACGGGAGCAGTCTCGTCGGATCCACCGGGACCCGGCGTTCCGCGCGCCGTCACGGACCACCGGGCACGAGGCCCCGGACACGACGGAGCCCCGCCACCGGTCATCGTCCGGGACCGGGGGCGGGGCTCCGCGCGGGGCGGGACCGGGGCTATCGCTTGGCGCCTCCGGCCTTGTCCTTCGTCCCGCCGTTGTCGCTGAGGGAGCCGTTCTCCAGCCCCTCCTCGATCGCCGCGACGGTCTTGTCGATCAGCCGCTCCTGCTGGGCCCTCCGCTTGGCCTCCAGGTACGCCTGGCGTTCCTGGCGGAAGGACTTCAGCGTGGCGACGCACATGCCGATCATCACGAAGCTGAACGGCAGCGCGATGATGATCGCCACCGTCTTCAGCGTGTCCAGGGAGGCCGTGCCCGAACCGGACGCCAGCAGCAGCGCGGCCGCGACCGCACCCTCGGCGACGGCCCAGAAGACCCGGCTCCACACCGGCGGGTTCGGGTCGCCGCCGGAGGCCAGCATGTCCACCACGTACGAACCGGAGTCCGAGGAGGTGACGAAGAAGAGCACGATCAGCAGGATCGCCACACCGGCGACGAAGGTGCCGCCCGGCAGCGTGTCCAGCAGGTCGAACAGGGCGTTGTTGGTACTCACGCCCTCCTCGCCGATGTAGTCGTGCTCGCCGTTCATCTGCTGGTGCAGGGCGCTGCCGCCGAAGACGGCGAACCACACGAAGGTGAGCAGGGTCGGGACCAGCAGCACACCGCAGACGAACTCACGGACCGTGCGGCCGCGGGAGATGCGGGCGATGAAGATGCCGACGAACGGCGCCCAGGAGATCCACCAGCCCCAGTAGAAGACGGTCCAGCCGCTGACCCAGCTGGTGCCGTCGTCGCCCTGGGAGGCGCCGGTGTCGAAGCTCAGCCGCAGGATGCTCTGCAGGTAGTTGCCGACGTCCTGGACCAGGCCGTTGAAGATGAACAGCGTCGGGCCCAGGAGCATCACGAAGAGCATGATCGCCGCGGCCAGGCCCATGTTGATGTTGGACAGCCACTTGATGCCCTTGCCGATGCCGCTGACGACGGAGAGCGTGGCGATGGCGGTGATGCAGGCGATCAGCACCACCATCAGGCCCTTGCTCCCCGGATCGTCCACCCAGCCGAGGAAGTTCATGCCGCTGGCGATCTGCATCACGCCGAGACCCAGCGAGGTCGCCACGCCGAAGAGCGTGCCGATCACCGCGACCGTGTCGATGATGTCACCGAAGGCACCCTTGACCTTGTCACCGAAGATCGGCTCCAGAGCCCAGCGGATGGAGACCGGGCGCCCCTTGCGGTGCACCGCGTAGGCGACGGCCAGGCCGACCACGACGTAGATGGCCCACGGGTGGATGCCCCAGTGCAGGAACGTCTGCACCATGGCGAACTCGGAGCGGGCGGCCTCGCCCTCCCCGACGCCCGGCCGTGGCGCGTCGTAGAAGTTCAGCGGCTCGGCCACCCCCCAGAAGACCAGGCCGATGCCCATGCCGGCGGCGAACAGCATCGCCAGCCAGGAACCCGTGCTGAACTCGGGTTTCTCCCCGTCCTTGCCCAGCTTGATGTCTCCGTAGCGGCCGATGCCGACCCAGAGGACGAAGATCACGAAGAGCGAGACCAGAGCCATGTAGAACCAGCTCAGGTTGCCCACGATCTTCTCGTGCACATCCTGCACCGCCTCGGCCGCATCCTCCTGGCCGATCGCGGCGAACAGCACGAAGCCCAGGATGACCAAAGCCGCCGGGTAGAAGACCCGCGGCGCGATGGACCCGGAACGTGTGGTTCCCTCCGGCCCTGAGGGGGCCGGATTATCCTTCGGCGGTTTCGCCGTCGATTGCGCAGCCACGCACTCTTTCCTTCGCGATAGGGGACGTTTGGCCGGCGGGCCGGGACGACATCGGCCCGAGGCAAGCGCCTCCCCCCGATGGCCGGAATCATTCATCACAAAACCATCTCGGCACTCCGTGTCAGCGCCCGGATGCACCGTCAACGGGCTGCCCCCCGGCCGGAGTCAGCCGTTCCCGCGGTCCTCCCCCGGCTCCTCCATGGAACCGGACGACTCCGTTCCGAAGCCGGTGGTCCCCGGCTCCGTGCCGGCCACATGCGCCCCGTGCGCGGCCTCGTCCTCCGCCAGTGCCTGCTCGTCCGCCCGGCGCCGCAGCTCGTCGAGGTCCACGTCGGACGCCGGGCCCACCCGCAGCGCGAAGTCGCCCGCGTACCGCTCGTGACCGGTGAGCACGGCGCGCTCGATGGCTTCCGCGCCCCGCTCACCGCGCTGGATCAGCGCGTCCCGGCGCAGGTCCCGCAGCAGCGCGAAACACAGCGCCACCATCACCAGGGTGAAGGGCACCGCAGCCAGGATGGTGAGGTTCTGCAACCCGTCCAGGGCGGACGCACCACCGTGGCCGATCAGCAGCATGATCGCCGCGACCGCGCCGGTGACCGCGCCCCAGAAGATGACCACCGGACGGATCGGCTCCAGCGTGCCGCGCTGCGAGAGGGTGCCCATCACGATCGAGGCCGCGTCCGCGCCGGAGACGAAGAAGATCCCGACCAGGATCATCACCACCAGGCTGGTGAGCGTCGCCGCCGGGTACTCCCGCAGCACCGCGAAGAGCTGCCCCTCGGCCGTCGCCTCCCGGGTGAGCGGGACCCCCCGCTCCTCCAGCCGCATGGCGGTGCCGCCGAAGACCGCGAACCAGACCAGGCTGACCACGCTCGGCACCAGGATCACCCCGCCGATGAACTGCCGGATCGTCCGCCCGCGGGAGATCCGCGCGATGAACATGCCCACGAACGGCGTCCAGGAGATCCACCACGCCCAGTAGAAGACCGTCCAGCTCGACAGCCACTCCGCGACGTTCTCCCCCGTGCTGGCCTCGGTACGCGCCGCCATCTCCGGCAGGTCGCCGACGTACGAGCCCAGCGAGGTGGGCAGCAGGTCGAGCTGGAGCACGGTCGGGCCGACCACGAAGAGGAAGACCACCAGCAGCGCGGCCAGCACCATGTTGATGTTGGAGAGCCACTGGATGCCCCGCTCCACGCCCGACACGGCGGAGAGCACGAAGAAGACGGTGAGGACCGCGATGACCGTCACCAGCAGACCGCTGCCGGGGTCGGTCAGCCAGCCGACCTCCTCCATGCCGCTGCCGATCTGCAACGCACCCAGGCCCAGCGAGGCCGCCGACCCGAAGAGCGTGGCGATGATCGCGAGGATGTCGATGACCCGGCCGGGCGCTCCGTTGGCGCGCCGCTCCCCGATGAGCGAGGTGAAGGTGGCGCTGATGGTCTGCCGGCGGCCGCGCCGGAAGGCGCTGTAGGCGATGGCGAGCCCGACGACGGCGTAGATGGCCCACGGGTGCAGCGTCCAGTGGAAGAGCGTCGTGGCCATGGCGTTGGCCATGGCCGCGCCCGCGTCCCGGGGGTCGGTGCCCGGCGGCGGTTCGGCGAAGTGCGTCAGCGGCTCGTTGACGCCGTAGAACATCAGTCCGATGCCCATCCCGGCGCTGAACATCATGGCGATCCAGGAGACCGTGCGGAACTCCGGCGGCTCGCCCTCCGCCCCCAGGGTGATCCGCCCGTAGCGGCTGAAGGCCAGCCAGAGCGAGAAGAGCACGAACCCGGAGGCGGCGAGCACGAAGGCCCAGCCGGCGTTGTGGATGACCTTCTCCAGGAGCGTCGCCGACACGTCGGCGAGGGAGTCCGTCGAGATCCCGCCCCAGGCGACGAAGGCGCAGGTGAGGACCGCGGCGACGCCGAAGACGACCCGGTCCGTCCGCGGTCTGCGGGCGGGCGCGGCGGTGGCGGGCGTGGTGCCCATCACCTCGTCGTCGTCGGGTGAGCCCTTGCCCTCCTGGCGGTTCAGCACCTGGTGACCTCTCCCTCACTCCGTACGAAGACGGTTCCTCGGAGCCGTCCTCCGAGTCGCTGCGCACCGGAGAGCCCCGAGTATTCCTGTTCAGCCCCTTCGGGGCGCCCGCGGCACACGCGGAGGGGCGGGGCGCGACCGTCCGGCCGCTCCCCGCCCCTCCGGTTTGCCTGCTTCTCAGCCCTTCACACAGACGACCTGCTTGAGTTCGGCCACGACCTCGACGCTCCGAACTTCGTTGCGGAGCGCTCCGCTTCCTCCGTGCGCTCACCAGTTCGAGTGATCGAAGGCTGATTCCCTTCCTTGCAGTACAGCCTCGCCCGAATATCAGATCATGACCTTCATGAAGCTGGAAGTACCTGAATACGCCTACATGTTCGCCTTTCTCCAGATGGACGGCCATCTGGAGAAAGGCCGGGGCAAGAAGGGACGGCTTTCGGTGGAAATCGGCTATCAGGACGTCGAGATCCTGCACCGGTTTCGGGAGCTGACCCCCTACCCGAGCACAGTCGGGGAGCGCACACGGGCCACCAACTTCGCCGAGGAGCACCGCTCGGCGATCTGGACACTGTGTTCTCTGGAGGCCAGGACCCTCTTGCACGACCTGGGCTTACCCCATGGCCGCAAGTCTTCGCTGGTCACCCCACCGCGCAACCCGTTCGCCGAGGCCGACTACGTGCGAGGGCTGGTGGACGCGGACGGATCCGTCGGTCGCACGTCCCAGGGTTTGCCGTTCGTCGCCCTCACCACCGCGAGCACGGCACTCGCACGCTATTTCTGTTCCTACGGGGCACTTGTCACGGGCGCCCATCGCACTGTGCGACGGAACTCCAGAGACCGGGTCTACAACGTTCTGTACACCAAGGAGGCAGCGCTCGCGCTGATCCGCCACCTCTACTATCCGGATTGCCTGGCCCTGGAGCGCAAGCAGAAGGCGGCACGCGAAGCGCTCGGCTGGACTCGTCCGGCAGGTATGAAGAAGCGCACGCCAGGACGCCGATGGCACCCCTGGGAAGACGAAGTGCTTCTGCGCTGTGAAGGCCCGGCGGAGGCTGCTGCCCTCCTCGGTCGCTCGGAAAGCAGTTGTTACATGCGGCTGTGGCGCTTCCGCCGAGGAGATCTCAGCCTGGCTGCGCCCGGGCGTGGCGCGCAGGAGGTCAGGCGCGAAGGTCCGTGACTACACATGTGTCGTGACGTTCCGGAGCTGGCGCATCGCGCCCGGCTCGACGCCGGCCGGGTCCGCCCACATCCGGATCGGCACCCGCGCACCGGGCACCTCGGTGTACGCCATCTCACTCAACTCCCCCGGAGAAATACCGTCATCAGCGCACCACCGGCCAACCACGACAAAGAGCAAAAGCCGGACTTCGCGCAACATAGCCATCGGAGGACCGGACGGCCGCGCGGCGCGTGCGGTAGACATTGTGGTCCGTCGTCCCCTCGGGGCGGCAACACGTTTTCGACCCGCAGTCCGACCGCAGGAGGCCCCGGTGCAGCGGAGGGCAAGGACGTTCGCCACGAGCGCCGCACTGGCCGTCGCGCTGGCCGGCGGCCTGACCGCCTGCTCCTCCGGCGGCGACGGGGACGGCGGCGGCACGGACGCCGAGCCAGGCGGCAGCACCGCCACCGCGGCCCAGGCGCCCCCCGGCCGCTACCAGACGCTGCCCGAGCCCTGCGGCACGCTGGAGACCGACCAGCTCGAGAAGCTGCTTCCCGGCGCCGGCACCGCGACCGGCACGGGCAACGGCACGGAGGAGTCGCCGTACGAGGGCGAGCCGACCGTGACCTACGACACGGACCGCCGTGTCGGATGCAGTTGGCAGAGCGCCACCAGCCTCGGCAGCCGCAGCCTCACCCTCGACTTCGAACGCGTCGTCTCCTACGACGCCGAGGTCAGCGACGACGAGGAGGCGGAACGGCTCTTCGCCGAGCGGGCCCGGGAGGCCGGTGTCGACGCCGCCGCGGAATCGCCGGACCCGGAGAGCGCGGGCCCACCCGGGGAGGCCCCCACCGCGGAGGGGGGCGAGGACGGCGACGGAACGCGGCGCCCCGGTGACGGCCCGGGGAACGGGGCCGGCGACGGCTCCGGTGGAAGCCGTGAGGCGGCGGAGGACGGCGCGAGCGCGGCGGAGGGCCCGGGCGAGACCACCCTCCCCGAGGCCCCCTCGGACGAGCCCTCGCTGCCCCCGCGTACCCTCGACGGCATCGGCGACGCCGCCTTCCTCGACGACACCCTCGTCACCGGCGACAACGGCGGCCGCGCCACCCAGCGGGACGTCACGCTCGTCTTCCGTACGTCGAACGTGCTGGTCACCGTGGAGTACAGCCAGTCGGTCGCCGACGAGTACCGCACCCCGGACAGTGCCGAGCTCCAGGAGAAGGCGCAGCAGGTCGCCGGTCAGCTCGCCGGACAGTTCGACGACTGAGCGCGGATCCCGAACCCCCGGAAGCGAAGCGAAGGAACCATGCACCGACTCATCCCGCGCCCGGCCGCCCGCCGGGCCGCCTGCGCAGCCGCCGTCATACCCGTGCTCCTGGTGGCGGCCGGCTGCACCTCCGACTCCGGCGCCGACGACAAGCCGGCGAACAGCCCCTCCCCGTCCTCCTCGGCACCGCCGGCGCCCGTGAAGTACAAGGAACTTCCGGAGCCCTGCAAGACCCTGGACAAGGGCACCATCGAGGACCTCGTGCCGGGCGCCGACGACAAGACCGGCAAGGACCTCGCCTCCAGCGACACCGAGCGCTACGGCTCCTGCCTCTGGAGCGGCGGCAGCGGGAAGAACGACGCCGAGTACCGCGCCCTGACCGTCTCCCTCAAGCGCTACGACTCGGACGCCGCGCTCGGCTCCGGCGACAAGCAGGCCGGGCGCTTCTACGACCAGGAGAAGAAGGCCGTCGCCTCGGACGAGGCCAACAAGAAGGTCGAGCAGTCCGCGCTCGACGGCGACTGGGAGCAGGCCGTGGTGCTCTCCTACGAGACCGAGAAGAAGAAGCACGACTACCGGATCTCCCGGGCCGTCGTCCGGGACGGGAACGTCGTCGTCACCGTGGACTACGAGGGCACCGGCTTCGAGGGGGCGGACCCGCCCAGCGCGAAGGAGGTGCGGAAGAACGCGGAACGGGCCGCGAAGGAGGCCGCGAAGGCGCTCGGTTGAGGTGCCCTGGGGCGCGTAGGGTCCCCGTCACGCCCCCACCGTGCTTCAAGCGCCGGCTTGACGGGTGTGCCACTCTGGTCGCCGCCAGTTTCCGAGGGTGGGGACCAGACCAGTGCAGGCCGTAACTCTGACCCGTACGCACCGCATACTGATCGGCGTCGTGGTGACCGGCGCGGTCGTCATCGCCGCGATCGGCTTCGCCGGTTCGTACGCCGCCGTGCGCGACCTGGCGGAGCGAAAGGGGTTCGGGGAGTTCGCCCCCTTCTTCCCGATCGGCATCGACGCGGGCATCGTGGTGCTGCTCGCCCTGGACCTGCTGCTCACCTGGATCCGCATCCCCTTCCCGCTGCTGCGCCAGACCGCCTGGCTGCTCACGGCCGCCACCATCGCCTTCAACGGCGCCGCCGCCTGGCCGGACCCGCTCGGCGTGGGCATGCACGCGGTGATCCCGGTGCTCTTCGTCGTCGCGGTGGAGGCCGCCCGGCACGCCATCGGGCGCATCGCGGACATCACCGCCGACAAGCACATGGAGGGCGTGCGGGTCTCCCGCTGGCTGCTCGCCTTCCCCTCCACCTTCCGGCTGTGGCGCCGGATGAAGCTGTGGGAACTCCGCTCCTACGAGCAGGTCATCGCCATGGAGCAGGACCGGCTGGTGTACGAGGCCCGGCTGCGCGCCCGCTACGGGCGCTCCTGGAAGCGCAAGGCCCCCGTGGAGGCGCTGATGCCGCTGCGGCTCGCCCGCTACGGCGTGCCGCTGGCCGAGACCGGCCCCGCCGGGCTCGCCGCCGCGGGGATCGAGGCGCCGGCGCTGCGCTCCCTGACGCCGCACGCCGGCGGCTCCGAGGGCGGGGCCCCCGGCGGGCCGCGCCCCGGTCCCGACCGGGCGGAGGTACGGGCGGCGGGGCGGCCGGCGCTGGAACGGGCGGGAGGTGCCGGCGGGTCGGCGGAGCCCGGGGCCGCCCAGGCGGCCGGGACGGCCGACGCCGCCCGGGCGGGCGGCACAGGATCGCCTGTCTCGGCGGCCGGTGCCCGCAGCGGCCCTGACGCGTCGCCGGAGGCGGCCGTCGCGACGGCCGCGGGGCAGACGTCCGGGACCGGAGGCGCCCCGGGGGCCTCCGAAGACGCCGGGACCGGGCGGACCGCCGGCGCCGCAGGGGCGGCCGGAGCGGGTGCGGACGGCACCCGGGGTGCCCCGCAGAGCCCCGGATGGCACACCCCGGCCGGCACCGGCAGGGGCGCCCCGGGAGCGGCCGCGGACACGGCCGCAGCGGCAGGAGACCGGGAGCCGGCCGCCACGGCCGATGCGGCGACGGCTCCCCCCGGAGCCCGGGCCGCGGCCGCCGCGCCGGGGCAGCCCGCCGGGAACGGGAGCGAGGCACCGTCCTGGGACCCCGCGGCAGCGTATCCGGCGGGCACGGCCGACCCGGCGGGCCCGGCTGCCGCCGTGCCCGGCCGCCCGGAGGTCGCGGCAGCCGCCGGGCCGGG
>NZ_JACYHE010000043.1 GCF_021696945.1 Streptomyces sp. JJ36
TGATCTTGGTCGTGAACCCGTCTACCAGGAGCTTCTTCACGTCCGGACACCGCCCTCCAGTCCAACTACCCGCCCAGCCCGACAGGTTGGAAAACGCTCAGTATCTGACGGTGACAGTAGCCCTCGGGCTGCCCGCCCCGCCCCAGAAGCCAGGCCGGCACCGGCAGCAGCGGCCGCACCACCGCCCACTCCGCGTCCGTCATGTCAGAGGGATACCGGCGCACCCGCTCCGGCTGATCAGCCGCGTTGCCGTACACATGCGCGAGACAATCACACGATGGAGCAGCCGAGTTGAACCGGACGTACTCGGACGCGTACAACAACGACAACAGGGCCTCCCGGCATTGCTCGGTTGGATTCGCATCTCCGAGCTACCGAGAGGCCCTGCCTTCATGCGCCCACCGCCCGAAGATCACCCCAGCGGGAAACCTGCTCGACCCCCACGTTCCATGAACGGTTGAGAAACGGCTTCTCACCAAAGACCACACCACCGGGGAGACGCTGCACCACTACACCACCGAGCACGAGCCCGGCGGCCGCCTCCGCGTCGCCTGCGGCAACCGGCGGGCCTCCCGCTGCCCGGCCTGCGCCCGCACCTACGCCGCCGACACCTGGCACCTCATCCGCGTCGGCCTCGCCGGAGACGACCGCTGCAGCATCCCCGCCACCGTCCGGGACCACCCGCGCGTCTTCCTCACCCTCACCGCCCCCAGCTTCGGCCCCGTCCACAACCGCCCCGACTCCGGCCGCTGCCGCTGCGGCACCCGCCACCCCACCGACGACCCCGCCCTCGGCACACCGCTGGACCCCGACAGCTACGACTACGCCGGGGCGGTGCTGTTCAACAACCACGCCGGACAGCTCTGGCAGCGCTTCACCACCCGGCTGCGCCGCGAGATCGCCCACCGCGCCGGGATCACCCAACGGGAGCTGCGGGAGGTCTGCCGGGTCTCCTACGGCAAGGTCGCCGAGTTCCAGAAGCGCGGCGCCATCCACTTCCACGCCGTGATCCGTCTCGACGGGCCCGACGGACCCGCCTCCCCGCCGCCGTCCTGGGCCCGGCTCACCCTCCTGGACGACGCCATCCGCGCCGCCGTCCGGCACGGCTACACCTCGGTCACCGTTCCCGCCGCCGACGGCCAGCCCGCCCGCACCCTGCGGTGGGGCGCTCAGCTCGACGTGCGGCCCGTGAAGGCGTTCGGGGACGGCTCGGAACTGACCGAGCAAGCCGTGGCCTCCTACGTCGCCAAGTACGCCACCAAAGCGGCCGAAACCACCGGCACCCCGGACCGGCGCATCGGGGAGATGGCCGAGCTCGACCGGCACGACGTGCCCGAGCACACCCGCCGCCTCATCGAGGCCTGCAAAGACCTCGACCCGGTCTACCCCGACCGGCGGCTGTGGGCCTGGGCACACATGCTCGGCTTCCGCGGCCACTTCTCCACCAAGTCGCGCCGCTACTCCACCACCCTCGGCGCACTCCGCCAGGCACGCGCCGACTACCGCGCCGCCGAGCAAGCCGCCGCCCTCGGCCTGGACGACACCGAGCCGGACACCGTCCTCGTCCTCGCGGACTGGCAGTACGCCGGGCACGGCCACACCCCCGGCGAATCCGCCCTCGCCGCCGGTATCGCACGGGACCTCCAACTCAACCGCGACACCGCACGCGAAGAACTGCAAGACCTCCGCGCACAGGGAGGGGACAACCAGTGACCACCGCGACTGAGGAACTGCTGACCGTGCCGGAGGTCATGCGACGGCTCAAGCTCGGCCGCTCCACGGTCTACGGCCTGATCCGCTCGCGCCGACTCGCCTCGCTCACCATTGGCCGGTCCCGGCGCATCCCGGAGAGCGCCGTTCGCGACTTCATCGCCCACGAACTGGAGGAAGCTGCCTGATGGCCAGTCAGCGCAAGCGCAACCCAAATGGTGGCACCATCACCCGCCGGAAGGACGGGCGGTTCCAGGCTGCCGTCTACGTGCTCCAGCCGGACGGCACGCGTGCCCGGAAGTTCGCCTACGGCAAGACCTGGGCCGATTGCGACGCCAAGCGCCGTGAGCTTCTGGCCAAGGTGGACACCGGTGTGCCGGTGCCGACCCGTTCGGCCAAGCTCGCCGACTGGCTTCCTTACTGGCTCGACCACATCATCAAGCCTCGCCGCGAGCCGACCACCGCCGCCAAGTACGACGTACACGTGCGGCTCTACCTGGTGCCCATGCTCGGGGCCAAGCGGCTGGAGTCGCTGACCGTCGGCGACGTGCGGCGCTTCCTGGCTCGGTTGGAGAAGCAGACCACTGCTGCCACCGCGCGGGAGTCGCACAAGGTCCTGCGGTCGGCGCTCTCCGCTGCCTGCCGCGAGGAACTGATCACGAGGAACGTCGTGACGCTGGTGGAGCCGCCGAAGGTCGACGCGCGCGACCTGTCGCCGTGGTCGCTGGACGAGACGTTGACCCTTCTTTCCGCTGCGCGCGGTGACGCGCTGTACGCGCCTTCGTCCTGGCGATCGCCCTCGGTTTCCGGCGGGGTGAGATCGTCGGTCTGCGCTGGCAGGACGTCGACCTGGAGGCGCGAGAGATCCGGGTCCGTAAGCAGCGGCAGCGGGTCCGTGGGGAGCTGTACGAGGACGATCCGAAGGGGCGCCGCCGCCGTCAGACGCTCCCTCTTCCCGCGATGTGCGTCGCTCCCCTGCGCTGTCAGCGGCTGAGGCAGTCGGCGTTGCGCGAGCGGGCCGGCCAGGACTGGCAGGAGTCGGGGCACGTCTTCACCACCCGCACCGGCCGGCCGATCGAGCCGCGCAACCTGTACCGGTCCTTCACCCGGGTCGCCGCGAACGCCGGGCTCCGGGTGATCCGGCTGCACGACGCCCGGCACGGCTGCGCGACGCTGCTGACGGCCGCAGGGGTGCCGCCGCGGGTGGTGATGGAGATCCTGGGCCACTCGCAGATCGCCATCACGATGAACACCTACGCGCATGTCGTACAGGACACCCAGCGGGAGGCCGTGAGCCACATGGACCGGCTGCTCAGGAGGCGCCCCGACCGCGACTGACCGTCGCCGTTGATGTCAGCCCTGGATGTCAAAGACCCCCGGCCGTGATCGGTCGGGGGTCTTCGGTGCTGGTGGGCGCAACTGGGATCGAACCAGTGACATCTGCCTTGTAAGGGCAGCGCTCTACCGCTGAGCTATGCGCCCGGGATGAGGATGGGCCCACAGACTACCCTGTCGCCCTCGTCCGGGCGCAATCGCGGCGGGGGCCACAGGGGGGCGGCGCGGACGCGCGGCCCGTACGTGCGGTGGTCGGGAAGGTGCGGCGCGGGGACGGAACGGCTCGTGTGTTCGTTAGGCCCTGGTGGGACAATGTTCCTTCGGTCGAGTGGCTGCGGCGCACGGGGAGAGGATTCTGTGAGCATGAACGGCGGCGGCACCCGCAGGTGGGGATGGGGCGGAGGCCGTGCCGAGAGCAAGCGTGCCGACGCGCAGGCCGCGAAGGACGCCGCAGCCGCCGCCTTCTACGAGCTCGACACGGCCCAGCGTGACCTGCGGATCTCCATCGAGACGATCACCGCCGTGGACGACTCCCCGGCGGGCCGCCGGGCGGCGGCCGACTTCGCGGAGTTCGGGACCCGGATCGACCAGGTCAGTCATGCGTACATCTCCGTGGTGGACGCCCACGACCTGGACCGGGACGATCTGGACGCGCAGACCGCCGGGCGCGCCCGGGCCGAGCTGGAGCGGGTCCGGGGGGACCTGGAGCGGGTGAAGGGGGAACTGGACCGGTTCGCCCAGGGGCTCGGGCCGCTGCTGGAGAAGGCCGAAACGCAGCTCGCGCGGCTGGCGCCGGCGGTCGAGCGGGCACGGCAGGCGCTGCTGGCGGCGACGCACGCGCTGGACGCGGCACGGTCGTCGGGGCTCACCGCCGACGATCTCGCGGCGCGGCTGGCAGCCCTCTCCCCCGAGCTGACCCGGCTCAACGAGGGCGCCGGGCGGCACGGCGTGCAGGAGACGCTGCACCGCGCCGACCAGGTCGTACGGGAGGCGGAGGCGGTCCGCGGCGAGGCCGAGCGACTGCCGGAGCGGGCCGCCGAGACGGACAAGCGGCTCTCCTCGCTGCGCACCCGCGCCCAGGCCCTGCACACCCGGGCCGGGAAGGTGGAGCCGGTGCTGAGCGAGCTGCGGCGCCGGTTCAGCGCCGCCTGCTGGGAGGACCTGCAGGGGGTCCCGGAGGAGGCCGTACGGACGGTGCGGCAGGCAGAGGACAAGCTGCGCGAGGCGCAGAAGGCGCGGGACGAGCAGCGCTGGGCCGACGCCACCGCGCTGCTGTCGACCGTACGGGCGCTGCTGAACACCACGGACGAGGCGGTCAAGGCGGCGAGCGACCGGCTCCAGCGGCTCAACGAGGTGAGCTTCGACCACACCGCGGAGGTGGAACGGGTGCGGTTCGCGATCCGCGACGCGCAGCGGCTGGCGATGGCCGGGCGCAGCACCCCCGACCCACGGCACGCCGGGCCGCTGGACCGCTCCGTGGAGCGGGTGGACCGTGCGGTCGAGGGGCTCTCGGGGCGGCATCCGGACTACTGGCACTTCGTGACCGAGCTGGACGCCGTCCGGGAGACCGTGCAGGGCGTCGTCGACCGGATCCGGCAGGAGCGGGCCGCCGGGCGGTGAGCCGCCAGGCGGCCGGGCCACGGAACGCGCGGCGCTATGCTGCGGGCATGCCACGCTACGAGTACCGCTGCCGCGAGTGCGGCGCCACCTTCGAGCTGCGCCGGCCGATGGCGCAGTCGGGAGCGCCCGCGCCCTGCCCCGAGGGGCACCAGGACACGGTGAAGCTGCTGTCGACGGTCGCCGTCGGCGGGGCGGCGAGCGCCCCGGGCGCCGGGGCCGCGCCGGCCCCGGGAGGGGCCGGTGGCGGTGGCGGGTGCTGCGGGGGCGGCTGCTGCGGCTGACGACCCGCGGCGCCGCTGTCAGCACGGGCGCCGCTCAGGGCGGCTCGGGCGCCGTTCTCAGCCGCCCAGGCACCGCTCGGGCAACCGCCCAGGCCGTCGCTCAGGCGCCGCTGTCAGCACGGGCGTGCTCAGAGCGGGGTCAGGGCGGCGCCGCTCTCCACGTCACTCAGTCGTCGCTCAGGCACCGTTCCCAGCGCCGCTCAGTCGTCGCGCAGCGCCGCTCAGGCGCCGCCGGCCGCCGCGCGGGCGCGGGCCTCGGCGAGGATGCGCTCCCCGGCCGCGGCCCCGCGTTCGGGCAGCGCCACGATGTGGGGCGCCTCCCAGCCGCTGTCCGCCAGCTCGCCGTGGCCGGGGCGCCAGCCGTGCCCGGCGGCGTCCAGCAGGTCGGCGTCGAGCAGGGAGTCCCCGGCGGCCCAGATCCGCTCGCTGCCGGTGCGCCGCGCGATCTCGGCGACGGCGGCGCTCTTGGTGAGCGGCCGCGGGACGGCGTACACCTTGCGGCCCTGCACGGAGACGGTCCAGCCGCGTGGCGCGGCCCAGTCGGCGAGCTCCTTGGCCCAGGTGTCGGGCAGCCGGTCCCGGTCGACGACGAGGTAGGCGAAGAGTTCCTCCGCGACCCGCTCCTTGAGCAGCCAGGACGGGTCGGCGGTGGCCCGGAGGCGGGCGCGCACCTCGTCCAGCGGCGCGCACTCCGCCAGCCTGCGGCGCACCCGCGCGTGCCACTCCGGGTCGGACTTGCCGTCGACCAGCAGGTGGCCGCCGTTGGCGCAGACGGCGTAGCGGGCGGGCGGCCCGGGGAGCCGGATGCGCCCGTACTGCTCCCGGGTGCGGGTGGTGGTGGGGACGAAGACCGTGTCCGCGGCGACCTCGGTGAGCAGCGCGGCGGCGGTCTCGGTGAGGTAGGAGAGCGGCCGGCTCTCGTACACCTCGACGCAGAGCAGCCGTGGCGCCTCCCGGTCGGGCCCGGTGAGGCCGAGGGCGGCGGCGGAGTAGATCAGCGTGCGGTCGAGGTCGCTGGCGAAGAGGGCGGGGGCTGCTGAGGTCACCGGGCTGCCTTTCCGTCGGCGCCGGTGGCGCCCCTGGTGTAGCGGGGATGGATGAGGCCGACGCAGCGGTACGGGAGGTCGTCGGTCTCCTCGACGGGGACGCCGCGCTGCTCGGCGAGGAGCCGTACGTGGTCCAGCTCGGGCCCGGCGTCGCGGCGGGCCAGCACGCGCCAGGGGACGCGGCGGAGCATCACCCGGGTGGTCTCCCCGACGCCGGGCTTGACCAGGTTGACGTCGCCGATGCCGTACTCCTCGCTGATCCGTTCGACCGCCCGCCACCCGTCCCAGGTGGGCGTGCGGTCCGCGCTGAGCAGGACGGTCGCCTCGGCGGCGGCCTCGGCGCGGACCTCGTCGAAGCGGGCGGTGACGGTGTCCAGGAAGTGCGCGGAGAGGTCGGCCGCGGCGAGCTCGCGGTAGCACTTGGCGCCGTGGAAGTCGTGCGGGCCGACCAGGTCGGCGCGGAGCACCGTACGGGAGACCAGTCCGGAGACGGTGGAGTTGAGGCAGGCGGAGGGGATCAGGAAGTCCTCGCGGGTGCCGTAGGTCCGCACGCAGCCGCCGGGGTCGGCGAGGACCGCGATCTCGGGGTGGAAGGCGGGCCAGGGGGCGAGGGCCTCGGCCAGTTCCCGGGTGATGGCGCCCTTGCCGGTCCAGCCGTCGACGAAGACGACGCCGGCGGGGTCGTGGTGGGCGGCGAGGTAGCGCAGGGCCGTGGTGTCGATGCCGCGCCCCCGCACGATGGAGAGGGTGTAGTGCGGGAGGTCCAGGCCGTGCAGGTGCCGGGCCCAGCGGCGCATCAGCACCCCGACGGGCGTGCCGGCACGGGCCAGCGAGGCCAGCACGACGCCGTGGCCGCGCTCGGCGAGCACGGTCTCGGTGACGGTGCCGACGGCGCGGGCCAGGCGTACGGCCGAGGCGTCCAGGGCGCTGTGGAAGAGGCGCTGGTAGGCGGCGTCGGGCTGGTACTCGACGGGGAGCGACTCGGCGTAGTGGGCGCCGCCGCGCTGGATGGCCTCCTCGCGCTCCTCGGTGGGGGCCTCCAGGTGTACGTCGGAGAGGTCCTGGAGCAGCCAGCCGACCTCGTCGGGGCCGTAGGAGGAGAAGGCGGGCCCGCGCAGCGGGCGGGGCAGCGGGACGTGGGACGGGACGGTGGCCAGCAGCACGGCGCCGGTGTGCGGGGCGAGCCGGTCCAGCAGGCCGCCGGGGGCGTGCAGCGCGGGGGTGTCGGCGGCGGAGTCGGCGACGACGAGGACGGCGTCGAAGCGGCGGTCCGGATCGGTGCCGGGCGCGACGTTGTAGGCGTAGCGCGGGCCGGGGCCGTCCGCGGGGTCGTCGTGTGCGGGGAAGGTGAGCCGGGTGCGGATGGCGTAGCCGGGGTCGTCGACGGGCAGCACCGGCGAGCGGGTGGTGGTGGAGAAGCGGACCTGTGCGGTGTCGCCGAGCTGCTCCTGGAGTGCGCGGGCGAGGCGCAGCGGCACGTACATCAGTTCCTCGCAGCCGAGTACCAGCAGCCGGGGCGTAGGCGCCGGGGCGCCGCCGGGGGGCGGCGGGCCGTCCCGGAGGGCCGCGCCGGGCAGCGCCCCGGCCTCCCGGAGGGCTGCGGCGAGCCGGCCGGCCAGCTCCGGGAGCGCGGCGTCGAGGCGGGCCTGGTGGCCGGGGGTGAAGCCGTGCCGGCCGCCGTCGGGGAGACCTGCGGGCCAGGGCAGCGCGATGCGGTGCGGGGCGCGGGCGGGCCGCGCGTCCGGGGGCGTGTGCGTCTCCGCCGGTTGAACGGCGGCAGCGTCCCGGTCCGGGTCCGTACCGAGCGCACCCGTCCCGGCCGCGTCGTCCACGGCCGGCTCCTGCCCGGGTGCGTCCTGCCCGCCGGCGCACTCCGCGGCGGTACCGGCGGCACCGGCCGACTCGGCGGCGCGGGCGGCGGGTTCGTGACGGCGCACCAGCGCCCGGCCACGCTCCAGCACGTCCTCCGGCAGCCGTACGCCGCCGGAGGCCAGTGCGACGACGTCGATACGGGCGCCCAGCTCGGCGGCGCACTTCTCCAGCCGGGCCCGGTCCGCCGGGGAACGCATGTCGACGAGCGCGACCACCACGTACCGCTGCCGGGGGTGGCTCCGGTGCAGCCCGCGCAGGGTGTTGCGGACGGTGTTGCCGGTGGAGAACTCGTCGTCGACCAGGACCAGCGGCCCGTCGCCGGCGAGCAGTTCCGGGTCCTCGGGCAGCAGCAGATGCCCGGTGGCGTGGCTGTGCGACTCCTCGAAGGCGCCGGCCGTCGCGACGGAACGCACCTCGCGCCGCGTCGAATGCAGGTAGGGCACCCCGCCCAGCCCCTCGGCCACGCAGTGGCCCAGACCCGTCGCGGTCTCGGCGTAGCCGAGCACCACGGCGCCGGGCGCCTCCTCGCCGAGGAGCGCGCGGACGCGCCGGCCGAGTCCGGTGCCCGCGTCGTGCACCACCCGCGGGTCCTGCGGCACGTGCTTGCCGAGCACCCGGGAGACGAGGAGATGCGCCCGCCGGGGGTTGTCGCGGACGGCGAGTCCGAGGAGTCCCCGGAGCTCGTGCGCCTCGCCGGTCAGTCCGACGCCCAGTTCCCGGGTGACCCAGGCGCCGGGCCATGCGGTGCCGTCCGCCCGCTGCCGCTCGTCCACGTGCTGCTCCACTCCGTCCGCCGTCCCCTCGGCCGTTCGTCCGCTCATGCGTCCCCGTCCGTCCTCGCGCCCGTCCGGCGCCCTGCGCTCACGACAGCCCCGCCGCCAGCAGGTCCACGAACCCGACGCCCTCCCGTGCGACGCCGAAGACCTCGCCGCGCAGCAGGGTGCGTTCGGCCCACGCGCGGTGCGGCTTCACCTCGTTCATCTTGTTGGTGTACGAGGAACGCAGCACCCCTCCGTCGTTCCGCTCGGGCCGCAGGATGTCCGAGGCGTCGCTGAACTCCTCGTGCGAGACGACGGAGAGGGCGTGCACCGGCGCCACGTGCGAGGGATGGATGCAGGTCTTGCCGAGCAGGCCGTTGGCCCGGTCCAGCTCGATCTCCCGCAGCAGCCCGTCCATGTCGTGCTCGATGAGCGCGGTGCGCAGCCGCTCGGCGTGACCGCTGAGGAAGGGGCTGCGGCGGAGCTGCGGCTTGAACATGCGTTCCTGCAGCCGGAAGTACTCCCAGACCGGGCCGGTCACCGTGAAGCCGGTGCCGTCGGCGCGGCCGAGCACGTTCACCACGTCGCCGATGACCGAGGCGACGAGTTGCACGTCGTACGCGGTCATCTCGGGTGTGCGGCGCAGTCCGTAGGCGGAGCAGAAGTCGGTGACCCCCAGGCGGAGGGCCAGCACGCGGTCGCGGTACTTGTCCACGGCGCGGGCGATGCCCGCGAGGGTGCCTGCCCGGGACTCCAGGTGCAGCAGCTCGGGCGATTCCAGCACCGGCATGGCCAGCAGCCGCCGCCCGGTGGCCGCCTCGGCGGCGGTGAGCGCCTCCAGGAAGGGCACGCCGCTCTCCTCGGTGAACTTGGGCAGGACGAAGCCGGTGAGCAGCCGCCCCGCGTCGCCCATCCGGGCCGCCAGGTCGGGGATCTGCTCCGGGCGCCGTACCCGGACGAAGAGCAGCGGCAGCCCCGCACCGGGGTCCGCGCCGCCGCGGCCGGGGGCCGCGGCGAGCTCGGTGAACTGCCGCACCAGGTTGTCCTCGGCAGCGGCCACGTCCGAGTCGCCGATGGAGTCCTCCAGGCAGAGCACCATGGAGACCACGCCGCGCCGGGCCTGCTTGCGCACATCGGCGGCGAGATACGGGCGGGTGGCGGGGCTGTAGAGCGTCGCGCCGAGCGCCGCACCGAGCGTCCGGAGCGAGGACTCCGGACCGAATGCGGCGGGTTCGCGGTGGAAGAGCGTGCGCCGGACGTCGGGCGTGAGGTGCGCGAAATGCCGCATGTGTGACCCGTCTCCCCGTTCGTACCTGCCCCCGGCCCGCCCACCGAGGGGCGAGTTCCGGCCGCTCATCGTACGTTCGAAAGGGGGGCGGAAGTTCCCCCGGACCGTGAATTGCGGGTTACCTGCGGGTAGACGTACGGGCTCGCGCACACGCCCCGCATTGTCCCCGCGAACCGCCGGAAGGCAGGATTGAGGACATGACCCACGCGATGCTGAAGGGCTCGAACATTCCACTGGAGGCCTCGGCCGTGCGCGCCGTGCTCCACTGGTCGCCGGGGCCGTCCGGCGTACCGGACGTGGACGCCTCGGCCCTGCTGCTGGGCGAGGACGGCCGCGTCCGCTCGGACGACGATTTCGTCTTCTACAACCAGCCGCGGCACCCGTCCGGCCTGGTCGGCCACTGCTCCAAGCAGCAGGCCGCGGACGGCGCCCTGACGGACGCCGTGGAGGCGGAGCTGGCCGGGCTGGACGCCTCGGTGACGCGGGTGCTGCTCGCCGCCTCGGCCGACGGCGGCACCTTCAGCGAGGTCACGGGGTTGCGGCTGACGCTGCACGACGTCGCGGGCGGGACACTGGCGGTCTTCGAGATCGTCCCGGAGACCGGCGCGGAGACGGCGCTGCTCTGCGGGGAGCTGTACCGCCGTGGTGAGGGCTGGAAGTTCCGCGCCCTGGGCCAGGGGTACGACACCGGGCTGATCGGGCTGGCGACCGAGTTCGGGATCTCGGTGGAGGAAGGCGGAGAGGCCGCCGGCAGCGGTGCCGCGGGGGCCGGTGCGCCCGCCGGGACGGTGCCCGAGCCGCCGTCCGAGCCGGACTTCCCCGAGCCCTCCCCGGTACCGGAACCCCGCCCCGAGCCGCATCCGGAGCCCGAGCCCCACCCCACGCCGCCCGGACCGGGGCCGGTACCGCCCGGACCGGAGCCGGTGCCGCCGGGGCCCGCACCGGAGCCGCCGGGCCCGGAGCCACAGCCGGAGCCCGCGGGGGCCGGCGCGTTCTCGGTGCCGGACGACCAGGCCACCCAGCCGGTGCACACGCTCCCGCAGTACCCGCCGGCGGCCCCGCCCGCCTACGGCTACCCGCAGCCGGTGCACACCGCGTCGTCCCCGCCCCCGGTCCCGGCCGGGGGCCCGGCTCCGGAGGGTGACGGCCTGCCGCCGCAGGGCCCGCAGTTCCTGGGCGGCTGAATCACGCCGGTCTTCCGGGGGGCGCGGCCGCGGTGCGCGGGCGGGGCGGGACCGGGTGCCGCTCAGATCCGGCCGGCCTTGGTGGCCCGGCCCCACTGGAGGCCCCAGCCGTAGAGCCGGTCCAGTTCGGACTGGAAGCCGTAGACGTAGCGGGCCTCGCGGCGCACCACCAGCTCGTTCTTCTCGTGCTCGATCAGCAGCACGGCGCAGGAGCGGGCCTGCGGTGCACGCTCGTGGAGGCCGACCTCGATCCGGGCGCCGTTGCTCGGGACGACGGAGACCACGGCCTGGGCGCGGTCGAAGGCCGGGGTGTTGTCGTAGATGTAGACGAAGACGAGCAGCCGCCTGATCTCGTCCTTGTGGTCGAGATTGACGTACATCGTCTCGCCCGAGGGAGCCCCGAACCGGTCGTCGCCGGTCAGCTTGACGTACGGCGCGGCGTTGAAGTCGCCGAGGAAGTTGCCCAGCGGCTGGACGACGCCGCGGGTGCCGTCGGTGAGTTCGTACATGCACGCCAGGTCGAGGTCGACGCTGACCACGCCCCGGGTGTGGGCCTGCACCACCTCGGGCTTGAAGGCGCGCAGGGGATGCCGCAGGGAGCCGCGGCGTGAGCGCTCCTCCAGGTCGGAACTGCGCATCCGCCAGGACAGGTTGATCTGCATGCTGCCGGTGTCCGCGCCCTGCCGGGTCAGGGACACCGAGGAGTTGCGCCGGGTCAGCTCCGTGGCATAGGTGGCCGGACCGCCGACGGTGTCGAACTTCGGCCCTCTGCCCAGACCCCGCCGCCAGTTCTCCCAGAGGGAGACCATCTCGCACCCCCACACACACGTCTCGCCACCAGTCCCACGGCGGGGCGGCGACGAGTCGGGACTCGTCGCCGCCCCGCTGAGAGCGTTCCGCAATCGGGCAGCGCTGACACGCCGGTTATCGGTCGATCCCCTTCCGGATCAGACTCCGGAGGAGACCTCCGGTTTGGCTGCCGTGTCTCCCTCGCCGCCGTCTCCGCCGCCGGACTCCAGCGCGCGGTTACGCCGGACGGAGGCCCAGAAGGAGGCCGCGATGAGGGCGACACCGATGAGACCGGTGATCACCTCGTGGATCTGGTACTGGATGGTGATCAGCAGGATCGCCGCGAGGGCGCCGATCGCGTAGTGCGCGCCGTGCTCCAGGTAGACGTAGTCGTCGAGGGTGCCCTGGCGGACCAGGTAGACCGTGAGAGAACGGACGTACATCGCGCCGATGCCCAGGCCCAGAGCCATCCAGAAGATGTGGTTGGTGATGGCGAAGGCGCCGATGACGCCGTCGAAGGAGAAGGACGCGTCCAGCACCTCCAGGTAGAGGAACATGAAGAACGCGGCCTTGCCGGCCAGCCCGACCACACTCGGGTCCTTGCCCGCCCGGCGCGCCGCCTCCTCGGCCTCCTCCTCGCGCTCCTCCTCTTCCTCGATCTTGTCCTCGAAGTGTCCGGAGAGTCCGCCGACGAGGAGATAGGTGATGAGGCCGGCGATGCCGGAGAGCATCACGGTGCCGCTCTTGTCCGCGTGCTCACCGCCGAACTGGTGGGCGTGGGTGGCGAAGGTCATCGCCGTGACCAGCAGCACGACCAGGGCGATGAGCACGGGCAGCATGTCCACCCGGCCGAGCCGGGCGAGCGGGCGCTCGATCCAGGGGATCCACTTGTGCTCCCGCTCCTCCAGGATGAAGTTGAGGAAGATCATCAACAGGAACATGCCACCGAAGGCGGCGATCGCCGGGTGGGCGTCCGTGACGAGCTGCTCGTAGCGGTCCGGGTTGTCGAGTGCGACCTGCACCGCCTCGATCGGCCCGACCTTGGCGCTGATGGCGACGATGACGACCGGGAAGACCAGTCGCATTCCGAAGACCGCGATCAGGATGCCGATGGTCAGGAAGATCTTCTGCCAGAAGGCGTTCATCTTCTTCAGGACACCGGCGTTCACCACCGCGTTGTCGAAGGACAACGAGATCTCCAGGACGGAGAGGATCGCCACCACGGCGAATCCCTCCCACCCCCAGAAGTACGCGGCCGCGGCCAGGCCCAGGGCGGTGACGCCGAAGGACCAGCCGAAGGTTTTCAGAACCACTGGCTACCCAATCTCTTCTCGCTTGTGGCGCGCTTTACGAAACGTTGACCCCGAAGTCTAGGGCGATGCCCCGGAGTCCCGATGCGTACCCCTGACCGACTGCACGGAACTTCCACTCCCCGCCGTGCCGGTACAGCTCTCCGAAGATCATCGCCGTCTCGGAGGAGGCGTCCTCGGTCAGGTCGTAGCGGGCCAGCTCCTGGCCGTCGTCCTCGTTGACGACCCGGATGTACGCGTCGGTGACCTGGCCGAACGTCTGGTGCCGGGCCTCCGCCTCGTAGATCGACACGGGAAAGACGATGGCGTCGACCCGGCCGGGCACCAGCGAGAGATCCACCAGCACCGTCTCGTCGTCGCCGGCACCCGTGCCGCCCACCAGCTCGTCGCCGGTGTGCTCGACCGAGCCCTCCGGGCTCTTGAGGTTGTTGTAGAAGACGAAGTACTCGTCCCCGAGCACCCGGCCGCCCCCGCAGAGCAGAGCGCTGGCGTCCAGGTCGAAGGCCGCCCCCGTGGTCGAGCGCGCCTTCCAGCCCAGACCGATCTGGACCCGGGTCAGGTTCGGTGCGGCCTTGCTGAGGGAGACGTTGCCCCCCTTGGCGAGCGTGACGCCCATGTTCTCTTCCTCTCCCCGATGTGATGCGCCCAGTGTGCCGACGGGCGCGGCGCCGCACACTTCACCGACCGGGAAGCGTGCGGCGCCGCGCCTTTGCCGAGATCAGGTCGTTCCGCGAGCGGAACGCGTCAGACGTTGACGCCGAAGTCCTGCGCGATGCCGCGCAGGCCCGAGGCGTACCCCTGACCGATGGCACGGAACTTCCACTCCGAACCGTGCCGGTAGAGCTCGCCGAAGACCATGGCGGTCTCGGTCGAGGCGTCCTCGCTCAGGTCGTAGCGGGCCAGCTCGTTGTTGTCGGCCTGGTTCACCACGCGGATGTAGGCGTTGCGGACCTGGCCGAAGCTCTGCTGGCGGGTCTCGGCCTCGTAGATGGAGACCGGGAAGACGATCTTGTCCACGTCGCCGGGAACGCCCGCGAGGTTCACCTTGATGACCTCGTCGTCGCCCTCGCCCTCGCCCGTGAGGTTGTCGCCGGTGTGCTCGACGGCGCCGTCCGGGCTCTTGAGGTTGTTGAAGAAGACGAAGTTCTGGTCGTTGGTGACCTTGCCCTCGGCGTTCGCCAGCAGGGCGCTGGCGTCGAGGTCGAAGTCGCTTCCGGTGGTGGTACGGGCGTCCCAGCCCAGACCGACGATCACGGCGGTCAGGCCGGGGGCTTCCTTGGTCAGCGAGACGTTGCCGCCCTTGCTGAGGCTGACTCCCACGAGTCCTCCTGAGAATTGTTCGTGAGGAGCACTGCGTGCCCCCGTCGTATCGGATGTATCGGATCCCGACGGATCAACGTCTGAATCCTAGTGAGCGGTTCCCCGGCTCTCACCGGGTCGGCCCGGGGACATCAGAGGGACTGCAGCGCCTTGGCGTAGTCGTTCAGGTCGCGGGCGTCCGGCAGGCCGTTCACGACGGTCCAGCGGATCACGCCCTCCTTGTCGATGATGAAGGTGCCGCGCACCGCGCAGCCCTTCTCCTCGTCGAAGACGCCGTACGCCCGGGAGGTCTCGCCGTGCGGCCAGAAGTCGGAGAGCAGCGGGTAGTCCAGATTCTCCTGCTCGGCGAAGACCCGCAGCGAGAAGGGCGCGTCGTTGGAGACCGCCAGGAGCTGCACGTCGTCGTTGACGAAGGTCGGCAGCTCGTCACGGAGGGCGCAGAGCTCTCCGGTGCACACGCCCGTGAAGGCGAAGGGGTAGAAGAGCAGGACCACGTTCTTGCGGCCCTTGTAGTCGGCCAGCGAGATCGCCTCGCCGTGCTGGTTCTTCAGAGTGAAGTCCGGGGCCTTCGTGCCGGCCTCGAGAGCCTCCATGGATTCGCATCCCCTCGGTCGCGGTGGGTGACGCGCCCAGCCTACGCACCGCAGGGGGCCCACAACGACGTGTCCCCGGCAGCCGTGGCCGCCGGGGACACCGGCTCCGGACGCACGGCGGTTGCGGGCCGCCCGGGGCGTACGCCCCGGAGCCCGTGCCGCCGCCGGCGCTCAGCGCTTGCCGGACTTCGCCGCCTTGGGCGTGACCAGGCGGGAGCCCGTCCAGTCCTTGCCCGCGTTCACATTGCTCGTCTGTGCGAGGCCTGCCGTCTTCGCGGCCTCACCGATCTCGCTCGCCTCGACGTAGCCGGGGCGCCCCGTCTTGGGCGTCAGCAGCCAGACCGGCGCGCCCTCGTCGATCATCATGGTGGCGTCCACCAGCGCGTCCGTCAGATCGCCGTCCTCCTCGCGGAACCACAGCACCACGGCGTCGGCCACGTCGTCATGGTCCTCGTCGACGAGCTCCGTGCCCGTGACGGCCTCGATTCCCTCACGGAGTGCCTGCTCGGCGTCGTCGTCGTAACCGAGCTCCTGGACCACCTGCCCGGGCTGGAAACCCAGCCTTGCGGCGGGGTTGGTCCGCTCCTCCGCGTGGTCCGCGGTCGCGCTCACGGATTGCCTCCTGTCATGTCCGGTATGGGAACCGTCCCACGCGTGCGCGGGACGCTGGCCGTAGTCCACACGGGCGGGACGGATCGCGCAAGTACCCGGCCCTCTGTCCCGCACAAACGTTGACGTCTCCTCCCACAATGCATGATCCCCGGTGCTTCGCACCACAGCCTTCCGCCGGTGAGGTGGCCGCCCGGAAGGCCGTCCAGGGGGCAGCGGCACACCGGGCCCTTCGGGCGTAGGGTGGAAATTCGGGCCGCACCCCTCCGCCCCGGCCACAGGGCCCGTGCAGGGCTGCGCGAGGGCCGGCGGTTACCCCTCGGTAGAGGTGACGTATCCGCGGCAGCGGTACACGATGGAGGCGCGCGACACCGTCCGTACTCAAGACCGAACAGTGAAGGAAAAGCGTGGCTTCCGGATCCGATCGCACCCCGATCATCATTGGCGGCCTGCCCAGCCAGGTCCCGGACTTCGATCCCGAGGAGACCCAGGAATGGCTCGACTCGCTCGACGCGGCCGTCGACGAGCGAGGCCGGGAGCGTGCCCGCTACCTCATGCTCCGGCTCATCGAGCGCGCCCGTGAGAAGCGCGTGGCCGTGCCGGAGATGCGCAGCACGGACTACGTCAACACCATCGCGACCAGGGATGAGCCCTTCTTCCCCGGCAACGAGGAGATCGAGCGGAAGATCCTCAACGCCACCCGCTGGAACGCGGCCGTGATGGTCTCCCGCGCACAGCGCCCCGGCATCGGGGTGGGCGGCCACATCGCGACCTTCGCCTCCTCGGCCTCGCTGTACGACGTGGGCTTCAACCACTTCTTCCGCGGCAAGGACGACGGCAAGGGCGGTGACCAGGTCTTCTTCCAGGGACACGCCTCCCCGGGCATCTATGCCCGGGCCTTTCTGCTGGACCGGCTCACCGAGCAGCAGCTCGACGGCTTCCGCCAGGAGAAGTCCACCCATCCGAACGGCCTGTCGAGTTATCCGCATCCGCGGTCCATGCCGGACTTCTGGGAGTTCCCCACCGTCTCCATGGGACTGGGCCCGATCGGTGCCATCTACCAGGCGCGGATGAACCGCTACATGGAGGCCCGCGGCCTCGCCGACACCTCCGACTCGCACGTGTGGGCCTTCCTCGGCGACGGGGAGATGGACGAGCCGGAGTCGTTGGGCCAGCTCTCCATCGCGGCCCGGGAGGGCCTGGACAATCTGACCTTCGTGGTCAACTGCAACCTCCAGCGGCTGGACGGGCCGGTGCGCGGCAACGGGAAGATCATCCAGGAGCTGGAGTCGGCCTTCCGCGGCGCCGGCTGGAACGTGATCAAGGTCGTCTGGGACCGCTCCTGGGACCCGCTGCTCGCCCAGGACCGGGACGGCGTGCTGGTGAACAAGCTGAACACCACCCCGGACGGTCAGTTCCAGACGTACGCGACCGAGTCCGGCGCCTACATCCGCAACCACTTCTTCGGCGGGGACCAGCGGCTCCGCGCGATGGTCGAGGACATGACCGACGACCGGATCCTCCACCTCGGGCGGGGCGGCCACGACCACCGCAAGGTGTACGCGGCGTACAAGGCGGCCAAGGAGCACAAGGGACAGCCCACCGTGATCCTGGCCCAGACCGTGAAGGGCTGGACGCTCGGGCCGAACTTCGAGGGCCGCAACGCCACACACCAGATGAAGAAGCTGACCGTGGAGGACCTCAAGCACTTCCGCGACCGGCTCCACCTGCCCATCCCGGACAAGGAGCTGGAGTCGGGCCTGCCGCCCTACTACCACCCGGGCCGGGAGTCCGAGGAGATCCAGTACATGCACGACCGCCGCCGGGAGTGCGGGGGCTACGTGCCCACCCGAGTGGTCCGTGCCACACCGCTGCCGCAGCCGGACGACCGGACCTATGCGGCGGTCAAGAAGGGGTCCGGCCAGCAGCAGATCGCGACCACGATGGCCTTCGTGCGCCTGCTGAAGGACCTGATGCGGGACAAGGAGATCGGCAAGCGCTTCGTGCTGATCGCCCCCGACGAGTACCGCACCTTCGGCATGGACTCCTTCTTCCCCTCGGCAAAGATCTACAACCCGCTGGGCCAGACGTACGAGTCGGTGGACCGGGAGCTGCTGCTCGCCTACAAGGAGTCGCCGAACGGGCAGATGCTGCACGACGGCATCTCGGAGGCGGGGTGCACCGCCTCGCTGATCGCGGCCGGCTCCGCATACGCCACGCACGGCGAGCCACTGATCCCGATCTATGTCTTCTACTCGATGTTCGGTTTCCAGCGCACCGGCGACCAGTTCTGGCAGATGGCCGACCAGCTCGCCCGCGGCTTCGTGCTGGGCGCGACCGCCGGGCGCACGACACTGACCGGCGAGGGCCTTCAGCACGCGGACGGGCACTCCCAGCTCCTGGCCTCGACCAACCCGGCCTGCGTCGCCTACGACCCGGCCTTCGCCTTCGAGATCGCGCACATCGTCAAGGACGGGCTGCGCCGCATGTACGGCGAGAACAGCGAGGACGTCTTCTACTACCTCACCGTCTACAACGAGCCGATCCACCAGCCCACGGAGCCGGAGAACGTCGACGTCGAGGGCATCCTCCAGGGCCTGTACCGCTACCGGGAGGGCGAGCAGGGCACACACGCCGCGCACATCCTGGCCTCCGGGGTGGCGATGCCCTGGGCGCTGGAGGCGCAGCGGATCCTCGCCGAGGAGTGGGACGTCCGGGCGGACGTCTGGTCGGCGACGTCCTGGAACGAGCTGCGCCGGGAGGCGGTGGCGGTCGAGGAGCACAACCTGCTGCACCCCGAGGAGGAGCAGGGCGTCCCCTATGTCACGCGAAAGCTCCAGGACACCGACGGGCCCAAGGTGGCCGTCTCGGACTGGATGCGCAGTGTGCCGGACCAGATCGCCCGCTGGGTGCCCGGCACCTACCAGTCGCTGGGCGCGGACGGCTTCGGCTTCGCCGACACCCGCGGCGCCGCGCGGCGCTTCTTCCACATCGATGCCGAGTCGATCGTCCTGGGCGTGCTGACCGAGCTGGCGCGTGAGGGCAAGATCGACCGCTCGGCGCTGAAGCAGGCGCTGGACCGCTACCAGCTTCTGGACGTGGCCGCGGCGGATCCGGGGGCGGCCGGCGGCGACGCCTGACGTCCCGGGCGCGGTGCCCGGCCCGTCCGCGCGGTGCCCGGCCGGGCCGGGCACCGCCGTCGTCCCGGGCCGCGACGAGCCACCGGGGCGGGAACCGGCCGGGGGCGCGGACCGGCCGGCGGGGCCCCTTCTACGATTCCCGGCATGGGATACCCGACGCCGCCCGAGCCCGGCGAGGAGAACCAGGCCCGCTGGGAACGGCACACCCAGGCGCCGCTGCTGGGCATGTCGGTGCTCTTCGCCGTCGCCTACGCCCTGCCGATCGTGCGCCCCGGCATCGGCGACGGGGGCCGCCTGGCGTGCCTGAGCGTGGAGTGGGTGGTCTGGGCTGCCTTCGCCGTGGACTACGGGGTGCGCCTCTACCTCGCGCCGCACCGGCTGCGTTTCGTGCGCAGCCATCCGCTCGCCCTGGTGGCCGTGGCCCTGCCGCTGGTGAAGCCACTGCGGCTGCTCCGGCTGGTCTCCGCACTGCTGCTGGCCGGCCAGCGGGCCCGCATGGCCTCGCAGGTGCGGCTCACCACCTATGTCGCGGGCTCCTGTGCCGGCCTGCTGGTCTTCGGCTCGCTCGCCGTGCTGGAGGTGGAGCGGGACGCGCCGGGCAGCAGCATCCGGACCTTCGGGGACGCCGTGTGGTGGGCCTTCACCACCATGACGACGGTCGGCTACGGGGATCTCGCGCCGACCACACCGCTGGGCCGCCTGCTGGCGATCGGGCTGATGCTCTCCGGTATCGCGCTGCTGGGCGTGGTCACGGCGAACATCGCCGCCTGGTTCGTGGCCCGGGTCGAGCGGGAGGATGCCGAGAGCGAGCGGCACGCGGCGGCGCTGGCCGCCCTGACCACGGAGGTCCGTGAACTGCGGGCCGAGCTGGCGGAGCTGCGGGCCACGCCGGGCGCGGCGCGGGCGGCGCCGGCGCAAGGAGGTGTCCCCGCGGAGAGCCCGGGGCCGTAACGCCGCACGGAGGCGGGCAAGGGGCCGGGGGCGCGCGGCGGCACGGGGCAGGAGGGGCATCTCAGCGCTCCCAGATCTTGAAGGCCCGCACCTGGTACGCCGACTCCGGTGTCCAGGACCCCGAGGGGTGGGTGTGGAACTCGCCGGTCTCCCGGCACTCCGCGCTCTGATAGGCCGTGACCGGGCGTCCCGTGCGGTTGGCGTACGCGTCCGCGGTGAAGCCGGCGGGCAGCCGCACGCAGCTCTCGATGTCCGTCCCCGCGAGCTCATACGTCAGCCGTCTGCCGGAGAAGCCCGGATCCGCCCAGAAGCAGAGGACCCCGGCACCGCAGGCGCCGAGCCGGGGACCGTCCCCCGCCGCCGGGGCGACCGGCTGGGCCGCGGCGCCGGACGGGGCCGCCACGGAACCGCCGGCGGCCAGGGCGAGGGCCGCCCCGGCGACGACGCCGGCGGACAGCAGGCGGCGGGCGGTCCCGCTCCCGCTCCGGGAGCCGGTGCGCGACGCGGGCCCGGGACGGGAACCGCCCCGGGGGGCGGAGCCCGTGCCGGACGGGACGGCAGCCGGAACGGGCAGGACGGCGGCGGACGCGGAGCCAGGCATGGTGATCACTCCCCCGGGTCAGGCGGGACGGCCTCTCCGTCCCGCTCGTGATCAACCCTGTCGCCACCCGCTCCCACCTGCCAAGACCTGGTCGCCGAGTTCACCGGTACAGGTGGCCGCGCTGTCCACAACCCGTCGGTAGTCCACAGCTCCCGGGCCCCCGGCTCGCGCCCTCCCCTCCTGCCGTAGCCAAGCCGAAGCCCCGCCGAAGCCCCGCCGCAGCCCCGCCGACGCCACGACCGGCACAAGGCCGGCACAAGGCCGACAGACGCCGAAGCCCCGCGAGGCCCCCGCCCACGCCGGGCGGAGCGGGCACCTCAGACGTGCACCGCGGACCCGGTGTCCCGGCGCCCACGCCGGGTGAAGACCGCCACGCCCGCCGCCAGCACCGCCACGGTGCCCGCGACGGTGAACGCCAGCCCCATCCCGGAGACGAACGAGGCGTGCACCACCTCCGTCATCGCCTCCGCGACCCGCGGCGGCGTCCCCTCCGGAGCGGGCGGGGCGACGCCGACCTCCGCCGCGCTCCGCAGCCGCTCCGCCTGCTGCTCGCCGAGGGGCGGCAGCGGGGTGCCTGCCCACTTCTCCAGCAGCACCGCGTCCACCCGGGAGGCCATGACGGCGCCCAGCACGGCCGTACCGAGACTGCCGCCGACCTGCATGGCCGACTGCTGGAGGCCGCCGGCGACGCCCGCGTGCTCCAGCGGCGCGTTGCCCACGATGACCTCCGTGGCGCCCACCATCACCGGGGCGAGTCCCAGGCCGAGGAGCGCGAACCAGAGGGAGGTCACCGCCGTGCCGCTCTCCGCGTCCAGGGTCGACATCCCGAACATCGCGACGGCGGCCAGCACCATGGCCCCGACCAGAGGCCCGCGCGGGCCGACGCGGGTGATCAAGGTGCCGGCGAGCGGCGAGGAGACGATCATCATGGCCGTCAGCGGCAGAAGGTGCAGGCCGCTCTCCACCGGGCTCATCCCGTGCACGTTCTGCAGGTAGAAGGTGACGAAGAACAGCCCGCCCATGAAGCCGAACGCCATCAGCACCATGAGGACCGTGCCGGCCGACAGCGGCACCGAACGGAACATGCCGAGTGGGAGCAGCGGCTCCCGGGCCCGGGTCTCCCACAGCGCGAAGGCGGCGAAGGCCAGCCCCGCGAGGAGGAGGAAGCCCAGCGTGCGGCCGTCGCCCCAGCTCCACTCCGGGGCCTTGATGAGGGACCAGACCAGGCAGAACATGGCGCCGGAGAGCAGCACGACGCCGGGGAGGTCGAAGGAACGTGGGGCCTTCTCCGCACGGTGGTCCAGCAGCAGGACCAGGCCCGTCCCGAGGGCGACCAGGCCCACCGGGACGTTGATGTAGAAGACGGATTCCCAGCTCACATGCTCCACCAGCAGGCCGCCCACGATGGGGCCGGCGGCGGTGGAGGCGCCGATCACCGCGCCCCAGATCCCGATGGCGGCGTTCAGCCGCCCGGCGGGGAACGAGGCCCGCAGCAGCCCGAGCGCCGCGGGCATCAGCAGCGCCCCGCACAGGCCCTGCACCACCCGGAAGAGGATCACCAGGGACACGCTTCCGGCCAGCGCGATGGCCGCGGAGGCGGCGGCGAATCCGACGACGCCGGCCAGGAAGGTCTGGCGGTGGCCGAACCGGTCCCCCAGCTTGCCGGCGGTGATCAGGGAGACCGCCAGGGCGAGCAGATAGCCGTTGGTGATCCACTGCACGTCCGCCAGGGACGCGCCCAGGTCGCGCTGGATCGCGGGGTTGGCGATGGCGACGATGGTGCCGTCCAGAGCGACCATGGTGACGCCGAGGGCGACGGTGAGCAGGGTGAGCCAGGGATGGCCCCGCACTCCCCTGCGGCTTCGGGGCTCCGGCCCGGGTGACTGCTCCGCGTGGCCCGGCCGGGTGGTTGGGGTGTGTGCGCGCATGCCCGCCAGGCTAATGTCAGCCTCTGACACTTGAGAAATGAATGCAGGAGTCGGAGGCTGTCATCAAGCTCACCGATGCCGGGACCGCCTCTCACCTCGCAGTAGGGTGAGCGCGGCGCCGCGGAGGTCCACGCGGAATGCCACGGAGGACGCCGCGGAGAGCGGCACGCCCACGCCCGGAGAGCGGCAGCGTGGCCGGGCCCGGTGAGCAGGGACGAGGGAGGTGCCGGAAGTGACCGGACTGCGGGAGCGCAAGAAGCAGCGGACCCGGGACGCCCTGATCCGGATGGCGCACGAACTCTTCGTGGCGCAGGGGTACGAGCACACCACGGTCGACCAGATCACCGAGGCCGTCGACGTCTCGCAGCGCACCTTCTTCCGCTACTTCTCCAGCAAGGAGGACGTCGCCTTCGCGTTGCAGGACGAGACGGAGTCCGCGTTCTACGACGCCGTCTGCGCCCGCCCCGCCGGCGAGTCCCCCATGCGTGCCCTGCGCAACGCCCTGGACACCACCTGGGAGAGCCTCGGCGAGTCGATCCAGGAGGTCGTGCCGATCTCCGTGCACATGCGCATGTGGCACGTCATCGAGACCACACCGGCGCTGGTAGCGGTCCACCTGCGGCGTTCCACCGACATGGAGGACCGGCTGGCCGCCGTCTTCGCCCGGCGCGAGGGTCTGCCCACGGACGACCCGCGTCCCCGGGTGCTGACCGCGGCCTTCTCCGGGGTGATGCGTGCCGCCGGCCGGCAGTGGGGCGAGGGCCAGGACGTCACCGTCGATGCCGCCCGGCGCTGGATGGAGACCTATCTCGACCTGATGGGGCCGGTGCTGAGCGACGACTGGAGCCGCTCCACCAGCCACCCGGGCGGGTGAACTTCGCCGTCCCGCGGCCCGGGCGGCGGCCGTCCGGACGCCCCCGGCGCCCCGAAGCGCCGGGCCTTCCGGGCCCCCACCCCGGCTTCGCTGATCAGCTGCTCGAAACGTGAGATGACTCACGGCGTGTGTGCGCCGGCGAAGGCTTCTCCTAGGGTGTCGCCTTGGTGACTTCCTTCTCCGCACTCCGTCCCTCCCTGCCCGCCCCGGGCGTGTCCGCCTCCGAGGCGCAGGGCTCCACCGCCTGGCGCGCGCTGCTGACGCTGGCGGTGGCGTTCGTGCTGCTGGCCACCACCGGCTGGACGGCGGTCAAGCAGGACGGAGCACCGGGCCCGTTCGAGGCGGCGGTGCAGGCCTGGGAGGCGGACGGCCGGATCGCGGGCCGCGCACTGCCCGGGACGGACGCGCCCCCGCAGGCCGTCGCCGGCTTCTTCTCCTCGCTCTCCCCGGCCCAGCGGCACCGGCTGGCGGCCCGCCACCCCCTGGTCGTGGGCAATCTGGGCGGCGCCCCGGTGCAGCTCCGGTACCGCGCCAACCGGCTGGCCCTCGCCGAGGCACGGAGGACCGAGCGGCGGCGCATGCGCAGCGACCGCCTCACCGAGGCGGGGCGGAAGCACGCGGCCCGGCGGATGAAGCGCCTCTCCGCCCTGCTCGCGGAGGACCGCAAGATCCTGGCGTTCGATCCGAGCGGGCACGGGCGGGCCGCCGAGGTCTTCGGCGATCTGGCGCACGCACGGCGGGTCTCGGTGGTCGTCCCCGGCGTCGACACGGAGCTGCTCACCTTCGAGCGGGAGGACCGTGCGTACAGCGCACCCGCCGGCATGGCCGGCGCCCTGCAGAACGCCCAGCGGGCGGCCGCCCCGGCGGAGCCGACCGCGACCATCGCCTGGGCGGACTACTCGGCCCCGCTGGGCCTCGGGGTGGACGCCGCCTCGGTACCCATGGCGGAGGCCGGCGCCGAGCGCCTGGTCGGCTTCGTACGGGCGCTGCCGGGCCGGTCCCGGGTGACCCTGGTCTGTCACAGCTACGGCTCCGTGGTCTGCGGGGTGGCCGCCGACGACCTGCCGCGCCGGGTGGTGGACATCGCCGTGGCGGGCAGCCCCGGCATGCGCGCGGACGACGTCACCGAGCTGGGCACCGACGCCCGGGTGTGGGCGATGCGGGACGGGGACGACTGGATCGCGGACGTGCCGCATCTGGAGTTCGGAGGCCTGGGGCACGGCGCCGACCCGGTGGCCGCCGGGTTCGGCGCACGCCGGCTCTCGGCCGAGGGCGCCGCCGGCCACGCGGGCTACTTCGTGCCGGGGACCCGTAGTCTGCACAATCTCGCCGCGGTGGGGGCGGGACGGATGGGGACCGTCCTCTGCGCGGAGGGCGACACGGAGTGCGCGACGACGGACGGACGCGCGTAGCACGACAGGGGGACGAGCATGCAAGCGCCGCATACGATGGCCCACATGGGGGACGTACTGGCTGGCATCCACTCCACCTGGGAGTTCGGCTCCGACTCCCTACGCATCCGTTTCGAACGGGGGCTGCGCACGCCCAAGCTTCTGCAGGCGCTCGGGGAACGGCACATCCCGTACGAGGCGCTGCGGGACGTCGAGCTGACGGCGGGCGGCAAGCGCGGCACCGTGGTGCTGCGCGCCGTGCCCCGGGAAGGCGCCGACCCGCTGCTGGAGGCGGCCGCCGGCCAGCTCAAGGAGGGCAGCGACCCGTATCGCCTGGTGCTCCCCGCCGAGCGCGAGACCCTCGCCGAGTACTACGCCACCGAACTGCGGGCGGCGCTCGGCCCCGAGGCGTCCGAGCCCGCCGGGGCGTACCTGGTGGCGGCGCCCGCCGCACCGCTCAGCTTCAAGGCGTACGACGGGAAGGCGGCCTTCGACGGCACCACGGTGCGCTTCCGGTGGTTCTGGACGGGGGCGTCCTCGGCCAAGTGGAAGGCGGGGGACCAGGTCTTCTCCGTGGGCGAGCTGGCCGGGGTGGAATGGCGGTCGCCCGAGGTCTTCGACGGCCATCTGCGGCTGCTGCCCCGGGATGGAGAGTGCCGGGCGGGACGGGACGGTGACAGCACGCGGGAGTCGGGGATCGCCGCGGACCAGGACCCGGCAGCGGTGGTCTTCGGACTGGGATACGGGCTGGTGTACGAATCATTGCCGTTCGCCGCCTCGGTGCTCGCCGCCGTACAGGCGGCCGAGCCCGTTCCGGCGCTGGAGGCCGTGTCCGGCGGGCCGGGGATCGCGCGGCGCGCGGAGGGCCCCACACGCCGGGACCCGGCGGACATCGCCGAGCGCATCCGGCATCTCGGCGAACTGCATGCGGCCGGCCTGCTCACGGACGAGGAGTTCACCGCCAAGAAGGCGGAGCTGCTGGCCGAGCTCTGACCCCGGCCACCGCGGTGCCGCACCCGGCACGCGCCGGGACGGCTGCCCCGCCGGGCCCGGCACCGGCCCGGGCGCACGCCCCGGCGTCAGAGCGCCGCCAGCACCGCGTCCGTGAACGGCGGCCACTCCTCGATCGCCCAGGGCCCGAAGGCGCGGTCCGTCAGCACGACGCAGGCCGCGCCCGCCTCCGGGTCGACCCAGAGGAAGGTGCCGGACTGCCCGAAGTGCCCGAAGGTGCGAGCGGAGGACCGGCTGCCCGTCCAGTGCGGCTCCTTGCCGTCCCGGATCTCGAAACCGAGCCCCCAGTCGTTCGGCACCTGGTGGCCGTAGCCCGGGAGCACGCCCCTGAGCCCGGGGAAGACGACGCGGGTGGCCTCCGCCACGGTGGACGGCGCGAGGAGCCGCGGCGCCTGCACCTCGGTGGCGAACCGCACCAGGTCGTCGACCGTGGAGGTGGCGCTGTGCGCGGGCGAACCGGCCAGCTCGGTGTCCCGCATCGCCAGGGGCGCCAGCACGGCGTCACGCAGGTACTCCGCGAAGGGGATCTCGGTGGCCTTGGTGAGGTGGTCGGCCAGCGCGTCGAAACCGGTGTTCGAGTACAGCCGCCGGTCGCCGGGAGCGGCCATGGTCCGGTCCTCGTCGAAGGCGAGTCCCGACGCGTGCGCCAGCAGGTGCCGTACCGTGGAGCCCTCCGGCCCGGCGGGCTCGTCCAGCTCCAGCGCGCCCTCCTCCACCGCGACCAGCACCGCGTAGGCGGCCAGCGGCTTGGTGACGGAGGCGAGCGGGAAGCGGCGGCCGACCGGTCCGTGTGTCCCGGCGACGGTGCCGTCCGCCCGCACCACACCCGCCGCCGCGTGCGGCACCGGCCAGTCCTCGATCCTGCGCAGGGCCTCCCGCATGCCGCCCGGCGCCCCGCCCTGCACGCTCTGCTCGCTCATGTCCGCCAGCCTAGGTCGTCCGGGAGCGCCCGCCGCCGCCGGGGCGCGACCGCCCGGACCGTACGGCGACGTCCCGGGAGGCCACGGCACGTGATTCCTCTCCCGGCGCTTGCCTGGAGTGCACTCGAAGTCCGTAGCGTTCCACTATGACCGTGATGGAGCCCGTGACGGAGAACCAGCCGGCGGGGGAGGGGAACCGGCCCGGCCGCTGCGCCACCCGTGAGGCCGTGCACCCCCGCCCCGACGGAGAGGACCACTACACCATCAGCGAGGTCGCCGCCTGCACCGGCCTGAGCGCGCACACCCTCCGCTGGTACGAGCGCATCGGTCTGATGCCGCACGTCGACCGCTCGCACACCGGGCAGCGCCGCTTCACCAACCGGGACCTGGACTGGCTGAACCTGGTGGGCAAGCTGCGGCTGACCGGGATGCCGGTCGCGGACATGGTCCGGTACGCCGAACTCGTCCGGGCCGGCCGGCACACCGTGGCCGCGCGGCGGGAGCTGCTGGAGGAGACCCGCCGGGACGTGCGGCGGCGGATCGCCGAACTCCAGGAGACGCTCGCGGTCCTCGACTACAAGATCAGCATCTACGGGGAGGCAGAGCGTGCCTCCGCACCGGCCGGGCGCGGCACAGCGCCGGAAGGGGCTTGACCTGATGAGCACGGAGCAGAACGCGCGACGGACCACGGAGCAGATCGGCACCACGCGGCTCGGCGGCGACGGCCCGGAGGTCGGCGTCCAGGGACTGGGCTGCATGGGCATGAGCATGGCCTACGGCCCCACGGACGCCGACGCGGCGCGGGCCACCCTGGAACGCGCCCTGGAGCTGGGCGTCACCCTCTACGACACCGCGGACATGTACGGCAGCGGGGAGAACGAGCGGTTCCTCGCCCCCTTCGTCCGTGCACACCGCGACGAGATCGTGCTCGCCACCAAGTTCGGCGTCGTGCTGGACCCGGACGACCCCCTGGCACGCGGGGTGCGGAACGACGCCGCCTACGTGCGCACCTGTGTGGAGCAGAGCCTGCGGCGGCTCGGCGTCGAGACGATCGACCTGTACTACATGCACCGGCGGGACCCGCAGGTGCCGCTGGAGGAATCCGTCGGCGCGATGGGCGAACTGGTGCGGGAAGGGAAGGTCCGGCATCTGGGACTGAGCGAGGTGACGGGCAGCGAGCTGCGCGCCGCGCACGCCGTGCACCCGATCGCGGCACTGCAGTCGGAGTGGTCGGTCTTCAGCCGGGACGTCGAGGAGAACGCGGTGGACGCGGCGCGCGAACTGGGGGTCGCCTTCGTGCCCTACTCGCCGCTCGGCCGCGGCTTTCTCACCGGCTCCTTCTCCGACGCCGACAAGGAACTGACGCACGACGACTTCCGCCGGCACCAGCCGCGCTTCACCGGAGCCAACGCCGCGGCGAACGCCCGGCTGCTGGAGCCCCTGCGGGACGTCGCCGCGGCGCACGGGGCCACGCCGGGGCAGGTCGCGCTGGCCTGGGTGCAGCAGCGGCAGACGGTGCACGGGCTGCCCGTGGTGCCCATCCCGGGCACCCGGCGGCCGGGCCGGGTGGAGGAGAACACCGCCGCCACCAGAATCACCCTTACGGAGGACGAGCTGGCGCTGCTGGAGCCGATCGCGGCCCGGGTGACGGGCACCCGCTACGCGGACATGTCACTCACCTCGGCCGGACGGGACTGACGGCGGACCCCGCCCCGCTGCGCGCGGCCCGTGCGCGGCCGCAGGGTTCCGCACGGCCGTAGCGCCCAGCTCGGCAAGGGCCCTGCTCAGCCGTACGCGGGTTCGGCGTGCATCTCCCAGACCAGCAGCTCGGCGGGGCCGTCCGGCGCCCCGGCGACCAGCCCCTCGGCCCCGGTCACGCGCGCCGCGTCGCCGGGGCCGAGCCGCGTCCCGCCGATCTCGGCGGTGCCGCGGACGACCTGGGCGTGCACCCAGGCGGCGTCCGGCACCGCGGTGCGGCCGCCGTCGGGCAGCCGCCGTACGTGCAGCACCGCCTCGGTGCGCGGCAGCGCGAAGGGGGTGCCGTCCGCGATGCCGCGCACCACCTCGTACTCCGGTGCGCCGCCGAAGACCCCGGGGACGAGCCACATCTGGAGGAACCGCAGCGGCTCCTCCCCCGCGTTCCGCTCGACGTGCCGCACGCCGGACCCGGCGCCCAGCCGCTGGAGGTCGCCCGGCCGGATCCGGGTGGCGCGGCCGGTGGAGTCCCGGTGCTCCAGCTCGCCCTCGACCACCCAGGTCACGATCTCCACGTCCCGGTGCGGGTGCATCCCGAACCCCGCACCGGGGGCCAGCCGCTCCTCGTTGCAGGCGACGAGCAGGCCGAACCGGACGTTCTGCGGGTCGTAGAAGCCCGAGAAGGAGAAGGAGTGCCGGGTGTCGATCCCGGCCGCCGCGTCGCCGCCCCGGTACCGGTCCGCCGCACGCCGTACCTCAAGCATGTGCCCCACCGTAGCCGCCCCCGGCCCCGAGGACGGCACCCCATGAGGCAGGCTGGTGCCGTGCCAGAACGAACGCCCGACCCGCCCCCGGAACCGACGCCCGACCCCGCCGGCCGGCCCGACACCCCGGCCGAGCGGCTCCCCGAGCATCCGCACGCGGCCACCCTGAGACGGCTGGAGCAGTCCTCCGGCAAGCTCGCCGCGGCCGCCATCGCGCGCATGGACGAGCAGTTGCCGTGGTACCGCGCGATGCCGCCGGAGAACCGCTCGTGGATCGGTCTGGTGGCCCAGGCGGGCATCGCGGCCTTCACCGAGTGGTTCCGGCATCCCGAGACCCCACAGGCGATCAGCACCGACGTCTTCGGCACCGCCCCGCGCGAACTGACCCGGGCGATCACCCTGCGCCAGACCGTGGAGATGGTGCGCACCACCATCGAGGTCGTCGAGGCCGCCATCGACGAGGTGGCTGCGCCGGGCGACGAGTCGGTGCTGCGCGAGGCGCTGCTGGTGTACGCCCGCGAGATCGCCTTCGCCACCGCACAGGTGTACGCCCAGGCAGCGGAGGCGCGCGGCGCCTGGGACGCACGCCTGGAGTCGCTGGTGGTGAACGCGGTGCTCTCCGGGGAGGCGGACGAGGGCGCGGTCTCCCGCGCCGCGGCGCTCGGCTGGAACTCCCCGGAGCACGTCTCGGTGGTGCTCGGGACGGCACCCGACGGGGACAGCGAGCTGACCGTGGAGGCCATCCGGCGCGCCGCGCGACACGCCAAGCTCCAGGTCCTCACCGGGGTGCTCGGCAGCCGGCTGGTGGTCATCGCCGGAGGGTCGAACGACCCGCTGCGCACCGCGAAGTCGCTGATCGGACCGTATGCGCCGGGACCGGTGGTGGCCGGTCCGGTGGTGGGCGACCTGCTCTCCGCGACCCGCTCCGCACAGGCGGCCGCCGCCGGCCTGCGGGCCTGTCCGGCCTGGCCCGACGCGCCGCGGCCGGTGCTCGCGGACGACCTGCTGCCGGAGCGCGCGATGGCCGGAGACCCTGCCGCACGCGAGCTGTTGGTGGAGGAGATCTACAGACCGTTGGAGGCCGCCGGCTCGGCGCTGCTGGAAACACTGAGCGTCTATCTGGAGCAGGCGAGCAGCCTGGAGGGCGCCGCCCGGATGCTCTTCGTTCACCCCAACACCGTCCGCTACCGGCTGCGACGTGTGACAGATGTCACCGGTTGGTCCCCCTCCGACGTACGCTCAGCCTTTACGCTGCGTATCGCGCTGATTCTCGGACGGCTCGCCGACGGGGACCGGCAACCGTAGTTCTGGACCCCGGCTTTGTCGGGGCACCACAATTCCCCCGACCGTTCTTCGTCTCGGTCCCCACGGGCGGGGACCCTTGACACAAGAGAGAGTGAGAGAGTGCTCGTACTCGTCGCTCCCGGCCAAGGCGCGCAGAAGCCTGGCTTCCTGAACCCCTGGCTCGACCTCCCCGGCGTCGCCGACCGGCTCCGGGAGTGGTCGGACGCCATCGACCTCGACCTCGTGCACTACGGCACCGAGGCGGGCGCGGAGGAGATCCGCGACACCGCCGTCGCGCAGCCCCTGCTGGTCGCCTCCGCCCTGGTCTCGGCCGGGGCGCTGCTGGACGGTCTGGAGCCCGGGCGGGTGCTCGGCGCGACGGCCGGGCACAGCGTCGGCGAGCTGGCCGCCGCGGCGACCGCCGGGGTGTTCCCGGCCGGGACCGCGATGTCCCTCGTCCGGACCCGTGGCCGGGCGATGGCCGAGGCGGCCGCGGTCGCCGAGACCGGGATGTCCGCGGTGCTGGGCGGCGAGCCGGAGGCCGTCACCGCGCACCTGAAGGGCCTGGGGCTCACCCCGGCCAACATCAACGGCGGCGGGCAGATCGTGGCCGCCGGCACCGCCGAGCAGCTCGCGGCGCTGGCCGCGGACCGCCCGGAGGGCGCCCGGGTGATCCCGCTGAAGGTCGCGGGCGCCTTCCACACCGAGCACATGGCACCGGCCGTCACCACCCTCGAGGCCGCTGTCCGCGACGTCGCCGCCGAGGACCCGGCGATCCGCTACGTCTCCAACAAGGACGGCCAGGTCGTCGCCTCCGGCGACGAGGTCGTCCAGCGCCTGGTCGGCCAGGTGGCCAACCCCGTCCGCTGGGACCTGTGCATGGAGACCTTCCAGGAACTCGGCGCCACCGCGCTGATCGAGGTCTGCCCCGGCGGGACCCTGACCGGTCTGGCCAAGCGCGGCCTGCCCGGCGTGCAGACGCTGGCGCTGAAGTCCCCCGACGATCTCGACGCGGCCCGCGCGCTCGTCACCGAGCACGCCGCCACGGCCGAATAGGAGCCTCGAGAGCATGACCGCGAAGATCAGGCCCGCCAAGGGCGCACCGTACGCCCGGATCCGCGGCGTCGGCGGCTACCGCCCGACCCGGGTGGTGCCCAACGAGGAGATCCTGCAGCACATCGACTCCTCCGACGAGTGGATCCGGTCCCGTTCCGGCATCTCGACCCGGCACTGGGCCGGTCCCGACGAGACGGTCACCGAGATGACGCTGGAGGCCGCCGGCAAGGCGGTCGCCGATGCCGGGATCACGGCGGCGGACATCGACGCGGTGGTGATCTCGACGGTCTCCCACTTCAAGCAGACCCCCTCGGTCGCGACCGAGATCACCCACCGGCTGGGGGCGGGGAAGGCCGCGGCCTTCGACATCAACGCCGGCTGTGCGGGCTTCGGCTACGGGCTCGCGCTCGCCAAGGGCATGATCGTCGACGGCAGCGCGGAGCACGTGCTCGTCGTCGGCGCGGAGCGGCTCTCCGATCTGACGGACCTCACCGACCGGTCCACCGCCTTCCTCTTCGGCGACGGTGCCGGCGCCGTCATCGTCGGTCCCGCCGACGAGCCGGGCATCGGCCCCGTGGTGTGGGGCTCGGAGGGCGACAAGGCGGACGTCATCTCCCAGACGGTGGCGTGGGACCACTACCGCGACCACCCGGTGGAGAAGTTCCCGGCGATCCGCCAGGAGGGCCAGACCGTCTTCCGCTGGGCCGTCTTCGAGATGGCCAAGGTCGCCCAGCAGGCCCTGGACGCGGCCGGCGTGCCGGCGGAGGACCTGGACGTCTTCATCCCGCACCAGGCCAACATGCGGATCGTCGACTCGATGGTGAAGACCCTCAAGCTGCCGGAGCACGTCACGGTCGCCCGGGACGTGGAGACCACCGGCAACACCTCGGCCGCCTCCATCCCGCTCGCCATGGAGCGGCTGCTGGCGACCGGGCAGGCGAAGAGCGGCGACACCGCACTCGTGATCGGTTTCGGGGCGGGTCTGGTCTACGCCGCGACGGTCGTTACTCTCCCCTGACAAGATCAGTGCGCGGACCGCCCTGCTCAGCGGCCCGCGCGCCGCACCACGTACTGCACACCGCAGTCGGAACGACACCGAAGGAGCGCCTCAGATGGCCGCCACGAAGGAAGAGATCATCGCCGGTCTCGCCGAGATCGTCAACGAGATCGCCGGGATCCCCACCGAGGACGTCCAGGAGGACAAGTCCTTCACCGACGACCTGGACGTGGACTCGCTGTCCATGGTCGAGGTGGTCGTCGCCGCCGAGGAGCGGTTCGACGTGAAGATCCCGGACGACGACGTCAAGAACCTGAAGACCGTCGGCGACGCGACGAAGTACATCCTGGACCACCAGAGCTGAGCCGGCCTGTCGCCACCCCGCGGTGGCGCCACCGCGGCACCGTGAACCCCTCAACCGTGGAGAAAGAATCCCGATGAACGCGACCCAACACTCCGTGGTCGTCACCGGTATCGGCGCAACCACACCGCTGGGTGGCGACAGTGCCTCGGCCTGGGAGGGCCTGGTCGCCGGTCGCTCCGGCGTACGCCTCCTGGAGCAGGACTGGGCGGCCGAGCTGCCGGTCCGCATCGCCGCGCCGGTCGCGGTGGAGCCCACCGAGCTGATCCCCCGTCCGCAGGCCCGCAAGATGGACCGCTCGGCGCAGTTCGCGCTGGTCGCAGCCCGCGAGGCCTGGCAGGACGCGGGCTTCAGCGCCCGGGCGGGAGAGGAGGCGGCCGTCGACCCGGACCGGCTCGGCACCGTCATCGCCTCCGGCATCGGCGGCGTCACCACGCTCCTCGACCAGTACGACGTGCTGCGGGAGAAGGGCGTCCGCAAGGTGTCGCCGCACACCGTGCCGATGCTCATGCCGAACAGCCCGTCGGCGAACGTCGGGCTGGAGGTCAACGCCCGGGCGGGCGTGCACACCCCGGTCAGCGCCTGCGCCTCGGGCTCGGAGGCCATCGGGTACGCGGTGGAGATGATCCGCACCGGCCGGGCGGACGTCGTCGTCGCGGGCGGCACGGAGGCGGCCATCCACCCGCTGCCGATCGCCGCGTTCGGCAACATGATGGCGATGTCGAAGAACAACGAGGACCCGGCGGGCGCCTCGCGGCCCTTCGACGTCGACCGGAACGGGTTCGTGCTGGGCGAGGGCGCCGGGGTGCTGGTGCTGGAGTCCGCCGAGCACGCGGCCCGGCGCGGCGCCCGGGTGTACGCGGAGGCCGTGGGCCAGGGCATCTCGGCCGACAGCCACCACATCACCCAGCCGGAGCCCAGCGGGAACGGCATCGCGCACGCCCTGCAGAACCTGATGGCCGGCACCGACCTGCAGGCCGAGGAGATCGTGCACGTCAACGCGCACGCGACCTCCACGCCGCAGGGCGACATCGCGGAGCTGCTGGCACTGCGCAAGGTCTTCGGTACGGACGTGGACCACATGGCGGTCTCCGCCACCAAGTCGATGACCGGTCACCTGCTCGGCGGTGCCGGAGGCATCGAGACGGTGGCCGCCATCCAGGCGCTCCACCACCGGCAGGCGCCGCCGACGATCAACATCGCCACCCTCGATCCGGAGGCGGACGCCGACATCGTCCGGGGTGCACCGCGGAAGCTCCCCGAGGGCCGCATCGTGGCGCTCAACAACTCCTTCGGCTTCGGCGGTCACAACGTGGTGCTGGCCTTCCGCACCGTCTGACCGAAGCGTCCGGCCGAGGCACGGTACGCCTCCGCACCAGGCCCGGGCCGCCGCAGCGCAGGCTGCGGCGGCCCGGGCCTCGCCGGTGCTTCCGGCTGTGCGCGTCCCGGAGCCGCGGCGGCTACCGCTGCCCGCCCTCCGGGCCCCTCTGCCGCCGGTCCGCTGCACCGCCGTCCTGCTCGCCGTCCGCCGCACCGCCCGCCCCACCGGCCCCTTCGGCCTCTTCGGCCAGTTCAGCCCCGGCGAACCCGGCAAAGTACGAGGCCGCCATGTCCTCGTGGGCGTGGCCCTGGCGCGCGGCCCGCCGGAAACGCTCGGCCCCGGCGGCGGCCAGGTCCATCCGTACGCCCGCCGCCCCGGCCGCGGCGACGATCAGCCGGGCGTCCTTCTCCGCCGTCGCCACGGCGAAGCTCGGCTCGAACCGCCCCGAACGGATCACCTCGGACTTCGCACGCAGATACCCCATGTCCAGCGGTCCCCCGGCGACCGCGTCCAGGAAGCGCTGCGGGTCCACGCCGAGGCCCTCGGCCAGCGCCAGCGCCTCCGCGACACCGTGCGTGACCGTGAGGACCCAGCTGTTGCACACCAGCTTGAGACGGGTGGCCTCGCCCGGGCGTTCGCCCACCCACACCGTGCGCGCGGCCACGGCGTCCAGCACGGGCTCCAGCGGCGTACGGGCCTCCTCCGGCCCGGCGGCGAGCACGGTCAGCGTGCCCTGCTCGGCCGGCTCCCGGGTGCCCAGCACGGGTGCGTCGACGAAGCGCAGGCCGTGCTCCTCGGCGAGGGCCACGAAGGTCCCCGCCTCCTCCGGGCCGGCGGTGGTGGTCTGCAGCCACACCGCGCCGGGCCGCAGGGCCGGGGTCGCGGCCCGCATGCTCTCCAGGGCCGCCGCCCCGTCGTGGACCATGGTGAGCACCACCGAGGCCCCGTCGGCGGCCTCCGCGGGAGTACCGGCGACCCGGGCCCCGTCCGCGGCGAGCGGCTCGGCACGGGCCCGGGTACGGTTCCAGACCCGGACGTCGAGCCCGGCACGGCAGAGGTTGCGGGCCATGGCGGAACCCATGATTCCGGTGCCCAGCACGGCGACTGACAGCTTCTCGGGTGACATGGCGGCACGGTACGGCCTGGAGCGCGCTCCAGGGCAAGGATGCGGCACGGCGTGGCGGACCGGGCGGGCGACCGTGGCGGCGGCGGCCCCTCCGGGCGGCGGCGCAGGCGCCGGCCAGACCCTAGACCACCTGGTGCAGCCAGCGCACGGGGGCGCCCTCGCCCGCGTAGCGGAAGGGCTCCAGTTCGTCGTCCCAGGGCTTGCCGAGCAGCCGGGCGATCTCCGCCTCCAGCTCGCTCTCCCCGCGGGTCGCACGGGCCACGGCGGCCCGCAGCCGGTCCTCGGGGATGAGAATGTCCCCGTGCATGCCGGTGACCGCGTGGAACATGCCGAGCTCGGGGGTGGAGCTGTAGCGCTCGCCCTCCGCCGTGGCGCACGGCTCGGCGGTCACCTCGAAGCGCAGCAGGTGCCAGCCGCGCAGCGAGGAGGCCAGCTTGGAGGCGGTGCCGGGATCGCCCTGCCAGGAGAACTCCGAGCGCCAGGTGCCGGGGGAGGCGGGCTGTCTGATCCAGTCGAGGGCCACGCGGCTGCCGAGGACTCCAGCCACGGCCCACTCGACGTGCGGGCACAGCGCGCGGGGCGCGGAGTGCACGAACAGAACTCCACGTGTCGTCACCGGGACCTCCAGTGCGGTTCGAGGTGCGCCTTCCCCAGCGGCCTCGACTACCTACCGGTCATGCGCCGGATCAGCGCCTGACATTCTGCACCATCGGTCACTTCCCTACGAGCTCCCGAGGTGACGAACAGTAAACACCATTGCGGGCAATTATCCCCGAAAGGGACACTGGGTGACGTCGTGTGATTTTCCACCGTCACCCGGGCCGCGCAGGTCCACCGCCCTGGGAGAAAGCTACCGCGCCACGCCGGGCGGCGAGTGACGTACCGTCGGATGAAACCCGGAATCGTGGGGAGCAGGGATGCGAGACGACGACGCGGAGGCGGCAGCGAGCGCGCCACCGCCCCGCCGCACGCCGTCGCGCGCCCGGATCCGCACCGTCGTCGCCGGGGCCCTGCTGCTGCCGATCCTGGCGGGAGTGGGGTTCGCCGCCTGCGGGGACGAGGCCCCGGACGCGGGACCACCCCCGGACGCCCACCGGGCTGAGGCGCCGGCGCGCCCGTCCCCCACGCCCTCCTGGGACCGCAGCCCGGACTCGCTCGCCGCGGTCGGCGACTCGATCACCCGCGCCTTCGACGCCTGTTCGCTGCTGGCCGACTGCCCCGGCGCCTCCTGGGCGACGGGCACCGATCCGGAGATCGACAGTCTGGCCGCACGGCTGCTCGACGACCCCGCGAAGCGGAGCTGGAACTTCGCGGAGAGCGGGGCGCTCATGGCGGACCTGCCGGACCAGATGGAACGCGCGGCCCGAAAGGCTCCGGAGCTGGTCACGGTCATGGCCGGCGGTAACGACGCCTGCCGCCCGACGGTCGACGCGATGACTCCGGTGGCCGACTTCCGCGCCCAGCTCCGCCGGGCCCTGCGCGTGCTGCGCCGGGAGGCGCCCGGGACACAGGTGTACGTGGCGAGCGTGCCGAACCTCCGGCGGCTGTGGTCCGAGGGCCGGAAGAACCCGCTGGGCCGGCGCATCTGGGACCTGGGCATCTGCCAGTCCATGCTGCGCGACCCGCAGGCGACGGGCCGGGCCGCGACGCAGCGGCGCTCCCTGGTGCACACGCGGGTCCTTGCGTACAACCGGGTACTGGAAGAGGTCTGCGCCACGGACGAGAAGTGCCGCTACGACGGCGGCGCGGTCTTCGGCTTCCGGTTCACCGAGGAGGAGTTGAGCCGGTGGGACTGGTTCCACCCGAGCCGGGAGGGGCAGCGGGAACTCGCGGAACTGGCCTACCGCCGGATCACGGCACCCTGACGCCGCGCGCCGGCGCCGTCACCCGGCGCCGCGGTGCGCAGCGTCGCCGGGCGGCTCACCCGGGGCGCTGCCGTCCGGGGTGCCGGCGTCCGGGGCACTGCCGCCCGCCGTGCTCTCGCCCAGCATCCGGCGCAGCAGGTCCCGCAGGAGCCGGCGCTCCAGCGAGGTGAGCCCGGCCAGCGGCTCGCGGGCGAAGTCGAGCGAGCCCCGCAGGCCCTCCGCCGTGCTGCGGCCCGACGCGGTGGCGGCCGCCAGCTTGACCCTGCGGTCCGCCGGGTCCGGGCGCCGCTCGACAAGACCGCGGGCCTCCAGCCGGTCGACTATGCCCGTGACGTTGGACGGCTCGCACTTCAGGCGCACGGCCACCTTGCGCATCGGCATCGGCTCGCGGGCGAGCAGCGCCAGCACCCGCGCCTGGGCCCCGGTCAGCGCGTGCTCGGCGGCCGCGAGCTCGTACTCCTCGTGATACCGCGCCACGACGGTGCCGATGAGATCGACGACCTCGCGGGTGAGGGGGTCGGCGGGCCCGCCGGTGGGGGGCGCTGGTGAGGTGGCCATGGCACGCAGCGTACCCGATTGCTTGACAACCTGAAATATTCAGGTGCACAGTTCTTTCAGCATCTGAAGCATCTGGAGGACCGCATGACCCCGCCCGTTCCCGCCGATCCCGCCTCCCCCCAGCCCGCCGCGCTCCCGTCCACCGGGCGCGAGTGGCACCTGGTCGCCCGCCCGCAGGGCTGGCCGACCCCGGAGAACTTCGCCCTCCGGGAGGCTCCGGTGGCCGCCCCCGGAGAGGGCGAGCTCCTCGTGCGCAACCTCTTCCTCTCCGTCGACCCGTACATGCGCGGGCGGATGAACGACGTGAAGTCCTATGTCCCTCCCTTCCAGCTCGACCAGCCGATGGACGGCGGCGCCGTCGGCGTCGTGCTGGCCTCCCGGGCTGAGGGCTTCGCGCCCGGCGACCACGTGCTGCACGGGCTGGGCTGGCGGGAGTTCGCGACGCTGGACGCCCGGCACGCGACGGTGGTCTCCGCCGACGCCGCCCCGCTCAGCACCTACCTGGGAGTGCTGGGCATGCCCGGTCTCACGGCCTACGCGGGACTGCTGGAGGTGGCCTCCTTCCGCGCCGGCGACGCCGTCTTCGTGTCCGGCGCGGCAGGTGCCGTGGGCAGCCAGGTCGGCCAGATCGCCCGGATCAAGGGCGCCTCCCGGGTGATCGGCAGCGCCGGCTCGGACGAGAAGGTCCGGATGCTCACCGAGGAGTACGGCTTTGACGCCGCCTTCAACTACAAGAACGGCCCGGTGGCGGCCCAGTTGAAGGAGGCGGCGCCGGACGGCATCGACGTCTACTTCGACAACGTCGGCGGCGAGCACCTGGAGGCTGCCATCTCCTCGCTCAACGTGCACGGGCGGGCGACCATCTGCGGCATGATCGCCCAGTACAACGCCACGGAGCCGCCCGCGGCGCCCCGGAACCTCGCCCTGGTGATCGGCAAGCGGCTGCGGCTCGAGGGGATGCTGGTGGGGGATCACGCCGCGCTCCAGCCGCAGTTCGTCGAGGAGGTGTCCGCCTGGATCCGCTCCGGTGAACTGACCTACCGGGAGACGGTCGTGGACGGAGTGGAGAACGCCGCGGACGCCTTCCTGGGCCTGCTCAAGGGGGAGAACACCGGCAAGATGGTGGTCCGCCTGGACGGCTGACACCGGCAGCGGCCCCTGCCCCGCGGCGGTCCGCCGCTATGACCCGTGCCACACCGCACCGGCCGCCTGCCGGGCCCGCCGGGGAGTGCGGATAGTCTCGCAACGGCACCGCCGGGGTCCTGGGCGCGAGCCCCCGGTGCCACGCGACGTAACAGGAGGATTCATGTCCATCCAGCCCATCGACGTCAAGTACACCGCGGTCGCCACCGCCGAGAACGGCCGCGACGGCCGGGTCGCCACCGACGACGGCCGGCTCGACGTGGTCGTCAACCCGCCGGAGGCGATGGGCGGCAGTGGCGCGGGCACCAACCCGGAGCAGCTCTTCGCCGCCGGGTACAGCGCCTGCTTCCAGGGGGCGCTGGGCGTCGTCGCCCGGCGGGAGAACGCGGACGTCTCCGGCTCCACGGTGACCGCCGAGGTCGGCATCGGCTCCACCCCGGAGGGCGGCTTCGGGCTGACGGTCGAGCTGACCGCGAGCATCCCGGCAGTGGACACCGCCACCGCCAAGGAACTGCTGGAGAAGGCCCACGAGGTCTGCCCGTATTCCTCGGCCACCCGGGGGAACATAGCCGTCTCGCTGAACGTCGCCTGACCCGCGTCGGCACGGCCCGTGTGCCCGTCCCGCGCCGCGGGGCGGGCACACCGCGTCCGAGGCCCGTGCGGCCGGTCTGCGGGGGCCGCCTCAGACGGCCCCCGGGTCCGGACCCGTGGTGAGCAGCACCTTGCCGACGTCCGGGTCGGCGCTGGCGGCCAGCGCGATCGCCTCGTCGAAGCGGGTGAGCGGCAGTTCGTGCGTGATCAGCGGCGCGGGATCGAGCAGGCCGGTGGCCAGTGCCCGCACCGCATGAGACCAGGCCGCGGGCGGTGCGCCGAAGACGGCACGGACGGTGAGCCGGGCGGTCACCAGCCGGACGGGGTCGATGCCGCGCGCCGCGGGCCCGGACAGCCCGGTGAGCACCACCCGTCCCCCGCGCCGCGCCATCCGGCAGGCGTCCTGTGCCGTGCCGGGCGCCCCGGCGGTCTCCAGCACCAGGTCGAAGTGGTCACTGTCGCCGTCCTCGGGCGCACGCGCCCGGGTCGCCCCCAGGGTCAGCGCCCGCTCGGCCCGGCGCAGCCGGGGGTCGACGACCAGCAACTCCGCGGGAGAGGAGGCGGCCAGGAGCTGGACGGCCAGCAGCCCGAGGGTTCCGGCCCCGAGGACCGCGACCCGCTCGCCGGGCCGCGGCTCGGCGGCGAGCACCGCGTCCGCGACCACGGCGGCCGGCTCGAGCAGGGCGGCGGCGCGCAGGTCCGCGTGGTCGGGCAGGGGGTGAAGCAGCCGCGCGGGCACGAGCAGCGAGTCCGCGAAGGCCCCGGGGCGGGTGAAGCCGATCTCGTCGTAGCCCTCCCGGCAGAGCATGGTCAGCCCCTCGCGGCACCGCTCGCAGGACTGGCAGGAGCGGAAGCCCTCGGCGACGGTCTTGCGACCGACCAGCCCCGGGTCCACCCCCTCCCCCACCGCGTCCACCGTGCCCGACCACTCGTGTCCCGGGGTGACGGGATAGCGTACGTACTCCGGTTCGCGGGTGCCCTCGTACACCTCGCGGTCGCTCGCACAGATGCCCGCGGCGTGCACGGAGATCCGGGCCTCCCCGGGTCCCGGCTCCGCGCGGACTCCTCTGACCAGCCGGTGTTCCCCTGGGGCGTCGATCACGATGGCTCGGGCGGTGGTGGTCGTGGTCACCGCGACTCCCTTCGTCCGCCGCCGGGGCGGCGGTCACTGCTGCGGCACGTGCAGGTTCCGTTTCCGCGGCGGTGCGCCTGCCGAACCGGATGCGCTGCTGGGAGAATTGTGCCGCCGCGCCCTGGCGGAGATCGACCCGGACCCGCGCCCCGCGCCCCGCCTGACGGAGCCTCACACGGAGGTACGGGCAGCAGGCGCAGGCCGCTGCGTACGACGTCGTGCGCGGGCGTGCCCTCGGGGCCGGGGAGGCGGGTGGGCGAGTCAGGTGCGTGCGCCGGAGCCCAGTTCGCCACGCAGCCGCATGGTGCGGAGCACCAGTTCCAGCTCGAACCGGCTGTCGGGGTGTTCCATCTCCGTGCCCCACAGCTCGCGGATCTGCCGCAACCGGTAGCGCACCGTCTGCGGGTGGACGCCGAGCCGGGTGGCGACCTCCGGAGCGCCGCCCCGGGTCTCCAGCCACGCCAGCAGCGTCTCGGCGAGCCGCCGGCCGTGCGCGGGGCCGCAGCCGTCCAGCGGGGCGAGCCGCCGCCGGGTCAGATCGCCGATCAGTTCCTCGGGCGGCAACAGCACCAGGGCCTCGGTGTGCTCGGTGCAGGGCAGCAGTTCGCCGCCGGGCAGCAGTCCCCGCTCGATGAGCGCAACGGCGGACTCCGCCCAGTTCAGCGACTTCGCCGCCTCGGTGACCGGCACCGGCGGCCCCATGGCCCCCGCCCAGCCGGCGGTGGCCCGCCGGAGCAGGTCGGCCCGGCCGGGCGCGCCGGGTTCAGGCACCACCATGCGGGGCTGCTCGCACTCCATGTCGAGCAGCACCTCCTCGCCGACGGCGGGCGGCACCGCCGAGCGGGACGGCCGCAGCAGCACCGCGACGGCGACCGTGCGCGGCACGGTCCAGCCGATCCGGGCGGCGCGGTCGGCGATCAGCTCGGTGAGCTCACCGCCCGGCCGGTGGTGCTCGGAGAGCAGCAGGTCCAGCAGCCGCCGCTGGAGCCGTAGCCGTTCGCCCGCGCGCCGCGCGGCGGCCTCGGCGTAGCCGCGCACCGACTCGGCCACCAGCTGGTCCAGGTAGGCGAAGCCGGCGTCCGCGAGCTCGTACATCGCGGGTGGCGGGATCTCCAGTTCGGTGCCGATCTCGGAGTAGCGCCGCCAGGCGAGCCGGATGCCCAGCCGGTACATGGCCTGCAGCGAGTCGAGGCTGCGGCCCTCGAGCACCTCGCCCCGGCCGAACTCCTGGAAGACCTGTGGCGGCGGATGGGCGGCGGGGTGCCCGCCGGCGGTGAGCTGGTCGATGAAGTGCTCCAGCGCCCGGCGGATGCCGATCAGCGCCTTCGGTTCCCCGGAGTCGTCGAGGGTGAGGGAGAGTTTCGGGTGCTCGCGCCGGATCTCGCGGAGGATCTTTCCGGCGAGTTCCGGCACCTCGGCGTGGGCACGTTCGGCGAAGCGCCGGACCCGCAGCGCGGGTACGTCCAGCCAGGCGGCGCCGACGGTGGTCGCGGTCACGGCCGCTCCTCCGCCGCGCCACCCCTACCGGGCGAACCACTCCTCACGGGCGATCCGGTCTTCTCGGATGGCTCGGGCTTTCCGGGCGCCCCCGGGCTCCCGGAGGGGTCCGGCTCCCGGGAGGGCCCGGTCTCACCGGCCTCGCGCGGCGAGCTGTGGAAGTGCACCAGCGGGACGTTGGGCTGCTCGGGCGTCGCATGCAGCGCGGCGACGATCCCCAGCGCCGTGCCGGCCGCGAGCGAGGCGGCGACGACGCAGGTCAGGGCGGCTGCGAGGAGTCTGTGCATGGCGCGACGAACCTCTCTCGTGAGTGCGCACCAGCCCGCCCCAGGGCTACACCCGCTGGAAGTTACTCGAGTGTCAAATAGTCATTGACTCGGTGTCAAGGCGTCCCTTACGTTTCCGGCTCATACCCGGGCCTCCACAGCGGCCCTCCCGAACGCGCACCGCTCCCCCACCGCGTCACCTCACCTCGGAAGGTGTTCCGACATGCGCCGTTCCGCCTCCCCTCTCTCGCTCGTCCTGCTGGGCCTGGGCGTGTTCCTGCTGGTGCTGGCCCCGCTGCTGGCGTGGTACGTGGAGCCGCGGGCGAAGCGCACGCCGATCGACGTCGAGTCCACCACCGTCCTCACCGGCACCGGGAGCTACTTCGACCAGCAGGCGCTGAAGACCCGGAAGGGCGAGAAGCTGACGGTCACCCGCCGGGTGCTGGGGAACGTCGCCGAGAGCGACAAGCACGACGTCGCGGTGTGGGACGTGTCACAGACCATCGACACCCCCACCACGCTCAAGCGGGACGACCCCCGCAAGTCCTTCCAGTGGACCACCGAACGCTGGGTCACCGACCCCAGGACCAACCGGCCGGTGCACTGCTGCGAGGAGTCCCCGGCGCCCTTCGCCGGGGAGGCCTACCTGAAGTTCCCCTTCGACGTCGAGGAGCGCGGTTACACCTGGTGGGACAGCACGCTCGGAGACACCGTCCCGCTCCGCCACACCGGCCGGGAGCGGGTCAAGGGCCACGAGGGCCTGCGCTTCTCGGGCTCCGTCGACCCCGTGCGGGTGGGCCACCGGCAGGTGCCGGGCCTGCTCGTGGACGAGCCGGAGCGGGGCCAGGTGCAGGCCGAGGAGTGGTACGCCAACGAGGACATCGATCTCGTCGTCGACCAGCGCACCGGACGGCTGCTGCGGGTGAGCATCGCCCCGCGGGTGACCCTGCGGGCCCCCGGCGGTGAGAAGGACGCCGTCACCCTGCTCCGGAGCGACAAGCTGGAGTTCACCGACGCCACCCAGCGCGAACAGGTACGGCTCGCGGCGCGGGACGGCAGAAAGCTGCAGCTCGTGGGTGAGACCGCCCCGCTGGCGGGCGCCGCCGCCGGCGTACCCCTCGCCCTCTCCGGGGCCGTGCTGGCGGCGCGCGGCAGGCGGCCGCGACGCGGCACTCCCGGACACGCACAGAATGATGAAACGTCCGGCCGGTAGTCCGCCGAAATTGTCATACCGGTGAGTAGCACGAGCGCAGGAAGCCGCTCAGACTGATCCGACACCGCGCAAACCAGCCCGTTCCCGCCCCTACGGGCCCACCGCCCGGCACACTCCGGAACCCCGAACCCGCCGCACCTCCCGTCCCTCTCGCACCACCGCTCCCCCGCACCACCGCTCTGCCGCACCACCGCTCCCCCGCATGACGGCGGATGCGCACCCACCGCTCCCCGGGCCCCCACACCCGCCCGGCCGGCGGCCGGTCCCCGCACCGACCAGCACCTCACCCCCCCCACACCACCGCGAGGCGACATGCGCAAGGCCCTCCCCTCCCCCCGCGCTCCCCGCATCCCGAGACGAGTTGGAGCACCCATGCCCCAGCACGTGCCACCGTCCCCGGCCGCCGAGGCCGCGGCCCCCTCCCCCGCCCGTACCGGCTCCCGCAGACCGCTTCCCGGTCTGCCCGACTCCGCCGGCCTCCCCGGCCTCCCCGACCGGGGCGCCGCGCCCACCGCCGGGCTGCGGACGCAGCCGCCCGGGCCCGGCCTCCCCCGCCGGATCGTCTTCCTGGCCCGGCGCGATCTCGGGAACCCCGCCGCCGGAGGCTCCGAGCTCCTCGTCGACCGGATCGCCGACGGCCTCACCGACCACGGCCACCAGGTGACCCTGCTCTGCGGCGGCCCGGCCGCCTACCGCGACTACCGCGTGGTGTCCGCCGGAGGCGACGCGGACCACTTCCTCCGCGCCCGGCGCGCCCTCGCCCGCCAGGTCGGCGACTGCGACCTGCTGGTGGAGGTGTGCAACGGCATGCCCTATCTGGCGCCACTGTGGCACCGCGGCCCGACCCTGTGCCTGGTCAACCACGTGCACACGGACCTGTGGCAGATGCGCTACCCCGCCCCCGCCGCCCGGCTGGGCCGCCGCCTGGAGCACTGGGCCCTGGCCGGCAGCCACCGCCGCAACCTGAAGGTCGCCGTCTCCCGGTCCACCGCCGCGGCCCTCGCCGCGCTGGGCGTGCCCGAGGAGGACGTCCGCGTCGTGCACAACGGTGTCGAGGAGCCCGGGCCCCTCCTCCCGGAGGCGCCCGAGCCGCTCTTCCTGGCCATGGGCCGGCTCGTCGAGTACAAGCGGATCGATCTCCTGCTGCGCCTGTGGGAGCGGGTGCGCCCGGTCACCGGCGGCCGCCTGGTCATCGTGGGGGACGGCCCGGAACGCGCCCGGCTGGAGGCGATGGCGGGCCCGGACGTGTCCTTCGCCGGGCATGTCAGCGAGGCCGAGAAGCACCGGCTGCTCTGCCGGGCGTGGCTGCTGCTGCACCCGTCGATGGTGGAGGGCTGGGGCCTGGTGGTCACCGAGGCGGCCGCCCGCGGCACCCCGGCCGTCGGGTTCGACATCCCCGGGCTCCGCGACTCCGTGGAGGACGGCCGTACGGGCCTGCTGGCCCGCGGCGAGAGCTCCTTCGCCGCGCACTGGTGCACGGTCGCCCTCTCGCCGCGGCGCCGGGAGGCGCTCGGCCGCGCCGCGGAGCTGCGGGCCCGCCGCTTCCGGTGGGCGAACACCGTACGGAGCTTCCGTGCCGTCGCGGCGGAGGCGTACGCACGCGCGGCAGCCGTCCCGGCCGCCTGACGCCCGGGCACGGGGACCGGGCCCCGTCCCGCCGCCGGGGTCGCCCCTGTCCGTGCCCCTCCGACCCCTCCTCCGACCCCTCCTTCCCCGCTCTCCTCGCCCCACCGGCCGGCCGCCGCTCCGGGCGGCCCGCTCACTCAGCTCACCCATCCCGGCCGCCGCGCACGCCCGGCCGTACGACCACGGACACCCGGAAGGCGGTGCCCCCGATGCGTACCCCCACCCCGCAGGACACGGGCCCGCACGCGCTCCCGCGGGACCCCTCACTGCGCAGATCCCTGGCCCTGTTCCGGGCCTTCCGGCGCGAACCGCGCGAGCCCGACCAGTGCTACCGGCTGCTCGCCCGCGACGCGGCCCGGCAGGTCGAGCGGTACGTGCCGCTGCGCGGGGCCACCGTCGTCGACGTCGGCGGCGGCAGCGGGCACTTCACCGAGGAGTTCCGCCGCCGCGGCGCCCAGGCCTATCTCTTCGAGCCGGACCCGGCCGAGCTGCGCGGGTCCGGCCGCCGGCCGGACGGCGCGGTCCTCGCCGACGGCTATCTGCTGCCGCTCGCCGACGGCGCCGCCGACGTGTGCTTCTCCTCGAACGTGCTGGAGCACGTCGCGGACCCGCAGACCTTCCTCTCCGAGATGGTGCGGGTGACCCGCCCCGGCGGGCTGATCTACGTGTCCTTCACCAACTGGTACTCGCCGTGGGGCGGGCACGAGACCGCGCCCTGGCACTACCTCGGCGCGGGCCGCGCCCGGGACCGGTACCGGCGGCGGACCGGCCGGGACGCCAAGCACACGCTCGGCGAGAACCTCTTCGCCCTGCACGTCGGCCCCACCCTGCGACGGGTGCGGGCCCGCGACGACGTGGAGATCCTCTCCGCCCGCTCCCGCTACTGGCCGTTCCTGCCCGGCGCCGTCACCCGCGTCCCCGGGCTGCGCGAGTTCGCGACCTGGAACCTCCTCCTCATCCTCCGGCGGTGCCCCCGATGACCACGACCGTCAGCAGCCCGCAGGCCCCCGCGGAGCCGGACCGCCCCGAGCCCGGCACCGGGCCGCCGGCGCCCGGCGGCGCGGACGCCCCGCGCGGCAGGCGGGTGCTCCTCGGCTTCTGGGCCGCGGTCTTCGTCTGCTTCCTGGCCGCGGCGCCGGGGAAGACGACCTTCGACACCAAGCTGGGCGTGGTGACGGACCCCCTGCGGTTCCTCTCCGACCTGGGCGGGCTCTGGCAGGACCGGGCCGGCTTCGGCGGCATCGCCGACCAGTACGTCGGCTACGCCTTCCCGATGCTGCCGTACTACGCACTGACCGATCTGGCGCAGATCCCGACCTGGCTGGCGGAGCGGCTGTGGCTGTCGCTAGTGGTGAGCACCGCCTTCTGGGGCGCGCTGCGGCTCACCGAGCGGTTCGGCGTCGGCAGCGGCCGGTCCCGGCTGCTCGCCGCCGTCTGCTACGCGCTCTGGCCGGTCTTCACCATCGTGGTCGGCTCCACCTCGGCGGCCGCGCTGCCCGGCGCCCTGCTGCCCTGGGTGCTTCTCCCGCTCACCTCGGCCACCGCCTCCCCCCGGGTCGCCGCCGCGCGTTCCGCGCTGCTCATCCCGTTCATGGGTGGGGTGAACGCCGCCTCCACCCTGGCCTCGCTGCTGCCCGTCGGGCTGTTCCTGCTGACCCGCACGGGGCGGCGCCGCCGCACGCTGCTCGCCTGGTGGACGCCGGGCGTGCTGCTGGCCACCGTCTGGTGGGTGGTGCCGCTGCTGCTGCTCGGCACCTACGGCGAGGACTTCATGCCGTACGTGGAGCAGGCGGACACCACCACCGGCACCATGTCCGCCACGGAGCTGCTGCGCGGCGCCGGCAACTGGACGGCGTACCTCTACTACGGCGAGGCGTGGCTGCCCGCCGGGTGGGCCATGGCCACCGGGGTGCTCGCCGTCCTGGGCAGTGCGCTGGCCGCCGCGCTGGGGCTGGCCGGGCTGGCCCGCCGCGACCTGCCGGAGCGGCGCTGGCTGGTGCTGACCGTAGTGACCGTCGCCGGGATCACGCTGGCCGGGTACGCGGGGGCGCTGGGCGGTCCCTTCGCCGGGACGGTGCAGGAGTGGCTGGACGGCTGGCTGCGGCCGTTCCGCAACATCTACAAGTTCCAGCCGGGGCTCGCCCTGGCGCTGGTGTTCGGGCTGGCGCATCTGCCGGCCGTGGCCTCCCGCAGGACGGAGCCCCGCCGCGGGGGCGCCCGCCGGCAGGCCGCCCGCCGGCCCGGTGCCCGGCGGCTGCTGCCGGCCGCCGCCGCGGCCCTGGTGCTGCCCGGCCTCGCACTCCCCTACCTCACCGGGGACGTCCTCCAGCCCGGAGCGTTCGACCGGCTGCCCGCGCACTGGGAGAAGACGGCGGGCTGGCTGAAGAAGCACTCCCCGGACACACGTGCCTATGTCACCCCGGCCACCGCGCACGGCATCCACACCTGGGGCTCCCCCATCGACGACCCGCTGCACGTGCTGGCCGAATCCCCCTGGGCCCAGCGCGACTACGTGCCGTTCGGCACCCCCGGCAACCGGCGGGCGCTGGACGCCGTCGAACGGGCCATGGCCTCCGGCGGGGCGGTGCCCGGGCTGGCCGGCTACCTGGCCCGCGCCGGGCTGCACCATGTGGTGGTACGCAACGACCTGGACCCGGACCAGATCGGCTACGTACCACCGCAGCAGGTCCGGCGGACCCTGGAGGCCTCCGGATACGAGCGGGTGAAGAGCTTCGGCCCGCGGGTGACCGGCGGCCGCATCCCGCCGGGGACGCCGCTGGAGGTCGCCGCGCTCTTCCCCCGCCCGCGTGCGGTGGACATCTGGGAGCCGGTGGACCGCCGCGCGCCCGGCGAGGTGGCCCTGAAGCCGGTCGCGGAGACCGTCGCCGTCAGCGGCGGGCCGGAGGCGCTGCTGCCGCTGGGGGACGACCCGCGAGTGGCGGGCCGGCCCGCGGTGCTCACCGGCGACGCCCACCCCGGCCTTCCGGCACCGGCGGTGCAGGTGCGCGGCGACGGGATGCGGCGGGCGGACACCCGCTTCGGGCTGGTCAACCACAACACCTCCGCGACGTACGGGCCCCGGCAGCGCAACGCGCCGGACGCCGTCCAGGACCCGGGCGAGGAGCCGAAGCAGATCCTGCCGCTGGACGGCGTACGGCACCAGACCACCGCGACCCTGCGCGGCGCCCGCTCCGTGACGGCCTCCAGCAGCGGCAACTGGCTGTTCCACCTGCCGCAGTTCGAACCGGTGAACGCCTTCGACGGCGACCCGGACACCGCCTGGGCCGAGGGCACCCCGGCCGAGCCGGTGGGCCAGTGGATACGGATCGCCTTCGACGGGCCCACCGAGGTGCCCGGCTCCCTCCGGGTCACCCCGCTCCCCGGGGACCAGGTGCGCGCCGTCCCCACCCGCGTGCGGGTGGAGACCGAGCGCGGCACGGCGGAGAGCGCCCTCCAGCCGGACGGCGGCCCGCAGCGCATCAAGGCGCCGCGCGGCACCACGGAGTGGCTGCGGCTCACCGTCACCGGCGCCGAGAGCGCCTCCGCCGGGCTCACCGGCGCCGGTTTCGCCGAGATCACCGTCCCGGACGTCCAGGTCACCAAGATGCTGCGGCTCCCCGCCGACGGCACCCGCCACCGCGCAGGCGGCGAACTGGTCTCGCTGCACCGGGCCGACGACCCCAGCGGCGTGCTTCCGGTCTCCGGCGAGCGCGGGCTGCACCGCAGGTTCCGCACGGAGCAGGCCGCCGACTACACCGTCGCCGCGCGGGCCGTCCCGGTGGCGGGCGAGGAGCTGGACCGCCTGCTCGACGAGGTCGCGCCCGGCTCCAGGGACCGGCTCACCGCCACCGCCGCCTCCACCAGCCGGCTGGCCACCGCCACCGGCCCGCGGAGCCTCGTCGACAAGGACCTGACCACCGCCTGGATCGCGGGCGACGACCCCACGATCCGGCTCCGCTGGCCGGAGAAACGGAAGGTCGGAGAGGTGGTGCTGGCCGGCGCCGGCGGCATCACGGCCCGCCCGACCGAGGTGCGGATCAGCTCCCCGGACGGCGCCGCCACCGTGGGCGTCGACGAGAACGGCTGGGCGCGCTTCGACCCGATCGAGACGGATGCGCTCGACATCACCGTCACCGGGACCGAGGAGCGCACCGTGCACAACCCGTTCGCGGGGCGGCACCTGCAACTGCCCGTCGGGCTCAGCGAGGTGCACCTGCCCGCGCTCAGCGACCTGCGGGCGCCCGCGCCCGCCCCGGACCGGACGTTCGAGCTGCCCTGCGGCCGGGGCCCGGCGCTCGCGGTGGACGGCACCCTGCACGCCACCAAGGCCTCCGGCACCGTGCGCGACCTGACGGAGCGCCGCCCCGTCGAGGTCGAGCTGTGCGCGGGCGAGGCGAAGGACGGCGTGCTGGAGCTGCCGGCCGGACGGCACACCGTCGAGGCCGGGAACGCGGGTCCGCTCGCGCTCAGCGGCGTCACGCTGGGCCGGGGGTCCGCCGCGGAGCCCGGGCGCCCCGCCGCCGGCCGGGACGACCGGCCGGTACGCGCCCTGGACTGGGACGGCGACCACCGCGAGGTGCGGGTCGGCGAGGGCGGTACCGACACGGGCGCCGCGTATCTCCAGACGTACCAGAACGTCAACGAGGGGTGGCGCGCCACGCTGGACGGGGAGGAACTGACCCCGCTCCGGCTGGACGGCTGGCAGCAGGGCTTCCTCGTCCCGGAGGGCGCGAGCGGCGTGATCACGCTCGAGTACGAGCCCGCGAACTGGTACCGCGCCTCCCTCTACGCCGGCGGCGCCGGAATCGTGGTGCTGCTCGCCCTGGCCTTCCTGCGCCCCCGTGCGGGCCGCCCGCTGGGCGCCGGCGAACCGGCGGACGGCAGCGCGGTGCCACGCCCCGGCTGGGTGCTGGGGGTCGTGGTGCTCACCGCCGTGCTGGTGCTGATCGCCGGCCCGTACGCACTGGTGGTGCCGGTGCTCGCGCTGGTGGCCCGGTTCCGGCCGGGGGCGCTGGTGCCGCTGGCGCTGCTGGCCATGGCCGGTGCGGGCGTCGCCGCGGCGGTGGGCGCGGCCACCGGCGGGCCCGGGATCGCCGCGGGCGAGGGGGCGTTCGGGCATCCGGCACAGGCACTGGCGCTGCTGGCGCTCGCGGCCGCGCTGGTGACGGTGCCGTCCCGCGGGACCGCGCCGGACGGCGAGCCCGGGGACGGGACCCTGGCCGCCCCGGGCGCGGCGGGCCCGCCGGTGGTCGCCGCGCCGCCCGGACCCGGCGGTTTCCGGGAGCCCGCGCCGCCGGGCCGGCCGGGCGCCGGACCGCAGCCCACGGTGCCCCTCCCGGCCGCGGACGGGCACGGAACCCACGGACCCGGGGAGGTCCCGCGTCGATGACCGCACCCCAGCAGAACGCAGGAGAGACCCCGGCCGCCCCGGCGTCCCCGGGGCCGCCGACGGGCCGGCCGGGCGCCGGGACCGGGCCGGCCGGGCGCAGTCCGGGGGCCGCACCACGCGCATCCGCGGCCCCGGGACACC